>NZ_JBVJTD010000031.1:0-72322 GCF_055605965.1 Streptomyces sp. NPDC037126
GACGGCCACGTCTGGCTCCTCCCGCACAACTCGGCCTACGAGCCGATCCCCGGCGACGACGCCACCATCCTCGGCAAGGTCGTCGCCGTGCTGCGCCGTGTGTGACCGCCGCGGCGGACGGGCCTGACACGGCCCGCTCCCTGACCGGGCCCCGGAACCCCTGCGCCGGTTCCGGGGCCCTGCGTATGCCTGGGGGCGTCGCGGACGCCTCCGCATCGCGGGGGCGTGACCGGCGCCGGTCACGCCCCCGCGATCACTTCGCCTCGGCCTGCTGCGCCGCCGCGTCGATCGCCGCGAGGGACCTGCGGACCTGATTGCGGTCCGTGGTGAACCAGAAGTCCGGCAGCGACGCCTTGAGATACCCGCCGTACCGCGCGGTGGCCAGCCGCTGGTCCAGTACGGCGACCACGCCACGGTCCCCCGAAGCGCGTACGAGGCGGCCTGCGCCCTGCGCCATCAGCAGGGCCGCGTGGGTGGCGGCCACCGCCATGAAGCCGTTGCCACCCGCGTCCTCCACCGCCTTCTGGCGCGCGCTCATCAAAGGGTCGTCGGGACGCGGGAACGGGATCTTGTCCATGACGACCAGCTGACAGCTGGCTCCCGGCACGTCGACGCCCTGCCACAGCGAGAGCGTGCCGAAGAGGCACGTCCTGGGGTCGGCCGCGAAGTTCTTGATCAGCTCACCCAGAGTCTCCTCGCCCTGGAGCAGGATCGGGTATTCGGGGATCCGGGAGCGCAGCTCTTCCGCGGCGAGCTGGGCGGCCCGCATGGACGAGAAGAGCCCGAGGGTACGGCCGCCGGCCGCCTGGACCAGCTCGGTCAGCTCGTCGAGCATGTCGGCGCGATCCCCGTCCCGCGCCGGGCGCGCGAGGTGCTTGGCGACGTACAGGATGCCCTGCTTGCGGTAGTCGAACGGCGAGCCGACGTCGACGCCCTTCCACTTCGGCAGGTCCTCGCCCTCCGTGCCCTCGGGACCTAGCCCCAGGGAGGCGCCGACGCCGTTGAAGTCGCCGCCCAGCTTGAGGGTCGCGGAGGTGAGGACGACGGCGCGGTCCGCGAACAGCTTCTCCCTGAGCAGCCCCGAGACCGACATGGGGGCGATGCGCAGGGACGCCCCGAAGCGGTCGTGACGCTCGTACCAGACGACGTCCCACTCCGAGCCGTTCAGCACCCGCTCGGCCACGTCGTGCACCGTCTCCACCGAGGCCAGCGCCTGCTTGCGGACGGCGTCCTCGTCCTGGACCGACTTGTCGCGTGTCGCGCCGATGCCCGAGATGACCGTGCGGGCCGCGTCCCGCAGCGCCATCAGGGCGTATCCGAGGTCCTCCGGGATCTCCTCCAGACGTCCCGGCAGCGCCAGCTCCATCAGCCGCTCGAAGCCCTCGGCGGCGGTCTGCAACTGGTCGGCGGCCTTCTCGTTGACGAGCTTGGCGGCCCGGCGCACGGCACGGTTGACCTGGCCGGGCGTCAGCTCACCGGTGGCGACGCCGGTGACCCGGGAGACGAGTTCGTGCGCCTCGTCCACGATCAGCACCTCGTGCTGGGGCAGCACCGGGGCGCCCTCGATCGCGTCGATGGCCAGCAACGCGTGGTTCGTGACCACGACCTCGGCGAGCTTGGCGCGCTCACGGGCCATCTCGGCGAAGCACTCGGCGCCGTACGCGCACTTCGACGCGCCCAGGCACTCCCTGGACGACACCGACACCTGCGCCCACGCACGGTCCGACACGCCCGGAGTGAGATCGTCCCGGTCGCCGCTCTCCGTCTCGTCCGCCCAGTCCCGCATCCGCAGCAGGTCCTGACCCAGCTTGCTCGTGGGCGCGGCTGCCTCGAACTGGTCGAACAGCCCGTCCTCCTCGTCCTGCGGCATGCCTTCGTGCAGGCGGTGCAGGCACAGGTAGTTCGAGCGGCCCTTGAGCATCGCGAACTCCGGGCGGCGCCGCAGCTGCGGGTGCAGGGCGTCGACCGTACGCGGCAGGTCGCGCTCCACCAGCTGGCGCTGCAGTGCGAGCGTGGCGGTCGCGACGACCACACGCTCCCCGTGCGCGAGCGCGGGCACGAGATAGCCGAGCGACTTTCCGGTGCCGGTGCCGGCCTGGACCAGCAGGTGGGATCCGTCGTCGATCGCTTCGGCGACCGCTTCGGCCATGGTCACCTGGCCGGGGCGCTCCGTGCCGCCGACGGCTGTGACAGCGGCATGCAGGAGATCGGGGAGGGAGGGCTTCGTCATAGCCCGACCACCCTACGGCCCGGCACTGACAAACGGGTGGTCAAGGCGGGGAGAGGGGGCGGGATCACGACGGGGCTCCTGGATGGGTGGCGGGGATGTGGCGGGCGGTGGTGGGTGATGGGTGCCGGATGGTGATGGGTGGCGGACGGCGGTGGGTGGCAGACGGTGGGTGGCAGGCGGTGGCGGTTGGCGGGTTGCCACGGGGGTGAGGCAGCAGGAGCGCGCTTGGCGTGGGGCTCTGAGCGGGCGGCGCGTGTGGCGTTCGCGCGCCCGGGATATCGGGGGGCGCGCGGGTTTGCGGAGGCCGGGGCTTGAGTGGCTCACCGGTTCGCAGAGGCCCGGGTTTCGGGCGGGACGATGGTTTGCGGAGACCCAGGATCCGGGCGGCCTGCTGATTCGCGGAGTTCGGCATTCCGGCGGCTCCCCGGGGGGACGGAGGACCTGCTTCCCGGCCGCTCTGCCGGGAGCGGCGGCCCTGCTCCCCAGCGGCTCACCGGTACGCAGAAGTCTGACTCTCCGCCCCCCGTCTCCCTACTCTCTCTCCGCCCCCTTCCCTGCCCCCCTCGCCGGTCCGACCCTCAGACGCCCGGCCCACCCCGTCCCCGCGCCCGAGAAATTTCCGGAAGCCGGGAACACCCGGACCTCGCCGTTCGTACTCAATGTGAGCGCACAGTCACCTGGCGCTACAGAACATCGCGCAGGACTCGGTCACGGATCATGAGGGCGGCCCGCTTGCCGGGCAGGTCGACCTCGGCGGCGTACCGAAAGCCGGCGCTCAGGAACGCTGCGACGGAGGGGGTGTTACGAAGATCGGGTTCCGTTACGACGCGTGCGCACGTGCGGCGCCGGTCGAGGATGAGGTCGGCCACGGCTCTGATCAGGACGGATCCCAAGCCCCGGCCCCGGTCACCGGCATCACCGAGGAGCAGGTGGATCCCGGTGTCGTGGGGCCGGACGGGATAGTGACGGGCAAGTAGATCCAGGTCCGCCCGGTAGATCTCCCAGTAGCTCATCGGGGTGCCGTCCAGTACTCCGAGGCATGGCACGCTCCGGCCGTCACCGTCGAACTGGGCACGTAGGTGGCTCTCTGTCCGGTCCCGGGGTCCGGCCAGTTCCCAGTACTTCGCGACGGGGGGGTCGTTCATCCAGCCGTGGACGAGCGGCAGATCCCGCTCGATGCACACGGGCGCCAACTGGAGGGAGCCGACGGGGGTGACGACCGGCCCCCAGGTATGGATGAGGTCGAGGAGGTCGGCGGTCCCTCTGGAGAAGCGGGCCACGAACTCGGCGGGCAGGCGAAGGTCCAGCGTGTCCTCGCAGCTCGCGGAGCCGACCCGGGTGTCGGGCTCGGCGGAGACGGGGACGGTGGCAGCGCTCGCGTTGGTGGGAGGCACGGTGCGCTCCTCTCTGCGCTTACGAATGGGCTTCTGAATGAGTTGCTGAATGAGCCCCGGAATGGGCTTACGAGTGAAGGGGGTTGGCGATGGTGACGTAGACGGACTGGGTGTCCACCGGGCCGACGAGTTCGTCGAGGCCGTGCAGCCGGGTCAGCAGGTTGGCCTTGCAGCGCAGCACGGGTGAGTCGAGCAGGTGGCCGGGCAGGGAGGTGCGCAGCGCGGTGGGACCTGTGACCAGGCCGGTGAGGAAGCGGCGGAATGCCGCGAGGAGCAGTCGCTCGTCGGCGAGGCGCTGGGAGCCGAAGGCGCCGATCAGGCCGAGCACGTTGTTGACGGCGAGGTAGTAGGCGAAGCGTTCGTCGGTGACCTCGTCGGAGACGAAGGTGTCGCTGCGCTCGCCGACACCGGGCAACCGGGAGTCGAGTTCGCCGCGCCGGGACTCGCGGAAGTAGTAGCCCTGGTTGTCACGGTAGCGGCCGCCCACGGGCCAGCCGTCGTCGTCCAGCAGGACCAGCGTGTTCTGCTGGTGGGCTTCCAGGGCGATGCCGGCCTCGCTGTCCAGCCACAGCACAGGGCGGACCACCTGCTGCAGATAGCGCAGGAACCACTCGGCGGCGACGGCTCCCCCGGGTCGGCCGGTGCGTGCGGCGAGCCTGGCCACGAGCCGGGCCAGCCGGGACCGCATGGGCGCGATGATCTGACCGGCATCGACTGCGGCAGCGGCAGCAGTACCAGGCACCGGCTCGGCGACGGGCCGGGGGGAGACGAGTCCGGCGACGCAGCCGGCGTCGTCGGCCGGGGCGAACGGGTTGTGCCTGATCACCACGTCGAGGCCGGGCACCGGCAGGCCGTCCGGGCCGTCGACGGCGAGCCACGCCGGGTCGCGCACGATGTCGAAGCCGGGGTGCACGGCCTGCCACTGCTTGGACAGTCCGGAGCGCAGCAGCCGGTGTACTTCGACCCCGCGTTCGAGTTCCTTGCGCAGGTTCTCGCGGCGGGAGTTGGTGATGCGCAGGCCCAGCGACAGCTTGAGCATCGCGGGGGCGCCGGACCGGTGCGCGGTTCGTACGGAGGAGGTGGGATGCCAGGCGGGGCCCTGGGGGCCCAGGTCGCGCAGGAGCCCGGAGTCGAGCAGGGCGGCTACGGCTTCGCGGTGCCGTACCTCGCGGGCCTGCCAGGGGTGCAGCGGCAGGGCGGTGTATCCGTCGGGCAGGGACAGAGCGGTTCCGGCGAGACGTCGGATGAGGTCGCCGGCCGGGACGGGGCGGCCGCGTTCGGTCCAGGCCGAGTCGGTTGCGAGCAGGGAGGGGGCGATGGTCAGCCAGTGCAGGGGGAAGGAGCCGCGCAGCTCAGGAGAGTAGAGGCGGACCTCCGACTCGGTCAGGCCCTCCCGGCTCTTCGGGGTCGGGTGCAGGGGGTGTCCGAGGAGGAGCGCCTGCTCGGCGCTGAGGAAGAGATCGGGGCCGTCGGCGGGGTGTTCGCGCCGGTCGCGGATGAAGGTGGCGGTGTGCCGGAGGGAGTCGGCCACCCTGGCCACGAGGTCACCGGTCACCCGGTCACCGGTCACCGCGTCACCGTCGTCGCCGTGCCGGTCGGCGCCGGTTTCCGGGGCTTGGGTGGTGCCGCCCGTGCCACCGGCCCTCTGTCTGGTGTCGCCGGGACTCTCTCCGGTGCCGACGGGACTCGCCCCTGTGCCGACGGGGCTGTCTCCGGTGTCGCCGGGACTCTCCCTGGCGAGCAGTGCCGCGAGAGTCACGGCGTCGACGGGTGGGGCGGTCTCGGGCGCGTCGACGAAGCGGGGCGGTCCGAAGCGGTGCCAGCCCGTCGGGGACCAGTAGCGGATCGGAGCGATGAGGGAGGTGCCGCTGGCGGGGAGCGGGACGTGAAGGGTGCCGGTGACGGGAGCGGGGAGGTCGGTCTCGCGTGCCCAGCAGCGCAGGAGGTTGTCCACGGCTGCGACCTGGGCCGCGGTGTGGGGATCGGGGTGGTCCAGGAGGTCGGCGCCGGACTGCGTTCGTCGTGTGAGGTCGGCGTTCCGCCTCCGCTGCTGCGGAACCGACTCCGCGAACGGAGCGGGAGGGGAGGGGGCGCCGGAGTCCCCCGGTTCGTCGGGGGCACCGGAGCGGCCGTCGGGGGTGGGGCTGGCGTTCATGACGGCTCCTCGGGGCTCGGGGCGGGTCGGGTGCGGAGGTCTCTCGGTCGTCCGCTCGCTCGCACCCGCCTCCGTGTCGCCGGCGGCTGCCTTGGTGGAAGGCCGTGTCGGCGCGGAGGGGCGGGCGCGATCGAGAGGGTGGTCGGGGTGTGGCTGGAGGCCGGTGTCGGCGTCGCGGAGTGAAGGGGTGGTTGAGATGGGCCTGGGTTGTGGCCCCGGGGTACTCGCCGGGCTCGGGGATCGGGCGAGGCGGCCCCGGTGGTCAGCCCGAGCGCTGGGCGGGGCTCTGGCGTCGTCGCTGCTGTGGGCCGTGGGCCTGGTGGTCGCGGGCCACCGCTGCCAGCGCGTCCGTCAGGCGGTCGAGGACGGCCGCCGCCTGCTCGTCGCTGATCGTCAGGGGAGGCAGCAGCCGGACGACGGCCGCGTGACGGCCGCCGAGCTCGACGATAAGTCCCCGCTGGAGGCACTCGCGCTGGACGGCCACGGCGAGTTCGGGTGCGGCGGGGAGCGGCGGGCGGGCGGTCTCCCATCCGGTCGGGGCCGCGCGACGGTCGCCGGCCGCGGGCCCTGCGCCCACGGCTCGGTCCCCTTCCGGATCCACCAGTTCGAGCCCGATCATCAGCCCGCGTCCGCGTACGTCTCCGACGCAGGCGAACTCGCCGACGGACCGGCTGAGTTGGTCCAGCATGCGGGTGCCGAGACGGTTCGCCCGTTCCGCGAGGCCGTTCTCCCGGACGTAGGCCAGGGTGGCGGTGCCGGCGGCCATGGCGAGCTGGTTGCCGCGGAAGGTGCCCGCGTGGGCGCCGGGTTGCCAGACGTCGAGGTCGTCGCGGTAGACGATCACGGCCAGCGGGAGGCTGCCGCCGATGGCCTTGGACAGGACCATGACGTCGGGGGTGACGCCGCTGTGGTCGACGGCCCAGAAGGCGCCGGTCCGGCCGACACCGGTCTGCACCTCGTCGGCGATCAGCAGAATGGACCGGTCCGCCGTGAGCTGACGCATCCGGCGCAGCCAGTCGTCCGGAGCGGGGATCACCCCGCCCTCGCCCTGGACCGGTTCGAGGATCATCCCGGCGGGCAGCGGGACGCCGGACTTGGGGTCGTCCAGCAGGGACTCGGTCCAGCGGACGCCGAGTTCGGCGCCGTGCAGGCCGCCGACGCCGAAGGGGCAGCGGTAGTCCTGGGGATAGGGCAGGCGGGCGACCTGGACGTCGCGGGCGCCGCCGGAGGCGGCCAGGGCACCGGCCGTCATGCCGTGGTAGGCGCCGGTGAAGGCGAGGATGCCGGCGCGGCCGGTCGCGGCCCGGACCAGTTTGAGGGCCGCCTCGACGGCGTCGGTGCCGGCGGGCCCGCAGAACTGGACACGGGCCCGGTCGGCAAGGCCGGGCGGGAGGGTGCGGAACAGCTCGGTGATGAAGTCGTCCTTGACGGGGGTGGCGAGGTCCAGGACGGAGAGGGGGGCGCCGGAGTCGAGGACTCTGCGGACGGCTTCCAGCACTACCGGGTGGTTGTGGCCGAGGGCGAGGGTCCCTGCGCCGGAGAGGCAGTCCAGATAGCGGCGGCCGTCGGCGCCCTCGATGGTCAGCCCACGAGCCCGGACGGGGACGATGGGAAGGGCCCGTGCATAGGTGCGCGCCGAGGATTCGCGCGCCGACTGGCGCCGCAGGATCCCCTCGTGCACGGCACGCGCTTCCCCGCGTGCGCCATCAGCCATCGACTCCGTAACGGACACGGCCCGTTGTCCTCCCCGCTGTGCAGATACGCGTTGGTCCGCGGGGACCGGATTCAGGCGGCAGGTCCCCTCACCCGCTACAACCGCGGACGGTGCTGCGGGTTACGGTTTTTCCCGAGATAGTTGCCGCAATGGGTGGTTGCCGTGCCGACCTGAGGGGGCAGGCGGCCGACGGCGACGTCTCGGGGCGATGTGGCTGGTCGGACAGCTCGTAGCGAAACCGTTGCCGTTCCATCGGAAGTCCCCCACAGCGAGCGCATAGTGTGTGATGCCGTTCCGAGAAGGTCGTGGGTCCGGCATGAACTCCCCGTGGTTCAGGCGCCGGTGCCACGGCCGAAGCGCCGAGTTCCTTCACCACAGGGGGAGTCAAGAACATGCGATCCATACGGCCGTCGTTCACGGTTCGGCGAGGGAGTGGCACCCGCCGCGCCTCGTCCTCGCTGGCGGCGGTCGCCCTCGTCTCGTCGCTGGCGCTGACCGCCACCGCCTGCAACGGCGACGACAACGCCGACAGCAAGCCGTCCGCCTCCGCGACCGCGGTCGGCACCGGCGACGGAAAGATCAGGATCCCGGACGACCTCAGGAAGAGGCTCAAGGAGCACGGGATCGACATCGACAAGTGGAAGAACGGCGCCTGGAAGAACTGGAACCGGAAGGACTGGCTGCGCGAGGCCAACGACTTCATCAACCCGATCATCAAGGGACTGTGGGACCCGGACCGGATGCGTCACGCCAACGACCCGAACAAGGGCGTCGACGCCAACGACATCTCCGGTGACCAGGGCGTGACGGACCCGACCCCGCAGCCGGTGACGGCGCAGGCGGTGTCGGCGCCGTACCACACCAACGCGGCCCCGTTCGGCAAGCTGTTC
Source organism: Streptomyces sp. NPDC037126 (assembly GCF_055605965.1). Lineage (NCBI taxonomy): Bacteria > Bacillati > Actinomycetota > Actinomycetes > Kitasatosporales > Streptomycetaceae > Streptomyces > Streptomyces sp. NPDC037126. The sequence continues at coordinate 8,384 of NZ_JBVJTD010000031.1, forward strand.
TTCGACTCGCCCGAGGGCCACATGGTGTGCTCGGGCACGGTCGTGGAGGACCCCGCGCACCCCGGCAAGTCCGACCTGGTGTGGACGGCGGGCCACTGTGTGCACGCCGGCAAGAGCGGCGGCTGGTACCGCAACATGGCCTTCGTGCCGTCGTACAACAACGCCGCCAAGCCGACGGCCCAGCTGCAGAACGCCAGCCGGTCCGAGATCGCCCCGTACGGCGTCTGGTGGGCCGATGCCGCGCAGACCTCGCAGCAGTGGATCAACCAGGGCGGTGAGACCGGCGGCAACGGTGCCTCGTACGACTACGCGGTGATCCATGTGACGCCGGAGCAGGGCAACGGCGGCAAGTCGCTGGAGGAGACGGTCGGCGGGGCGCTGGCGGTGAACTTCGACGCCCCGGCGGTGCCGAAGGTCAGCAGCATCACCGCGTCCGGGTACCCGGAGGCGGCGCCGTTCGACGGCCAGCTGCTGTACCAGTGCAAGGACAAGCCGGGCCGGCTGTCCCTCAACCGGTCGGACCCGACGATGTACCGGATCGGCTGCACGATGACCGCCGGCTCCTCCGGCGGCGGCTGGGTGGAGACGGGTCCGGACGGCAAGCCGGCGCTGGTGTCCAACACGTCCATCGGCCCGGTGACCTCGGGCTGGCTGGCGGGCCCCCGGCTGGGTGATGTCGCCAAGGGCGTGTACAAGTCGGTCAGCAGGAAGTTCGCCGCGCAATAGCACCGCGCGCGCCGGCATGGCGAAGGCCCGCCGCCCCGAGGGGGTGGCGGGCCTTCGCAGTGCTCCGTGTCAGGCCGCGGAGACCGGCACGTAGGGTGCCAGGTCCGCTGCCAGCTCCTCGTGCACCCGGACCTTGAGCAGGGTGCCCTCCGCGGTGTGCTCCTCGGAGAGCACCTCGCCCTCGGTGTGGGCGCGGGCGACGAGCTTGCCGTGCGTGTACGGGACGAGCGCCTCGATCTCGACCGAGGGGCGGGGCAGCTCGTTGTCGATCAGGGCGAGCAGCTCGGCGATGCCCCGGCCGGTGCGGGCCGAGACCGCGAGGGAGCGCTTCTCGATCCGGAGCAGTCGCTGGAGGACCAGCGGGTCGGCCGCGTCCGCCTTGTTGATCACGACGATCTCGGGCACGTCGGTGGCGCCGACGTCCCGGATCACCTCGCGCACGGCCAGCAGCTGCTCCTCCGGGTTGGGGTGCGAGCCGTCCACCACGTGCAGGATCAGGTCGGAGTCGCCGACCTCCTCCATGGTGGAACGGAACGCCTCGACCAGGTGGTGGGGCAGGTGCCGGACGAAGCCGACGGTGTCCGCCAGGGTGTACAGGCGGCCGCTCGGGGTCTCCGCCCGGCGGACGGTCGGGTCCAGGGTCGCGAACAGGGCGTTCTCGACCAGGACGCCCGCGCCCGTGAGGCGGTTGAGCAGGGAGGACTTTCCGGCGTTGGTGTAGCCCGCGATGGCGACGGACGGCACCTTGTTGCGCCGGCGCTCCTGGCGCTTGATCTCGCGGCCGGTCTTCATCTCCGCGATCTCCCGGCGCATCTTCGCCATCTTCTCGCGAATCCGACGCCGGTCCGTCTCGATCTTGGTCTCACCGGGGCCACGGGTGGCGAGGCCGCCGCCCTTGCCGCCGCCCATCTGGCGGGACAGCGACTGACCCCAGCCTCGCAGCCTCGGCAGCATGTACTGCATCTGCGCGAGCGCGACCTGCGCCTTGCCCTCTCGGGACTTGGCGTGCTGGGCGAAGATGTCGAGGATCAGGGCCGTACGGTCGATGACCTTGACCTTGACGACGTCCTCCAGGTGGATCAGCTGGCCGGGGCTGAGCTCACCGTCGCAGATGACGGTGTCCGCACCGGTCTCGATGACGATGTCGCGCAGTTCCTCGGCCTTGCCGGAGCCGATGTAGGTGGCCGCGTCAGGCTTGTCACGCCGCTGGATGACGCCGTCGAGCACGAGCGCGCCCGCCGTCTCCGCGAGGGCGGCCAGCTCCGCGAGGGAGTTGTCGGCGTCCTGCACGGTCCCGGAGGTCCACACCCCGACGAGTACGACCCGCTCCAGGCGGAGCTGCCGGTACTCGACCTCGGTGACGTCCTCCAGCTCAGTGGACAGGCCCACCACGCGGCGCAGGGCCGCGCGCTCGGAGCGGTCGAACTGCTCGCCGTCCCGCTCACCGTCGATCTCGTGGCTCCAGGCGACGTCCTCTTCCATCAGGGCATCGGCCCGAAGACCCTCGGGGTAGGCGTGCGCGAGGCGCTTGGCGTCCTGGGAAGGGGAAGAAGAGGAGGTCATTGGATCCTTACGTCGATGAGAGTGCCGTCTCGGCGTCGGTACGGCGGTCACAGGACCGCTCGAAATGGTCAACGTACGGGTACCCCGGGAGATTCCCGTTCCCCGTGTCGCGCCGACCCGAAGATGGTCGCACGGGGCGGCACGTCCCGTCACCGTGTTATCGCGGGGTCCGCGCCCCCGCCGCCCGCGTCATTTCCGGCCCCGGGGCCGGTCGGGCAGCGCCGCCTTGCCCGCTGCCGTCGGCTTCCAGTCCGGGTGGCCGGGCATCGGCGGGGTCTTCTCGCCGTACAGCCAGCCCTGGAGGAAGCCGCTGAGGTCGCGGCCGGAGACGGCCGAGGCCAGGCGGACGAAGTCGCTGGTGGTGGCGGTGGAGTCCCGGTGCGAGCGGACCCAGAGGCGCTCCAGGCGCTCGAACGCCGTGCGGCCGATTTCCTGCCGCAGGGCGTAGAGCGCCAGCGCGGCGCCGTCGTAGATGTTGGGGCGGAAGATGCTGATCTTCTGGCCGGGGACGGGCGGCTTGGGCCGGGCGGGCGGGCCGCCTGCCGCGCGCCAGCGGTCCGAGGCGCCGTAGGCGGCCTTCATCCGGTCCTCCATGGGCCGGTGCGCCTTCTCGTCGGCGTACAGCTCCTCGTACCAGGTCGCGTGCCCCTCGTTCAGCCAGACGTCGGACCAGGTACGGGGGCTGACGCTGTCCCCGAACCACTGGTGGGACAGCTCGTGGACCATGATCGACTCGATGTACCACTTGGGGTAGGCGGGCTCGGTGAACAGGTTCTTCTCGAAGAGCGAGAGGGTCTGCGTCTCCAGTTCGAACCCGGTGGAGGCCTGCGCCATGAGCACGCCATAGGTCTCGAACGGGAACCGGCCGACCTTGCTCTCCATCCAGGCGATCTGGTCGGGCGTCTTGGCGAGCCAGGGTTCCAGGGCCTTGCGGTCGGCGCTCGGCACGACGTCGCGGACCGGCAGCCCGTCCGGGCCCTGGCGGCGCAGCACGGCCGAGCGGCCGATGGACACCTGGGCGAGTTCGGTGGCCATGGGGTGCTGGGTGCGGTAGGTCCAGGTGGTGGTGCCGCCGACCCGTTCGGTTCCGGCGGGCAGGCCGTTGGCCACGACGGTGTAGCCGTTCGGGGCGGTGACCCGGAAGGTGAACATCGCCTTGTCGGACGGGTGGTCGTTGCACGGGAAGACCAGGTGGGCGGCGTCGGCCTGGTTCGCCATGACGAGACCGTCCGAGGTGCGCACCCAGCCGCCGTCCTGGTCCTTGGCGGGGACCGGGTCACTGGTGTGCCGCACGACGATCCGGGTCCAGCCGCCACGGTGCAGGGGACGGTCCGGGGTGACGACGAGGTCCTCCCCCGCGCCGGCGAAGTCCGCGGGGCGCCCGTCGACCTCGACGGACCGGACGGTGCCGTGCGCGAAGTCGAGGTTGATGCGGTCCAGGTCGGCGGTGGTCCACGCGTCGATGGTGGTGACGGCCTGGAGCGGTTTGTCGTTCGTGCCCGGGTAGGTGAGGGCCACGTCGTACGACGCCACGTCGTAGCCGGGGTTGCCCAGGTACGGGTACAGCCGGTCGCCGACGCCCAGCGGCACGGGCGGGGCCGAGGCGGCGAGGAGGCAGACGGAGGCGGCGGAGGCGAGCAGGGCCGCCGCGCGGTGCCGGGCGGTCCTGGGAGTGAGCCGGAGGCGGGGGGTGTGCAGCATGAACCACCGCTACCAGCACCCACCCGCCCCTCTGCGGCGACGCGCGCCCGGCCCACTCGAACGGGTTGGGCCGACGGCGCCGTCTTCAGGAGGCGGGCGACTGGTGCTGGGCCCGGCTCACGTCGTACACGCCCGGCACGTCCCGCATGGCGCGCATGAGGGCCGGGAGGTGGGCGGCGTCGGGGAGCTGGAGGGTGTAGGTGTGGCGCACCCGCTGCTGGGTGGGCGGCTCGACGGTGGCGGAGACGATCTCGGCGCCTTCCAGGGCGATGGCCTCGGTGAGGTCGGCGAGCAGATGGGCACGGCCGAACGATTCAGCGACCAGCGTCACACGGCACTCGGTGGTGTCCCCCCAGCGCACGTCGATCTCCGCACGCCCCTTGCTGATCATGTGCACCACCGCGGCGCACTCCACGCGGTGCACGGTCACCATTCCCCCGCGTACCGCGAAGCCGGTGATCTCGTCCGGCGGGACGGGCGTACAGCAGCCGGCGAGGCGTACGGCGGCTCCGGGCCGGTCCACGAGCACGTCGGCGCCCCGGGGGCGGGTCGCGGGGGCGCTGTCCACGGGGCGCGCGGCAGCGGCTTCCGAGCGGGTGCCGTCCTCTTCCTCGGGCTCCGCCCCGCCACCGGGATGCGTGGCCAGCCATCTCTGGATGGCGATGCGGGCGGCCGGGGTGTGGGCGTGCTCCAGCCACTCGCGGGACGGCTCGGAGGCGGGGTCCTGGCCCATGAGGAGCTGGACGGTGTCGCCGTCCTTCAGGACGGTGCTGAGGGTGGCCAGCCGGCCGTTGACGCGGGCGCCGAGGCAGGCGTGCGCGTCCTCGCCGTACTGCGCGTAGGCGGCGTCCACGCAGCTGGCGCCCTCGGGCAGGCCCAGGGTGCCGCCGTCAGGGCGGAAGACGGTGATCTCGCGGTCCTGGGCGAGGTCCTCGCGCAGGGTGGACCAGAAGGTGTCGGGGTCGGGGGCGGCCTGCTGCCACTCCAGCAGGCGGGAGAGCCAGCCGGGGCGGGTGGGGTCGGCGCGCTCGCCGTCGGCGGGGTCGTCGGCGCCGGGGGCGTACGGGTTGCCCAGCGCGATGACGCCGGCCTCCGCGACCTTGTGCATCTGGTGGGTGCGGATGAGGACTTCGACCATCTGACCGTCCGGGCGGGCGACGGCGGTGTGCAGCGACTGGTACAGGTTGAACTTGGGTACGGCGATGAAGTCCTTGAACTCCGAGACGACCGGCGTCATGCAGGTGTGCAGTTCGCCGAGGACGCCGTAGCAGTCGGCGTCCTCGTTCACCAGCACCAGGAGGCGGCCGAAGTCGGTGCCGCGCAGCTGCCCGCGTTTGCGGGCCACGCGGTGGACGGAGACGAAGTGCCGGGGGCGGATGAGTACTTCGGCCGGGATGTCGGCCTCGCGCAGCACGCCGCGCACCTCGTCGGAGACCTCGGCGAGGGGGTCGCCCTGGCGGACGGCGTTCCGGGCGATGAGTTCTCTGGTGTGTTCGTACTCCTCGGGGTGGAGGATGGCGAAGACCAGGTCCTCCAACTCGGTCTTCAGGGCCTGCACACCGAGGCGTTCGGCGAGCGGGATGAGGACGTCGCGGGTGACCTTGGCGATCCGCGCCTGCTTCTCGGGGCGCATCACGCCGAGGGTGCGCATGTTGTGCAGCCGGTCGGCGAGTTTGATCGACATCACGCGCACGTCGCTGCCGGTGGCGACGAGCATCTTGCGGAAGGTCTCGGGTTCGGCGGCGGCCCCGTAGTCGACCTTCTCGAGTTTCGTGACGCCGTCGACGAGATAACGAACCTCCTCGCCGAACTGTTCCCGCACCTGGTCCAGCGTCACATCGGTGTCCTCCACGGTGTCGTGGAGCAGGGACGCCGTCAACGTGGTGGTCTCCGCGCCGAGTTCGGCGAGGATCAAGGTCACCGCGAGGGGATGGGTGATGTACGGCTCGCCGCTCTTGCGCATCTGGCCGCGGTGCGAGGACTCGGCGAGCACATAGGCGCGGCGCAGGGGTTCGAGGTTCGCGTCGGGGTGGTGGGCGCGGTGCGCCTCCACGACATGGCTGATGGCATCGGGCAGCCTGTCCCGGGCGGCCGGACCGAGCAGCGCGGCCCGGCCGAGCCGGCGCAGGTCGATCCTGGGCCGGGACTTCCGGCGGGCGGTCGTGGGCGCCACGGACGCGGTCGGCGCCGTGGGCACTACCGGGCCCGGGGTCGCAGGGTTCGTGGCCTCCGCACTCATGGGCACCTCCGGCTCGTGGACCGGCGGACGGAGCCTCAGGGCATGCGCGGCTCAGGGATGGCTACGTTCCCCCGTCCGTGCCGGTGCTTGATGCTATCGAGCCGACCACGTGCTACCGACCCGCTCTCGCCGAGCGTGAAACGGATCACCCATTCGAGCGACGAGGAAGAGGTTTAAGGTTTGCGCCAAGTGTGCTGGGGATCGGTCGTGATTTCGATCCGCTCGAACCCGCGCAACCGCTGATCCGGTTGCCCGGGCCGCCCGTTGCCGTGCTTTCGGCAGGTCAGTGCACGGCGTTTTCCAGCCACTCACCGTCGATCTCGCCCTCGGCGACGATGACGGCGGGACCGGTCATCTCGATCCGGCCGTCGGGCCGCTCCGTGATGACGAGGCGTCCGCCCGGCACGTCCACGGTGTACGTGGCCGGGGTGCCGGTGACGGCGGGGTCGGCGCCGTCGCGGCGAGCGGCGGCCACGGCGACGGCACACGCGCCCGTGCCGCACGAGCGGGTCTCACCGGAGCCGCGCTCGTGCACCCGCATGGCGACGTGCCGGGGGCCGCGGTCCACGACGAACTCGACGTTGACCCCCTCCGGATAGGCGCCCTCGGGGCTCACCGGCGGCGCGTCGAACAGCTTGCCGGCGTGCGCGAGGTCGGCCACGAAGGCCACCGCGTGCGGGTTGCCCATGTTCACGTTCCGCGCGGGCCAGCTGCGCTCGCCGACGGTCACCGTGACGTCCCCCTCGGGGAGGCGGGCGTTGCCCATGCCGACGGTGACGTCCCCGTCCTTGGCGATGTGGACGGTCTTCACGCCCCCGCGCGTGGCGATCGCGAGGTCGCCCTCGGCCACATGACCGGCGTGCTGGAGGTAGCGGGCGAACACGCGCACGCCGTTGCCGCACATCTCCGCGATCGAGCCGTCGCCGTTGCGGTAGTCCATGAACCACTCGGCTTCCGCGGCCATCTTCTCGGCCTCGGGGTGCGCGGCGGACCGTACGACGTGGAGCACGCCGTCGCCGCCGATCCCGGCCCGGCGGTCGCACAGGGCGGCGACGGCGGCCGGGGACAGGTCGAGGGCGTTGTCGGGGTCCGGGACGATCACGAAGTCGTTCTCGGTGCCGTGACCCTTGAGGAAGGCGATCCGCGTGCTCATTCCTCGATCGTACGGGTTCGGTACGACAGCCGATGCGCAGCCGGGTGCGGCCCGCGGCCACCAGTCGGCGCAGGCCCGCCCGCACAGCGCCGGGCGGCGCGGGCGCACCGCCCACGGGTCGGCTGACGAGCGGCGCGTGCCCACAGCCTCATCTGGTGCGGAGGCGCCGCACGTGGCCCCGGCCGACGCGAGGCGCCACCGTGAGATCCCCGGCTAGCGCAGGCGCGCCACGCGCCACACGGCGAGCACGACCACCACGGCCACGAGCAGCGCGTAGCCGAGCACGACCCGCCAGTCGGCGCGGCGGCCGGAACCGCGCGGGGGGAGGCCCGGCCAGGTGTAGCCGACGCGTCGGGCGGCCATCATGCCCCAGCCCGCGGCGCAGGAGCAGATCAGCAGGCCGAGCATGGCGATGACGGCGCCGCTGTCGCCGAAGTCGAAGGCGAGCGGGAAGGCGAACATCAGGGAGCCGACGGCGGAGAGTCCCACGATGGGGGCGAGCTGCCAGATGCGCAGCCGGCGCTGCGGGCGCAGCTCGACCTCGACCTCCGGTCCGCTGGTGTACATCTCCTCGGGCGCCGGACCGTCGGCGGTCACGCCGCCCACGGTCTCGTCGGGCCCGTCGTCGGTGAGGCGGTCCTCGATCAGCCGCTCGTCGATCAGCCGGTCGTCGGCGAGGTGATCTTCGATCAGGCGGTCGTCGGTCAGGTGGTCCCCGGTCGCCAGGCCGTCGTCCGGCAGGGCTTCCGCGAGCCGGGCCTCGGCCAGACGGCCGTCGCCCGCACGGTCCTCGCCGCGGCCCGGCCCGTCACCCTCGGTAGTGACGTGCTCGGCACTTCGTGCGGTGTCGCGAGGGCCGGCCTCCATCGCCACGCGCCCTCCCAACTAGGACTCCACTGGTCGATCGAAGCTCGATGATGGCACGGCACCGAAGGCCGCGATGACCGGCGGCGCATCCCGATGCCATCACGTGATCAGGCTGTAACCGGTCGTTCGACCAACGCCAGGGCCCGTCCGGGAAGTTCCCCCCGGTCGGCGACGGCCCCGCTCAGCCAGTGCACTCGGGGATCGCGCCGGAACCAGGAGTCCTGACGGCGCGCGAAGCGCTTGGTGGCGCGCACCGTCTCGGCCCGCGCTTCCGCCTCCGTGCACGCCCCCGCGAGAGCCGCGAGCACCTGCTGGTAACCGAGCGCACGCGACGACGTGCGCCCCTCACGCAAGCCCTGCGCCTCCAGTGCGCGGACCTCGTCGACGAGGCCGTCCTCCCACATGCGGTCGACACGCCGAGTGATCCTGTCGTCCAGTTCTGGACGAGCCACGTCGACCCCGATCTGGACGGTGTCGTAGACCGAGTCGTGGCCGGGCAGGTTGGCCGTGAAGGGCTGGCCGGTGATCTCGATCACCTCCAGGGCCCGGACGATCCGGCGGCCGTTGCTGGGCAGGATCGCGCGGCCGGCCTCGGGGTCGGCGGCGGCCAGTCGGGCGTGCAGCGCGCCCGAGCCACGCAGCACCAGCTCCTCCTCCAGGCGGGCCCGGACCTCGGGATCGGTGCCGGGAAACTCCAGGTTGTCGACGGCGCCGCGGACGTACAGCCCGGAACCGCCGACCAGGACGGGCCAGCGGCCCTCGGCGAGCAGTGCGTCGATCCGGCCGCGGGCCAGCTTCTGGTACTCGGCGACCGAGGCGGTGACCGTCACGTCCCAGATGTCGAGCAGGTGGTGCGCGATGCCGCCGCGTTCCTCGGGCGTCAGCTTGGCGGTACCGATGTCCATCCCCCGGTACAGCTGCATGGAGTCGGCGTTGACGACCTCGCCGCCGAGCTGCTGGGCGAGGAAGACACCGAGATCGGACTTTCCGGCCGCGGTGGGTCCGACGACGGCGATGACGCGGGGGGCGAGGGATGCACTGCTCACCGCACCAGTCTCGCAAACCTCCCGGCGGGCTCTCGAACGAGTTACGTGACGGGGCGGTCCCCGGGTCGTTCCCCGAGGAGGTGCCGTCTGCGGTCTGCCCGGAGGCGGTGACCCGGGCGGCGCAACCGTACGCACCGGGTGACGCGGGAATTCGCCCGCACGAGTACCGTATGGAGTGGATATGGGCGTGTTTGCACGACTCCTCGGCAGGTCGAAGGCGGCTCAGGAGGCGTCGGCCGCCGAGCCGCAGGCCGGCGCGGAGCCGGAAGGGGCCATGGCGGAGAAGGCGGAGTCGGCGGAGACTGAGGTGGCCGGTTCGGCGGAGACCAGGCGCTCGGCGGAGGACGGACGCGAGGACGTGACGGCGCGGTCGGACGCCGGTACGGACGAGGCGTCCGAGAGCACGGGGATCCCGAGGCAGCAGTCCGCCGAGGAGGCCGCCGACAGCGAGGCCGGCGAGAGCGCCCGTAAGTAACATCCCGCGAGGGAAGGTGGACCATGGGTCTGTTGGACAACATGAAGGCCAAGCTCGCCCCGGCCAAGGACAAGGTGTCGGACCTCGCGCGACAGCACGGGGACAAGGTCACGGACGGCATCGACAAGGCCGCGAAGGCCGTCGACGACCGGACCAAGGGAAAGTACAGCGACAAGCTCCACGCGGGCACGGGCAAGGCCAGGGAGGCGATGGACCGTCTGGCGCACAAGGAGGGCCCGACGGCCACCGACCCGACGACCTCCACCGGCCCGGAGGAACCGCCGCCGGCGTCCTGAGCCACCCGGGCCTCATGGGACTCCTGGGGCTCCTGGGGCTCAAGAACCCGGCCCTGCCGGGACAAGCCGAACGGGGAACGGATCAGCGGACGGTCGCGGAGCGCAACGCTCCCGGCCGTCCGCCGTTTGCGCGGGCAGGGTACGGCGCGCCGTGGCGCGTGCCGCGGGGCGGGGATCGGACGCTGTGGAAGGCGCCGCGGGGGCACCGTGAGGCGTGCACCGGTCGTCGACGGGCGCGGAGGGAAACCGGGTGTTCCGCCCTGGCCGTCGGCCGTAGGAGCCCTCAGGACCGGGTCGCGACCGTAGGGACGTCCCTCAGGACCAGGTGGCGACCAGGTAGCCCACCCCGTAGGGCGCGTCCTCGTACAGCAGGGCGCCGCCGAGGCCCGCGTTCTCCGCGGCCCCGGCCAGGATCTGCCAGGGGGCGCGTCCGGAGGCCTTCAGGTCGTGGGCCAGGCCGGCGTCGAGCGCCTGGACGGCCGCGGTGTCCGCCGCGCCCAGCGCCCGTGCGACCGTCGCGTCGAAGGGTGCCGCACGCTCGTCCAGGTATCCCGGCGCCTTGACCGTGCGGCACGCGCTGGCGTCGCCCATCACCAGCATCGCCACGCGCGCGGCCCGGGCACCGATCTCCCGTCCGGCCTCGGCACACCGCTCGGGCGCGAGTGCTTCGCCGACACCGAGTCCCTCGATCGGGGCGTCCGCCCAGCCGGTCCGCTCCAGCAGCCAGGCGCCGACCGCCAGCGACGGCGGCAGCTCCCGCTCGGGAACGGCGTCCGGGGCGGCCCCCAGGCGTACGGTCATGTCGACCCCGAACCCGCGAAAGGTCCCCGGGCTGCCCTGCGCGAACACCCCGCGTCCGCTCCGCTCGGCCGGCCCGACGACCACCAGCAGGTCGGGGCGGGCGGCGGCGAGCACACCGAGCGCGTCCGCGCACGCCTCGCGCGCGGCGTCCATCTCGGATGCGGCACCCTCGGCGACCTCGGGCACGAGCAGCGGCGGGCAGGGGCAGACGGCAGCGGCGACAAGCATGATCGGCAGCGTAACCCGGTACCGGGTCGATCGGCAGGGGAGCCGGCCTCAGGCCCGGCTTCCGGTCACGCTGACACCGCCCGGCCCCGAGGGGGGTGGTCCGTGCACTCCGGCCGCCCCCGTCGCCCTGCCTACCCGGCCCGTGTCCGTCAGTCGCAGCCGCACCCGCTCGCGGCGACCGGCAGCGGGGCCGGTACGCCGATCTTCGGCAGGCCCAGCATGACGCCGGCCGGCTTGGCGGCCTCGGCGGCGTTGCGCTTCTCCCAGGCGTCCCCCGCGCGCGTGCGGCGCACGGCGAGGACGGGACCCTCGGCGAGGAGGTGGTGCGGGGCTGCGTACGTCACCTCGACCGTCACCACGTCACCGGGCCGGACCTCCTGCTCCGGCTTGGTGAAGTGGACCAGCCGGTTGTCGGGGGCGCGGCCGGAGAGCCGGTGCGTGGCCCCGTCCTTGCGGCCCTCCCCCTCGGCGACCATCAGTTCGAGGGTGCGGCCGACCTGCTTCTTGTTCTCGTCCCAGGAGATCTCCTCCTGGAGGGCGACGAGGCGCTCGTACCGCGCCTGGACGACCTCCTTGGGGATCTGGTCATCCATGGTCGCGGCCGGGGTGCCGGGGCGCTTGGAGTACTGGAAGGTGAAGGCCTGCGAGAAGCGGGCCTCGCGGACGGCGTGGAGGGTCTGCTCGAAGTCCTCCTCCGTCTCGCCGGGGAAGCCCACGATGATGTCGGTGGTGATCGCCGCGTGCGGGATGGCTGCCCGGACCTTGTCGATGATCCCGAGGAAGCGCTCCTGGCGGTACGAACGGCGCATGGCCTTCAGGACCGTGTCGGAGCCGGACTGCATCGGCATGTGCAGCTGCGGCATCACGTTCGGCGTCTCGGCCATGGCGGCGATCACGTCGTCGGTGAAGTCCCGCGGGTGCGGCGAGGTGAAGCGGACGCGCTCCAGGCCCTCGATCTGTCCGCAGGCGCGCAGCAGCTTGCTGAAGGCCTCGCGGTCGCCGATGTCGGAGCCGTAGGCGTTGACGTTCTGCCCGAGCAGCGTGATCTCCGAGACGCCCTCGGCGACCAGCGCCTCCACCTCGGCGAGGATGTCGCCGGGCCGACGGTCCTTCTCCTTGCCGCGCAGCGCGGGGACGATGCAGAAGGTGCAGGTGTTGTTGCAGCCGACGGAGATCGACACCCAGGCGGCGTAGGCGCTCTCGCGCCGGGTCGGCAGCGTGGAGGGGAACGCCTCCAGCGACTCGGCGATCTCGACCTGCGCCTCCTCCTGGACGCGGGCGCGCTCCAGCAGGACCGGCAGCTTGCCGATGTTGTGCGTGCCGAAGACGACGTCCACCCAGGGCGCCTTCTTCACGATGGTGTCGCGGTCCTTCTGCGCGAGGCAGCCGCCGACCGCGATCTGCATGCCCGGCCGCGAGGCCTTCCGCGGCGCGAGCCGGCCCAGGTTGCCGTACAGCCGGTTGTCGGCGTTCTCGCGGACGGCGCAGGTGTTGAAGACGACGACGTCGGCGTCCCCGTCGGCGTCCTCGGGCGCGCGCACGTAACCGGCGTCTTCGAGCAGACCGGCCAATCGCTCGGAGTCGTGGACGTTCATCTGGCACCCGTAGGTGCGGATCTCGTAGCTCTTGGGTGCTTGAACGTCCACTGCCGGGCTCCGGTCGCTGCTGCTGGTCATGCCTCAAGGGTAGGTGCTCGCGTGAGCGCCCCTCTCCGTGCCGCCGTGGGCCGCGGGACCACACCACGTGGCCGGCTCGCGCAGGGGCTCAGTGGCCCGCCTGGGCGGTGGTTCAGTGGTCGCCGCCGTCGCGGGGCGTGATCCGGTAGTCGAAGGCGAGCGTCCCGGGGTCGAGGGCGGTCGCGCCCCCGTCCACCGTGAGCACGGCGCCGTTGACGTACGAGGCGGCCGGGGACAGCAGCCAGTCGACCGCCTCCGCGATCTCGCGGGGCTCGCCCGGCCGTCCCATGGGCAGCAGCCGCGTCGCCTCCGCGTAGCCGGCCTCGGCACCGTCGCCCGGCAGATCCGCCTCCTCGGCGAAGCGCGCCATGCGCCGGTCGGCCATCTCGCTCCGCACCCAGGAGGGGCACACGACATTGGCCCGTACGCCCTGACGCCCGTAGTCCACGGCGACGGACCGGCACAGCTGGAGCAGGGCCGCCTTCGAGGTGGCGTAGGGGGCGTTGCTCGTGCCGTTGCGCAGCGCCGACACCGAGGCCACCGCGACCACCGCGCCGCCGCTCTCCAGCAGATGGGGGATCGCCGCGCGAAGGAGCAGCAGCGGACCGGTGACGTTGGTGCGCATCACCTCGTCCCAGTCCTGCAGGGACAGGTCTCCGACGGCTCCGCCCCGTCCGATGCCGGCGTTCAGCACCAGGCCGTCGAGCCGTCCGTAGGCGGCCAGGGCGGTGCGGACGAGGCCCTCGGCGGCGGTGGGGTCCCCCACGTCGGAGGGGTGCGCCAGCGCCCCGGTCTCCCGCTCCAGACGCCGCAGGGGCTCGGCCCGCCGGCCGGAGACGACGACATGGTGGCCCGCCTCGCGCAGCAGCCGCGCCGTGGCCTCCCCGATGCCCGTTCCGCCACCGGTCACGACCACAACTCGCTTGTCCGCCACGGATGTCAGACCTTTCGTCGAGTTCACCGAGCGGATCCGAGCCTAGGACCCGGTGATGCGCCGCGGACGACTTCCGGCCGGTTTCTCCGGGGGCCGCGGGCGGCCGCCGAGAGACGGCCGGAGTCCGGCGGGCCGCTGTGCGTCGGCGGTTTCTTCGACTGGGGGCACGCGGAAAGCCGGTGGAGGACCGCGGCCCGATGTGCCTAAAGTCGCCGGATGAGTACCCGAACCTTCCGTGTCACCGTCCGCGGCGTCTTCGACGGCCTCACCGACGCGCAGCGTGCGGCGCTGCTGGCCGACGCCTCGGAACACGACGTGCTGCGCGCTGCCTTCACCCCCGAGGGAACCCTCACCTACGACATCTCCGCCCGGCCGGCGTTCGTCTTCCGCTTCTCCGACACCGGGGAGGAAGAGGAGGACGTGCTGGAGGCGACCGAGCGGGCCGAGGCGGCGGCCACGGCGTGGCTGACCGAGCACGGTTACGGCTTCAAGAACCTCCGTTCCAGCGCCGAGGACCTCTCCCAGGCACCCCTGAGCAAGCGGCAGCGCCGCGCGGCGCGCTCTACGGGGTCATGAAGCCGGCCCATAAACTTGAGTGGTCAAGGAGAACGCAATGATGACAGCGAACAGCGGGTGTGGAGCATGAGTGACGCCCTGGACGCGGCGCTGCGGCTGGTGCGGGCGCAGGCGGCGCTCGTACGACGGTTCGACGCCCGGCTGAGCGGGCTGCACGGGGTGAGCCTCGCCGACTTCACCCTGCTGCTGCGGCTGGGACAGGCGCCCGCCGGCCGGATGCGCCGGGTCGACCTCGCCGAGACGCTGGGACTGACGGCCTCCGGGGTCACCCGGGGGCTGGCCCCCCTGGAGCGGATCGGCCTGGTGACCCGGGAGCCGGACGCCCGGGACGCGCGCGTCGCCTATGCGTCGCTGACCGCGACGGGTCGGGAGCGGCTGAAGGAGATGCTGGCCACGGCCGAGGAGACCGCCGAGGAGCTGCTCGCCGCGCCCGCCTGGAACAAGGAGGATGTCGCTCTGCTCGCGGGCCTGTTGACCCGACTGGGCGGCACCGGGCCGGCCGGGTGATCCGAACTCGGGGTGCCTCAGGTCACGTTGGGATGTGGCCGGATCGTGAGGGTTCCGTACATGGGGGCGTGGCATGCTCATGGCTCATCATCGAGTTACCGGCTGGTTCTACTTGTGAGTAGCACGAGCGCCGGTGCCTCTCGGCCACCCCCCACCTCACTCAGGACCGACCTTGCGCAGACGCATGAGGCATCGGCGTGCCCTGCTGCCCGCCTTCGCCGTGACCACCCTCTTCCTCGCCGCGGCCTGCTCCTCGGCCGCGCCGCACGCCGGGCAGCCGACGCCCAACGGCCACGGACAGCAGATCGACGCCGCCGCCCGCCCCTCCGACGGCCCGGGCGAGTCGCTCGCCGTCGCCGCCGCTCCGGCCGCCACGGCCACCGCCTCGGCGGGTCCGTCCGGCAGCGGACGGCGGGCGCACAGGACGGCGCTCGCCGTCAGCTCGTACGACAGCCACACCCGGCGCGCCGTCATCTCCGACCGGCCCACGCCCAGCGGGAGTCCGACCGCCTCTCCCACGCCGTCCCACTCCCTCTCGCCTTCCCCCTCGCCCTCCGGCTCTTCCGCAGCGCCGCACGGTGCGGCCGTGGGCGACGTCATCGCCAGCGCGCCCGCGCCCGGGGCGCCGCACGGGCTGCTCGCCAAGGTCACCGACGTGCTCGGGCAGACGGACCGGGGCACGGAGGTGCAGACCGAACCGGCCACGCTCAACTCGCTGCTGGGCGACGACACGGCGAAGGGCACCGTGCCGGTCGACCCGTCCTCGTTCGCCGTCGACAAGCTGCTGCCCGATGTGAAGGTGTCCTGGTCGAAGGCCGGCGCCGGGCACGTCGGCCCCAAGGGTGCGACGGTGCCGCTCGGCAGTCTCCGGCTCGACCTTCGCGCCGAGGTGCCGACGGCCCCGGGCGCACCGGCGTCCGCCGACGCGTCGGTCAGCGGCTTCGTCCAGGTCGCCCCGCAGGTCGACTTCGCCTACGGCGGCACCGGTACGAACGCCGCGCCCGGCTCGGCCTACCTCGGTGTCTCCGGTGACTGGACCTCCGGCTGGGCGGTCAGAGGGCGGGCGGCCGCGGCCACCGGCACCCCGCTGCGCATCCCGTTCGCCCAGCTGCACGCCGACCCCGTGCTGCAGGTCGGCCCGGTGCCCGTCGTCGTCAGCCTCGACCTGACCTGCTACCTCCAGATCAGCGGCGACGGACACGTCACCGTCGACGTCCAGCAGGGCCTCAGGGGCGACTTCAAGGCGGGCGGCACCTTCGCCCCGGCCAAGGGCTGGACACCGGTCAGCTCCTCGGACATGACGAGCACCCCCGTCCACACCTCCGTCTCCACCGCCGGGACCGTGAAGACGGCGCTCGGCGCCGAGGCCTCGGTCGGCCTCTACGGCACCGTCGGCGTCACCGCCGACCTTGCCCCGTACCTGCGCGGCGAGGCCTCAGGGACGGTCACCTCCGCGGGCGGCGGGACGAAGGCGGCGGGCGCCTGGAGCGTGTACGGCGGGGTCGACCTCGCCGGCACCCTGCGCATCCAGCTGTCCGTCTTCGGCACACCGGTCATCCAGCGGAGCATCCCGCTGGGCGCCCTGCACCGCGAGTGGAAACTGGCGGACGGCACCTTCCAGGCGGGGAACCCGCAGGCACGCGGAGGCTTCTGAGCGCGCGGCCTCCTCTGGCCGCGCGACCCGTCCAGGCACGCGGCCCGTCCCAGTCGGAGGGCGCCTCCCTGCCGGAGGGCGCCTCCCAGTCGCCCGGGTCCAATCGCGGGCGGGCCCCTCAGACCCAGGGCGCCTCCGAGTCACGCGGCCCCTTCCAGTCGCGCCGAACCTTCAGCGTGGAGCGACTCCTGGTCGCGCCCAACCCTGAGGCTCATGGAGCCTCCTGATCGCGCCCAACCTTCTGGCGCAGGGAGCCTCCTGGTCGCGCCGAACCCTCAGGCGCAGGGAGCCTTCTAGGCGCAGGGAGCCCCCTGACCGCGCGGACCGGAAGCCCTGTCCTGCGCCGCCGGTATCCATCCCTGGCGGCGCAGGACGGCCGACACGTCCGGCGCCCGGTAGTGCTCCCCCTTGAGGACCTTGCCGTCGGCCCGGCGGGCGACCTGCCCGTCCGGGCCGAGCTTGCTCATGTTGGCGCGGTGGATCTCCGCGATCACCTGGTCGAGGTCGATGCCGTGGACCAGCGCCGTGCCGTAGGCCACGTAGACCACGTCGGCCAGTTCGTGCGCGAGGCTGTCCAGCGGGCCCTCGACCGCGACCTCGGCCACCTCCGCGGCCTCCTCGGCGAGCAGTTCCCCACGGTGGGCGGCGAGTTCCGGCGACACCTCGGCCGGCGTGCTGCGGACGTCGAGGCCGAAGGCGCGGTGGAACTCACGGACGAGGTCGGCGGGCGAAGTGCTCATACGGCGACTCTAACGGCCACCACTGACACCGCCCCGCGCTCCGGCCCGGACCGCGGGGAATGCCCCGGGGCCCCTGGCCAGCGCCGTGCGTCGCCTGGCAGGATCGCCGCATGTCCCAGGTCCTCACCCGTATCGGCAGGCGCCGGGCGCGGCAGAGTGCGGCCGTCGCCGTCGTGGCCCTCGGCCTGCTGCTGTGGTGGCTGGTGCCCTTGGGCGAGAAGCCGCCGAGCGGCACCATCGTCTTCAGCACCGGCACGCCCCGGGGCGTCTACCAGGAGTACGCCGAGCGGCTGCGCACCGAACTGTCCAAGGACATGCCCCAGCTGAAGGTGAAGCTGCTCAACAGCGCCGGTTCGCAGGAGAACGTCCAGCGGGTGGCGACCGGAAAGGCCGACTTCACCATCGCGGCGGCCGACGCGGTGGAGACGTACGAGCTGTCGCACGGCAGCGGCGCGGGGCAGCTGCGCGGCGTGGCCCGGCTCTACGACGACTACGTGCACCTCGTCGTGCGCAGCGACTCGCACATCAGCAATATCGCGGACCTGCGGCACAAGCGCGTGGCGATCGGGCTACCCGACTCCGGGGTGCGGCTCATCGCCGACCGGGTGCTGCGGGCCGCCGGGATCGACCCGCGAAAGGACGTCACACCGGTCGCGGACGGCATCGACACCGGGCCCGACCGGCTGGAGCAGGGCAAGATCGACGCCTTCTTCTGGTCAGGCGGCCTGCCAACGAAGGGGCTGGTCGCGCTCGCGAAGAAGTCCGCCTTCACGTTCGTGCCGATCGACGGCGACCTGGTCGGCAAGCTGCACCGACAAGGGGAGGAGGCCCGCTACTACCGGGCCACCAACATGCCCGAGTCGGCGTACCCGGCCGTGCAGCACGGCGCCGAGGTGCCGACGCTCGCCGTGTCCAACCTGCTGATGACCCGTGCGGACGTGGATCCCCGGCTGACCGAGTGGATGACCCGCACGGTGATCAAGAGCAGGGACGGCATCGGGGCGCACGTCCACTCCGCCCAGCTGGTCGACCTGCGCACCGCCATCTTCACCGACCCGCTGCCCCTGCAGGAGGGCGCGCGCCGCTACTACCGGTCCGTGAAGCCCTGAGACCGACGGTCCGGACAGCCCTGCGCGGACTTGCCCGCAGGGCTCCCGGAGCCTTCTCAGGTCTCCGTGTGCCGGGGCACCGTGACCGTCACCCGCAGCCCCCGCGGCTCGTGATGCGCGTAGTCGATCGAACCGCCGCCCGCCGCGAGCAGGGCGCGGGTGATGGACAGGCCGAGGCCCGAGCCCTTGACGTTCTGGTGGCGGCCGCTGCGCCAGAAACGGTCGCCCACGCGCGCGAGTTCCTCGTCGGTCAGACCGGGCCCGGTGTCGGTGACGACGACCGTGGAGGCGTCGCCGTCGGACGAGACGGCGACGTCGACCGTGCCGCCCTCGGGTGTGAACTTCACGGCGTTGTCGATCACCGCGTCCAGGGCGCTGGACAGGGTGATCGGGTCGGCCCAGGCCGTGACGGGCGGACAGTCGCCCGTCAGCCGCACGCCCTTGGCGTCGGCCGCCGGTGACCAGGCGGCCACCCGCTCCTCGGCCAGCGCGCCGACGTCCGTCAGGCCGAGGTCGGCCTCGGCGTGCTCGGCCAGCGCCAGGTCGAGCAGGTCGTCCAGGACCTGGGTGAGGCGCTTGCCCTCGGTGCGGACCGAGGCGATCTCCTCGTTGCCCTCCGGGAGTTCGAGGGCGAGCAGTTCGATGCGCAGCAGCAGCGCCGAGAGCGGGTTGCGCAACTGGTGCGAGGCGTCCGCGACGAAGGCGCGCTGCTGCTCCAGCACGTCCTCGACGTTGTCCGCCATCTCGTTGAACGACCGGGCCAGCCGTCTGAGTTCCGGCGGGCCGCCCGCGGCCGCGACCCTGGACTTGAGGCGTCCGGTGGCGATGTCGTGGGTGGTGGCGTCCAGGACGCGTACCGGCTTGAGCACCCAGCCGGTCAGCCGCAGCGCGGCGCCGACGGCCAGCAGCATGGCCGCGCACTCGCCGGCCGCGACGAACAGCCAGCCGTGCAGGATCCGTGACCGCATCTGCGCGGTGGGCGAGTCCGTGACCACGACCGCGACGACGTCCCCGTCCCGGATCACCGGCGAGGCGACGACCAGCCGGCTGTGCTGCCAGGGCCACACCTGGCTGGGGTCGTGGCTGCGCCGGCTGAGCAGCGCCTCGTCGAACGCCTCCCTGACCTCGCCGGTCTTCGGTACGAACCAGTCAGCGGGCGCGTTGGCCATGGCCGAGCCGTTGCGGTAGAAGACGCCCGCGCGGATGCCGTAGACGCCGTAGTAGCTGTCCAGTTCGCTGCGCAGGGCCTCCCAGCGCTCGTCCGTGCTGGTGCGGCGCGAACCGCTGGGTCCGTCGGTGACGAACTGGGCGAGCGCGGCGAAGCGCGCGGTGTCGTCGATCCGGTCGACGACGACCGTCTGCTGCTGGGCGGCGGCCATGCTGATCGCGAGCGGAAGGCCGAGCGCGAGGAGGACGGCCGCCATCAGGACGATGAGCAGCGGCAGGAGCCGTGTGCGCACCCGTCCCCGCTAGGCGGCCGGGGCGACGAGGCGGTAGCCGACGCCGCGTACGGTCTCGATGAGCGCGGGCATCCGCAGTTTGGCGCGCAGGGAGGCGACGTGCACCTCCAGGGTGCGGCCGGTGCCCTCCCAGCTGGTGCGCCAGACCTCGCTGATGATCTGCTCCCGGCGGAAGACCACACCGGGACGCTGCGCGAGCAGGGCGAGCAGGTCGAACTCCTTGCGGGTCAGTTGGACGACCGAACCGTCCACGCTGACCTGGCGGGTGGGCAGTTCGATGCGTACGGAGCCGAGGCGCAGGGCGCTCTCGCCGTCCGCGGCGGGGTCCTCGTGGACGGTGCGCCGGCTGACGGCGTGGATGCGCGCGAGCAGCTCCCCGGTGTCGTACGGCTTGACCACGTAGTCGTCGGCGCCCAAATTGAGCCCGTGGATGCGGGAGCGGACGTCGGAGCGCGCGGTGACCATGATCACCGGGGTGCTGGTGCGTTTGCGTATCTTGCCGCAGACCTCGTAGCCGTCCTGGTCGGGCAGGCCGAGGTCGAGCAGGACCACGCCGAAGCCCTCGCCTTCGGGGACGAGCGCCTGGAGGGCCTCCTCGCCGCTGCGCGCGTGCGTGACGTCGAACCCGTGTCGCGCGAGAACGGCGGACAGCGCCGCAGCGACATGGTTGTCGTCCTCGACGAGCAGCAGTCTCACTCCCGGTCCCCCTCCGGTTCAGCGGTCGTACGGACTGGGTTCTCGTCCGACCTGTAGGTCACGTGCACGCGCGCGTGCACCATGGCAGTGACGCCGATTGACAAGGACGGCGTCAAGAGGGTTCCGGTTGCCCGGCGCTTCCGTTATCCGGCCGATACGCACCCGGCGGCCGCTGCTACGAGATGTGTCCGGCTGCTACCGGATCGTGATGCTCAGATCTCCCTCAGATGTGATGACGCAGGTCACAGGCCCTCACTACTGTCCTCCGAAACCGAGGAGGACGGAGCCTGAAAGCGATGACCGAAGTATCGGTGGCCAAGGAGGACGTGGCCGCGTCCGACGAACTGGTCGTCCTGAAGAGCGTCAACAAGCACTTCGGCGCGTTGCACGTGCTCCAGGACATCGACCTGACGATCGCCCGTGGCGAGGTCGTGGTGGTCATCGGACCCTCCGGGTCCGGAAAGTCGACCCTCTGCCGGACCATCAACCGCCTGGAGACCGTCGACTCGGGTGCCATCACGATCGACGGGAAGCCCCTGCCGCACGAGGGCCGGGAACTGGCGCGGCTGCGTGCGGACGTCGGGATGGTCTTCCAGTCCTTCAACCTCTTCGCGCACAAGACCGTGCTCCAGAACGTGATGCTGGGTCAGGTCAAGGTCCGCAAGGCGGACAAGAAGCAGGCCGAGGAGAAGGCGCGGACCCTGCTCGACCGGGTCGGGGTGGGCACCCAGGCCGACAAGTACCCGGCCCAGCTGTCCGGCGGCCAGCAGCAGCGCGTCGCCATCGCGCGGGCGCTGGCGATGGACCCGAAGGTCATGCTCTTCGACGAGCCGACCTCGGCCCTCGACCCCGAGATGATCAACGAGGTCCTCGAGGTCATGCAGCAGCTCGCCCGTGAGGGCATGACGATGATCGTCGTCACCCACGAGATGGGCTTCGCGCGATCCGCCGCGAACCGGGTGGTCTTCATGGCGGACGGCCGGATCGTCGAAGAGGCGGCGCCCGACCAGTTCTTCAGCAACCCGCGCAGCGACCGGGCCAAGGACTTCCTGTCCAAGATCCTGCACCACTGACGGTGCGGGCCGGGCCGTCGCCCGCCCTGGGTCGCCTTTTCCAACGGACCTCGTTCCTCACCATTCGAAGGATGTTCAGCATGAAGCTCCGCAAGGTCACCGCCGCCTCGGCCGTCGCCCTCGCGCTCGCCGTGTCCGTCACCGCCTGCGGCGGCGGCAAGAAGAACGACAGCGGTTCCTCCGGTGGTGGCCACAAGATCAGCGTCGGCATCAAGTTCGACCAGCCGGGCCTCGGCCAGAAGACCCCCCAGGGCTACGCCGGCTTCGACGTCGACGTGGCCACCTATGTCGCCAAGAAGCTCGGTTACAGCGCTGACCAGATCGAGTGGAAGGAGTCGAAGAGCGCCGACCGCGAGACCATGCTGCAGCGCGGTGACGTCGACTTCATCGCCGCCACCTACTCGATCACCCCCGAGCGCGAGCAGAAGGTCGACTTCGCCGGCCCGTACCTGCTGGCCCACCAGGACGTGCTGCTGCGCGCGGACGAGACGAAGATCAAGTCGGCGAAGGACCTGAACGGCAAGAAGCTGTGCTCGGTCTCCGGCTCGACCTCGGCGCAGAACCTCAAGGACAAGCTGGCCCTCAAGACGAACCTGGTGACGTACCCGACCTACTCGGCGTGCGTGTCGGGCCTGCAGAGCGGCGCCGTCGACGCCCTCACCACGGACGACTCGATCCTCGCCGGTTACGCCGCCCAGGCCCAGTTCAAGGGCAAGTTCAAGCTCGGCGGTCTCAAGATGACCAACGAGAACTACGGCATCGGCGTCAAGAAGGGCAGCGACCTCAAGGCCAAGATCAACAAGGCTCTCGAGGACATGGTCTCCGACGGCTCCTGGAAGGCGGCCGTCGAGAAGAACTTCGCCCCGGCCAACTACAAGTACGAGCCCGCCCCGAAGATCGGCGACGTCAAGAGCTGAGGCAGCGCCCACCGGTGCGCCGTCGCTCCTGACGGCGGCGGCGCAGCGGGGCATCCTTACACGCGGAAGCGCGGGAGATCGTGTTCGACTTTCTTGGACATTACGACGTGCTGGGCGCCTTCTGGACGACGGTGCAGCTGACGCTGCTGTCGGCCGTGGGCTCCCTGGTCTGGGGCACTCTGCTGGCCGCCATGCGGGTGGGCCCGGTGCCGCTGATGCGCGGTTTCGGCACCGCCTACGTGAACATCGTGCGGAACATCCCGCTCACGGTGATCATCCTGTTCTCCTCGCTCGGTCTCAGCCAGACCCTGGGGATCACCCTCGGTGCCGACGACTTCCAGGTCCAGGGCTTCCGGCTGGCCGTGCTCGGCCTGATCGTCTACACCTCGGCCTTCGTGTGCGAGGCGATCCGGGCCGGCATCAACACGGTGCCGGTCGGCCAGGCGGAGGCCGCACGCGCCATGGGTCTGAGCTTCACCCAGGTGCTGGGTCTGGTCGTGCTGCCGCAGGCCCTGCGCGCGGCCGTCGGCCCGCTGACCAACGTGCTGATCGCGCTGACGAAGAACACGACGGTGGCCGCCGCGATCGGCGTGGCGGAGGCGGCACTCCTCATGAAGAAGATGATCGAGAACGAGGCGCAGTTGCTGGTGATCTCGGCGGTCATCGCCTTCGGGTTCTGCTGCCTGACCCTGCCGACCGGTCTGATCCTCGGCTGGGTGGGCAAGAAGGTGGCGGTGAAGCGATGAGCTCGGTCCTCTACGACACGCCGGGGCCGCGCGCCAGGCGGCGCAACGTCCTGTACACGGCGGCCTTCCTGCTCGTACTCGCCGCCCTCGTGTGGTGGGTGTACACGTCCCTCGACGACAAGGGGCAACTGGCCTGGGCCCTGTGGAAGCCCTTCTTCAGCGGCACCGAGGCGTACTCGACGTACATATGGCCCGGCCTGCGGAACACCCTGGAGGCGGCGGCGCTCGCGATGGTGATCGCGCTCCCGCTGGGTGCCGCCCTCGGTATCGCCCGCCTCTCGGACCACGTGTGGGTGCGCGTCCCGGCCGCGGTCGTGGTCGAGTTCTTCCGCGCGATCCCCGTGCTGGTCCTGATGATCTTCGGGCTCGCGCTCTTCGCCCAGTACACCGACGTCAGTTCGGACGACCGGCCGTTCTACGCGGTCGTGACGGGTCTGGTGCTGTACAACGCGTCGGTGCTCGCGGAGATCGTCCGTGCGGGCATCCTCACCCTGCCGAAGGGCCAGTCCGAGGCGGCCATGGCGATCGGGCTGCGCAAGGGCCAGGTGATGCGGCTCGTGCTGCTGCCGCAGTCGGTCACCGCCATGCTCCCGGCCATCGTCAGCCAGCTCGTGGTCATCGTGAAGGACACGGCCCTCGGCGGCGCGGTCCTCACCTTCCCCGAGCTGCTGGCCTCGGCCAACACCATGAGCGGCTACTACGGCAACATCATCGCCTCCCTGACCGTCGTGGCCGTGATCTATGTGGTCATCAACTTCTCGCTGACCTCGTTCGCGAGCTGGCTGGAGCGACGGCTGCGGCGGGCCAAGAAGTCGACCGGCGCGGTACTCGCAGCCGTGGAGACCGGGGACATCGCGAGCACCGCGGCGACCGCCGGGGATCCGGGCGGCAACCTCTCCGGTGTCGGCGACCCGGACGGCACCGGGAAATGACGATCATTCAAGTCGCATGAATGGTTCCTGAGGCAGTGGCGTGATCGCCACTGCCTCCGGTCACTTGACGCAAACTCTGCCAATGGGTTGCATACGTTCTGTGATCGTGCACCCCGCCTCACCTTCCTGTTCATCAGCCCCCGCCGGGGCACCGCCGCGGGCAGGGGGCGTCACGCCGTGGATCCGGTGATCATCGTCGGAGCGGGGCCCGTGGGGCTCACGCTCGCCCTGGCCCTGGCCCGCCAGGAGGTGCCGTCGGTCGTCCTGGACGACGGACCCGGCAAGGACGAAGCCCGCCCCGCACGCACCGTCGTGCTGCGCGAGGACACGGCCGCCCTGCTGGAGCGGTTGACCGGAGCGGCGCTCGGGGAGCACGGCGTGCGCTGGGCCGGATGGCGGTCCCTGCGACGCAGGCAGGTGATCAGCGAGATCACCTACGCGGAGGACGAGCCCGCCCCGCTGCACATCGCCCAGCACGTCCTCACCGGTTTCCTGCGCGCGGCCGTCGCGGACGAGCCGCTGGTGAAGGTCGCCGTGGACAGCCGCCTGGACTCGATCGAGCAGGAGCGTTCCGGCGTCACCGCTCACACCCGCGGCTCCAGGGGCACCTGGTGGCGGGGGAGTTATCTGGTGGGCTGCGACGGCACCCGCTCGACCGTGCGCAAGCTCCAGGACATCCGTTTCCCCGGCCGTACGGCGGTGGAGCGACACGCCGTCGCGACGCTGCGCGCGGAACTTCCGTGGGAGGGTCAGGCGTTGCTCCATCGGATGCCGCCGTGGCGGTCGTCCGGGCCCTCGGCCGGGGAGGTGACCGCCCGCCCCCT
Organism: Streptomyces sp. NPDC037126; assembly: GCF_055605965.1. NCBI lineage: Bacteria > Bacillati > Actinomycetota > Actinomycetes > Kitasatosporales > Streptomycetaceae > Streptomyces > Streptomyces sp. NPDC037126. Next base: position 33,323 of record NZ_JBVJTD010000031.1, read on the forward strand.
CCCGGACGGCGCCTGGCGCCTGGACTGGCTGCTGCCGCCGGGCAAGGACCTGGTCACGCCCGAGATCCTGGTGGCCCGGATCCGCGAGACCCTCGCGGGCTGGACGGGCGAGTCCACGCCGGTCTACGACCTGCTCGACACCGGTGTCCACACCGTGCACCACCGGCTGGCCAGGCGGTGGCGGGCCGGCCGCGTCTTCCTCGCCGGTGACGCGGCCCACCTGCTGGGCGCCCTGGGCACCCAGGGGCTGGACGAGGGCCTCAGGGACGCCGACAACCTCGCCTGGAAGCTGGCCCCGGCCTGGCACCACGGGCATCACGAGGCGCTGCTCGACAGCTACCAGGCCGAGCGGCGCGCGGTGGTCGCCGCCCGGCTGCGGGCCGCCGACCAGGTGCTGCCGGTGCTGCGCGGCGGAGGCGGGCTGCGGCACATCGTCCCGGGCGCGGCCCGGGGACACGACGCGCTGCTGAGTGACGGTCACCTGGGGCGCGGGCCGCTCGGCGCGCCGGGGGCGTACGCCGACTCCCCGCTCGCACCCCGGCATCTGGAGGGCGAGATCCCGGTCGAGACCCCGCCCGGCGCACCGGTCACCGACGTACGGGTGACGGCGGAGGATGGTTCCTTCGTCCAGTTGCGCGACCGGCTCGGGCACGGGGCCCTGCTCGTCGTCCTGATCGCGCCCGGCACGGGTGTGTGGGACCGCAAGCACTGGGTGTCCGCGGGGGTGATGCCCCGGCTGGCGGCCGCGGTGACTGCGCTGCCGTACCCCGCCGAGCTGCTGGTCGCCGAGAGCTACCCGGGGGCGCCGGCGCACAGTGTGCTGCTCGTGCGCCCCGACGGCCACCTGGTCACGGCGTTCGGCGGGGTCCGCCCGGCGGACCTGTACGCGGCGGCGGAGGCCGCAGTGGGCGGCACGGTGAAGGAGGAGGCGGAGGCCGGCTCCGGCACGCGGTGAAGGAGGAGGCCGGGGCCAGCTCCAGCCCGCGCTGAGGAAGGTGGCCGAGGGCGGCTCCGACACGCGCTAAAGACGGAGGCCGAGGGCGGGGCCGACACGCGGTGAAGGAGGAGGCCCACCGCGGCTCCGGCAGGCGGTGAGGGAGGAAGCCGAAGGCGGCTCCGGCGTGCGCTGCCCGTGAGCCCCGTCACCCTCTGTCCACATGGTGACGGTGAGTTGACCGACATGCGGCACCGTGCTGTACTCCGGATCGTGACCGACACCTGTGTGCGCCTGTGGCGGAGGGTCCATATGGACCTCGTCCGCTACGCGGGCTGCGTGTGTCGCCCGTCCTGCTGAATTCGCATCTCTTTTCCTTCCGGGCGCTGTCGTGCGCCCGCTTCCGCGAACCCTCTTCAGGACGGTGCACGTGTCTGTCTCGTCTCCTTCCGCGTCGCCTGCCGTCGGCCCGGCGCCCAGCCAGGCGGACCTCCTCGACTTCGTACGACGCACGGCCGCCGACGCCGAGCTGATCGCCTCCCTCCCGCTCGACCCGGAGGGCCGCACCTGGGTGCGGCTGCAGGGGCCGGGCGGCAGCGAGGCCTGGCTGATCGGCTGGCCGCCCGGCACCGGCACGGGCTGGCACGACCACGCCGACTCGGTCGGCGCCTTCCTCACCGCCTCGGGCGAACTGACGGAGAACTCGCTCGCCGCGCGGCTGCCCACCGACGGCTGGAAGACCCTGGAACTCTCCGAGGAAGTGGACCGCACGCGCCGGCTGTCCGCCGGACAGGGCCGCACCTTCGGCCACCACCATGTGCACGAGGTGCTCAACGGGTCCCCCGACCGGCACGCGATCTCCGTCCACGCCTACTACCCGCCGCTTCCACGCATCCGCCGCTACAGCCGCACGGGCCAGGTACTGCGTCTGGAACAGGTCGAACGCCCGGAGGACTGGCAGTGAACGGCAGCACGAACGGACAGCCCACGGGCATCGACAAATTGCTGGAGCGGGTGCGCTCGGGCTACCGGCGCATCGAGGCGCAGGAGGCGCACAGGGCGGCACAGACCGGCGAGGCGCTGCTGGTCGACATCCGGTACGCGGCCCTGCGCGAGCGGGACGGCCTGATCCCCGGCGCCCTCGTCGTCGAGCGCAACGAACTGGAGTGGCGCCTCGATCCCCGCGGCAGCCACCGGCTCCCCGAAGCCACGGGCCACGATCTGCGCATCGTGGTCATCTGCAACGAGGGCTACGCCTCCAGCCTCGCGGCCGCCTCCCTCCACCAACTGGGCCTGCACCGCGCGACAGACCTGGTGGGCGGCTTCCAGGCCTGGCGCACGGAAGGCCTGCCGGTGGTACCGGCGGCGCCCTAGCGGCACGCACCGGGCATCGTGGACCTTGCGTCAACTCGCGCTGACTGACGTGGTTCGCTCGGCGTCGCCTTGCTGGTCCGCCCAGACGTAGCTCTCGGGGAGAAGGTCGGTGATGGGGAGGGGGCCTGGGCGCCCTGGCACCCTGCTCCGCGAGGAAGACCTGAAGTGCGAACTTCGAGAGTGGGGTCCTGATCGCCGCGTACGACCTGGCCAACTCTCAGGCCGGTGCTAGTCCTTCGCCGTGGCCGCCGTCACCGCCGGCACTCGTAGTGCCGCGCGGCCCGGCAGGGCGCTGCCGGCGAGGGCGAGGAGGGCGGCGGTCGCGACGACGGCTGCGTAGAGCAGGGGCGTGACCGTGGGCGCCGCCCGGCCGGTCATCCCGACGCTGAACGCGGTGAGCACGGCGAGGGCGATGCCGCTGCCCAGCGCGGTGGCGAGGAGCAGGACGGACAGCGACTCGGTGCGCAGCATCCGCAGCACCTGTCGCCGGGTCGCACCGGCGAGACGGAGCAGGGCGAACTCCCGCACACGCTCCGCGACCGACATGGCGAGGGTGTTGACCACGGCGATCGCTGTGAAGGCCAGCACGAGTCCCATGGCGAGATAGTTGACCTCCGCGTTCGCCTGCCGGCCGTCGGCCTGAAGCGCATCGGCCTGGGCGGGCGAGAGAATGCGCATCCCCGGGAACTCACGCAGTGTAGTCGCGAGTTGTGTCTGTGTACGGGTCGTGCTGACGAGGACGGAGGAGGCGAGCGGGTTGTCGACGTGGCGGGCGACGAGGTCGTGGGCGAAGGTGAGATCGCCGAAGCCGAGACCCCGGGCATAGACGGCGGCGACGGTCAGCGTGGCGGGCGTGCCGTCGCCGAGCGTGAGTTTCAGCGTGCTTCCGGGCTTCACATGCTGTTGTGCGGCGGCCAGTCGGCTGACGGCGACGGTGCCGGGGGCGAGCGCGTCCAGGGAGCCGGCGGTGACCTGCGGGTCCCAGGTGCGGGTCAGACCTGCCGGGGTGACGCCCTGGGCGGGGTACTTGTCGAGGCCGACGCGGACGGTCGTGCGGACGACCTCGATGACCGTGTCGTGCGCAGCGCGCAGTCGCCGCGCGGCCTCACCGGGGACACCCGGCCCCTGCGCGGCCACGACCCAGTCGGCCCTGACTCCGTCACGCGCCTGCGTTCGGGCGGCGTCGGCGAGCGTGGACTGGACGAACAGCACGGTGCAGGTCATGCCGATGAGCAGGGTGAGGGGGGTGACGACGGAGGCCATGCGGGTGGCGTTGCCACGCAGGTTGGCGGTGGCGAGGCGGCCGCCGTGACCGGTGAGCCGGAGCGGGCCGGCGAGCAGCAGCGTGGCCGCCCTGACGAGGAGCGGACCGAGCAGGGCGACGGAGGTGGACAGGACGACGACGGCCAGGAAGGTCACGGGAGTCGAGGCGGGTTCGGTACGCAGGGAGGTGAGGACGACGACGAGGACGGCTCCGCCGGCGAGCAGGAGCAGCCCGGCGAGGATCCGGCCCCAGGCGGGACGGGTGCGCTCGGTCCTGGCCTCCGCCAAGGCCTCGGCCGGCCGGATCCGGACGATCCTGCGGGAGGCGATCCGGGCCGCCGCCCAGGCTCCGAGCACAGTGGCGGCGAGAGCGGCGAGCGGCGGGAAGACCCCGACGGTGTGCTCGAGCGTGTCGGGTACGGCCCCGAGGGCGACGAACCTGGACTGCAGCCAGCCGCCCAGCGGCAGCCCGAACAGCGCGCCCACCGAGCCCGCGGCCGCGCCGACGATCAGCGCCTCCCGACCGAGCAGCCGGCGGATCTGTCCGGGCGTGGCGGCGATGGTGCGGAGCAGGGCGACTTCGCGGTGGCGCTGCTGGACGGTGAGCGCGAAGGTGCCGACGACCACGAGCACCGCCACCAGCAGCGAGGTGCCGCCCATGGCGCCGCCCATGCTGACCAGCCGAACGCGGGCGGCGGCCGCGTCCAGGAACTCGACGGGCCCGCGGGCGTCGCCGCTGCTGACCTGGGCGGTGGTGCCGTGCAGCGCCCGCGCCACGGCCTGCCTCAGCGCCTCGGGATCCGTCCCCGCGGCCGGCAGCACGCCGAACGCGGTGACCTGTCCCGGGTGCGCGGCCAGCCGACGGGCCTCCGCGGTCGAGAAGAAGAGAGACGTCTGGTGGCGTACGACGGTCGCCGGGGTGGCGATACCGGTGATCCGGTAGCTGCGCGGGGCCTGAGTGGACTGCACGGTGAGCCGGTCACCGGGCCGCAGCCGGGCGCGTGCGGCGAGGTCACTGTCGATGACCAGGTCGTCGGCGGACCGGGGCGCATGGCCCGTGCTCAGCCGGTACGGCGTCAGCACGGCGGAGTCCCAGGCGTGCCCGTAGGGGGTCCGGCCGCCGGTGCCGGCCCCGGTCAACGGCTGGGCGAGGAAGGTGAGTTCGGGGACGACTCGGGCCGCTCCCGGAGTGCGGGCGATGGTCGCGCGCAGGTCAGCGGGCAGCCAGGCGCGTTCGGCGATGGGCTTCGCCTTGTGCTTGACCTTGGTCTTGCCCTTCTTGTGCTTGACCGTGGTCTGGTGGACGTACTGGTCGGCGGAGACCACGACCGGCGCGGCGGCATAGCGCTCGGTGCGGATGGTGCCGCGCAGTCCGGTGTCGAGGAGGGTGCCGCAGGCGGTGATCAGGGCGGCCGCGCACATCAGGGCGAGGAAGGCGCCGAGAAAGCCCGCCTTACGGGCGCGGACTGTCCGGAGGGCGTAACGCAACATCATCGGGACGGGCTCTCTTCTGTTGTACGGCTGGGAGGACCGTGCAGTGGCCGCCCCGGCCCGTCTACTCGGCGCTCCGGGGCATGCGTACACCCTCGCCGTCACCGGGGCACCGGAGCATTGCGGTGACCCGGCGTCTTGGACGGGGGGTATCCCCCCTCCGGCCGCCCGTTGATCAGATGTCAGAAGTCCGTGTCTCCGAGGAAATCCGCGTCCTCGCCCTCTTCCTCCAGGGCCTGGCGGACGACGCGGAGGGCCATTCCCTCGGGGTAGCCCTTGCGGGCGAGCATGCCCGCGAGGCGCCGGATCCGCTTGTCGCGGTCGAGGCCCCGGGTGGCCCGCAGCTTGCGGGCGACGAGTTCGCGGGCGGTCTCCTCCTCCTGCTCGGAGTCGAGCTGCCCGACGGCCTCGTCGATCAGCGCCGAGTCGACGCCCTTGGTGCGCAGCTCCCGGGCGAGTGCGCGCCGGGCGAGTCCCCGGCCGTGGTGCCGGGACTCCACCCAGGCGTCCGCGAACGCGCCGTCGTCGATCAGCCCGACCTCCTCGAACCGCGACAGCACCTCCTCCGCCACGTCCTCGGGGATCTCCCGCTTGCGCAGGGCGTCCGCGAGTTGCTTGCGGGTGCGTGGGGTCCCGGTGAGCAGGCGCAGGCAGATCGCCCGCGCCCGCTCAGCCGGGTCCCCGGAAGACTCCCCCTTCTCGGCCCTCGACGAGGAGGAGGTGCCTTCGTCCTGCTCGGGCGGATCCCCGAAGTCGCGCCTGCGCCGGCCGCGTCCCCGGCCGCCCCGCGGACCGGCTCCCCGGGAGCTCCGGTCGCTCGAGCCGCCCCCGTGCCGCTCGTCGCTCCCGTCGCCCGGGTGGGCAGCCTCGTCCCCGTGACCGTCGTACTCCTCATGACTGCCGTGTCCGCCGTCCGCGTACTCGCCGTCACCACCCGGGGCGGAGCCCGGGTAGCCCCCGGCACCACTCCCCCGCGGGGCACCGGGGGTGGCGTACTCGTACTCGGCCCAGTCGGTTCGCCGTGTCATGGATCAGCTCTTGGCAGCGGCGGCCTTGGGCTTGGTGGCCTTGGCGGCTGCCGGGGCGGACGCCGTCTTCGCGTCGTCGGCGGCCGCGGTGGTGACCGCCGCGTCGGTGCCCGGCTCGGTCGCGGGCTCCTCCGGCCGGACACCCACGCCCAGCTTCTCCTTGATCTTCTTCTCGATCTCGTTGGCCAGGTCGGGGTTGTCCTTGAGGAAGTTGCGCGCGTTCTCCTTGCCCTGGCCGAGCTGGTCGCCCTCGTACGTGTACCAGGCGCCGGCCTTGCGGACGAAGCCGTGCTCCACGCCCATGTCGATCAGGCCGCCCTCACGGCTGATGCCCTGGCCGTAGAGGATGTCGAACTCGGCCTGCTTGAAGGGCGGGGCGACCTTGTTCTTGACGACCTTGCAGCGGGTGCGGTTGCCGACCGCCTCCGTGCCGTCCTTCAGGGTCTCGATGCGGCGGATGTCGATGCGCACCGAGGCGTAGAACTTCAGCGCGCGGCCACCGGTCGTGGTCTCCGGGGAGCCGAACATCACGCCGATCTTCTCGCGGAGCTGGTTGATGAAGATCGCGGTGGTCTTGGACTGGTTGAGCGCGCTGGTGATCTTCCGCAGGGCCTGGCTCATCAGCCGGGCCTGGAGACCGACGTGGCTGTCGCCCATCTCGCCCTCGATCTCCGCGCGCGGGACGAGCGCGGCGACGGAGTCGATGACGATGAGGTCGAGGGCGCCGGAGCGGACCAGCATGTCCACGATCTCCAGGGCCTGCTCGCCGTTGTCGGGCTGGGAGAGGATCAGGTTGTCGATGTCGACGCCCAGCTTGCGCGCGTACTCGGGGTCGAGAGCGTGCTCGGCGTCCACGAAGGCGACCTGACCACCGGCCTTCTGGGCGTTGGCGACGGCGTGCAGGGTCAGGGTCGTCTTGCCGGAGGACTCCGGGCCGTAGATCTCGACGACGCGGCCGCGCGGCAGGCCGCCGACGCCGAGGGCTACGTCGAGAGCGGTCGACCCGGTCGGGATGACCTCGATGGGCTCCCTCGACCGCTCGCCCATGCGCATGACCGCGCCCTTGCCGAATTGCCGTTCAATCTGTGCGAGCGCGGCGTCGAGCGCCTTCTCGCGGTCGGTTCCTGCCATGGGTTCCACCCGGTTTGCTTGAGTCGATCGCTTCACGTCAAAGACGCTAACGCCTGCCACTGACAATGCGCCCTGACGTCGGTCCGGCCTGTGGATAACCAGGGGACATATCGGCCCAAACCATGCCGAAATCCCCACCGAAAGCCTCGCCCGAGCCTCTATGAGAATGGATGTTCGATTTTAGTGTCAAGCGACACCGGAGGCCACTACTCCCGCCGGCGTACCACGACCGCCTTCGGCCGGACGACGACCGCGCGGGGCGGCGCCGGAAGCCTTGCCCCCATGAAGAATCCACGCGCCGTCGACCGGCTCTGCCATGCGACGGGACTGCTCCTCGTCCTCTCCGGCCTCGTGCACCTGGGGGTGTTCGCGGTCGACGGCGGCCCCTGGGACGGCCCGGTGTCCTGGCGCAAGCCCGTCACGTTCGGCCTCTCCTTCGGTGTGACGCTGATCGCGATCACCTGGGTCACGTCGTATCTGCGCATCGGGGCGCGGCCGCGCGCGGTCCTGCTGCTCGTCTTCGCCGCCGACTGCGTGGTGGAGGTGGCGGGCATCACCCTGCAGGCGTGGCGCCGGGTGCCGTCGCATCTGAACACGGAGACCCCCTTCGACACGGCGGTGTCCATGACGCTCGCCGTGGGCGGGGGAATCCTCGTCGTGCTGCTCACGTGGTTCGCCGTCGCGTCCTTCCGGTACCGGCCCACGGGCCCGGCGGGCATGCCGCTCGCGGTGCGCTCCGGCTTCGCGCTCATGCTGGTGGCGCTGGCCTCGGGCGCGGCGATGATCGCGCGCGGGGTGGTGCTGACCCGCACCGGCCACCAGGAGGCCGCCTATCACTCGACGGCCCCGCTCAAGCCGCTGCACGGGGTCAGCCTGCACGCCGTCCTCGTACTGCCGGGGCTGGCCCTGCTGCTGTCCCGCTCCTCCTGGAGCGAGCGGGCACGCCGGCGGATCGTGGCCACGGCGGTGGGCTGTTACGCGGCGGCCGTCGCCGCGGCCGGCGTGTGGGCTGTCGTCACGTACTGAGGCGAGCGGGCGTCACGGACCGGCCCCCCGGCGGACCCCAGGCGCCGGGAGCCTTACGACGTCTCCTCCGCGCCGGTCCGCTCGCCCCGCGGCCCCCAGATGCGCGCGAGCACGCCGGGGCCGCCCGGCCGCCGACGGTGCCCGTGCACCCGGGGATCGTCCGTGACGGCGTACCGCTTCACGTACGCCCCCAGGAACGCCTGGAGGGTGGCCACCGCGGGGATGGCGATCAGCGCGCCGACCGCGCCCAGCAGCGCCGTGCCCGCGATGACCGATCCGAAGGCGACAGCGGGGTGGATGTCGACGGTCTTCGCGGTCAGCTTGGGCTGGAGCATGTAGTTCTCGAACTGCTGGTAGACCACGACGAAGACCAGCACCCACACCGCGTACCAGGGCGCGACCGTGAACGCGATCAGCATCGGCAGCGCGCCCGCGAGGTACGTCCCGATGGTGGGGATGAACTGGGAGACCAGGCCCACCCAGACGCCGAGCACGGGCGCGTACGGCACACCCAGGGCCTGCAGCAGGATGTAGTGCGCGATCCCCGAGATGAGCGCCATGAGGCCGCGCGAGTAGAGGTAGCCGCCCGTCTTGTCGACGGCGATCTCCCAGGCGCGCAGCACCTCGGCCTGACGCGCGGGCGGCAGCACGGAGCACAGCGCCCGGCGCAGCCGGGGCCCGTCGGCGGCGAAGTAGAACGAGAACAACGCGATCGTCAGCAGCTGGAAGAGACCGCCGAGCACCTGCGCGGACACGTCGAGGACGCCCGCCGCGCTGTTCTGCGCGTACTTGCGCAGCCAGTCGGAGTGGAGCAGCCCCTCCTGGACGTCCACCCGTCTGAGGTTCGAGTGGAAGGTCTCGTTGATCCAGTTGATGAGCGAGTCCAGGTAGTCCGGGAAACCCTCGACCATCTTGATGATCTGGCCGGCGAGCATGGAACCGAGCAGTGTGACGAACCCCGCGACGACGATCGCCAGGCCGAGGAACATCAAGAAGGTGGCGAGCCCCCTGCGCATCCCGCGGGCGGCCATCCGGCTCACCGCGGGCTCGATCGCGAGGGCCAGGAAGAACGCGATCAGGATGTTGATCAACAGGTTGGTGAGCTGGTGGAAGGCCCAGCTGCCCAGCTGGAAGGCGGCGATCAGCGCGAGCGCGAGCACCATGGCGCGCGGCAGCCAGCGCGGCATACGGCCGCCCGGAGCGACGGCACCGGCGGCCGGGGGCCTGTCGGGCGTCGTACCGGTCGGTGCCGTGTTCCGGGTCGGCGGCTCGCTGTCGTCGTCGATGGGTGCCACGCGCCCAGTCTCACCCACGCCACCGACAACCTGCGCCCACCTGCGGGTCTTCGTGACCGATCAGTGCCGTACCGGCCGCCACGACAAGGGCGATACGGGCATTTCGGTCACCGAGTCCCGATGTACGGCCCACCCGATCAGTGCGTCAGCGCCGCTCTCCCGGCACGTTCATGACCGTGCAGACCACGCGCCACACGTCCTTGGCCTCCCAGCCGGCGTCCAGTGCCTCGTGCACCGTGCGTCCGCCCAGCTCGGCCATGACGTGGTCGCGCGCGAAGGTGTCGGCGTACCCCGGACCGAAGTGTTCCGCCATCCGCTGCCAGAAGACCGTCAACCGCATGACTCCAGTATCCCGCCCCTGGGGGTGGGCCCCGGCCGGGACCCCTTGCCGAGACCGCTTTCCGTCCTACGGTCTGACGCATGTCCGAAACCGGAGCTTCCCCACTCCCCTCCACGCCCCCGGCGCGCTCCCCGCTCTTCCGCGCCGAACAGTTCGTGTGGCTCACCGCGCGCGTGCTGGAGCAGCGCCTGTTCGCGTACCACTTCCTGCACGGAGCCCCGGAGGCGGTGGAAGCGGCACTGGACGCCCATCTCAACGAGGACGGCGGGTACGGGCACGCGCTGGAGCCCGACCTGCGCGGACCCGTGAGCCAGCCGCTGCACGCCGCGCACGCGCTGCGCGTCCTGGACGGCATCGGGCGCTGCGGCGGGCAGCGGGTGGAGCGCCTGTGCCGCTATCTGACCTCCGTGTCCACCGCGGACGGCGCGCTGCCGGCGATCCACCCGAGCCAGCGCGGCTACCCGGCGGCGCCGTTCGTCCCGGTCGTGGACGATCCTCCCAGCGAGCTCCTGGCCACCGGGCCGGTGGTGGGGCTGCTGCACCGCAACGAGGTGTGGCACGCCTGGCTGTTCCGGGCCACCGACTTCTGCTGGCAGGCGGTGGAGGCTCTGGACAAGTCGCACCCCTACGAGGTGGAGGCCGCCGTGGCGTTCCTGGACTCCGCTCCCGACCGCCCGCGCGCGCAGGCCGCCGCCGACCGGCTGGGCCGCTTGGTGCGTGAGCAGCGGCTCGTGGCGCTGGACCCGCGCCGCCTCGGCGCCTGGCCGGTGGCGTCCGGTTACGCCCCGGGCGAGCACCACTTCCCGCACGACTTCGCCAGGAGCCCGGAGTCACTCGCGCGCGCGTGGTTCACCGACGAAGAGATGGCCCGCTCGCTGGACCATCTGGCCGCCGAGCAACAGGAGGACGGCGGCTGGCCGATCCGGTGGCGCCAGTGGGCCCCGGCCCCCGCGCTGGAGGCGCGTCCCCTGGTGACGATCGAAGCGCTGCGCACCCTGAGGGCGTACGGCCGCTTCGTGGGCTGAACCGGCGTGGCTCAGCCTCCGATGGCGCGTACTCCCGCCGTCACGACCACGGCCGCGGCGACGACCAGCAGGAACGGTGCGCGCAGTACCAGTGCCACGGCGGCCGCCCCGAGCCCGGCGGCCCGGGCGTCCAGCACGAGCGCATGCCCGTCGGCGAACGTCTGCTGTGCGGTGAGCGCGGCGAGCAGGGCCACGGGCAGCAGGGCGGCGAGCCGCCGCACGAAGGGCCGCTCCACGGCGTGGGCGGGTACCAGCAGGCCGGCGAGCTTGACGGCGTAGCAGCCGAGCACGGTCAGGCCGATCGCGATCCAGGTGTTCACCGGTGCTCCTCCGGTCCGTCCGTCTCGTGCCGGGAGCTGCCGTGTCCGCGCCGTCCCGAGACGAAGAGGGCGACCGGTGCCGCCAGCGCGGCCACCAGGACCGGCACGCCGGCCGGCAGCACCGGCAGCAGGCCGAGGCCCAGCAGCACCGCGAGGCCCGCGACCGCGCGCTCGGTGGAGGTCCTCAGCATCGGGGCGAGCAGCGCGAGGAACACGGCGGGTCCGGCCGCGTCGAGGCCCCACGCGCGCGTGTCGCCGATGGCCTTGGCCCCCAGGGCGCCGAGGAACGTGGTGAGGTTCCACAGCACGTAGAGGGTGAGGCCGGTGACGGTGAACCCGATCCGCGCGGTACGCCGGGTCGGCTGCGCCAGGGTGACCGCCGTGGTCTCGTCGATCACCCACTGGGCGGCGAACGGCCGCACCGTGCGCGGGAGCGCGAGCAGCTGCGACAGGCGCAGCCCGTAGAAGGCGTTGCGTACGCCCAGGAAGAAGGCCCCGGCCGCGGCCGTGTACGGGTTGCCCCCGGCGGCGAGCGCCCCGACCAGGGCGAACTGGGAGGCGCCGGTGAACACCAGGAGGCTGAGCGCGCACGTCTGGAGGAGCCCGAGCCCGCTGCCGGCCGAGGTCACACCGAAGGCGAACCCGGAAAGGCCCACGGCGACGCCGACGCCGAGGGCGTCCCGTACGACCGCCGCGTCGGGCTTGTCCGCGCCCTCGCCGGTCATGTCCGCGAATGCTGTCTGTTGTGCCACGCCCCGGACGGTACGGGCGTACGTCAGTCCGGGTCTTGTACGTTCTTGCGCTCGCGCTGGTAGGCGCCCGGGGGCACGCCGACGATCCGGGCGAAGTGCCGGTTGAGGTGGGGCTGGTCGGTGAAGCCGACGGCGACGGCCGCCTCGGCCGGTGGCGTCCCCGTGTCCAGCAGGAGCCGCGCGCGGCGCACGCGGGCGTCGGTCAGCCAGGTGTGCGGCGGCATTCCGTAGGCGTTGCGGAACGCCCGCAGCAGCGCGAACGGGCTGGTCCCTAGGTCGGTGGCGAGCCGTTCCAGGGTCGGCGGCTCGGCCATGCGCTCCTCCAGCACCGCGCGAGCGCGTGCCGCGGTCCGGGCGCCGGCCGTCGCCGTCCGGCGCTGCGGCAGCGGACCGCCGTTCAGGCGCAGCAGCCTCGTCACGGCGACCCGCAGCAGGGTGTCCGCGGCCAGTGCGTTGCCCTCCTCGGCGGCGCGGAGCACCTGGTGGACGAGGCGGACGGTGGCGGGGTCGTCGAGGACGGGGCCGACGAAGCCGGGTGTGCCGCGGAGGGTGGTGGTCTCCGCCGCTATCGCCGCCACCACGTCGGGTGAGGGGTAGACCGCGCCGTACCGCCAGCCCTCGGGGACGCCGGCCCGGCCGGTGTGCGGGGTGTCCGGATTGACCAGCGCCAGGGCTCCCGCGCCCGCGGACACGTCGGAACCGCGGTGGTGGAACACCTCGACGCCGTCGGCGATGGCCGCGATCACGAAGTTCTCGTGGGTGTGCCGCACGAAGGTCTTGCGGACGTACCGGGCGCGCAGCAGGTCGACGCCGGGCAGCTCCTCGTACCGCCAGTGCCGGGCCCGCTCCACCGGTCGCCGCTGCCGGTCGCTGGGTGGGCGGTCGTCCTGCCCGTCGGCTGTGCCTGCCATACGGCCATTCTCCGCCGTCCCGGCCGCGCCCCCCGCCGGCCACCACCGCCGCTTGGCATTTGCCCAGGTCACGGCGATTGTCAGTGGCCGGGTGCAGGATGGACGCATGGTCAGCTCCGCACACCGGGCCCTCGACGGCTTCTCCCCCGCGACCCGCGGCTGGTTCACGGGGGCGTTCTCCGCGCCCACCGCGGCCCAGTCGGGCGCGTGGCAGGCCATCCAGGCGGGCTCGGACGTGCTGGTGGTCGCGCCGACCGGCTCCGGCAAGACGCTGGCCGCGTTCCTCGCCGCACTGGACCAGCTGGCGTCGAGCCCGCCCCCGGCCGACCCGAGGAAGCGCTGCCGGGTGCTGTACGTATCCCCGCTGAAGGCCCTCGCGGTCGACGTCGAACGCAACCTGCGCAGCCCGCTGACCGGCATCCGCCAGGAATCCGTGCGCCTGGGCCTGCCCGAGCCCGAGGTCAAGGTCGGCATCCGCTCCGGCGACACCCCGGCCGCCGAGCGCCGCGCCCTGTCCACGCGCCCGCCGGACATCCTGATCACCACCCCCGAGTCGCTCTTCCTGATGCTGACCTCGGCCACGCGCGACGCGCTGACGGGCGTGGAGACGGTGATCCTGGACGAGGTGCACGCGGTCGCCGGCACCAAGCGCGGCGCCCACCTCGCGCTCTCCCTGGAGCGGCTCGACGAACTGCTGCCCAAGCCGGCCCGCAGGATCGGCCTGTCGGCGACCGTCCGCCCGGTGGACGAGGTGGCCCGCTACCTCTCGCCGCGCCGGAAGGTGGAGATCGTCCAGCCGCGGTCAGGCAAGGAGTTCGACCTTTCGGTGGTCGTCCCGGTCGAGGACATGGGCGAGCTGGGCGGCTCCCCGGTGGCCGACGCCGCCGAGGGCGCGGAGCGGCCGTCGATCTGGCCGCAGGTGGAGGAGCGGATCACGGACCTCGTCCAGTCGCACCGCTCCACGATCGTCTTCGCCAACTCCCGGCGCCTCGCGGAGCGGCTGTGCAACCGGCTGAACGAGATCGCGTACGAGCGCGCGACCGGCGAGACGCTGGAGGAGCACCACGCCCCGGCCGAGCTGATGGGCGGCTCGGGCGCGGCCCAGGGCGCGCCCCCGGTGATCGCCCGCGCCCACCACGGCTCGGTGTCCAAGGAACAGCGGGCGCTGGTCGAGGAGGACCTGAAGGCGGGCCGGCTGCCCGCCGTGGTCGCCACGTCCAGCCTGGAGCTGGGCATCGACATGGGCGCCGTCGACCTCGTCGTCCAGGTCGAGTCCCCGCCCTCGGTGGCCTCCGGGCTCCAACGCGTCGGCCGCGCGGGACACCAGGTCGGCGCCGTCTCCACCGGCGTCGTCTTCCCCAAGTACCGGGGTGACCTCGTCCAGGCGGCCGTGGTCACCGAGCGGATGCGCTCGGGCTCGATCGAGGCCCTGAAGGTGCCCGCCAACCCGCTGGACGTGCTCGCCCAGCAGGTGGTCGCGATGACGGCGCTGGACGCCTGGCAGTTCGACGACCTCCTCGCCGCGGTCCGCCGCGCGGCCCCCTTCGCCTCGCTCCCCGAGTCCGCGTTCACGGCGGTCCTCGACATGCTCGCCGGCCGCTACCCGTCCGACGCCTTCGCGGAGCTGCGCCCGCGCGTGGTGTGGGACCGTGTGACCGGCACGATCACCGGCCGCCCGGGTGCCCAGCGGCTGGCCGTCACCTCCGGCGGCACGATCCCCGACCGGGGCCTGTTCGGGGTCTTCCTCGCCGGTTCCGACCCCAAGAAGGGCGGCGGCCGGGTCGGCGAGCTGGACGAGGAGATGGTCTACGAGTCCCGCGTGGGTGACGTCTTCACGCTGGGCACGAGCTCCTGGCGCATCGAGGACATCACGCGCGACCGCGTCCTGGTCTCCCCCGCGCCGGGCGTACCGGGCCGACTGCCGTTCTGGAAGGGCGACCAGCTGGGCCGCCCCCTGGAACTGGGCCGCGCGGTGGGCGCGTTCCTGCGCGAGGTCGGCTCGATGTCCAAGGACGACGCCCGGCTGCGGCTGCTCGCCGCGGGCCTGGACGCGTGGGCGGCGGACAACGTGCTGTCGTACCTGGACGAGCAGCGCGAGGCCTGTGGTCACATCCCGGACGACCGCACGATCGTCGTGGAGCGCTTCCGTGACGAGCTGGGTGACTGGCGGGTCGTGGTCCACTCCCCCTTCGGCGCCCAGGTGCACGCCCCCTGGGCCCTCGCCCTGGGCGCCCGCCTGTCCGAGCGGTACGGCATGGACGCACAGGTGATGCACGCCGACGACGGCATCGTGCTGCGCCTGCCCGACGCCGACCTGCTGGGCATGGACCTGCTCGACCAGGAGCCCGCGAAGGCGGGCGCGGAGTACGACAGCGAACAGGCGCCCGTGGGCGCGGCGGACGTCGCCTTCGACAAGGGCGAGGTCGACCAGGTCGTCACCGACCAGGTAGGCGGCTCGGCCCTGTTCGCCTCCCGGTTCCGCGAGTGCGCCGCGCGCGCGTTGCTGCTGCCGCGCCGCAACCCCGGCAAGCGCACCCCGCTGTGGCAGCAGCGGCAGCGGGCGGCCCAACTCCTCCAGGTGGCGAGCGAGTTCGGCTCGTTCCCGATCGTCTTGGAGGCGGTCCGCGAATGCCTCCAGGACGTCTTCGACGTCCCCGGGCTCGTCGAGCTGATGGGGGACGTCGAGTCCCGCAAGGTGCGTCTGGTCGAGGTCACCACCCCGGAGCCGTCCCCGTTCGCCCGCTCCCTCCTCTTCGGGTACGTCGCCCAGTTCCTGTACGAGGGCGACTCACCGCTCGCCGAGCGTCGTGCCGCCGCGCTCTCCCTGGACTCCCGGCTGCTGGCCGAACTGCTGGGCCAGGCCGAGCTGCGCGAACTGCTCGACGCCGAGGTGCTGACCGAGCTGGAGCGCGAACTCCAGTGGCTCACCGAGGACCGCAGGGTCAAGGACGTGGAGGGCGTGGCGGACGTGCTCCGGCTGCTCGGCCCGCTGACCGACGTCGAACTGGTCGCGCGCGGCGCGGATCCGCAGTGGGCGCGAGAGCTGGCCGGTGCCCGCCGGGCCATCAAGGTCCGGATCGCCGGCGCCGACCACTGGGCGGCGGTCGAGGACGCGGGCCGGCTGCGCGACGCGCTCGGCACGGCCCTGCCCGTCGGCGTCCCCGAGGCCTTCACCGAGCCGGTCAAGGACCCGCTGGGCGACCTCCTCGCGCGGTACGCCCGTACGCACGGCCCGTTCACGTCGACCACGACGGCGACCCGCTTCGGCCTGGGCGTGGCGGTCACCGAGGGCGCCCTGCAGCGGCTCGCCGCGAACGGCCGTGTCGTCCAGGGCGAGTTCCATCCGGCGGGCATCGGCCAGGAGTGGTGCGACGCCACCGTGCTGCGACGCCTGCGCCGCCGCTCCCTGGCGGCCCTGCGTCACGAGCTGGAGCCCGTGCCGCCCGCCGCGCTCGCCCAGTTCCTGCCGCAGTGGCAGCACATCGGCAGGGGCCACGGTCTGCGGGGCGTCGACGGACTGGTGCGCGCCGTCGAGCAGTTGCAGGGCGCCTCCGTGCCCGCCTCGGCGCTGGAGAAGCTGGTGCTGCCGTCCCGCGTGGCGAACTACACCCCGTCGATGCTCGACGAACTGACCGCGGCGGGCGAGGTCGTGTGGGCCGGCGCGGGCGCCCTGCCCGGCAAGGACGGCTGGGTCTCCCTCTACCTGGCGGACGCGGCCCCTGTGCTGCTCCCGCCACCGCACCCGCTGGAGCTGACCGCGCTCCACCAGTCCGTCCTCGACGCTCTGTCCGGTGGCTACGGCCTGTTCTTCCGTCAGATCGCCGACCAGGTCCGGGCGACCACGCACCCCGAGGCCAGTGACCCCCAACTGGCCGACGCGCTCTGGGATCTGGCGTGGTCGGGCCGACTCACCAACGACACCCTCGCACCGATGCGCTCCCTGCTGGGCTCGGGCCGTACGGCGGGCTCGACCGCCCACCGCGCCAAGCGTGCCGTTCCGCGCGGGCGTTACGGCTCCCTGACTGCCGCCGCGCGCACGGCGTCCCGCACGGGCCCGCCGACCGTCGCCGGCCGCTGGTCGCTGCTGCCGGCGGCCGAACCGGACGCCACCGTGCGCGCACACGCGCTGGCCCGCACGCTCCTGGACCGGCACGGTGTGGTCACCCGGGGAGCGGTCGCCGCGGAAGGCGTCGAGGGCGGCTTCTCCGCGGTGTACCGGGTGCTGTCCGCCTTCGAGGACAGTGGCCAGGCGAGACGCGGTTACGTGGTCGAGGGGCTCGGGGCGGCCCAGTTCGCCATGGACGGCGCGGTCGACCGGCTGCGCGCGGTGTCCAACGCGCGCGAGAGGGGCGAGTCCCTGCCCGGCCAGGGCTCCCAGAGCCCCTTCGCTTCGGGCTTCCCGGGCGGTCCCGGCGGTTTCGGCGACACCGACGGCGGTCCGCACGGCCACGCGCCCCTCGGCGCGGGCGACGGAACCGACTCCGGATTCGCACACCCCGGCCTGGACGGTGACTTCACCTGGCCGCCCGCGGCCCCGGACGAGTACGTCTCGCCCCGCGACCTCGCCGACCCCTTCGCCTCCCCCGGCTACGGCGGTCCCCGAGGAGGCGGAACGACCGGCTACGGCCAGGCCCCGAACCGGGGCTACGGTGACAACCGCACCCGCGGCGGCTCACCCGACCCCCGTGCCGTGGTGCTCGCCGCGGCCGACCCGTCGAACGCCTACGGCGCGGCGCTGCCCTGGCCCGAGCCGCCGACCGGTGCCGGGCACAAGCCGGGCCGCAAGGCGGGCTCGCTGGTCGTCCTGGTGGACGGGGAGCTGACCCTGTACATGGAGCGCGGCGGCAAGACACTGCTGGCCTGGCCCGCCACCCCGGACACCGCGGCCACGGACGACCCCCGTCTGCGTACGGCGGCGGAGGCCCTGGCCGCCGCCGCCCGCGCCGGCTCCCTCGGCACGGTCACGGTCGAGCGGATCAACGGCGCCCAGGCCCTGACCTCTCCCACCGGCACCCTCCTGGAAGCAGCGGGCTTCGTGGCCACCCCGCGCGGCCTGCGCCTGAGAGCCTGACGACCACCGAGCACAGGCCGGCGCCGCGAGAGCCGTCCGGCGCCACCGCGAGATCCGCCGGCAGCAACCCCGCCTCGTCGGCAACCCCGCCCCCGTCCACGCGGCCCGCCGCCCTCCTGGACGCCCACCCTCAGATCACGGTCGGCCCCCGGCCGGACGCCCCGCCACCGCGACGCCCTGCCCATCCCACTCCAACGCCCCCACCGCCCCGCCCCGGTCACCCCACCGTGGCACCCTTGACCCATGCCCGAAGGTGACACGGTCTGGCAGGCTGCGCGGCGGCTGCACGAGGCTCTCGCCGGCAAGGTGGTGACGCGCAGCGACTTCCGGGTGCCGAAGTACGCGACGGTTGATCTCACCGGCCGCAGGGTGCTGAGCACGATCCCGCGCGGCAAGCACCTGTTCACCCGGTTCGAGGGCGGCCTGAGCCTCCACACGCACCTGCGCATGGAGGGGGCGTGGAAGGTGTTCGGCACGGGCGAGCGCTGGCGGGGCGGACCGGCGTACCAGATCCGGGTGATCCTCGGCACCGTCGACCGCACGGCCGTCGGCTACCGCCTGCAGGTCCTGGAGCTGCTGCGCACGGCGGAGGAGGAAGGGGTGGTCGGGCACCTGGGACCCGACCTGCTCGGCCCGGACTGGGACCCCGAGCGCGCCCTGGCCAACCTGCTCGCGGACCCGGGCCGCCAGCTCGGCGAGGCCCTGCTCGACCAGCGCAATCTGGCCGGGATCGGCAACGTCTACAAGAGCGAGCTGTGTTTCCTGCTCGGCGTCACTCCCTGGCTGCCGGTAGGCGCACTCCCCGCGGACCGCGCCGAGAAGCTGCCCGCCCTCGCCAAGCGGCTGCTGGAGGCGAACCGCGACCGCCCGGTCCGGCAGACCACGGGTCTGCCGCGGCAGGACCTGTTCGTCTACGGCCGCGCACCCCGCCCGTGCCTGCGCTGCCACACCCCGGTCCGCGTGGCCGACCAGGGCGACGGCTCCCAGGAGCGCCCCACCTACTGGTGCCCGGCCTGCCAGACGGGCCCCGCCCCCGCCCCGGGAACGGCGCAGCGCTTCAGGGAGCGCTACCCCCGCCGGGCCGGCTGATCGGCCCACCAGGCGGGCATCCGCAGGTCCGGGCATTCGACGCGGCACGGCAATTGACGACCCGTCAGAAACGCTCGTACGGTCGCTGCATGCCCCTCACGGCGTACGACCTCACCGGACGCACCGCGTTCGTCACCGGAGCCGCCGGCGGCATCGGCCGGGCCTCCGCCGTTCTGCTCGCCGAGGCGGGCGCGACCGTGCACTGCGCCGACCGGGACGCGGACGGCCTGCGGAACACGGCCGAGCTGATCGGGAAACGCGGCGGCACGGCCCGTGTCCACGCCCTGGACGTCACCCACCGGGCGGCCCTCGCCGAGGCCGTCCGGTCCTGCGACCGTCTGGACGTGATGGCGGCGATCGCGGGGATCATGCACAGCAGTCCGGTCCTGGAGACCCGGGACGAGGACCTGGACCGGGTGCTGGACGTCAACTTCAGGGGCGTGCTGTACGCCTGTCAGGAGGCGGCCCGGCTGATGGTCGCCCGCGACATCCGGGGCAGCATCGTCACCATGGCCTCCGGCGCGGTCGACACCGGCGCACCGGGCCTGCTCTGCTACGGCGCCGCGAAGGCGGCCGTGGTCCAGCTGACCAAGACGCTGGCCACGGAGGTGGGCCGGCACGGCGTCCGGGTCAACGCGGTCGCGCCCGGCTGGGTCCGCACCCCCATGACCGACCGGCACGACCGCGAGGCGCAGGCGCACACCGAGACCGTGATGGCCCGGATGGCGCCCCTGGGGCGGGTCGGTGAGCCGGACGACGTGGCGCATGCGGTGCTGTACCTGGCGTCGGACGCCTCGGCGTTCACGACGGGTCAGATACTTCGCCCGAACGGGGGTGTGGCGATGCCCTGGTGACCTCCCCCGCCCGCCAGGCAGCCACCCAGCGCCCGGTGGAGAGGGCCCCGGCCGCGCGCCCCCTGGGCACACAGTGCACGGGCAGCACGCTCAGCCCCCACCCGCCGGCCGCGACGGCCCCTTCCAGCACGCCCGAGCCCTGTCCCAGGGCGAGCCGCAGCACGGCCCACCACCACACCGTCCCGAATCCCAGCGCCACCGTCCAGCGCGCTATCCGCCCCACCATGGCCGCCACCACCTCCTGCCGGACGCTAGACCGTCGCCTGTCCCGCGCGGGAGGCGCACCGCGGGCTCACGGATGCAGCGCCGGACCACATGGACGGCCGCTCGACCCGGGGGCCGCCGGAACCGCTACGCGTTCTCCGCCTGGAACATCCAGTGATGCTTCTCCAGGTCCGCGGTGATCCCGATGAGGAGGTCCTGGGTCACGGGGTCCGCGTCGCCGGTCGCGTTCACCCGCTCCCGCATCCTGGTGATCACCGCACCGAGGGCGTCCACCATCGCCCCCACCGCGTCGCCGTCCTTGATCCAGCCCGCCGGGGTGGTTCCGATGCCGCTGCGGGAGGCCACCGTGGCGGCACGTCCGTCGGGCGGGACACCGAGCGCCGAGGCCCGTTCGGCCACGGTGTCGGAGTGCGTGCGGGCGGAGTCGACGACCTCGTCGAGCTGGAGGTGGATGGAGCGGAAGCGGGGCCCGACGACGTTCCAGTGGATCTGCTTGGCGACCAGGGCGAGGTCCACCAGATCGACGAGGGCGCCCTGCAGCGCCTCGGACACGGTCTTCAGACCCGCGTCGGCCAAGGGGCTCTTCACGACGTACATCCGCTTCCTCCGGCGGTTCGGCGGCCATCACGTCCCTCCACCATGACCGGACCACCGGACACCGGCAAACGGAGCAAAGCGGAACCCCCGGCACCGGAGCGGGACCGTGCGAGCCGACGGCGCCGGGCCCTGCGAGGGCGGCTCGAAGGCGCCGTACGAGGGCAACACGAAACCCCGGCCACGCTCCCCGGATTCACCAGGGAGGCCCGGCCGGGGCCTCACACGTATCGGTTCTCTATGCCGCCGCGAAACTCAGGCGGCGACCACGTCCACTGCCTCGGCGGGCGCCTTGATGGTCACCCGTTCCGGTGGCACACCGGTCACCGAGACGGAACCCAGCATCGGACGGACCGGCGTGGGCACGGGCTCGGTGGCCGCGGCGGACTGCGCCAGCTCGGCGAGCGCCAGTTCGTCGCTCACTTCCCGCATGAGTTCCGACATCCGTACGTCCAGCGCGTCGCAGATGGCGGAGAGCAGCTCGGAGGAAGCCTCCTTCTGCCCCCGCTCCACCTCGGAGAGATAGCCGAGTGAGACTCGGGCGGACGAGGAGACTTCGCGCAGAGTACGGCCCTGGCGTTGGCGCTGCCGACGCAGCACGTCACCCAGCAGGCGACGGAGCAGAATCATCGGTGGCTCCCTCCTCGGACCGCGTAGCCGCATCCTTCACGCCCCACCGTACCGCCTTGCGCCGCGGCCGTGCGGGGAGCGATGTCGTGTTCACTCAGGGCTGCAAACATCAAAACCCCCCGTTCCGTTCCGTATCCTGTGCCCGCTCATTCCCGGTCTGTTCGCCCGCAAGCCGCTCCAGGAGCGCTGCGAGTACGCTCCGTACACTCTCCATACGAATTTCCGCACGGCTGCCGTTCAACCGCAGGGCCTCCACTTTTCCGCCACCGGCGGAACCGGAGAGGGTGGTGAGCGGCCCGTCGACGGCCACGAAGACCGTGCCGACCGGCTTGCCGTCCTGCGGGTCCGGGCCCGCGACCCCCGTGGTCGCGATGCCCCAGTCGGCGCCCAGGGCCTTGCGCACCCCGGCCGCCATCTCGGCCGCGACCTGCGGATCCACCGCTCCGCGCTGCGCCAGGAGAGTGGCGTCGACGCCCAGCAGCCGATGCTTCAGCTCGGTGGCGTAGGCGGTGACCGAGCCCAGGAACACCTTGGACGCTCCGGGCACGCCGGTGATCTCCGCCGCGACCAGGCCACCGGTCAGCGACTCGGCGACCGCGAGGGACTCACCCCTCACCGTCAGTAGTCGCACCACTTCGGTGGCCGGAGAACTCACGCTTCCTTCTCCTCCAACGCCGCCGCCCGCTCGGCGATTCCCTGTCGGCGCAGCACAATGGCTTGTCTCACGTAGTCGAGGCCCGTGACGACGGTGAGGACGACCGCCACGGCCATCACCCAGAACCTCAGGGTGGCCAGCCACCCCGTCAGTGCCAGCACGTACATCCCGACGGCGACGCCCTGGGTGAGTGTCTTGAGCTTGCCGCCGCGGCTGGCCGGGATCACGCCGTAGCGAATGACCAGAAAACGCAGCAGGGTGATGCCGAGTTCCCGGCCGAGGATGACGGCCGTCACCCACCAGGGCAGATCACCGAGGGCGGAGAGACAGATGAGCGCCGCTCCCATGATCGCCTTGTCGGCGATGGGATCGGCGATCTTCCCGAAGTCGGTGACGAGGTTGTAGGTACGCGCCAGGTGCCCGTCGAACAGGTCGGTGATCATGGCGACGGCGAAGGCCGCCCAGGCGAACGAGCGCCAGGCCGGGTTGTACCCGCCGTCCGCCAGCATCAGCGCCACGAAGCCGGGCACCAGGACCAGCCGCAGCATGGTCAGCAGATTGGCGACGTTCCACACGCTGGCCTGGTTGACGGCCGCGGCCGTGATCTTCCCGCCCCGTGCGGGCCTCGTGTCGGCCGTCGCGTCGGAGCCAGGAGCAGGAGCAGAGCCGGAGCCGGAGCCGGAGCCGGAGACCTCGGACGCCACGCCGTCAGCAGCGGCGGCGGAGCCCCGCGCGCCCTGCGCGCCGGAGGAGCCGCCCGCGGCGGATGCCGGGACTCCGGTCATCTGCCCGCCTCCTCACTACACGCGAGCGAGCCGGCCAGCGGCTCGGCCACCAGGTCGACACCCTCCGTACCGACCACCTTCGCCTCGACCATACGTCCGACGCTCAGGCCCGCGCCGCTCGTGAGCAGCACCTGGCCGTCCGTCTCCGGCGCCTGGTGCGCGGCGCGGCCGTACACACCCTCCTCGTCGTCCACGGACTCGACCAGGACGTGCACGGTCTCGCCGACACGCTCCTCGGCGCGCTGCGAGACGAGCTCCTCGGCCAGCCGGGACACCCGGGCCAGACGCTCGGCGACGACGTCCTCGTCGAGCTTGTTCTCGTAGGTCGCCGCCTCCGTGCCCTCCTCGTCGGAGTACCCGAAGACACCGATGGCGTCCAGGCGGGCGCCGTTCAGGAAGCGCTCCAGCTCGGCCAGGTCCGCCTCGCTCTCGCCGGGGAAGCCGACGATGAAGTTGGAGCGCACACCGGCCTGGGGAGCCTTGCCGCGGATGGTGTCGAGCAGCTCCAGGAAGCGGTCGGTGTCACCGAAGCGGCGCATGGCGCGCAGCACGCCGGGCGCGGAGTGCTGGAAGGACAGGTCGAAGTACGGGACGACCTTGGGGGTCGAGGTCAGGACGTCGATGAGTCCCGGGCGCATCTCGGCCGGCTGGAGGTAGCTGACCCGCACCCGCTCCAGGCCGTCGACCTCGGCCAGCTCCGGCAGCAGGGACTCCAGCAGGCGGATGTCGCCGAGGTCCTTGCCGTAGGACGTGTTGTTCTCGGAGACCAGCATGATCTCCTTCACACCCTGCTCGGCCAGCCAGCGCGTCTCGTTCAGGACGTCGCTCGGCCGGCGGGAGATGAAGGAGCCGCGGAAGGACGGGATGGCGCAGAAGGAGCAGCGCCGGTCGCAGCCGGAGGCGAGCTTGACCGAGGCGACCGGGGAGCCGTCCAGCCGGCGGCGCAGGGGCGCACGGGGACCGGAGGCGGGCGCCACGCCCTCGGGGAGGTCGGTCGGGCCGTGTCCGGGCAGCGCGACGGCGGCGGCCGATTCCTGGCGCTCGGCCGGGCTGATCGGCAGCAGCTTGCGGCGGTCGCGGGGGGTGTGGGCGGCGTGGATGCCGCCGGACAGGATGGTCCCCAGGCGGTCGGAGATGTCGGCGTAGTCGTCGAACCCGAGCACGCCGTCGGCCTCGGGCAGCGCCTCGGCCAGTTCCTTGCCGTACCGCTCGGCCATGCAGCCCACCGCCACGACGGCCTGGGTTCTGCCGTGACCCTTGAGGTCGTTGGCCTCCAGGAGGGCGTCGACGGAGTCCTTCTTGGCGGCCTCGACGAAGCCACAGGTGTTGACCACGGCGACGTCGGCGTCCGTGGCGTCCTCGACGAGCTGCCAGCCGTCCGCTTCCAAACGGCCTGCGAGCTCCTCGGAGTCCACCTCGTTACGGGCACAGCCGAGAGTGACGAGTGCGACGGTACGGCGTTCAGGCATGGGCTCAAGACTACTTTGTCTCACCGACAGCCCACGTCGACGGGGTTGGCCGATCTTGGCCAACCCCGTCACATGCGCTCCACCAGGGGGCGTCAGCCCGCTACGGGGTCGCCCTTGGTGTACGTGAGGCGCTCCACGGCGCCCGGCCGGAAGTTGTCGTCGATCTTCTTGCCGTTGACGTAGAGGTCGATCGCGCCGGCGTCACCGAGGATCAGGTTGATCTTGGTGCTGTCCTGGAAGGTCTTGGACTGGCCCTTGTCCAGCAGCCCGTCGAAGAGCATCCGGCCGTTGTGGTCCTTGGCCGAGATCCAGCTGCGCCCGTTCGGCGCGCTGACCTGGACGGTGACCTTGTCCTGGGGGGCGGCCGCGATGGCGCTGTCGGAGGGCTCGGGGGTCGGTGCGGCCGGCTTGTCCTTGGTCGGCGTGGGCGAGGCCGCTTTGCTGGTGGCGGGCGTGGAACCCTCGGCGACCTGCGACTTCGCGTCGCTGCCGCCGTTACCGCTCTTGAACGCGGTGAACCCGACGAAGCCGATCACCACGACGATCGCGGCGACCATGGCCGCGGTCCAGTTCGGGCCGCGCCGCTCCGGGCGGATGCGCTCGGCCTCGAACAGGGGCGCGGCCGGGGTGGGCGCGGGACGGCCGCCGTGCTCGGCGTCGTACTGGGCGATCAGCGGCTCGGGATCGAGATGCACGGCCCTGGCCAGCGTGCGGATGTGCCCGCGCGCGTACACGTCGCCACCACAGGGGGCGAAGTCGTCAGCCTCGATGGCGTGCACGATGGCGATGCGGACACGAGTGGCGCTGCTGACGTCGTCGACCGTGAGCCCGGCCGCGATCCGCGCCTGCTGGAGGGCACGGCCCACGGGGGTTCGGGCTTCCTGGGACTCGTCTTGGAAGGGACGCTCGTCTTCAGGGGAGTTGCCGATGGACACGGGGGCGCCTTTCGAGCGTGTAGCCACCTGTGCTGGAAGCTCAGTCTAGGGGGGGTACGAAAGGGTGGGGCAACCGGGCGGTCGGACTCTGTACGCCATCGGTATGGCCCGACAATCCGATGACTGGACAGGCGGCTACCCCGAATCGGGACGCCTACCTGCCCTCTCGCTCAACTGGACGTACGACAAAGGGAAACGGTTGCTCGCCGTTCGCTAACGGGTCGGTCACGGCGATCCGGCCGGCCGACGCAACCCACGCGCACCGGACGGCTCTTCGTACTATCCCTCGATATCCCCGCGAATCAGCGCGAGCACGCCGTCCAGCTCGTCGGGTTTCACCAGAACGTCACGCGCCTTGGAGCCCTCGCTGGGTCCCACGATGTTGCGGGACTCCATGAGGTCCATCAGCCGGCCCGCCTTGGCGAAGCCGACCCGCAGCTTGCGCTGGAGCATGGACGTCGACCCGAACTGGGTGGAGACGACCAGCTCGGCCGCCTGGCACAGCAGGTCGAGGTCGTCGCCGATGTCCTCGTCGATCTCCTTCTTCTGCTTGGTGCCGACGGTGACGTCTTCCCGGAAGACCGGCGCCATCTGGTCCTTGCAGTGCTGCACGACGACCGCGACCTCGGCCTCGGTGACGAAGGCGCCCTGCATACGGGTCGGCTTGTTCGCGCCCATCGGCAGGAAGAGGCCGTCACCCTTGCCGATCAGCTTCTCGGCGCCGGGCTGGTCGAGGATGACTCGCGAGTCGGCCAGCGAGGAGGTGGCGAAGGCGAGCCGGGAGGGAACGTTGGCCTTGATCAGACCGGTGACCACGTCGACCGACGGGCGCTGGGTGGCGAGCACCAGGTGGATGCCGGCCGCGCGGGCGAGCTGCGTGATGCGCACGATCGCGTCCTCGACGTCGCGCGGGGCGACCATCATCAGGTCGGCCAGCTCGTCCACGATCACCAGCAGGTACGGGTACGGCTGGAGCTCGCGCTCGCTGCCCTCCGGCGGCTTGACCTTGCCCTCGCGCACCGCGCGGTTGAAGTCGTCGATGTGCCGGTAGCCGTAGGCGGCCAGGTCGTCGTACCTGAGGTCCATCTCGCGCACGACCCACTGGAGGGCCTCGGCGGCCCGCTTGGGGTTGGTGATGATCGGCGTGATCAGGTGCGGGATGCCCTCGTAGGCGGTCAGCTCGACCCGCTTGGGGTCGACCAGGATCATCCGGACGTCCTCCGGGGTCGCCCGCATCATGATCGAGGTGATCAGGCAGTTGATGCAGGACGACTTGCCGGAACCGGTGGCACCGGCGACCAGCATGTGCGGCATCTTCGCCAGCGAGTGCATGACGTACCCGCCCTCGACGTCCTTGCCGAAGGCGACCAGCATCGGGTCGTCGTCCTCGGCGGACTCCGCGAGGCGCAGCACGTCGCCGAGGTTGACCATCTCGCGGTCGGTGTTCGGGATCTCGATGCCGACCGCGGACTTGCCGGGGATGGGGCTGATGATCCGCACGTCCGGGCTGGCCACCGCGTACGCGATGTTCTTGGTCAGCGCGGTGATCCGCTCGACCTTCACGGCGGGCCCGAGCTCCACCTCGTAGCGGGTGACCGTCGGGCCGCGGGTGAAGCCGGTGACGGCCGCGTCGACCTTGAACTCGGTGAAGACCTGGGTGAGCGAGGCGACGACCGCGTCGTTGGCGGCACTGCGCACCTTGCCGGGGCCGCCGCGTTCGAGGAGGTCCAGGGAGGGCAGTGCGTAGGTGATGTCCCCGGACAGCTGGAGCTGCTCCGCGCGCGGGGGCAGGTCGCGGGGCTCCTCGGGGGCCTTCTTGGTGAGGTCGGGGACGACGCCGTCGGACTTGAGCTTCTCCTGCTTGGGGCGCGCGGCCGGGACCGGCGTCGCAGCGGGGGCGGGGGCCGCCGCCGGGGCAGGCACCGGGGTGGTCTCCTCGCGGTCGCCGACGCTGACGCCCTGGGTGAGGTCGGCGACGAGCGCGGAGGGCGGCATGCCGTGCAGGACGGCGCCGTCGAGCGCGGCGGCGGCGGCCGCCGCCACGTCCACGGCGTCCATCTGCCGCTGCGGATCGGGCTGGGGCACCGCGGAGCGCCTGGGGCGGCCGCGGCGCTGCGAGAGCGCCTCCTGCTCGGCACCGTCGGGGTCGTACGCCTGGGGGGCGCTCCGGCGCCCACGGGGGCGCGCAGGCAGCGCTTCGCGCCACTGCTCCTCGTAGCGCTCGTCGTCCTCGCCGAAGTCGTCCGCCTCGTGGTCGTGCAGCACGCCCAGGCGCACGCCGAGCGCCCGCAGCCGCTGCGGGATGGCGTTGACCGGGGTGGCGGTCACCACCAGCAGCCCGAAGACGGTCAGCAGCACCAGGAGGGGGACGGCGAGCACCTCGGTCATGGCGTAGGTCAGCGGGGTCGCCACGGCCCAGCCGATCAGGCCGCCGGCGTCCCTTATGGCCTGCATGCCGTCGCTGCGGGCGGGCGAGCCGCACGCGATGTGGACCTGGCCGAGCACGCCGACGACCAGCGCGGACAGGCCGATCACGATCCGCCCGTTCGCCTCCGGCTTCTCCGGGTGCCGGATGAACCGTACGGCGATCACCGCGAGCAGTATGGGCACCAGCAGGTCGAGCCGGCCGAAGGCGCCGGTGACGAGGATCTCCACCAGATCGCCGACGGGCCCCTTCAGATCGGCCCAGGTGCCGGCGGCGACGATCAGCGCGATGCCGAACAGCAGCAGCGCGACGCCGTCCTTGCGGTGGGCCGGGTCGAGGTTCCGCGCGCCCTGCCCTATGCCGCGGAAGACGGCGCCGACGGCGTGCGCGAGACCGAGCCAGAGGGCGCGCACGAGCCGGTACACGCCCCCGGTGGGACTCGGTGCCGGCCTGGGCGCGGCCTTCTTCGCCACGGCCTTCTTGGCGGGCGCCTTCTTGGCCGGGGCCTTCCTCGCCGGAGCCTTCGCGGGAGCGGCCGCCTTCTTCGCGGGCTGCTTCTTGGCTGCGGAGGGACGTGAGGCCATGAGTGTGAGGTTACCGGGGGAGACGACAGCGGACACGTGTGCCCACAGCTTCACCCGTTCGTGTCGCCCTTGGCGGGGCGCAGAACTGACGCACGTTCACCGGCAACTCCGCCCCGCCCACGCGTCAGTTCTTCGACGGCACCGACGAACCGTTGGCGCCGGCGCCCGGCTCCAGGGCGTCGAGCGCGCGGCGTAGCCCGGTGAGTTTGCGTTCCAGATGGGCGGCCGTGGCCACCGCGGCCGCGTCCGCCGAATCGTCGTCCAGCTGCTTGGACAGCGCCTCGGCCTGCTCCTCGACGGCCGCGAGCCGCGCGGACAGCTCGGCGAGCAGCCCGGCCGACTCCTTGCCGCCGACCGCGCCCTTGCCGCCGCCCTCCAACTGGAGCCGCAGCAGCGCCGCCTGCTCACGCAGCTGGCAGTTCTTCATGTACAGCTCGACGAAGACCGAGACCTTCGCGCGCAGCACCCACGGGTCGAACGGCTTGGAGATGTAGTCCACCGCGCCCGCCGCGTAGCCCCGGAAGGTGTGGTGCGGGCCGTGGTTGATCGCCGTGAGGAAGATGATCGGGATGTCCCGGGTCCGCTCGCGCCGCTTGATGTGCGCCGCCGTCTCGAACCCGTCCATGCCCGGCATCTGGACGTCCAGCAGAATGACCGCGAAATCGTCCGTGAGCAGTGCCTTGAGCGCTTCCTCCCCGGACGATGCCCGCACCAGCGTCTGATCGAGCGCAGAGAGGATGGCCTCCAGCGCCAGCAGATTCTCCGGCCGGTCATCGACCAGGAGGATCTTGGCCTTCTGCACCATGGCCCGCCCTCCTCGCCCCGGCGGTACACCGGGCGCCGCCCCAGGGGACGACTCCCTTTCGCCGCCCGTCCTTGTGCCGGTCATCGTAGCCGCACCCCGCCTGTCGCCACACCCTGTCACCGCGATGTCACTGTGCACATAGCAGAAACGTGGGAGGAACCCGGATGGTTCCCGGAATCCCACGTTCCCACACGTCCGCAGCCACCTTATGCGGGCAACTCCCCGTGCACGACGGCGGTTCCCCCGGTGTTCACATTCCGGTCCGCCGATCCCGTCACTTCCCACGCATCCACTGCTGCATGACGGCCAGCAGATGGTCCGGGTCGACCGGTTTCGTCACATAGTCGGACGCACCCGACTCGATCGCCTTCTCCCGGTCGCCCTTCATCGCCTTGGCGGTCAGCGCGATGATCGGCAGACCCGCGAACTGCGGCATCCTGCGGATCGCCGTGGTCGTCGCGTAGCCGTCCATCTCGGGCATCATGATGTCCATCAGCACCACCGCCACGTCGTCGTGCTGCTCCAGGACCTCGATGCCCTCGCGGCCGTTCTCGGCGTACAGCACCGACAGCCCGTGCTGCTCCAGGACGCTGGTGAGCGCGAACACGTTGCGGATGTCGTCGTCGACGATCAGCACCTTCTCGCCGCCGAAACGCACCGCGCGCGCCGACTGCGGTGTGCTGTCCTGCTCGAGCGCCGCCCACTGCTCGGTGCGCTGCTCGCCCTGCGGCAGGCTGCGCCGGCGCCGCCGGAAGAGCGCCGCGGGACCGTTCTGCGTCTCCCGGTACGACTTCACCTCGGCCGGCGTCTCGATCTCCACCGCGGACAGCTCCAGGGACCGCTCGGCCTCGGAGGCGACCAGCTCGCCGGCCTCCAGCGGGGCCACCGACTGCTGGTAGCCCTGCGGCGGCAGCTCGGTCGGGTGCAGCGGCAGGTACAGAGTGAACGTGGAGCCGCGGCCCGGCTCGCTCTGCGCGTGGATCTCACCGCCGAGCAGCTGCGCGATCTCCCGCGAGATCGACAGGCCGAGGCCGGTGCCGCCGTACTTGCGGCTGGTGGTGCCGTCCGCCTGCTTGAACGCCTCGAAGATCACCCGCATCTTGCTGGCCGCGATGCCGATGCCGGTGTCGGTCACGGAGAACGCGATCAGCTCGCCGTCCGGGTCGGTCAGCGCACCGGCCTCCAGCAACTGCTCGCGGATCTTGTGCGGCACGTTGGCCCCGGCGGGCCGGATCACCAGCTCCACCGACCCGGAGTCGGTGAACTTGACGGCGTTCGACAGCAGGTTGCGCAGCACCTGCAGCAGCCGCTGTTCGTCGGTGTGCAGGGTCGCGGGCAGCTCCGGGGACACCCGCACCGACAGATCCAGGCCCTTCTCCGCGGTCAGCGGACGGAAGGTGGCCTCCACGTAGTCCACGAGCTGCACGAGCGCGATGCGCGTCGGCGAGACGTCCATCTTGCCCGCCTCGACCTTCGACAGGTCGAGGATGTCGTTGATCAGCTGGAGCAGGTCGGAACCGGCACCGTGGATCGTCTCCGCGAACTCGACCTGCTTGGGCGAGAGGTTGCCCTCGGCGTTGTCGGCGAGCAACTTGGCCAGAATCAGCAGCGAGTTGAGCGGGGTGCGCAGCTCGTGCGACATGTTGGCCAGGAACTCGCTCTTGTAGCGCATCGACACCGCGAGCTGCTCGGCGCGCTCCTCCAGGACCTGCCGCGCCTCCTCGATCTCGGTGTTCTTCACCTCGATGTCGCGGTTCTGCCGGGCCAGCAGCTCGGCCTTCTCCTCCAGTTCGGCGTTGGAGGCCTGCAGCGCCTTCTGCCGGTTCTCCAACTCGGCCGAACGCTCACGCAGTTGTTCGGTCAGCTCCTGCGACTGCTTCAGCAACTGCTCGGTCTTGGTGTTGACCGAGATCGTGTTGACGCTCGTCGCGATCATCTCGGCGATCTGGTTGAGGAAGTCCTTCTGGATCTGCGTGAACGGCGTGAAGGAGGCCAGCTCGATCACGCCGAGCACCTTGCCCTCGAACAGCACCGGCAGCACGATCACCTGCGCGGGCGGAGCCTCGCCGAGCCCCGAGGAGATCTTCAGGTAACCGCTGGGCGCGTTCTCCACGAGGATCGCGCGCTTCTCCTCGGCGGCCGTGCCCACCAGCGCCTCACCGGGCTGGAACGACGTCGGCATGGAGCCCATCGAGTAGCCGTACGAGCCCAGCATCCGCAGCTCGTAGTCGTCCTCGCCGCCGGCGACGTCCTTGCCCTCCATGAGCGGCATCGCCACGAAGAACGCGCCGTGCTGCGCGGAGACCACCGGAGTCAGCTCGCTCATGATCAGCGAGGCCACGTCCTCCAGGTCCCGGCGGCCCTGCATGAGGGCGGAGATACGGGCCAGGTTGCCCTTGAGCCAGTCCTGCTCCTTGTTGGCGATCGTGGTGTCACGCAGGTTGGCGATCATCTTGTTGATGTAGTCCTGCAGCTCCTGGATCTCGCCGGACGCGTCGACGTCGATCTTCAGGTTCAGGTCGCCACGGGTCACCGCGGTCGCCACGCGCGCGATGGCACGCACCTGCCGGGTCAGGTTCCCGGCCATCTCGTTCACCGACTCGGTCAGGTCCCGCCAGGTGCCGTCGACGTCCCGCACGCGCGCCTGACCGCCCAGCTGCCCCTCGGTGCCCACCTCACGGGCCACCCGGGTGACCTCCTCGGCGAAGCTGGACAACTGGTCGACCATCGTGTTGATCGTCGTCTTCAGTTCGAGGATCTCGCCGCGGGCGTCGATGTCGATCTTCTTCGTCAGATCACCCTTGGCGATGGCCGTCGTGACCATCGCGATGTTGCGCACCTGACCGGTCAGGTTGGACGCCATCTGGTTCACGGACTCGGTGAGGTCCTTCCAGGTGCCCGCCACACCCGGCACATGCGCCTGGCCGCCCAGGATGCCGTCCGTGCCCACCTCACGGGCCACCTTGGTGACCTGGTCGGCGAACGAACTCAGCGTCTTGACCATCGTGTTGATCGTGTCGGCGAGCTGGGCGACCTCGCCGCTCGCCTCGATCGTCACCTGACGCGTCAGGTCACCGTTGGCGACCGCCGCCGCCACCTGCGAGATGTTCCGCACCTGCATGGTCAGGTTGTTGGCCATGAGGTTCACGTTGTTGCTCAGGTCCTTCCAGATGCCCGTGACACCCGGCACATGCGCCTGGCCGCCCAGGATGCCCTCGGTGCCCACCTCACGGGCCACCCGGGTCACCTGCTCGGCGAAGCTGGACAGCTGGTCGACCATCGTGTTGACCGTCGTGACGAGCTCAAGGATCTCGCCCTTCGCGTCAACAGTGATCTTCTTGGATAGATCACCCTTGGCGACCGCGGTCGTGACCTCGGCGATGTTGCGCACCTGGATCGTCAGGTTGTTCGCCATGAAGTTCACGGACTGCGTGAGGTCCTTCCAGGTGCCGGAGACACCCTGCACCTCGGCCTGACCCCCGAGGATGCCCTCCGTGCCCACCTCACGGGCCACCCGCGTGACCTCCTGGGCGAACGACGACAGCTGGTCGACCATCGTGTTCAGGGTGTTCTTCAGCTCCAGGATCTCCCCGCGCGCGTCCACGGTGATCTTCTGGGAGAGGTCACCGCGGGCCACCGCGGTGGCGACCTGGGCGATGTTGCGCACCTGGGCCGTCAGGTTGCCGGCCATGCCGTTCACGGAGTCCGTCAGGTCCCGCCACACACCCGCGACCCCGGGCACCTGCGCCTGGCCACCGAGGCGGCCCTCCGTACCCACGTCCCGCGCCACCCGGGTCACCTGGTCGGCGAAGGCGGACAGCTGATCAACCATGGTGTTGATCGTGTTCTTCAGCTCAAGGATCTCGCCACGGGCGTCCACGTCGATCTTCTGCGACAGGTCGCCGTTGGCCACCGCCGTCGTCACCTGGGCGATGTTGCGCACCTGAGAGGTCAGGTTGCCCGCCATGAAGTTGACGGAGTCCGTCAACTCCTTCCAGGTGCCCGAGACGCCGTCCACGCGGGCCTGACCGCCGAGGCGGCCCTCCGTGCCCACGTCCCTGGCCATCCGGGTCACCTGGTCCGCGAAGGACGACAGCTGGTCCACCATCGTGTTCACGGTGTTCTTCAGCTGAAGCATCTCGCCGGAGACGTCGACCGTGACCTTCTGCGAGAGATCACCGTTGGCCACCGCCGTGGTCACCTGGGCGATGTTGCGCACCTGCCCGGTGAGGTTGCGGAACGCCGTGTTGACGGAGTCGGTCAGGTCCTTCCAGGCACCGGCCGCGCCCGGCACCTGCGCCTGGCCGCCGAGCTCACCCTCGACACCGATCTCCCGCGCGACCCGCGTCACCTCGGCACCGAACGCCGACAGTTGGTCCACCATCCCGTTGACGGTGTTCTTCAGCTCCAGCATCTCGCCGGCCACGTCCACCGTGACCTTCTGCGACAGATCACCGCTGGCCACCGCGGTCGTCACGGCGGCGATGTCCCGCACCTGCGTGGTCAGGTTCCGGAACACCGTGTTGACCGAGTCCGTCAGGTCCTTCCAGGTGCCGGCCGCGCCCGGCACGTTCGCCTGGCCACCGAGCCGCCCCTCCGCGCCGACCTCGTTGGCCACGCGCGTGACCTCGTCCGCGAAGATCCGCAGCGTCTCGGTCATCTGGTTGATCGTCTCCGCAAGCTGCGCCACCTCGCCGCGCGCCGGGACGGTCACCTTCTGTGACAGATCACCGCTGGCGACCGCGGTCGTGACCTGAGAGATCCCGCGCACCTGGGCCGTCAGGTTGCCCGCCATCGTGTTGACGGAGTCGGTCAGCTCCTTCCACACGCCGGCCACCCCGGGCACCTGCGCCTGACCGCCCAGGATGCCCTCGGTGCCCACCTCCCGGGCCACCCTGGTGACCTCCGAGGAGAAGGACGACAGCTGGTCCACCATCGTGTTGACGGTGTTCTTCAGCTCCAGCATCTCGCCCGCGACATGGACGGTGACCTTGCGTGACAGATCACCCTTGGCGACCGCCGTCGTCACCAGGGCGATGTCCCGCACCTGCGCGGTCAGCCGGTACGCCATCGTGTTGACGGACTCGGTCAGGTCCTTCCACGAACCGGACATGCCGCGCACCCGGGCCTGACCGCCGAGCTTGCCCTCGGTGCCGACCTCACTGGCCACGCGCGTGACCTCGTCGGTGAAGTTCGACAACTGGTCGACCAGGTTGTTGACGGTACGGCCGACCTTCAGGAACTCGCCCCGCAGCGGGTGCCCGGTGCCGCCGTCCGGCGCCTGCGTCCGCAGCTCCATCCGCGGCGACAGATCGCCCTCCGCGACCGCCGTGAGCACCCGGCTGACCTCGGACACGGGCCAGACCAGGTCGTCGACCAACGCGTTCGAAGCGTCGATCGCCGTCGCCCAGGAGCCCTCGGAGGCCCCCGTCTCCAGCCGCTCGGTCAGCTTGCCCTCGCGCCCCACCATGCGGCGCACCCGCGACAGCTCACCGGTCAGGTGCAGGTTGCGGTCGGCCACCTCGTTGAAGACCGCCGCGATCTCCGACATCACGCCGTCCCCGGACACCGTGAGCCGCTTGCGGAAGTTCCCGTCGCGCATCGACACGAGAGCCGCCAGCAGACGGTTCAGGGCAGCGGTGTCCACCTCGGTGGTCCCGCCGCTCCTGCCCAGGGACGGTCCGCCCTTCGCGCGCGTCTTCGTGCCACGCGTCGCTGCGCCAGACTCCACTGTGTCCCTCCCGGGGGGATCGACCCTTACTGCCGTGTACGGCCGCTTCGGCCCGGCACGCCACTCCTCGACGCACCGGCTCCTTCCGCGTACCCGTTACTGCTGGGTATTTCTGCCAGACGAGATCCGGCCGCACCAGGGGCTGCTGCCCGCCGTACACGGAACACACGCACCCCGACCCGACCTTCATCAGAAGCTTGCCCAGTGTTTCACCCTGCCCGAACCAGGCCATAACAGTTCGGCAGCTTCGCACACCGTCCGCACACCCTGGGGGCGTAAACACCGGCGACCGGCATCCGCTCGGACCGCGAAGGTAAGTAACCTTGCATGCGGCTGTCCAGCCGCACCGGCTCCGACCCGGCCTGGGCGGTGGCACGAGAACGAGCGGGCATCGGAGGGGCGGCCGCAGACCATGACCACGGGAGTGATCCCCGGGGGACAGCCCCCGGAGCCACAGCCGACGGGCGCGCCCATGCCGCAGCAGCGGCGCGAGCCCGCCGGCCACGCAGCCCTGCACGTCGACAACCGGCCGAGGAGTTCTGTGATCACCGCGCGCGCGGCCGCCACCTTCGAGCCCGTCGGGCGATCGGTCGCGACCGCCCGGTCCTTCGTCCGCGACACCCTCCAGGGGTGGGGCTTCGCCGACATCGTCGACGACGCCGTCGTCCTCACCAGCGAGCTGGTGACCAACGCGGTCGTCCACGCGGGCACGCACGCGGAGGTGCTGTGCCTGCGCACCGAGGACGGTGTGCGCATCGAGGTCGCCGACCGCTACCCCGAGCGCGAGGTCCCCCTCCAGAACTCCGCCTCCCCCATGGGCAGCCCCGACCGCGAGGGCGGCCGCGGCCTCCAGCTGTGCGCGGCCCTGGCCACCCGCTGGGGCGTCGACTACACGCCGACCCACAAGCACGTCTGGTTCCAGCTCAACCTGCCCGAACGTCCGGTCGGCACCCGCACGGCCGGCCCCTCCCTGCCCGCCGAGCTGCTCCCCCTGGCCGACGGCCGGGTCCGCGTCGCCGTCCTCCAGGTCGACCGCAAGGGCGCCGTCACCGCCTGGAACGAGGACGCGGAGGAACTCTTCGGCTACCCGGCCGCCGAGGTCATCGGCAAGGCCCTCACCGAACTCGCGGCCTGGCCGCACACCCCCGGCACCGGCACCGGCGTCGCCGAGGCCCTCCAGCTCTCCCGCTGGGAGGGCAGCTACGGCATCCGCGGCGCCGACGGCCGGGTGATCCACGTGTACGCCTCCCACCTCAGGGTCCGCGACACCGGCGGGGAGCCCTCCACCGTCTGCCTCCTGGTCCGCGACCACGAGCGCGCCGTCCTGCAGACGCCGTCGCGCGTCCCCGCCGGCGACCAGACGTCCGCCTCCGACGGGCAGAACACGGACCCCTTCGAGGTCTTCATCGGCTCCCCCGCCCCCGACGACCTCGACGGCCTGCTCCAGCGCACGGTGGAGCGCGCCCGCGACATGCTCGACGGCGACTCCGCGTTCCTGCTGCTGGCCACCGACGACGAGACCGAACTGGAGGTCCGCGCCTCCACCGGCCTGCCCTCCGCCCGCCAGCGCTTCGCGCGCGTGCCCGTCGAGGCGGGCCCCGGCCGCTACGGCTCGGCCCGCATGCCGGCCGTCCACGACGACCTGTCGGCCGTGCCCGGCGCCGTGCCCCTTCTGGGCGGCACCGGCATGCGCTCGGTCGTCACGGTCCCGCTGAAGGTCGAGGGCCGCCTCACCGGCTCCCTCGGCGTCGCGGCCGAGGCACCCGGCAGATACTCCAACGAGGAGGCGCTGCGACTGCAGTTCGCCGCAGACCGCATCGCCCTGGCCGTCGAGTCCGCCCGCCTGGGCGAGCTGGAGCGGCTGCGCCGCGGCTCCCTGAGCTTCCTGGTCGAGGCATCCGACCTCCTGGCCGGCACCCTGGACCGCGACCAGACCCTCGCCCTCATGGCCCAGATGACGGTCCCCACCCTGGCCACCTGGTGCGCCGTCTACACGATCGCCGACCAGGCCTCGGAGCCGTACCTGTCGTACGTCCTGCACGAGGACGAGGAACTCATCGACGGCATCAAGTCGTTGTTGTCGAAGATCTCCCCGCCCGACCCGGTGCCGACGCCCGGCGCCCGCGTCTGGACGGTTCCGGGCGAGGTCGCCCACCAGGCCGCCCTGCGCACCTCCATGCGCAGCCTCGGACTGACCGGCGGCCCCACGCACCAGGTCACCGCCGGTATCGGGCCGACCCTCGCGACGGCCTCCGCCGTCGGCGGCGAGACGGTCGTCCTGCCGCTCGTCGCCCGCAACCGCGTCATCGGCATGCTGGTCCTCGGCAAGCCCACCGACGAACACTTCCGCCAGGAGATCCTGGAACTGGCCGAGGACCTCTCCCGCCGGGCCGCCCTCGCCCTGGACAACGCCCGCCTCTACTCGGAGCGCACGGCCATCAGCCAGGCCCTCCAGCGCAGCCTGCTGCCGCCCGGCACCCCGCACATCGACGGCGTCGAGGTGGAGGTCATCTACCGCGCGGCCGGCGAGGGCAACGAGGTCGGCGGCGACTTCTACGACCTCTTCCCCATCGGCAACGGCGCGTACGGCTTCGCCATCGGCGACGTCTGCGGTACGGGCCCCAACGCCGCGGCGGTCACCGGCCTCGCCCGGCACGCCCTGCGCCTGCTGGCCCGCGAGGGCCTCAGCGGTCCGGCGGTCCTCGAACGTCTGAACTCGGCCATCCTCGACGAGGGCGACCGCAGCCGCTTCCTCACCCTCCTGTACGGCGAGATGCGGCTCCAGGAGGACGGCAGCGCCGAGCTGAAGGTGGTCTGCGCCGGTCACCCGCTCCCGCTGCGCCTGCGCCAGGACGGCACGGTGACGGCCGCGGCCGAACCGCAGCCGCTGCTGGGCGTCATCGAGGACCTGGAGCTCTACGAGCAGACGGTCACCCTCGACCCCGGTGATGTGCTCCTCTGCGTCACGGACGGCGTCACCGAACGCCGTGAGGGCACACGCATGCTGGGCGACGACGGCCTCGCCGACGTCCTCACCACGTGCACGGGCCTGACCGCGGGTGCCGTCGCGGCACGCATCATGCGTGCGGTGGAACGCTTCGCTTCTGACGCCCCGTCGGACGACATGGCGATTCTGGCCATGCGGGTCCCGGAAATCCACCAGGAGATCTGAGGAAGGCGCTCGGAGACATGAAAAAGGCCCCACCCGGAAGGGTGAGGCCTTTTCTGTGGAGCCCCCAAACGGAATCGAACCGTTGACCTTCTCCTTACCATGGAGACGCTCTGCCGACTGAGCTATAGGGGCCTGTTGCTCTTTGAGGTTTCCCTCGCGGCGACGAAGAAACTGTACCCCGAACTGGCCCGACTTCCCAAATTCGTTCGGTGACCGTTCAGAAGGCGGGCTGGAGCAGTCCGCCGAGTGCGTTGCAGGCGGCGGCGATCCGCTGCATCTCCCGCTTGGTGAGCGAGGCGTCCACGGGCAGCGCGAGCGTCTCGTCGGCAGCCAGCTCGGTCTGCGGCAGCGACACGTACCGACGGAACTCCGGCAGCCGGTGCACGGGCGTCTTCACCGGCACCCGGCAGTCGACTCCCCTGGTCCGCAGGGCGCGTGCGAAGGCGTCCCGGTCCGGCCGGCCGTTGCCCGGCACCCGCACGACGTACTGCTGGTAGGTGTGGCCGTCCCCGCCGTCCGGCGTCCGAACGCCCTTCAGTCTGCCGTCGAGGTAGGCGGCCCGCTCCCTGCGCTGCGCCATCTCGTCGTACGGCGCCTCGGACTCGCCCTGCTCGAGCACCAGGAGCTCGTGCCGCTGCCCGAGCGTGTGCAACCGCCCGATGTCGGCCCGCCGTCCGAAGCGGTGGACCACAACGACGGCCGCGGTGCGAGGAGTTATGGCCGCCTCGACCGACTCCGGGGCGAGGCAGTAGGTCACCGGATCTATGTCGGCGAACACCGGGAGCGCGCCGGCCAGGGTGACCGCCTCGGCCACCTCGACGTTCCCGAAGGCCGGTACGACGACCTCGTCACCGACTCCGACGCCGGCGGCCCTGAGCATTGCAGCAGTACCCATGTGCTGGATGCTCGGCGCGCAACGTGAACGACACGTTACGCAGAACAAAAAAAGGCCGGACCCCGAACCGAAGTTCAGGATCCGACCTTTTTGAATAATTGTTCGGCGGTGTCCTACTCTCCCACAGGGTCCCCCCTGCAGTACCATCGGCGCTGTGAGGCTTAGCTTCCGGGTTCGGAATGTAACCGGGC
>NZ_JBVJTD010000032.1:0-63192 GCF_055605965.1 Streptomyces sp. NPDC037126
GACGGCCACGTCTGGCTCCTCCCGCACAACTCGGCCTACGAGCCGATCCCCGGCGACGACGCCACCATCCTCGGCAAGGTCGTCGCCGTGCTGCGGCGTGTGTGACCGCCGCGGCGGACGGGTGGAGGACGTCTTCCCGTACACCGGGGGAAGATCGAGCCCGGACCGAGGCTTGGGACCGGCAGTGCGCCGATGCCGTTGCCGTCTCCGGGAGTGGTCGTTGCCCGAGCCGATGCGTGCCGTACCGACATAGGCGTGGTTGGGCACGCGGCTGGCGACGGCCACTCACCGATCAGCCGTGTGAACAACGCTTCAGGTAAATAACTCTAGGGTTGGGACGGTCCCTCTTCGGGCCGCCCGCCGGTACCCAAGGTTCGCCGCGGGGTCGCGCTCGGCGCAGGCTGGATGCCGAGTACGCCGCGGGCTCGCAGCTCC
The DNA here is from genome assembly GCF_055605965.1 of Streptomyces sp. NPDC037126. Lineage (NCBI taxonomy): Bacteria > Bacillati > Actinomycetota > Actinomycetes > Kitasatosporales > Streptomycetaceae > Streptomyces > Streptomyces sp. NPDC037126. Next base: position 436 of record NZ_JBVJTD010000032.1, read on the forward strand.
TCCAGGTCGGGGAGGCGGACTCCGGGGAGGGAGTCGAGCAGATCGGCCTGGGCGGCGCGGATGCTGTGTGAGTCCTCGGGGCCGATGCCCAGGGCGCGGCGGGCTGTCACCCGATCATCGTACGGGCAGCACTGCAGCAGCAGACGGTGTACGGAAAGACCTCGGCAGGCGCTCGATGCGCTGCGCGGCCAGGTCGCGCCCTGTATCCGCTGCCGGCCCGACACGGCCCTGGGCCTGCTGGAGTAGGTGCTGCGCAGGCGCCCCTGGTGGCGGGGGGGTGCCAGCGCAGCGGTCGGTGGTGGCCTGCCGGTTATTTCAGCAGGTGGGCTGGGTCGATGGTGAGGGGGAAGGGCTCGGTGAGGTCGGTGGCCTGGCCGGCGGTCAGGGCGCGGTCCATGTAGCCGCTGGTGCCGTGTCGGGTGCCGCAGTACAGGCGCGTGACAGGCTCCAGCTCGAGGCGCCAGTAGTGCGGGATGCCGGCCGCCGCGTACAGCGCCGGCTTCATCTTCCGGTCGGTGACCCTCGTTGAGGGGGAGGCGATCTCGATGACCAGGATCACGTCGTGGGCGTCGATGCTCAGGCCGGCGGCCGCGGTGGCGTCCGCGTCGGCGACCACGATGTCCGGGATCAGCATGCCGTCCGGGACGACCATGTTCACCGCCTCCAGGACTTCCAGGGGCTGCCCGGAGGCTTCGGCCGCGTCCTGCAGGAGCGCGGCCAGGCGGCGCGAGGCCCGCTGGTGGGCAACGCCGGGGCTGGGACTCATCACCAGGGAGCCCCCGACCAGCTCGATCCGGTTTCCGGCATCCTCGGGCAGGGCCAGGACCTCGCCAACCGTCCACGGCCCCACGTGACCTTCGGCAGCAACGCTCACCGTTCCCTCCTGGCAGCGGCTTTCGACTGTGTGTAGTTCCAGTCTGCCGGGGCCAGACGCTGCTTGTCTGCCCGCGGCGTGCCGCACGGGCCGGCCCTGTCGCTTGGGTGGCTCCGGTGCTCGCCCCGCCCAGGCGGCTGCTTAGGATCCGCCCGTGACAGACATACCGGACGACCTGATCCAGCTGGAGAGATCCGCAAAGGCCGTCCAGCACACGGTGGAAGCCCCCGCCGTCAGCTAGCGCTTCTCTCGGGTGACAGTGGCGCAGCAGCGTCCTCAGCCCAGCACGAACGCCCCGCCGCACGCGGCACCGGCTGGGCACGGCAGGTCCTGTCCGAGGCGCCGCGCTGGCGGGTCAACACCCGTCCCCCGTCTGGTTCTTGTCCCGGCGGGAGCCAGCTCGTGCTCGCGTCCTCGTTAGAATGTGCGGGCAGGGTTGTGTCGGCCCGCCGTCGGTACAGCCCTGCATCCTGTGCCGGACAGGCGGCTGTCTTGGGCGGCACGGAGCCGGGCATACCCAGCCCAGCCTCCAGGGACGACAGGCCCCGTGTCACAGCGTTGTCAGGAGTGCATGTAGCCAGGGGCGAGCAGGTGCGGCCATTTACCCCATGCAGCCGTGGGGGAGGCCTGCGGCAGGAGCCGGAGCCGACCTCCCCGTACGCTCCCTGCGTCGGTCATGCCCGGGCGCTGCGCGTAGAAGCCGATGTAGCTCGCCACGACAGCCAGGGAGCGGTAACCGGGGCCGCGCGCAGGCGCGGGGCGGCCCGGGCTCCCATGCGGAAGCGAGCGGGCACCGCGCGAGGGGTGCCGTTCGTGAGAGCTGTCAGCCTGCCAGTCCTGTGCGCTTGGAAGGTGGGCCGGAGGGCGTGGCAGGCGTCGGCGATGCGGCGGATGTCCGTTTCATTGTGGATGTGCCTTGGCCAGGGATAAGGATGATGCGAGGGCGGCCCTGGTTGTTGGGGCGACGCCGGTTCACCCGGCTTATGGGTACGGGTCGCCTTCGCCCGAGGCCATCAGGCGTTCGGCGGCCGCGGTGGTTGCGGCGACGGGCAGCGCCAGGTTCTCGGCGGGCATCAGCGAGGAGGGCTTGAGGACGGAGACGGCCCCGTAGACGGCGTCACCCCACATGACCGGGGCGGCGACCGCGCTCCAGCCGGGGATCTCCTCCCGGCTGACCGCGTATCCGTCCTCGCGGACCCTGGCCAGGGAGGCGACGAACTCGGCAGGGTCGCGCATCACGCCCGGCCCGACGCCAGCGGCGGGAACCGGCTGCTCCAGGAGGGCAGAGACCAGGCCCGGGGGCAGGTGGGCGGCGATCACGCGCCCGGAGGCGCCGATGCGCAGGGACTGGCCGATCTCGATCAGGTCGACGACGCTGAGCCCGAGCGATTCGAAGTCGTAGCGGCCGGGCGCACTGGCGGCATAGACCTTGCGTGGGCCGCCGTATGGCGAGAGCACCCACAGCATCGCGAAGCCGTCCACGACGTCGCTCAGACGCTCCAGGATGGGCCGGGCGGTCGTGGCGTCGGGCGCGGCGGCCATGGCCTGCATGCCGATGGACGCGGCGCCGGGTCCGAGCCGGTACCGGCCCGGGGGCACCCGCAGAAAAATGGAGGTCGCGATGCCGGATTGCAGAATCCGGTAGACGACAGCGACGTTCAGGTCGGTGGCGGCAGCGAGTTCGCTGGGGCCGTGATCGGTTCCCGGGAGCAGGGTGAATGCCTGGACGATGAGCATGACGCGGCGGGCGTGTTCCGTTCCGCCCGAGCGGGCGGCGGGCTCGTTCTCCGGCTGGGATTCGGCAGTCTGTATCGGCGTGGTGCGGCTCAGCATGCTGTTCCTTATCGCGCATGCCGCCCTTCCCCGGCGGGGTGATGAAGGGCGGTCGTCCCCGTAAGGCCCGTCTGTCCGCGCGGTGTTGCCGGTCGGACGTAGGCCCTCGACCCCTAGTCGCTCGCCCCCCGGTGGTCGCGAATCGAACCAGTGATCGCAACCTTACATGCGCCAGGCGGAACGCCATCAGGGTTTTACACCCACCCAAAGCAGGCAGACTGGCGGGGCATTTCGCGACGTGAAATATGGTCTGCCCATCACGCGAAATAGGCCGTCCAGGCGGCCCCATATCCAGGGGTATTGCGCTGTGCGAAAAGCCTACGAGGCGAGGAATATTGCACGGGGCGGAAACATTTGACAGGCTCGATTAGCGGAGCATTGACTTTCCCGAAACGGAATTCACGACTACGGGGGAGTAATGCAGAGCAAGCTCAAGACCCTGATGCTCGGTGCGGCGCTCGCGGGCGCGGTCGTACTGCCCAGCGCCACCGCGGCGTCCGCAGCGTCGGACCCGGTGCAGCACCCCGCGTGCGGGAGCTACAAGCTGCCGGACGACCACAAGTGCCTCATGGCCGTGCGTGGAAAGGCGGTCAACGGCTGGTACACGACGGTCAACCTCCACGCGAAGAAGAAGAACGGCCACGACTGGGTGTTCGGCGCGGCCTGGGTCGGCAAGGGCGGGCACGTGTGGGTCGAACGGCAGCATGCCGGACACACGCAGACGCTGGGCAAGAAGACCGCGCTGGGCGACGGGGCCGTGTCGATGGGCTGGGACGGGGCGGTCTACGACGGTCCCGGCTACAAGGCCAGGGCCTGCGCGGACCTCAAGGGCGGCAAGCTGCGCGCGTGCACGGACTGGTTCTGACGAGCACCCCCGCGGGCCGGCACGGGCAGGTCGGCAGCGACCTAGCCCGCTGGCCCACCCGGTGAACGAACGCGGTCCTCGTCGACCGCGCCGCCTCCAGCACGGGAGGACTTCCGTGCAGGGCGGGCACCGGCCTCCTGCCGCGCATGCTCCCACCTCACCCGTGTGTCGCCTCACGCCAGTGAGGCGACGGTAGGAGCCGGGCCCTGGTGAACGTGCGCAAACACCGAAAGATCACCGCCTCGATGTCCCGGTGGGCGCGCTACTGCTGCCAGGCCTGGGAGTGCCCCCGCAGGAACGGAAACGGGCGCGAGGTGCACGACGGTGCGCACCACGGTCTCGGTGGGCTGGACCACTTCCCTGAACGGTTCGCGGGTCTTGCCATTTTCGTTCACAGGTCGGTCGGCGCGGGCCTCGGTGGTGCGTGCCTCTCACTCCCGACGTCGGTGCACGGGCGAGCAGTACCGCGGTGGCCGGCCCCGGCCGCTGTAGGGGCACCGGCTGGCCGCACCACTCGCACGAGCAGCTGCTCGCGCGTGCTCGTCATCTCGTGGATCTCGTGCCGCTGTCGCGCGTCCTGTCCGCCCGAACCCCTGGGCCATCAACGGCGCCTTCAGTTGTTTGCAACACGCTTCTGCTTGTCGCTACGAGACCGGCGGCCGGCCCTCGCGCAGGCGGCGGGCGCCGCGGCCGCTGAACTGCTCACCCTGGCCGGGAGCGGCCACCCCGAGGGGCGTCGGATAGGGGGCGCACTGATGGAGGCCACAGCAGCTACAGCCCTGAGCTGGCATCAAAGTTGACCATCTGGGCCACCTGACGTGCTCAGCCACGGGTCACAAGTCTGGCAAGTAAACCGCAAAGCACTAGGAAAATATGTTCGATTAAATGCGACCCGACTGTAGGGTCAAGCCCTTAATGATCATGAGCCTCGGTCGGGGGACCGCGCTGTTCCTGTTCCGGAGTGCTGAGGCGTGAAGAACGGGGAGAGTTGTGCGAGTGAAAAGGCTTATGGCGGTGGCTGCTACGACGGCCGCCGTGGTGGTGGGCGGACTGCCCTTCGCGACGGCAGCGCAGGCTGCTCAGGTCCCCACGCGGTTCCTGCAGTCGGTGACGCTCAGGGCGAAGCCCACCACTTCGTCGACGGCGCTGGGAGTCATCCCCAAGGGCACGGTCCTCAGCATGACCGACACCGATTACGTCCTGGGGGGAACGTACACGGCGTGCGGCGCCACCGAGAAAGTCTGGTACCCCGCGACCTGGCACGGCGTCAAGGGCTGGGTCGTCGGCACCTGCGAATCCTCCTGATACCCCGGTCGTGCGTGAGCCCAGGTGCCCACCTGTCCGCAGGTGGGCACCCAGGCCGCCGGCCCGACACTGGCTGCGAGCGGTCGCACGCACTGAGGTGAACGCGGCATTCGAACGGTGATTGGGGCGCTGGCGCGCTGCCCGCGAGCGGATGGCGTTCGAGCGGCTGCAGCAGCGCCTCGCCCGCCGCGGCGCGGCAGCCACGGCCGAGGGGGCGCGCCGCTGGCCCGCGCACTACGTCGCCTTCGACCCCGTCCACACCGCCGCAGACGGGGACGTGAGCGCCTGGCCCTACACCCGCCGCCGAGCCGTACTGGAGGCCCTGTTCACCGGCCACCGGCTGGGGGGCCGTTCACGCTGTGTCCCTCGACCACCGGCCCCGCCACCGCCGAGAACTGGCTGACCTGGTCCGCCGCCAGCATGGGGAAGGGCTCTGCTTCAAACGGCTCGACGCTCCCTACCGGCCCGGACCCTCCCGCTCCTGGCAGAAGTACAAGATCCGCGTCACCACCGAAGCCATCGCCGCCGCCGTTACCGGCCCACCCACCACGCCACGGACCGTGCTCCTGGGCCGTTACGGCACCGGGGGTCGGCTGCTCTACATCGGCCGCATCACCACGTTGCCGGCCACCCTCGGCCGCGCCCTGGCGGGCCGGCGCACGCTCCCGGCCGGCGTGCACCCGTGCGGGGGGTGGACGTTCTCCGCCGGATGGGGCACGCAGCGCCTCCTGGAAGTGGCCCTGGTCCAGCCCGCGCTGGTGCTGGAGGTCGCAGTCGACGTCGCACGCGACGCCGGCGGCCGGTGGCGCCACCCCGTACGGCCCCACCGGCTCCGCGACGACCTGGACACCAGGCACGTGCCCCTCTTCGACGACACGGCACCGTAGACGGCCGGGTGGGTTTGTTCACGAGAACCGACACACCACTGGCCGCCGCCGAGTGGTCGGGCAGCTGTCCTTGAACCTGGCTTCGTCAGAGGCGGTTCTGGATCCAGTAGGCGAATAGGCCGGTGAGGGCGGTGCCGGTGCCGTAGGACAGTCCACGCAGCAACTGCGAGAGGAGGACACGGCGGTAGCGGCACTCGATCTCTTCGTAGTCCGAGCCGCCGGAATGGCTGCCCCGTGCGATCGCACTGGAGGCCCAGGCAGAGTGAGCCGGGCGGCGGTAAGGCCGGTGATTACGGCGTAATCGCATCGCCCTGGTGTCAGGCAAGAGAGATGCCGGGCTGTTTCGGGGAGAGAGGGGCGAGTTGGCTGCCCAGCGTCGTCCGGCGCGTAGCCGGAAGAGGGCCGCAGCGCACCTGACTGTGGCCCTCGCAGGCTGGCGGTGAGAATCCGGACGTCGCGCCGCCACCGTAGATGCCTCCGGTTCGGTTGCTGTGGGACCGCAGCGCCTTGTTGAGGGCGGCGCCAGGGGCGTATCTACCGAGGCGAGTCGAAGGTGCTCGTGGGCCGAAGTTCGCCGTGTTCGTGAAAGACAGCTGACTCTTGGAAGTTCGCACGGGTGGCGGCCCGCTGAAGGAGGTTCGCGTAGTCCGCTTTCCCCCGGATCTGCGGTCTGTGCGATTACGGGGTAATCGCTTCAAGGAGCGGAAGCCCTAGACTTTGCCTAACTAACGCGTCACTGCAGCCAACGATCATGGACGTTAGTATGGTGTCCTTCATGAGTTCACCAGCCACGTCCAGCGACCGCGAGAAGGTCGTCTCCAAACTGCCGGCATGGCTCCGGCAGGACCTCAAAATCAGAGCCGCCCAGCACGGCATCGACATCCAGAGCGCGGTCGAACAGGGCATCAACGACTGGTGCAACCTGGCGTCTGCCACCGCAACCGTCGACACCTCCGGCGCCGACTCCTTCTCGACCTTCCTTCCTCCCGGTCAGTGGGAACACTTCCGGCAGATCGCGGCCGACCGACGAGTCTCCCTCATCCAGGGCATCGCCCAGTCCGTCAAGCTGTGGCTCGACGCCAATCCCACCCCAGACGTGGTGCGCCCCGAGATCACCCGCCGCATCATCGTCTGCAACCAGAAGGGCGGCGTCGGCAAGACGGCCATTACTGCCGGCCTCGGAGAAGCACTCGCCGAAGACGCCAACACCCTGCACCCCGTGCGCGTAGCGAAGGCGCTCACCAAGGCGCTCCGGGCAAGCGACGTGCAGGACGAAGAAACCGAACTCGCCGACAGCCCTCTCGACATCGAGAACCTCCCCGGCCTCGGACTGCGGGTCCTCCTGGTGGACTTCGATCCCCAAAGCCACCTCACGAATCAAGTTGGCGCATCTCCGCTGCCGATGAACGGTGACAGTCTCACCAACCACATGGCGGGCGACGCGAAGGGCGAACTCCGCGACCTGATCGTCTCCGTCGACGACGAGCACTTCGGCGGACGGCTGCACCTGCTGCCCGCCTGCAACGACGCCTTCTTGCTCGACGTGCGCCTGTCCGCCGTGCGAGCCCGGGAATCCGCCCTCGAGCGGGCCCTCGCGCCGCTTGAAGCCGATTACGACGTAATCATCGTCGACTGCCCGCCCAGCCTCGGCCTCAGCATGGACGCCGCCGCCTACTACGGCCGGCGCCGGGACGGAGAGAAGCCTGGCCAGTCGGGAGCTCTCATTGTCGTCCAGGCCGAGGACAGTTCGGCAGACGCCTACGAGCTACTCACCAAGCAGGTCGACGACCTCCGCAACGACCTTCAAATCGACGTTGACTATCTCGGCATCGTCGTCAACCTCTACGACTCCCGCCGTGGCTACATCGCCACCTCGTCGCTCCAGGGATGGGTCGACATAAAGGATCCGCGAGTCGTCGGGCTCATCGGCGACCTGAAGGAACAGAAGGAAGCGGTCCGAGTGAAACAACCCCTGCTGTCCTACGCGCCGAAATCGCAGCAGGCCGTCGGTATGCGCGCCCTCGCCAGGGAGGTCTTGTGAGCAAGGCCGATCAGCTGGGTGCCGGCCGGTTCGGCGGGGGAGTGCGTCCCGTCAGCGCGCGCCGCCAGGCCGTGGCCGCAGCCACAGGGGTCCCGACCACAGGCGTCGCCGCACCGTCGGAACTTCCCGTTCACCGCATCAGCCTCAACCCCGACAATCCGCGTACCACCCTCGGTGACCTGACCGACTTGGCCGGCAGCCTGAAGACGCACGGGCAGAAGCAAGCGATCACGGTCATGAACCGTGACGCCTACATCGACGCCAACCCGAGTCAGGAAGCCGCGCTGGAGCCCGACACGACCCATGTTGTGGTCGATGGCAGCAGCCGCCTCGCCGCCGCTCGCGAAGCCGGTCTAGCCACCATCAAGGTCATGGTCAGCGACGACCAGGGAGCCACCTCTGAGGAGCTTCTCGAGTCGGCCCTCGTCGCCAACATCCACCGCCAGGACCTCGAGGAGATCGACGAAGCCCGGGCCCTGCAACGCCTGCTGGCAATTCACGGGAGTCAGCGAGCCCTGGCCAAGCGCCTCCACCGCTCGCAGGGCTGGGTTTCCCAACGCCTGGCCCTGCTCAACCTGATCCCCGAGCTGCAAGCCCGCATCGGCGAGGAACCCATCGACCTTCTGCGCGCGGTCGGCAACAAGCCGGCCGACCAGCAGGAAACAGCTTTCGAAGCGTTGAAGGCTGATCGGGCTCGGAGGGAGGAAGAACGGACCCGCACAGCAACAGGGCAGGTTGAACAGGCCGCAGACCGGCGCACGGGCACTGCGCAGGTGCAGCGCCGTGACGCCGGCGCGACCACCGACCACGTCTCTGTGGACGGTCCGCCTGGCGATTACGGCGTAATCACCGACGCGCCCGATCCGAATCCGGCCGCAGCACTGGAGAAGCCTGCAGCGACAGACCAGCCTGCGGTCTCTACTACGGCGACCGCGCAGGATGAACCGCCTGCCACCGACGTAGGGCTGGTCACGCCTTCGCTCCCCGTGCAGAGCGCCGCCAGCGAGACGGCATCTGGTGCGAGGGATCAACAGCCGAAGAGATTCCCCTACGAGGACGGCGTCTACGTGGCCCAGCTGCTGATTCACAAGATGCCGTCGAGCGAGTTCAACAGGATGTTGGACATCTTGATCAAGCACAGGGACAGCCAGACCGTCTCAGCTGGCTGATCCTCTGCGAGGGCTGTGCGAGTGCTTGATCTGAGGTTGGGCCCAGAGTCTGAAGTAGAAGTGGCCGGTGGACCCTGCAGAACACCCATCCACCGGCCGCTCAACACGAAGACGGTGCCGACACAGTCTCCTCATGAGGGCGACAATCCAGCTCTCGCGCTCTCAGCTGATGCGGTAACCCGACAGCAGTCCGAACGGAAGGGCTTGTTGTCCGCGGACAACATCACAGTGCAGCCCACCCGCCCCTCACGCGCGTGGGGACCTTTCCCTCGCGGAGACCGCGGAGTCCGACACCGTCGCGGCGAACACAGCGGCACCCCCTAGCTCCTCAGACTCCGCGTGATTCGTAGGAACTCGGCAGATGTCCTGAAGCGGCGACAGCCGCAAAGCGGTTCCGGTCGGCTTCTCGGACCTCTGCTGCCTCGTGACGCCCTGGCCGACCGGGTCGTCCAGCTTCCAGTCCAGGAACCGCCTGCCGGGGAAGTCGGGCGTCCTGCGCGGTCCTCGGCACCGGCGGCTTGTGCGAGGGCCAGGCGGAGCGCCCGGTCAGAGGCCGCGTGCGTCGGCCAAGCGGGCGGCCTCGCCGACCATGCGGACCGGGGTCCGGCTTGTGCCGTGTGCATCGTTGAAGGACGGCACGGAGCGGACATGGTCGCCGAACTTGCGGCGGATCGCATCCAGGAGCACGGCGGCCGCGTCGGCTTCCAGACCGCGGTCGCCGCGGGCCTCGGCTCGGATCGCGCCGAGCAGGCAGCGGGCGCCGTCTTCGTCGACCAGGGCGCCTGAGCACCAGCCGCCGGTGAGCAGCCGGTGGTGGGCCCGCTGCAGCAGGGCCGCGACCGGGGTCGGGTACGGGTCCGCCAGCGGGGCGGGCTCGGTGTAGGTGTCGGCGGGGACTGTGATGACGTCGGCCAGGTCGACGGCGCTGGTGGTGAGGTGCGCCGTGTTGACCTCGTAGGCGACGGCGGCCTGGTCCAGCCGCACGGTCATCGCCGCGGTGGTGAACGCCATGCGTTCCTCGAGGGACAGTGCCGCCGCCGGTGCGGCTGCTGCTGCGGCGGCCGGGTGGATGAGGTCGTGGGCGGGGGTGGTGCGGGCCTGGGGCATCGGGCTTCCTGGGGGCGTCGAAGGTGCGGGGGCTGGGCGGCGGCCTTCGACGCCGGCGCCAGGGCGGGGTGTCAGATGCTGGCGACCCAGTCGGCCACGGCGGCGGCCGCGTCGTTGATGGCGGGTGCGGCGCCGGTGAAGGCGAGGAAGAAGCCGAGCAGGGCGCAGGTCAGAGCGTGTGAGATGCGTACGGAGCCGCCGCGGATGAGGACGAAGACGATGATGGTGAGCAGGACGACGGCGGAGATGGATACGGCCACGGTCGGTGTGTCCTTCGCGGTTCTGGGGGGCCGGTCGGGTGTGGCCGGGCCCCGCTGGTGGGTGTGGGGTGGGTCAGACGCCGGAGAGGTTCTTGATGGCTTCCAGGGCCTGGCGGGGCGAGGTGACCGCGTCCCGGCGCGGGGCGGTCGTCTTGCCGCCGCGTCGCTTGCCGCCATCGTTCGTGGGCGCGTCGTCGGGCTCGGGGCCGAACTCGCCGGGCCGGGGCGGCTCCGTCCAGTCGAACCACAGGTCCCGCTTCTCCAGCTCGCGGATTTCGTGGTCGGTCAGGGTGGCGACGGCGTCAGGGAAGTAGCCGTCGATACCGGCCTTGAAGTCCATGAACAGGGTGCGCAGGACCTCGGGCTGCTTGCCCTCCACGATCCAGCCGGCGCCGCCGGTGTTGGAGTCGGTGGGCGGCTCGGGCTCGCCGCGCATGACCCGCTCGATGCGGCCCTTCTCTGCCGGGGAGAAGCTGCGGGGGAGCGGGTCGGGGATGGACTCTGACGGGATGCCGAGGGCCTTGAACATGTCGCTGACCTTCTTGGGAGCGACCTTCAGGACTACCGGAATGCAGTTCTCACGGAGGTTCTCGCACAGCAGCTGTGTGAACCCGTCCTGCACGTAGATGCTCTGCCCGGCCACCTTGATGCCGACCGCGTACTTGCGACCCTTGACCGACACCAGCTCTGCAAGGTCCATGATCTCGGCGCCGTAGTCGCCGTGGCGGGCGGCGGAGAGGAACTCGTCCAGGTAGGCGCTGAGCATGGCGTAGGGGCAGCCCGGCCGGGTGGGGTCCCACTCGTGGACTTGGCCGTCCTCCCACGGCATCGCGCCGCGGATCTCCATCAGCGCGACCAGAGCCCGAAGGAGCCGGAGCATGTAGAGCGCGCCGACGCCGTAGCGGGCGGTGTGCCGCCCCAGCGCAGCGGTCTTCTCGTCCGGCGCTTCGGTGGCCAGCATGATCACGGCCCCGAACAGGGCGTCGGCCGCGACGTGCAGGCCCATGAGCTGGGTCTTGCCGCCGCCGGACGGGGCGACGAACAGGCCGTGGGCTGCGCCCCGGTCGGTGTAGACGCGGTTGCGGGCGGGCTGGCCGTTGCCGAGGTAGCCGGTCACCCAACGCCCCTCCTTGTCGGGGGTCAGCAGCTCGCGGGTGGCAGGGAAGACCTGCGCCAACGGGCTGCTGTCCCACAGGGAGACCAGGACCTGGCTGCCGTCGACGGTGACGAACAGACGGCCCTCGTCGTACTTGGTCTTCAGCGCGGCCGCCAGGGCGTGGAGGTTGACGCGCGGCTCGCCCAGCTCGTCGGGGACCTCGGCGATGTAGTGAGTCACCTTGCGCTGCTTGTCGCGGGCCTTCTCCACGAAGACGCTGCCCGGGACGGGCCCGCCGTCGGCGCCGACGCGGTCGGCCCACCATTCACGGTCGCTGGGGTTGGTCCGGCGCCGTTCGGCCCGGTCCGGGGTGATGTGGACCTCCAGCCAGCCCGGGCCGCCCTGACGTCCGTGCTGCTGCTGGACGGCGGCGAGCGTGATCACGTCCGGGTCCGCGTCGACGCCGAAGGCGGCCGCGACGGCGGCCTCGGTCAGGCCGGTGATGGGGCGGCCGGCCTCGGTGGCGCGCAGCAGCAGCGACAAGTCGTGCGGCATGCCCGGGTGCGGGGTGGCCTTGACCACGAGGGTCCGGCCGGGGAGCCCGGCCCGCTCCCACAGCAGGCGCACCTGCCGGGTGAACGCGTCGGCGCCGTCGTGCGGGACGGCCGGGGTGGGGGCGGCGGGCTGGAGCTGCGGGGCGGGGGCCGGGGCGGCGAGGGCGGGACGGTGGCGGCGCCGGGTGTGCCGGGAGAACGGCATCACCAGCCAGCCGGCACCGGCCCACGCGGCGGCGAGCAGGCCGTCGAGCCAGTACGGGCCCCAGCCGGGGCTGTGCTTGGCGACGACGTCGACGGCGGCCGCGAGCACGAGCGGGGACCAGCGCAGAATCTTGCGGCCGGCGCCGGGTTCGTCGCTCTTGACAGCCAGGACCCAACCGCCGATCCCGGCCGCGCCGGCCAGTTGCACGACGGTGTTGGCGGGACTGTCGGGCACAAGGTTCGGGGCCGCAGCGAGGACCGGGGCGGCCAGCGTGTAGAGGGTGCGCTCCAGTGCGACGCTGCGCGGCACGGACACGATGTTGCTCCTTCGGCAGACGGCGATGGGCGGCCCGCCGTCCGTGGCGGGCCGCCCATCAAGGGGTCGGGGCGGGTGGGTCAGTGCGCGAAGAACCCCGGCTTCGGGGTGCGCTCCTTACGGGAAGAGCGGATGTCGTCCAGCGCCTCGTACAGCCGTGCGTGGGTGCGCCGTGTGTCGTGGGCGAGGCCGGACACCTCGGTGGCCGACTCGTGGAGCCGGTGCATCTCCGTGGCGGCGCCGCCCAGCGCGACGGCCACCTGGTTGGTCATCTCCACGAACCGGTTGTCGAGTTCGGCGTTGGCGATGTCGACGGCCAGGCGCTCGGCGCGCTGGGCGTTGCGCTGCATGCCGAGCAGCAGGGTGCCGAGTTCGCCTTCGGCGAGGTCCATGGCCTGGCCGAGCGTCTTGAGTTTGTGCTGGACGGCCTTGTAGCGATGGTCGCCGTCGGTCGGGGCGGCAGCACAGCCGCCGGTGTGAGGAATGAGGTCACTCATCAGCGGCCTTCCTTCCTGCTAGTCGTGGTGGGCGGCGGCGGAGGCGTGGGACAGGCCCGACTCGTCCATGGCCTGAATGTCCTGGCTGTAGGTGCGGCCGACCGCCGTGGCGGCGATCCGGGCGGCCTCCGAGGCAACTGCGCATTCGGTGGCGCACCGCTCGGCCTGCATCTTCATGCGCGTCGCGGCGTCGGCCAGGTCCGTGATCTGCTCGGTGACGCAGGTGTCGATGTTGTGGTCGCCGAACAGGTCGGCGGTCATGTCCCGCAGGGCGTCAGCGACCTTGCCGAGCGCGGCGGCCAGGTCCTGGGCGCGCTCGGTGTCGAGGCCGGCGGCGATCGCGACGTTCACGATCTCCGTCAGGTACTCGCCGAAGGTGATGTCGGTGCGGTGCTGCGCCGCGAGGCCGGAGTGACCTGCCACAGTGCTTTCCTCCTCGATGGGTGATGGGTGCTCGGGGCGGGTGGTGCCGGGCCGTTCGGTGTGCGGCTCGGGCGCGGGCGGCAGCCCGGCCGGATGCGCCACACCGGCCCGGGAGGGATCGGCCTGGTCGTCGACGATGACCGCGTCCCAGACGTCCTCCTCGTCCTCGGCGGAGCGCGATGGCGGGGTCGGGCGGCCGGGCCATTCGGCGGTGGGAACGGACCGGTCCGGCCCGAACGGGCTGTCGGCAGCTCGGTCGTCGCCGCTGCGCGCCTTGCCCGGGCGACGGCGGAACCAGTCGTCGCCACGCCCCTTTCCGGAACCGTCAGACGTCCCGCCACTGGCCTTCCCGGGCCTGGCTGACTGGTCGGATGCCGGGCGCTGCTTGCGGCCGTCAGACGCGGCGTCAGGCCCCTTTTCGGGCCCGCCCTTCGGTGAGCCGCCCTTGGAGGATTGCCCCCACGGCCCCCACCGCTTCCAGCCCCGAGACGGATCGGACTTGTCCGCGCCCGGAGCGGGCCCCGGACGCGGTGAGTTGCTGCCGGTGCCGGTGCCGGTGCCCTTGGGCCCGAGCCGGTCGTCCGGCCGCTTCTTCCACGGCGGCACCGCCTGCGGCAGGAGCCGGCCGCCCTTGCCGCCCCGCCCGCCGCCCGTGTCCCTAGGCGTATTGGTGTTCTTCGGCCCCGGCGGTGTCCGGTCGGTGGACTTGCCGGTCTTGTCACGGGGCGCGGGTGGCTTGGGCCTGTCGCGGCGGGACGGGCCGAGACCTCCCCCGCCGCCTCCGCCTCCGTTTCTGCGGGGTCCCTTCTTCGGGCCGCCGCCCCCGCCCCCGTTGGAGGGGCGGTCGCGGTCGCGGCGGAACCGGTCGGGGCCCGTGTCGGATCCGCCGCTGTTCCGCTTCTGTCCGCCGTCCTTCCGGGACCCGCCTGCGCCGTTGTCACGGTCTTTCTGGCCCCTGCCGGAGGTGTTGCCGCCTGCCGGGGAGTTACGGCGGTCTGAGGGGCGGTCAGGGACTTTTTTGCCGCTGCTGCCGCCTGCGGGGCCGCGCCCCTGGCTGCCGTTGCCGGACGCCGAGTTCGGGCGTCCTCCTCCAGAGCGTCCGCCCCCGCCGCCCGGACCGCCGCCCGAGCGGAATCCGCCGCCGACCTTGCCGCGGTGCAGCCCCGCCGCGTCGCTCCGGCCGCGCGCGGCAGTGCGGTCCGCCTGCGCCTGGCTTTGGGCCTGGCGCAGTTTGCCGTTCTGCTCGATCAGCGCGACCTCGTGCGCTGTGCGGGCTTTCAGCAGGGCCGCTTTCCGTTCAATCTCGGCTTCCCGGAACGGCTTTTCCGTCTCACTCCGACCCCGGGCCACCTCTATGCGGTATTCGAGCCAGTCACCCAGCCGGTCCGCCAGAGAACGGCGCTGCTGATATTCACCCTCGTATTCCGTATCGCTTTCCTCGTCGGGTTCGGCGGCCGGAATTCCGTCCGATGCCAAAGCGGATTCCGGTCGCATCGGCGTCGGAATGGGCGGCAGTGACAGGGTCTCTTCCTCCGGTGGGTCCGATTCGCCATCCGGGCCGGATCCCGGGAAGAGCCGTCCGGGGTCCGCTAATTGCGGCGGTCGGTCCAGAACGCCGGGGGCGGGGAAATTGATGAGCCGTCCGGTGTCTTCTTCGGTGTCGTCGGACACGTCGGACTGTCCTCCTTCAAGGCTTGACAGCGGGTCACCGCCTCGCGTACGCGTGTGCGCGCCTGGGCGGGTGGGCGTGTGGGCGCCTGGGCGTTGGGAACGCCGGAAAGGGGCCTCCGTAGGCCCTTCGTATGCCGGCGGGCGGCTACTGGGTGTGCTTGAGGTAGACGGCGTGCAGATCGTGCGCCAGCGACCGGAGCACGGCCACATCGCCGCGCTTCATCGCTTTCTTTCCGTGCGTCTGCACCAGCATCAGCAGGAAATAGAAAGCGCCGAGGTCTTCCCCGTGTTTTTCGATGAAAGATTCGCGCTGCCTCAGCAGATATTCGCGGGAGCGCTGAGCCGTCAGCTCAGATTTGAGAAGCGGCCTGCTCACGCCGACTCCCTGTTACCCAGGTTGTAAATCGACGTAGGACCACCGTAGCCGGGGTTCGCCTGCTTGTCACCCCACTGTGCGGAATTTGGCTGGGCGGCCTGGAGCGGCGGGTTCTTCTTCCGCTGCTTTTCGAGTTCCTTTTCTCGGCGCTTTCCGGGCAGCGCCTGCACGTCGTCGGCGAATGCATTGCGCTTGTAGGCGGTCTTTTCCAGGCTCTCGGTCAGTCCTTTGACGTGCTTGAGGACGTCCCTGAGGGCGCCTTCCACGGGCAGGGCGCGCAGCCGGGCGTGGTACCAGCGGTCGCCGTCCACGTGGGTGCCACGACAGTGCACCCGCGTCTCACGGGCGAGAAGTTCCAGGTTGCTGCCGATGTCGAGCAGCACCCGCTGAACGTCGGCGAGGTAGCGGGCGGTTGCGTCCGGGCTCTGTGCCACATCCCGCAGCGGCATGTGGGTCTGGTCGCTGTTCACAGGGGGTTCCTCCTGCTGTACTTGGGGGGCTGTCGACTGGTTTCCGGCAGTCGCGGCGAGGGCCAGCCCAATTCGAGTGGGCTGGCCCTCACTGGTGTGTGCCGGACGGTGGTCAGGGCCGGTAGCCGCTGGAGAGCAGGGCTGCGGCTTCCTGGCGGTACTCGGACGCGGTGGCGGGACTGACCTGCAGGGCATCCTGGATGGCCGCGAGCGGAAGACACCGGGCCATCTCGCGCTGGACGCTGTCCAGTTCGCCGAGCGGGACGACATGGTTGGCGAGGGCCATCCGGGCAACCCTGCGCACCGCGCGCTCGCGCGGGCTCAGCCGCGCCTGGTCCTCGGCTTCGACCGCGCGCCGCTCGGTTTCGGCGGCGGTGAGCCGCGTTTCGGCAGCGGCCAGTTCGGTGTCGGCTTCGCGCTTGCGGGCGTCCTGGGTGCGGGCTGCGGCGAGCGCCTGGCGCTCGGTCTCCTCGGCCGCGAGCCGGTCCGCTTCGGCGGCACGGCGCCGCGTTTCGGCAGCGGCCTGCTCCATTTCGGCGGCGGCCCGGTCGGCTTCGGCGGCACGCCTGCGCGCTTCGGCGATGGTGGCCGTCTCGATCGCCTGCGCCTCCGCCACGGCAGTCTGGTCCGCCTCGGCTGCCGCCTTCCGCTTGAGGGCGGCCTGCTGCTCCAGCTCGGCGGCACGGACCTCGGCGGCGGCCTGTGCCTCGCGTTCCTGGGCTTCCTTGCGCAACGCCTCGGCCTCGCGGGCGCGGGCCTCGACGACCACCGCCGTCTCCAATGCCTGCTCTTCCAACTCCGCGGCTCGCTCGGCGGCGCCGGCCTGGGCACGGGCGTGGGCGCGGGCCTGGGCCGTTTGGCCTTCCACCCGGGCGCGGACGGCCTCCAGCTCGCCGTCAGCCTCCAGCCGGTCGGCCTCGGCCCGCTTCTGCGCCAGCTCCCTGCGCGTTGCCGCGTCCAGGCGCCGGCGCTCAGCTTCCTCAGCCCGGGCCTCGGCCTCGCGTTCCTGCTGCTCGGGCAGCGCGAGCGCTTCGGCGACGGTGTATCCGTGGGCCGCCATCGTCATCGGCAGCCGCTCGTCGTCGCTCGCCTTGCTCAAGTCGCCCTGGTGCTTGCGCTTGAGCCACTGCTCGTAGGCGGTGAGGTCCTGCTGGCGGCGGATCATCTCCGGGTAGGAGCGGATCCCGTGCAGGCGCATACGGCGGTAGAAGCGGGGCGTGGCGACGGGGGCCAGGATCCAGCGGTGCAGCGGGATCCGGTCCGTCGCGGTACCCGCTTCCAGCCTGGCCTTTTGGATGATCAGGCGGCGGGCTGCCTCCACCCCGATCACGAACAGGATGGGCATGACGCCGTGGCTGGCGGCCCGGACGGGGTCGGTGCTGATCCGGCCCTGTGAGCTGGCGTTGAACCAGATCGTGGCCGCGGTCATGGCGTGCGCGGCCAAGCGCAGCAGCGGCCACGGCGTCCGCTTGCGGATCAGGTACAGGTCCAGCGCGAGGAACGCGATGATGCTCGCGTCCACGCCGACCGGGAACCACGGCGCCAGCCTCGCGCTGAACCCCCAGGCCAACGCGACGCCGGCGAGGGTGCTGTAGGACATCGCAAAGCCGATGATCCCCACGAGCATCCCGCCGCCGGCCGCGACCGCCGACAGGGCGGTCATCAGGCGGTCGCGGCCAGGGCGAACAGGGGGCGTGATCGGGTTCCGCTTAGGTGCGCCCGAAACGGTGCCGGGTGCGGCCGAAGCGGGGGCCGGTGTCCCCGAAGCAGGGTCCGGCGGGGGCGAAGCGGGGGGCTCGAAGGCCGCATGTCGCGGCAGGTCGGTGACGCTCACCGGAGATCTCCTCAGGGGTGATGGGGGCGGCTCCGAAACGGGGACGGCCGTCCCCGAAACGGCAGTGGGCGGAGGCGAAACTCAGGCGAAGGCGGCGGACCGGTGCGGCGCGATGGCCCGGCCGTCGGGGAGGAGTTCGCCGGTGTCCTCGAAGATCAGGACGCCGTTGCACAGCAGGCTCCAGCCCTGCTCCGGGTGAGCGGCCACGACGTGCGCGGCTTCCCGGTCCGGGCTCTGCGCGGTCAGGCAGGCCGGGATGTGCAGGCACAGGGAGCGAGGCTGGCGGGTCGGCTCGGTCGAGTTCGGCAGGGTCGAGGTACGCATTGGGTCCTCCAAAGGCCAAGAGAGTGATGACCGGCTCGGCCCACCGCTAGCAGCGGCGGGCCGAGCCGGTCAGGTGACCGACAGAGGTGGCGGTGTCGGTCGCGCGGTGGTCGGTCAGCGCCCGGGGCGTTTCAGCCGGTTGGTGTAGGCGTCTTGCAGCCGCTCGAAGGTCTCGCGCAGCCGCTTGCCCGCCGGGCATCCGGGGAGATTGCGGGTGCAGCGGGCGCAGGGGTCGGCGTGCTGCTGGTAGGCGCGGTGGGCGGCTTGGTAGCGCTCGTACAGGTCGTCAGCCACGGGCCCGTCCTCCTCGGTGGTGCCGGCGGGCGGGGTGCAGGTCGGTGACGCGGTGCCCGGCATCCCATGCGGCGGCGGCCGCGAGCAAGAGCCGGGTGAGCGGGTGCGTGGGGCCGACTGCGGCAGCGACTCGGGCGGCGCGCTGATGTGCCGCCCGAGCCGCTTCTATGAGGTGCGGCATGCCAGCTACCTGCAGGCGCCGCAGATACCGCCGTTCCAGCCCTCGAACCAGCCCCCGCACCTGCTGCACTGGCCGCCGCCGGACGCGGTGGGCGGCACCGCAGAGGGCGCGGAAGCGGTGGCGGAGGGCTTGCAGTCGCTGCCTCCCTTGCACAACCACCTGCCGCACATCGGGCAGGCGTCATCGGCCATCACCGGACGGTGCAGGGTCAGCACCGGCTGCCGCTCGAAGCCGGGCATCATCTCCTGCAGCGTGCGGCGCGCCCGCCGGCCGGCCGGGATCCGGGCGTCGCTCTCGCGCACCATCCGCGTCAGAAGGTCATTGAGCTGACGGTACGCGGCGGCGGGGCAGACGCCGGCGTGCCAGCCGTTGCACCGGCCGCATGCGTACTCGAGATTGGCGGCGGCCCGTGATGTGCGGGTTGCGGGGCGTGTCATGATCGCTGTGGTCATGGGAACTCTCGCTTCCTGGTGACCGGACAGCCCCGGAGGGTCAGAGCTCCGGGGCTGTCGCCTGCTGGCTGGCCGGACGGCCAGCCACGGCCCTCCTCCCGCCCCCTAGTTCGCGCGCTCTGGCGGGGCGGGAGAGGGGCCGTGGCGGATCGTCAGGCAGCAGGCGCGTACACGCTCGACTCCGCGGCGGGGCGGATCAGGTAGTCGCTGTCGGTCCAGACGGTGCCGACGGCGAAGGGCTGGCCGTCGGGGCGGAGAGTGTCGCGGACGATGACCGCCCACCGGGCGGCAGTCCTGCGCAGCAGCTGCGCGGCATCGGCCGACGTCGTGACGAGCGCCAGGACCTCGAACCGGCCGTCGGTGTTCTGGTAGATGGCACCAGGGCGGCGGGGCCCGATCTCGTTCTGGACGCTCGGGCGGATCGGGCGGGATGCGATGCTGTGCATGTAGGTCAGTCCTCTCGTGTGGGTGACCTGCGACAAGGCCCCCCCAGGGCTGCATCCCTGGGGGGCCGTCGCATGCGGGCCCCGCACCGTGGCGGGGCAGTGCGTCCTGCGCACTCCGCCGACCACCGAACCCGCAAAGGCACGGTCGACGGCGGGCAGCACAGGGCTGCGAAGCTGCGCGGCGCCCGGGGGGGGCGCCAGATCTCAGAGAGACGCGGACCGCTCGCCGCCCGGGAGATCTGTCCGGAAAGGTCATCTGCGATCAAGGTGTGCCGCGTCGTTCTTTAGCGTCGTGAAGGTGCTGGCCCTCCGCACTCCCCGGTAGTAATGAGCGCCTGGCAGTTCTTGCCCAGACCGCCCCCAAGGGGGGCGCCCACCGGATCGATGCGTGCCGACTGCCACCACCAGAGGGGATGGCGCCTCACGACGGGTCTCCACTCACCTCGGCCGGCGCGGACACGACCGTACTGATGTGGTGGATCACGCTGTGGAGTTCTCAACCAGCTGGCGCTTCTATCGAGCCCTCGGGCCCTCCAGGCGTCGACAACCTAGCCAACTTAGCTAGGTTTAATGACACAGTGCAGCACGAATGCGACTGTGTCAACTAAGCTAGCGAAGCTGTCTAATCTAGTGAGGGGGACCTACGATGTGGGTCATGACGGCCGACGACCTGCAGCCTTATCAACGCATCGTGCAAGACGTGAAGGATGAGGTCAGGCTTGGCCGGTTGGCAGGTAATGACAAGCTGCCCAGCACACGAGAGCTGGCGAACCGCTACAAGGTGGCCCCCGGGACCGTTCAGAGAGCACTCGCTGAGCTTCGCTCGGACGGTGTCATCTACTCCCACCAGGGCCGTGGGTCCTACATCCGAGAGACGGCTGTCGGGTCCGTGGGTGATCAGACTGCCCTCGCGATCCAGCATCTGGAGGAAAAGGTGGCCGACTTGACGCGGCGTCTGGAACAGCTGGAGGCGAGAGATGCCTGACCACTTCAGCCCACCCATCCTTGCCTCCCGTCTCAAGAACTGACGAGATCCATCACATCGGCAACGCTGGAAAATCAACATCACAACGCCATGTCGAAGCCCGTGCACATGCCACTTCACGGGTTTTCAACATCCACGTACACATGGGACTTGAGGCCCGCCGCCTAGGCTCACAGCCATCACTTCGACGGAGGGAAACCAGGTGGGCAAGTACCGCGCAGGGTGGAGCCCAGACAGACTGCGCGAACAGCGGGAGGCGCATGGTCTAACCCTGGAGAAGGCCGGCGAACGACTTCGAGAAGTTGCCGAGCAGGCGAAGCTCAAGGGAATCCCTGCGGCGAATCCACAGACCTTGTGGCAGCACGAGCAGGGTGAGATCTACCCAGGGCCTCACTATCGGCGCGCGTACTGCTTGCTCTACAGGGCCACCGAGCCGGACCTCGGCTTCCGCAACGCTCTACCCGGGGAAGAGACATCATTCAAATTGACTCCGATGGACGACCGCCTTAACGGCGCGCACGTCCTCGCTGTCGAGCGCGCGATCCACCGCATTGCCCCCGGCAGCGATGATGCCGACCACTTCGCCCTTCAGCAGCGCATCATTGACGCGTGGAAGCGTCGGCACACCGGCGGCGACCCTCACCGCCCGGTCCTGATCCTGGTCGGCGGGTATGCCGGCTCCGGCAAGACGGAGCTCGCTCGCTTCTTCGTCCAACTCACCGGCTGGCCCCTGCTCGACAAAGACCCACTCACGCGTCCGCTTGTGGAACGGCTCCTGGTGGCTCTGGGCGGCGACCCGAACGACCGACACACGGACCTCTATCGGGAGCGTGTCCGGTCTGTGGAGTACGACTGCCTCATGCAGTCAGCCATGGCCAACATCAAGTGCGGGATCAGTACGGTGCTGAGCGCGCCGTTCATCTCCGAGCTGACCGATCCGGACTGGATGCAGCGCCTGTCCAACCGGGCCTCGTCCATGGGCGTCGACGTCTTCCCCGTGTGGGTGCGCTGCGATGAGGAGTCGATGCGCGAGTACATCACCTTCCGCTCCGCGGCCCGCGACGCCTGGAAGCTCGCCCGGTGGGACGAGTACATGTCGACCATCAACCTGGACCTGCGTCCGGCGGTGCCGCACCTAGTCGTCGACAATCGCTTGGGCACCGCGGTGTCGCTCGCCGATCAGGCTCGGCAGGCGATGGGAGCGATGAGCGCATGACCGAACGGCAGGGCGTGATCTTGTACGGCCCGCCGGCGGCAGGCAAGGACACCGTCACCACGGCTCTCACAGAGCTGAGCCCGCGGTACGCGCAATTCGCACGGCTCAAGGTCGGGACGGGCAAGACGACCAGCTACCGAATGGGCACGACGGAGCAGCTGCGCGAGCTGGAGGCTGCGGGCGACGTGGTCTACGCGAACCACCGTTACGGCAACACGTACGCGATCGACCGGCCCGGCGTCGACGCCGCGTTCGCGGCCGGGGTGCCCGTAGTACACCTCGGGCAGGTCGACGGCATCCAAGCGCTGGTCGACGGCTGCTCGGCCGACTGGTCGGTAGTGCTGCTGTGGTGCTCGCGCGAGGTAACCGAGCTGCGGTCGGCGAGGCGCGGCGACAGCGACACCGCAGCGCGCCTGGCGGCGTGGGACGCGACCCGCGAGGATCTGGACGCACACCCGGGCATGGTCTGGGACCTGATAGTGGACACCACGACGTCGGCACCGCAGGACGCGGCACGTCTCATCGACCAACTACTGGCGCAGCGGGCGGGAGCAGCGACGGCATGAGCGCGGATTACGGCTGGGCGAGTCGGTCCAGGGCGTCGGTGAGCGTGAGCTTGCCGTCGTCCTTGGCGTCGTCCCACCGTGCCAGCGTGGACGCGGCTGCAAGCAGCATCTCCGGCGGAAGGCCGGCGGCCGTGAGCGCGTCGGCAGCCTCCTCCAGCTCCGGGCCCCAGCGCCAGGCACGGGCCGCGGTCTTGGTGATGTACTGCGGCTCAGACAGGTACGAGTCGGTGCGCCGGGAGGCGACCTCGATGAGCTCCTGGTCGACGCCGTGCTCCCGTGCCATGCCGACCGCGAGCGCCACCAGCACTCGCGACGTCTTCTGGAAGCTGGCGTACGCCAGCTTCAGCGCGGACGCCTTCCCAATCTCGGCGCCCAGGACCTTCGTCTGCACGGCCGTGCCCGCGAACAGCACCTCGATCCGTTCGGTCGCGGCGGCAGGGCCGGACAGGTACAGGGTCGGCGTCTTGCCAGCGACGGGTGGGGAGCCGACGACACCACCGTCCACGACGGCCGCACCTGGTTCGAGCAGTGCGGCAATCCGCTGCACCCGCTGGGGGTTGATCGCGTTAGCCTCCACATACACTTGGGTGAAGCCGTGCGATGCGACGTCGCGGGCGATGTCTTCGGCAACGGCCGGCGGGCAGAGGCTGATGACGATGTCGCTGCGATCCAGCAGCTCCGCCAGCGTGGGCACCCCGGTGAGCCCGAAGGTCTCGGCGCGCGCGACAGTTGCGGGGCTGCGTCCGGCCTCGCACCACAAGACCGTGGCCGCGTTCGTTGCGGCGCAGGCTGCCACAGCAGCGCCCATGCTGCCGGGGTGGAGGATGCCGACGGTCGGCTGGTCCACGGTGCTACTCCGTCTCGGTGAGCAGGATGGCGATAGCGTCAGTGACGTCGTCAACGACGTGGTGCGCGACGGGAAGGTCGTCCGGCCATGGTCGGCCGCGCAGCCAGATGGTGCGCAGGCCGGCCTGTTGGCCGCCACCAATGTCCCCGGCCGGGTTGTCGCCAACCATCCAGCCGCCGTCCGCGAGGAGCACGCCACAACGGGATGCCGCGAGTTCGTAGAGGCGTGGGTCTGGCTTGCGGATCTCCAGGTCGCCCGAGACCGCGACGCCGTCGACCAAGGCGGCAAGCCCGGTAGCAGCGATCTTGGCTCGCTGGATGTCACTGGCCCCGTTGGTGACGATGCCGATCGTCCACGCGGCCGTGCGCAGGCGGGCCAGGCCCTCGAGGACCTCGGGGCGGCAAGTGACGGCGGCCGCCATGAGATCGACGTAGTCCTGCCACAGCTGCCCGGCGGGCACCGCCAAGCCGAAGGCTTCCCGCAGCCGGCCGAAGTCGGCAGCGCTCGCGCGGTCGGCCAGCTCGCTACGCAGCCACTGTTCGGTGTCCGGAGCGAAGGCATGCGTCTCGCACAGGCCGGTAACGGCGTCGCTGAGCGCCGACTGCCGGCCGGCCAGCGTGCCGTCGAGGTCGAAGAGAGCGAAGGGCATGTGGGCGACTTTACCTACGGCGCTAGCTGCGCAGATGCTTGAGACCGCCCACCCCTACAGACTGCGATGTAGAACTACTCGCAGCTGACATGTCCTCAAATGCTCTACCCGGAGCTGCTTTCTATGTACAGTTTGAGATCACAAGGAAGGGGGAGTGATGAATGATCTGAACGAAGCTGTGGACGCGCTGCTCAGTCGGCCCGCTGACGTCCTTCCTTCTCCTGAGGTCCGGGCCAGACTCCGGAAGGCCTCTGGGCTCACTCAGGAAGAGGTCGCTCAAGCCTTCGGCGTACACCGGATGGCGTTCCTGCGCTGGGAGAACGGTCAGTCCATGCCGCGTCGGCGGCATCGCGACGCATACCTCCGCTTGCTCAAGGGATGGGCCGACAAGCACCCCGAGGCAGCGCTCGGCTCCGACCTTGCGAAAGCAGGCTGAGGTGTACGGCTTCGACTGACCCCCTAGGAAACGCCGAAGCGGCCCTGTCGCCACAACAGGACCGCTTCCTAGCGAATCGACTCACCAGCCCGCGAAAGCTTTGAGTCGTGAGCAGCGAGGTGACCTCATCTGCCGGGTGATGCCCGTGGGCCCTAGAGCCCGCGTGGTCACCTATACCCAGAGTATGCGCATCAGATTGCGCAACGCCACTACTTCAGGGTTTGGCTAAGTCACATTTGCTGGTCACGGCTCCCCTACCTGGGGAGATGTACCACTTGAACCGCCCGTTCTGCCGTCCGCCCGCTACGCGGACCGCACCCCTCTCCCGGGGCGTAAGTGCCACGCCTTGGGTGTCCGTCTCGACCGGCACCGGCCTTCGCGCGTACCGCGGGTCGGAGGTGGCTCGGTGAAGAAGCGTGTATCGCGGCCTCGCCGGTTTGCGTCGGTCGACAACGAGGCGATCGACACTCTGCCCTCGATCCTGGCCGTAGGGCTGTTGACCCGGCTGATCCGGGCGCAGGACGGGGAGCACGTCACCGTCGAGCGTCTGACTCAGGTCTACAGCGAGGGCGAGAAAGCACTCTCGGGTGCGATGCGGGCACTGGTGGAGGCCGCGTTCGTCGTCAAGATCAAGGTGCAGCGCTCGGTCACGGAGCAGGTCGAGGACGAGGTGACCGGGAAGGTCACCGTCAAGCGCGGCGGTACCTGGTACACGGAGTTCAGCGTCGACTCGCTGGCGTTCACCGCCGAGGACGTGGCCGAGATGGTCGCAGAGGTGCTGTCCAGGGACAACGTGAAGAGCTACCGCGTCGAGCCGGAGCGCTTGGACCCCAGGGCCACGGGCCTGCTGCGCACCGTGCGACCGGCCTCCCCGAAGGGGGGTGTCGGTCCCACCTGCGAAAACACCGACCCGCGACCGGCCTCCCCGAAGGGGGGTGTCGGTCCCACCTGCGAAAACACCGACCCGCGACCGACCCCCCTTAACCGACGGGTCGGTCGAGCGGGGACCGCTCAGGGGGGGGCTCTCTTTAAGGAAGAGACTGTTGTTGAAGACTCTCTCTGTGGTGACGCCGGAGGGTCTGGCGACGGCAGGGAAGAGAGAGAAGCCGCTGCGCCCGGGGAGGCCTTGGCTGAGCGGGAGCCCGTGGTCGGCGTGCCGAGCGATGCGGACAGGGTGGTCGATGCCTACATCGCAGCCTTCATGTCCACGGCCGGCCTGCCGCCTCGCCCGGATGTCGTTCGCTCCGTCCATGCGGCTGCCGAGGGCCTGCTCTCTGTGGGCCGGTCCGTCGGCAACCTGTGCACCCTGGCCGGCGAGCTGGGGGCAAAGGGCTGGACGGACCTGGTGAAGCACGCGCAGATGAATCCGGAGGCCGCGGCCCGGCCTGCCGCGGTTCGTAAGCAGTGGTGCGGGGAGTGCAACGACGGCCGCGAGCCGATGTCCGCGGCGGAGCGGATGCGTGAGACCGCGGACGGCTGGGTGAAGTGCCACTGCCACCCCGGTTACGTCCCCAAGCAGCCGACCCACGCCTGAGCCCAGCAGCAGAGCGGCGGCAGGGGAGCCCGTAGCAAGGCCCCTGCCGCCGCATAGACCCCAGAGCGGAGATCTACTGTGAGCGTACTCCCGCAGGCCCGTAGCGCTGCCGACAGCGATAGCTTTGAGCGGCAGCCCCTGCACGATCAAGAGGCTGAGCAGGCCGTCCTCGGCGGCATGCTGTTGTCCGCGGATGCCATCGACGACGTCCTCGGTGTCCTGAAAGCCGAGCAGTTCGCCGCGCCGAAACACGAGATGATCTTCCGGGCGATCGTCCACGTCTACGGCAAGGGCGAGCCCGTCGATCCGATCACGGTGTCCGACGAGCTGACCAAACGCGGAGAGATCAGCAAGGTGGGCGGCGCCACCTACCTCCACCAGCTGGCCCAGACGATCCCCGTCGCCACGAACGCCGAGCACTACGCGGGCATCGTCCACGAGAAAGCCGTCCTGCGCGGCCTGGCACAGGCCGGCCAGCGCATCACCGCCCTCGCCTACGCGCAGGAAGGTGAACTCGCCGACATCTGCAACCAGGCCCAGACCGCCGTCTACACGGCCACCGAGGTCTCCAAGGCCGAGGAGGAGGACGTCCCCCTCGGCGACGTCATGGAAGGCATGCTCGACGAGCTCGAACGCATCCAGAACCACAAGGGCGAGATGACCGGCGTCCCCACCGGCCTTCGCGACTTCGACGCCCTCACCGGCGGTCTCCAGCCCGGCCAGTTCGTCGTCATCGCCGCCCGCCCCGCCATGGGCAAGTCCACGCTCGCCATCGACTTCGCCCGGGCCGCCTCGATCAGGCACGGCATGCCCAGCCAGATCTTCTCCCTGGAGATGGGCCGCAACGAGATCGCCATGCGCATCAACTCCGCAGAGGCCCGCGTCGCCCTGCACCACATGCGGCTCGGCACGATGACCGAGGACGACTGGAGCCGCCTCGCCCGCCGCATGCCGGACATCCAGGCCGCACCGCTGTTCATCGACGACTCCCCCAACATCACCCTGAACTACATCCGCGCCCGGGCACGGAAGAGGAAGGCGAAGAACGGCCTGGCCCTGATCGTCGTCGACTACATCCAGCTGATGGAGCCCGACACCCGCAGCGAGAACCGGCAGCAGGAAGTCTCCAAGATCTCCCGGAACCTCAAGCTGCTGGCGAAAGAACTCGAGGTCCCCCTCGTCGCCCTGTCGCAGCTGAACCGTGGCCCCGAGCAGCGCACCGACAAAAAGCCCGTCGTCTCCGACCTCAGGGAGTCCGGCGCAATCGAACAGGACGCCGACATGGTCATCCTGCTGCACCGCGAGGATCACTACGAGAAGGACTCCCCCCGCGCCGGTGAGGCCGACCTGATCGTGGCCAAGCACCGCAACGGGCCCACCGCCACGATCACGGCGGCCTTCCAGGGCCACTACTCCCGATTCGTCGACATGGCCCAGACCTGATCCAGCCCAGCAGGCCGTAGAGCCCCCCGAGCACCCCTCTCGCAGTCGATCACCCGTCCTGTGTTGAATCCCTCGCTGGGCCGGGTGATCGGCCCGCACAGGGGCGTGCAGCCGACCGAGAGAAGAGCCATCGCACGGGCAGTGGCGAACAGTGAGCGGTCCCCTGCCGCAGGCCTTCACCCGCCCCGTCCCCAGGCACGCAGACGCGTTACCTGGTCAAGCAACTCAAGGCATTTGCGCGGCAGCGCTGCTGTTCCACACCCTTCAGCGGACCGTGCAGCACTAGACCAAAGACCAGTTGCGCCCCCGACCGGAACCTTGCTGGCTGCAGCGCGAATACGCCAACGCTGCCTGACCCAGAGCTGATTGTCAGTGGCGGCCTTTACCTTGAAAGCGACGCGTTCGACGCACTGCTACCGAGCGGGGGACATCTGTGGCCAACGGTGTATGGCATTCCGGTCTGCAGCGGATTCTCGAACTCGACAAGGAAGACCTCGGCCTGGGCAGCACGGGGCCAAGCCTGTCCGCACTGATCGAAAGCCTGCTGCAGCCTGTGGCCACGAGAGATCGGGAACTCCTTGTCTGCGTGGAAAGCAGCCAGGGACGCCAGTGCAAGGCTGAACTCAGCGGTATCAAGAGTTCGAACATGTACGTACGGAAGCACCGCGGCCCAGACGGTGCCCTGCGACTGCGCGCCGCCCATCTGCCCACCACGCACGAAATGACACCAGAGGAGAGC
This sequence comes from Streptomyces sp. NPDC037126, assembly GCF_055605965.1. NCBI lineage: Bacteria > Bacillati > Actinomycetota > Actinomycetes > Kitasatosporales > Streptomycetaceae > Streptomyces > Streptomyces sp. NPDC037126. The sequence goes on from NZ_JBVJTD010000032.1 coordinate 28,330, forward strand.
GACAGGCACAAGGCGATGAAGGACTTCCTGGCCCGCACCGGACAGGCGGCCGACCTTGAGATCCTTGTGGAGAAGACCACCAGGAACCGGACGTCTCGACCAGACGTCACGATCGTCGGTGCTGGTGGGGTGAGCTTGGGATGCGAAGCGCAGTACTACAACGCCAGTGCAGGAACCGTGCTGCGCCGGTCAAAGGCCCACGCCGATGCCGGCCTGGTCGCCAACTGGATCACCCACGACGACAGGTTTCATCTGGTCGACCGGTCCAATTGGATGCTGACTAGGAGGATGACCTGGCGAGAGATCAGCAACGCGGCAGACCTCGCATTGATGGGCGGCTTTCGTGTTCTCGTCGAATGGCGGTGCACCGCGAGTGCCGAGCGCCCGTGTCCGGACGCTCTGTTGAAGACAGGCTGCGGCAAAGTACACCTGCAGTGGGACACCCCTCGCCGCTTGGACGACGAAGGCACCGGATGGACCGGTCACGAAGGCAACACGCGAGGCGTCACCGTCGGGCAGACTCTGATCGGTGCGGCCACCGGCAGCGTGACCCCCTTGTTCGCCTCTTCCCGCAAGGACCGGCGTTCTGGTGCCTACATGTGGGTTTCCGCAGATGACCGGATCCGGTGGAGCGACTACAGCAGCGAGGAACCCACCGATCCCGAAGAACAGCAGGCGCCTGACGAGGACATCCACTTTTCCGGCAGAGACGCTGACCCCACGTGCAATTTCGGCGACGACACCTGGATCCCCAGTGCCCCCCTCGAACGCCGCGGCATCTACGGCGTGGAACTGACGCTCACAGCCGACAACCCAGCGCCAGTCCGGACAGCGGTGCCGGCGCCTGACGCTCACCGTGCCGACGAATCCCGCGCAGCACCAAGCGAACCCCTGGAGATCCCGCGGCCTCGCCCAGGGCATCGGCTTCCTCCGCTCGATCAGGAAAGCCCCGAACGACTCACAGCAAGTCCGGACCGCTCCACATGCCAGGCCGGAAACAGTGCGTCCGGGCCTGCGCTGCAGCCCCTTGCCCCCGCCGCCCCACCGTCGACGGTGGAAACTGCCGAGTCCGGCCCAACTGACAAGCCGGCACCCATCCCGCTCGCCGTTGAGGCTGATCCGAGCCGAACCGGCCTGCCCGCTTCACTGATCGCCTTGCAGCAGGCCGCCGACCTCGAACGCGCCAAGCTGGAACGGCTCGACCACCCCGACGACCGCACTCGCCAACGCCGGAGCTGGTTTGAAGCGGCATGCTTAGCCCAGGACGCCGTCACCCGCCATGCCCGAGCCGAGGGCCTGAACCGTTTCGACGTTGCACAAGAGCTACGGCTTGCGGTGGGAGACTAGGGCACCCAGTAGCCCCGCGGAGCGTCCCTCCTGCAGCCGATCCCCAGGCCGCGCCATCTTCGCCTGCCGGACCCGTTGATCGGCCCTTACTGACCCGTACAGCCGAAGGAAGTCTCTGCGATGGGCATGGTCTCCGACGGCCTGGACCGGGCCGTGCAGCGCGCGTTCACCCGCCCCATCCCGAAGTCCGCCGGTGCCCAGATGCGTTACCTGGTCCGCCAGCTCAAGGGCTCCCGGGCGGTGGCCGAGCTGCTGGGCATCTCCCGGCGCACGGTCGAGCGCTACGTGAAGGACCAGATCCGCCTACCCCCGCGCAGCCCTCGCAGGCCGCCTGGCCGACGCAGTGCGGGCCCGCTGGCAGCGGCGGGTGCGCGCCCAGGCCAAGCGCCAGGCCGCCGCCGCGACTGGCCTCAGGGCGAGCAGGCATCTGTCCGGCGCGCCCATGACGGTGGCTGCCGCTCTCCCTGCCTCGGGGATCTCGGTACAGCGGCTGTTGCCAGGGGACGATCAGGGTCGTCGCGTCTCGTGTTGGCCGTAGGCGGGGCGCCGCCGGTGGCGGAGTCGGCAACGATGTGGGGCATGAGCGAGTCGTCTTTCGAGTATCGACAGGCACGTGCTGCACAAGGTGAGAGCTGCGCGGATCCCCACGATCTGGTGCGATACGTCAGCCGGGTCACCATGGACGCCCACAGCCTGCGCCTAGGCCTGGCTGAAGCCGTCACGCACGCCTTCCGCGGGACAGCGGCGCCAAGCGAGGGGACGGGGGAGCTGCCGTATCCGCCTGACCGTGTGGAGCGGGAGCTGCGCGAGGACACGATGGGATCGGTCCAGCGGCTCCTGGTTGCTGACCCAGCCGTTGCTACTGCGCTCCGGCACGCCATGCGCTTGCTGGAGGATGCTGCCGAGGCTGCCTACCTGGTTCGCGCACTGCTCGAACGGCCCGATGGCGGGGCTGCGATGGAACGTATGGCCCTCGAGGCCGACCTTGGTTCCGCAGAGGAGGACGGAGGAAGAGAAGCCGGCCACGGGCCGCACGGCCGACTGCACCGTCTCCTCTGTGTGTAGCTACACACAGAGGCTGGGCCTGCCTGGTCAGGCAGTACGAGGATGACGGCCTCGTTGCCGCTGATCGGGCCGCGTGGCCTGGTGCGTATCAGGCACTCATCAGACCCTCGTCAGCAGGGATTGACAGGCTTGTCCCTGTGAACGGCAGCGGGGCAGCAGCCCGGGGCCGGGATCGAGGAGAGGTGCCCGGAGTGGTTGATCGGGGACCAGCGAGCACGCCTCAAGGTCGGGCCTTTCGGGGCCCACGCAGGTTCGAATCCTGCCCTCTCCGCCTACTCGCCTGCTCGGGCACCGGCTGAAGTGCTCCGCACCTGGGCCAGGGGTGCGGCTATCCGGGGTGCGGAGCTTACAGGTCGAACTCCACGTGTTCGATGTCGGTGAAGCGGACCTCCTCCAGGGAGCCGGCGCGGCGGCCGCCGTCTTGGAAGTACATGTCCTTGAGTCCTTCGGCTGCGATCTGCTGCAGCTGCTGGTCGCTGGCGCCGGCCTGCTGGGCGTCGAAGAGGCGGGCGGCGTATCGCGGCGGGAGCGCGACGGTCAGGTGGCGGATGCGGGCGTCGTCGGTGGAGCCGATCGGTGCGGTGTAGCCGATGCGGGCGCGGGTGTCGATGACGATGCCGCCGGTCGTCGCCGCCCGCTGTCGCGCCCTCGCACGGATCTGTGGCTGCCAGCGCTTTTTGACCTCGCGTTCCAGGCGGTCGGCAAGTTCCGGGCGGGGCTTCTTGATCTGGTCTTTCACGTACCGCTCGACGGTGCGCTGGGAGATACGCAGCATCTGGGCGACGGCCTTGGTGCCCTTGAGCTGCTTGACCAGGTACCGCATCTGCGCGGGTGCGCTCTTGGGTGCCGGGCGGGTGAAGGCTTTCTGTACCGCGGTGTCCAGGCCGTCCCCGAACAGGCTCATCGTCGCCTTCTCCTACTCTCCGTTGTCGACGTCGGTGATGTTGCCGTCCTTGATGTAGCGGGCGAGGTTGAGTTCCGGGGCGTTGAACCGCTCGCGGACCTCTTCGCCCCACAGGACGCTTTGAGTGCCTTCGTGCTTGACCAGGCCCGGGTTGATGCCGAGCTTGAAGCCGCCCGGCAGCGGCTTGCCGTCCCGGTAGGGCAGGAAGTCCAGCGGCGAGGGGCCGCCGGCCGCGTACACGACGCAGTCGGACAAGATCGCGACCGGGTACTGGCCGGTGAACGCCGCATGCTTGAGGATCTTGCGGTGCAGGTTGATCCGGGTGCGGGAGATGACTGCCGCGCGGATGTCCGGCCGCCACGTCGGGCGGGCCAAGGCCCGCCACGGCTGGCCCGGCCGCCAGCCCTCGCCCCTCGGGCGCTCGCGCAGCTTGCCCAGGCCGCCCTTCACGGTTGCCTTGATCGCGGACACCACGATCGCCAGCTCCGGGTCTCGGCTGCGGTAGCCGTCCATCGCCGCGAGGAAATCGTCCGGCGCCATGTCCGCGTGCACACCGAGGTCTTCCATCGTCGCGAGGAAGGCGTCGCGCAGCCGGGTGTACCAGGCGTCCAGGTAGCGGCCGTTCTCGTATCGGATGTACGCCTCGATCGGCTGGACTTCGTACCCGAGTTCCATCGCGTAGGCGACGGTCGGCGTCGCGTACCAGGCCGGCCCCTGCGGGCGCTCGCCTTTCGGCGTGAACGGGCTGGGCAGCAGGCTCGCGTCCAGGTCCACCCACCTGTCCTTCGCGACTTTCACATGGGACAGGTCCACATGGGACAGGTCCACCAGCCAGGAGCCGGGCAGCTTCGGGTCGAACACAGGCGTCTTGACGTGCGTGGGCGCACCGAGGCCGACGACCAGGCCGTTGGCGCCGGCGGCGAAGGCCATGTTCACATCGATGCCGACCAGGTGCCGCAGCGTGCATTCGGCATCGGTCATTGGCCGCGCCCAGTCGTAGGCTTCCTCGAACAGCTTCTCTGCCGGGCCACGGACGTGGAAGCGCGGCAGGTGTGCAAGGAGCGGGTGTCCGTCGGGGGCCTCGCACGGCGCGCAGTCCACTGGGTCCTTACCCAGCGAGCTGGGGTTGCGCTCGGAGTGCCGCTTGCCGTCGGCGTCGGGGCCGGAGGCGCGGGTCGGCGGGTGCAGCGCGGTCATCAGCTCCAGACCGGTCACGGCCGTGGACCCGCGCGGTGTCATCACCCGGGCCGCGTACTTGCCCAGGGTCCGGGCGAGTTGCGCCGGCGGAAGCTGGGCGGCCTCGCCCCAGTGACGGGAGTCCAGGGCATGCCAGGAGGGGATGCACAATTGCACGCAGGCCCGTTCCGAGCCCTGGGCGGGGCGGTAGATCCGTGCCCACGGCCCGAACCCGCGCTTGGTCAGCTTCCACTCGGCGCGGACCAGCTGCTTGATGACCTTGTGACCTTCCGGGAGTCGCCCGGCGAGCCGCTCTTCCTGTGTGAGGGTGGCGGGAAGGCCGTAGTGCTCCAGTGCGGCCTCGGTGAGCACGAGCAGCGGGTCGGCGTCCTTGCCCGGTCCGGACAGCTTCGGCTGTCCGAGCTTTGCCTCCGTGAGCGTCCAGTCCACCAGGGCCGGAAGGCTCTTGGCAGGCACGTCCAGGACCAAGCCGCCGGTGCAGTACGCCAGAAGCTGGCCCTCTTCGACGTCGACGACGGCCAGTGGGCCATTCTCGAACCGCGGGTCGGTGCCGCCCGCCGAAGTGCTGGCCGGGGCGGCCTTCGCCGCGCTGGGGCGGCGCGATGATGTGCTCGGCCTGGCGGCGGATGCCGGACGCTCTGCATTGGCCGGGGAGTCCGGCTCTTCGACCTGGGGGGCAGGGGCAGGCAGGGGAGCGGGAGCGGTGAACGTCTCCGGCGGTGCCGGCTCGGGCGTCGCGGGCGCGGGGGCAGGGAACCGCGCGGCGAGAGCCTCCAGGAGCCGGGCGTAGGCAGCGCGCTGTGGCGGCCTCGGTTCGTTTTTTCCCGATTCCCAGCTCGCGACCGTCTCTCGACGGGTCTTCAGTGCGGTCGCGATCTGGGCCTGGCTGAGCCCGGCGGCACCCCGCAGTCGCCGACGCTCGGCCGGGTCGGGAAGGGGAGCGATTTCCTCCAGCAGCGCGTCCACCGCGCTGAGCAGCTCATCCTCAGTGGGCACAGAGCTCACCTCCGATACGCACTCTATACGCGGATCGCTCATTCAATCGCACATGGATAGCTCATGAATCGCTCCACTTGGACCGCTTTTGGGTGTCACCCCAGGTCGGTGCATCGGCGCTGTTTCGTGCGCGCTTGTTGTCCGTGGACAACAAGCCGGAGGAGGTGCTGGCCCAGGCGCTTCTTTCTCCAAAGCCTCCGCGAGTGGGCTCCGCCTGAGCACGGGCGCAGGCCTGAGGCGGCACTGAGGTCGCCACTTCCCCCGTTCATTGTGTGGGTCATTGCTGAGCCGGCGGCGGCAGAGTCGTGAAGACCGAGGGGGCCGCCCTCATCTTGGAAGTCGTCCGCCACCGCTTTGGCGGCGAGGTGCCGTCCGCTCCTGCCTTCGACGATGACCACTGTCCGCACGTGCCGCCGGAAGCCCCGCACACGTCCCCGGCCCGGGGGGACGGGAGCGGAAACCCCTGCGGAGTGGATCTTGAATCGCATTCGTGACGAAGTCTCAGGGCTGTTACGCGTTTCACCTCGGTGGGGGGCCGTGACTGGATCAGCCCCTTCAGGCCCTGCCTTAGACCCTGGCATTTCTGCAGGTCAGAGCGATGTGAGCCTCTAGTCAGGGACTGAAGGGACTCAACATCCCAATTATGACGTAGCTAGAGCATGAGGATACGTACGCGTACGGGCATGTGCACACATATTCAAGTACAGCTCATAATTGAAGAGTTGAGTCCCTCCAGTCCCTCGAGTGGCTCGCTAAACGCTCTGACCTGCGAAAACTTCGAGGGACTCATTGTCGTTCAGGCCCTGGACTCTTGGTCCCTCCCCGCCCTGGAGCCCTCCGGTCCCTGCCCTCGGGGGCCCCTCACCGTGCCGGCGGGGGCGGAACCGCCGCCGGTCCGCGAGCGTGCATAGTGAACGTCAGTCCCTCCAGCCCCTGAGGGAAGCAAATGCTTGCAACGAGCAGGCAGTTGGCTTCCTCAGGGACGGGAGGGACTGGAGGAAGGCTAAAGCGGCGGCGCGCCGCCAGGCTGCGGGACTCCGCCTCTGGCACACGCTTACACTTTCCTACTCGAACTACAGTCCCTTCGGTCCCTGAAGCACCATTAACTGCTGCTGTGAGCTGGTGTTTTGCATCAGGGGCCGAACCGAGAACCGACAAGGACGATCTCGTGGCGCGCCCTGGTGAGAACCGCTCGCCTGCTCCATCGGCACGGCCTGTGACACCGCATGCCGTGGCCCAATGGTGTGCTGCCCAGGGCTGGCCCGTCCATCCGTTAGCTCCCGGCAGGAAGACACCTGCAGCCAACTGCCCGAACTGCAGAGGCCCAGAGGGACACCACGACCCCAGAACATGCCCCTGCCTGCCCGCAGGCCGCCCTTGCCATGGCTTCCACGCGGCGACGACCAACACGCGGCACATCGACGCCTGGTGGTCCACAACTCCCACCGCCGGTGTCGGCATCGCCTGTGGTCCGGCCGATCTGATCGTCATCGATATCGACGCTCACCCGGCTGAGGTGCCAGACCGCGGGCGACTGCTGCCGGGCATCCCCATTCACGAGGCGGTCAGCCTCGTCGGTCTCACTTCGGGATTCGACACCCTGGCTCTCCTCGCCGCGCTGCGCAATCAGCCCGACCCCGCGCACGACGAGGACACCCTGCGCGTGCGGACTCCTTCGGGCGGCCTGCACGTCTGGTACCGCAACCCCGATCCGGGCAACCGGTTCCGCTGCTCGACCGGTTCCAGTCCCAAGGTCGCACTCGCCTGGCAGGTCGACATCCGGGCCGACGGCGGCTACATCGTCGCCCCCACCACCCGCACCGCACAGGGCGTCTACCGGCCCGAGGGAGCCGCCCGGACACCCGCGCCGCTCCCGCAATGGCTTGGCGCCGAACTCATCCGCACCGGCCACATCAAGTCGCTCCCGCAGCCCCGGACGCCGGCGTCTGCCGTACTCAGGCCCTCCCGCAGGTCCGCCGCCGCGCACCGGGCCCTCGAGCCGCTCCTGCACCAGGTCGCCGAGTGCGCGGCGGCACCGGAGGGGACCGCGTTCACCGAGAAGCTCAACCGCGCCGCCTATACGGCCGGCGGTCTCATGGCAGCCGGCCACATCCAGCAAGCCGCAGCCCGCAGTCAGCTGCTGCAGGCAGCCGACGAGGCCCGCCCCTGGCAGGCGGCCCGCAACGAGAAGATCATCAACGACGGCCTTGCCGCCGGGGCCGCCCGCCCGCTGTATCTCGAAGGACGTACATGAGCAACGCCGAGACCACGCCAGGGTTCGACGCCCACGCTGTCGCTCAGCAGATGCTCGACCTCCAGGCGGCGGACAGAACTCCCGGCCTGCTGCCGGCCCAGCCCAACCCCCTCCCCCCGGGCACACGCCCCCCTGCCGCGGCCTGGACGTGGCCGCTGCCTCCGTCCCTGACCGACCGTGGCAACGCCCGTCTGTTCGCGCAGCTCTACCGCGATCAGTTCCGCCATGTCGAAGGCCTGGGCTGGTACGCCTGGGACGGCCACCGCTGGAAGCGCAGCGGCGGAGAGAAAGCCGCCCTGTGGGCCGCCGGTGAAATGGCCGAGGACATGCCCGACACCGACACCCGCGGCATCCACAGCGACCGCGAACTCGCCCAGCACAAGCGACGCACTCTCTCCACCACCGGCATGAGGGCCCTGCTCACCCAGGCCAAGGCCTCACCCGACCTGTCCGTCGACCCGGACGTCCTCGACGGCGACCCCTACGCCCTGTGCACCCCGGCCGGCATCGTCGACCTCCACACCGGGCACCTGCGCAAGCCCGACCCGACCCAGGACTTCCACTCCCGGGCCACCAGCGTCGCCCCCCAGAAGATGGTCACCCCGCGCTGGAACCGCTTCCTGACCGACACCTTCGGCGACGACGCCGAAGGCCGGGAAATGATCGGCTTCCTGCACCTGCTGCTCGGCTACTCCATCACCGGTGACGTGGGAGCGCAGGTTCTGCCCTTCCTCCACGGAGAAGGCAAGAACGGCAAGAGCGTCCTGCTCGACACCATGATCCAGATCCTGGGGGACTACGCCGACGCCGCACCACCCGGCTTCCTCATGGACCGCGGAGCGTTCTCCGAGCACTCCACCGAACTCACCGAACTCCACGGCCGCCGCCTGGTCGTCTGCAGCGAACTGAAGCCCAACGACAAGTTCGACGAAGCCCGCGTCCGTCTCCTGACCGGCGGAGACAAGATCAAAGCCCGCCGGATGCGGCAGGACTACTTCTCCTTCACCCCCACCCACCACCTGTGGCTGCTGGGCAACCACAGGCCCGAAGTCACCACCGGCGGGTACGCCTTCTGGCGCCGTATCCGCCTGCTGCCCTTCACCCGCACCGTCCCCGCCGACCGGCGCATCGACAACCTCGCCTTCGAACTCGTCCGCGACGAAGGCCCCGGCATCCTCCAATGGCTCATCGAGGGCGCCCGCCGCTACCTCGCCACCCGGGACCCCCTGGAAGGCCCCGACCGGGTCCGCATCGCCACCACCGCATACGCCACCACCGAGGACCACATCGGCCGCTTCCTCGGCGAATGCTGCACACGCGACAACGACGCCCAACTCGACCTGCGCGTCGAACAAGGCCTGCTGTACGCCGCATACAGCTCCTGGTGCAACGCCGGCGAAGGCATCCGACCCGCCACACCCCGCACCTTCGCCACCCGCGTCCGACAGGAAGTCGGCCTCGCCTCCCCCGCCGACATGATCAAGTCCAACGGCCGCAAGTACTACCCCGGCCTCGCCCTGACAGCGCACGAATGAATCGCCGCACGCGCCCCCAGGCCACACTGCACGCCCTGTGCGCCCCCGCACGGCCGCTCTACGATGAGCACCTGGTCCCGTACGCCGGGGCGCCCAGATGGCACCTCGCCGCTTCCGGGTACATGGGCAGCAGCAACACACGCACATGCCAGGCCGGACCCCACCACGGCATCCGGCCGACGAAAGAAGGGCTGTAGCCATGAGTTCGCTGCTGACCGAGAGCGACCTCACCCACGAGGAAGAGGTCGTGTGGCTGGAGAACCCCGAAAATCTCGACTACGTCCGCCAGGCCCTCGACAAGACCAAGCGCCGCAACACCCGGCCCCACTACGCGCGCGACGGCCGGATGGTGGGCTACGCCCTCCTGGACGACGCCGCAGAACCCGACCCCGACAGCGGCCTGTACAAGCGGCGCGTCTTCTTCCTCCTGCCCCACGACCGCGACACCCTCCCCAACGGCCTGTACAGCGAAGGCGCCCCCGGCGAAGCCGTCGACCCGCTCACCGTCCAACCCGGGAAGCCCGGCGCCAAGACCCCCCGCTCTCAGCGCAGCACCCCAGAGACCCCAGTGCCTGCGACCCGCATGTCGGCGGCCAGAGGGAGAACGGACCTGTGCCGCCCCGTTCCCGGGTATCGACCCAAGACTCAGGCCAGCTCTCACTAAGCGGACAACAGAAGGGCTGCCCAAGAACAGAGGAGCCGACAGCGTGCCCGCGCCGGCACGGCACGCCTCACAGGACGAACCGTCGGCGAGGCTCTCCACTTCCGCTCGCACGAAGCGGTCGAACCTCCCGAGACTCTGGCCCTTTTGAGTACGAGGACTGAGTAGGGCGACGGTGCCAGCGGCCTGGGTGGCGGTGTTCGGATGGCTTCATGGCGCCGACTCCTTCCGCCGCTTTCGCGGCGTCCGCTTTCCGCCGCCGGTTCAGGGCCCCTGGGCTGTCCGTTGCCGCGTTCCTGCTCGTGGGGTTCCTCACGGGCTGCACCACCGTGATGGGTGGTCCAGTCCGTTCCGAGGCGCAGTTTCTGGAGCACGTACGCGACACGCAGGCCGCCGGCGAGGACACAGTGCGCTTCCTGGGCTCGGATCCGGACGCCGTGATCCTGGAAAAGTCCAGGGTGAGCGCATCCTGCATGGACGACCTCGGTGTCGACCGGGGTGACACCTACCGGGACCAGCCGTCCGTCTCCTGGGCCCCGGATTTCAAGGACGGCGACGCCGGGTATCGCACGGCGGTCGCCGACCTTCGCAGGCAGTGGTCCGAGCAGGGCTGGAAGGTGACGACCGCGCCGGAGACCGACCCGGTCACCGGCAAAGCCACCGGCCTGCAAGAGATCCACACCACCGACGACCACGGCGTCGCGCTATCGCTGAGCCCCGGCCGACGTACCGGTGAGGGACTGGTCGTCGCCGACGGCGGCTGCATCCGCCACGACGGCCACTGGGACACAGACGACTGGAACCTCTACTGACGGGCCCGACCGCTCCAGCGACGTGTACGTCGCCCGTCCTCTCGTCGAACTCACCAACGTACCTGGCGGGCAGTGCCAACTGGAGCAATGCCGGGCCACATCTGCGTTCCTGGGCGCCTGCGCCCTGGCTGCGAACCAAATGGGCTGCTGCCACGCCGTAGCGCCATGAGAGGGTGAACGGACCGTGACCGCGGGACAGAAGTGGAGAGAGGACCAGCAAGTGACGGGGGACATACGGGGGACGGCACCGGTTGCCCACAGCCGGGCCCACCGCATACTGATCGGCACAGTGATATCCGGTGCGCTGATCATCGCCGGGATCGGGTTCGTCGGCTCCTACACGGCTGTCCGTGAACTCGCCGAGAAGAAGGGCTTCGGGGCCTTCTCCTTGGTCTTTCCCATCGGCGTGGATGCCGGCATATGCGTCATGCTGGCGCTGGACCTCCTGCTGACCTGGATTCGGATTCCCTTCCCGCTGCTCCGGCAGACCGCCTGGCTGCTCACCGCCGCCACGATCGCCTTCAACGGCGCCGCCGCCTGGCCCGACCCGCTCGGCGTGGGCATGCACGCCGTCATCCCGGTCCTTTTCGTCATCGCGGTCGAGGCCGCCCGGCACGCAATCGGCAGAATCGCCGACATCACCGCAGACAAGCACATGGAAGGCGTACGCCTTACCCGCTGGCTCCTGTCTCCTCTCCCGACGTTCCTTCTGTGGCGGCGTATGAAGCTGTGGGAGATCCGCAACTACGGGGAAGCCATCAGGATCGAACAACACCGGCTCGTCTACGAATCCCAGCTGCGGGCCGAGTACGGTCGGGCCTGGCGGCGCAAGGCTCCGGTCGAAGCGGTACTGCCTCTGCGTCTTGCCCGGTACGGCGTTCCCCTCGCTGAGACCGCACCGCACGTCCTCGAGGGAGCCGGCCTGAAGCTCTCCGCCAGCGTGACACTCGTCGATGAGCCCGTGGTCGAGGCCCCTGAGATATCGCAGCCCGGCGACCACCAGCGGGCACTCGACAACGGAAGCGACACTGCTGCCCCGCTCGGCCATTTCCAGGAGCCGGTAGTGCAGCCGGAACCCGCTGTGGAACCGACGTCCCCGGAGTGGAGCGAGGAGCAGTATTTCCAAGTCATCGATCTCTACGGCCGTCAGTACGGCGTGCTGCCCAACGCCCGGCAACTGGGGCTGTTCCTGTTCGACGTGTATGGGGTGACCGACCCGCTGACCGGGGGGCCCGTCGTCGAGGAGCAGCTCCGACCTCTGCTGCAGCAGTTCCGTCGGCTGTACGCCCAAGCCACCGATGCCCAGACGGGCGTGGAGACGGCCAGGGAGGACATGGACCGCGCCAGCTTGCCGGAGAGGCCCGAGACCCGTTCGGCCCATCCGATCGGTCAGCCCATCGCCACTCAGGACACCATGACCCACGAGCCCACGGGTCAAGGGGCCGCAGACGGGGACCCAGCAGTGGACGCCATACAGCCCGAGCCGGCCCCTGCAGCCCCGCAAGCGCCTGATCCGCTCGCCGTGGCGGACCCGGGGCCGGCCGATGAGCCGGCACCCCAGGAGACCTCCGCTCAACCCGAGCCGAGCGCGACGCCCGTTGCTCGGGACGAGGTCACCGGGCAGCAGGCGATGCTGGACCAGCAGGCTCCGGAGCCCGACTCAGACCCCATCCAGCAGCAGATCGTCAGTATTGCCGGCTGGCTCGCCGAAGCGGAGGAAGCGGGCGAGAAGCTCTCCGGCGCGGAAGTCGCCCGGCGCCTCGGCGTATCTCCTCGAACCGGGCAGCGGCGGCTCGACAAGGCCATCGAGTATCGCAACGAGCAGCAGCGGTTCCAGGGGCGGGGACACCTTCGGTCGGTCAGCGGCTGATCTGCCCGGTCTGACTTATGAGCGCTGATGCCGGAGCGGTGCTGACCGAACGTCGCACCTAGGCAATGCATTATTTGTTTGTCGACAAATCTAGTGTCTGCCTTTTTGGAGTAACGCGCTCATTCTGACGGTGCTTTCGTTCGTATTGAACGCAGACACCAGTAACGGAACCCAGCGGACCGGAAGCGCTTGTCGACCGCGCTCGACGTCACAGTACGTACTCGCTCCAACGCAGAGAATCATTGCCACCTGGCTCTGGGTGAACCCACAGCTGAGTCTCAGATCCCTCAGGGTGGGCTCCTGGCCTGGCACTTCCAGCAGGTCGATCGGCTTCACCCCGAGGACTCCGGCCAGGCGGGTGAGGTGCTTCGGGGTCGGCCGTTGGTTCCTCGTTTCCCAGGTGGATACCGTGCTGCGCGAACATCCCACCTCATTCGCCAATTGCTGCTGAGGGATGCCCCTCTCTCTGCGCAGAGCCGCCACGAGCCACCCCCGCAGACCCCCCACGTCTGCCCTCGCTTGCATGGTCAGGCACTCTACTGGGCCTGATACGAATATTTTTGACGTTCTGTCACGTGACCGCGTACTGTCCGGCTTAGTTCGATACTGACCGCGGGGGAGAGGTCATCTGAGGATGAGCACGTTCAAAACCGTCATACGGAAGCTGCTCAACCTGCCGGAACCTCGTCAGCAGTCCGAACCGAGAGTCAAAGACGAAGGTCCTGCTGAAACAGTTGCAGCCGCACCGGTCCCGGTCCCTGTCGGCGCGCAGCGCTGGACGGCCGCCGCGGAACGCCTCCAAGGCGACAACAAGCCAGTCAGCACAAGTACGAGTGCGAGTGCGAGCAAGCCGCCGTCGACCGGCGAACGCACCACGCCCTGGCACATCGAGGACGAGAAGAGCGGCGCGAGGTTCTTCGCCAAGCTGGGCCGGGTCGTCCTGTGGGGCGTCGTCGCCCTGGCCGCGATCACCGGCATCCGCTCGTGGTTCTGGCCCAACCAGTCCCACACGCCGACAGTCGTCAAGGTGAAGCAAGGCTCTTCGTACCCCGACGAGATGGCCCAAGCGGTGGCAAGTCGTTTCGCCCGCTCCTACCTGACCTGGGACCAGGACGACCGCGACGCACGCGCCAAAGCGCTGGCCCGCGACATGCCCAACGGCTACGACACCACGGCCGGCTGGGACGGCAAGGGCAGGCAGGACGTCGTCGCCGCCCAGCCCGGCACCGTCGTCGAACTCGGGGACAAGCGTGCCCGGGTGCACGTCGACGTCCTGGTGAGCGTTCCCGGCGAGCAGACGCAGGGCAAGAAGAAGACCGCGGCACCTGACGAGCAGACGTGGATGGGCCTGGAAGTTCCGGTCCTCTACACCTCCGGCCGCATCGTGGTCACCGGGCAGCCGGGGATCGTCGGCGTGCCGACCAGTGGCCCGAGCGTCACCAACGACACGGTCGCCGAAAGCGACGTCGACCTTGCCGACCGCACCAAGGGCACGGTCGACACCTTTTTCACGGAGTACGCCAACGGCGACGTGGACACGGTCACCGCGCCCGGTGCGTCGGTCCCGCCGCTGCCGGCTGGCATGAAACTCAGCGACATTCAGAGCTGGACCGTCGACAAGGGCCAAGGCAGTGACCGCACTGGCACCGCGGTCGTCGTCTGGGACGTCTCCGGAGCTGAACTGACGCAGACCTACCGGGTCGAGCTGACCCGCGTGACTTCAGCCGCCGCCGAGCGCTGGCAGGTCGCGGAGGTCCACGGCGGAGCGTCGTGAGCTTCCGCCTGCTTGTAACAAACGAGGGGAAATGGACATGCAACTGGCGCTGACGTCTGGCTCTGACCTGAAGACCTGGGTGTTCCTGATAGCGGGCAACATCTTCCTGATCGTCCTGGTCGTCCGGGCGATCGGTCACTACGCCAAGCGGGAGTGGGGCGAGCTGATCGGCCATGTCATCGCGGGCGTCGTGGTGGCCGGCTTCGTCTTCGCGACGGACACGACGAAGAACATGCTCGTCGAAGTCTGGAACAAGGTCGCCGGCGCATGAGCCGCCTCGGCCACACCTATACGAGGCACTTTCAACTCGAAACGCGGCAGCACGAGATCCTGGGCATGGACCTGGGAGAGGGCCCGTCCCGCCGTCTGCTGGTCACCGGCCTGGCCATCTACCTGGTGTGGACCGGCAGCCTGCTGCTGGTTTTCGGGCTGCCCAGCCAGCTGACGTTCACGCTCTACTTCGCGCCGCCGGCCGTCATCACCTACTACGGTGCGCAGCGAAGCCGGCAGAACGAACGACGCTGGAACCTCACGCGATGGGCCCTGATCGTCCGCTACCTGACGGTGAGCCACCGCCCCATCGTCAACGGCGGCCGCAGGGCCGCGGAACGCGTCGAATGGCTCTCGTTGCGCGCCCGGCTCGGAGACCGGCTCGAGCGGTTCCTCGACCTGCCCGGCATGGGGCTGTTCGAAGGCGCCTTCGGTGAGGACACACCGAACCCGACAGCCGGAAGGGTCACCCGGTTCGACGTGCGGCCACGGCTGTACGGACCCGACGCGGTGTACCGGGCCCGGAAGCGGACGCCCAGCAAGAAGCAGTAGATAAAAGGGGACGGGGATGAAGATCGCTAGGGCCATCGGCCGCTTCCTGGGCGTCGCGGGAGACCGCGCGGCGCCGCCGCCGCGCTACATCGCGCTGTCGGACGGCGTCCTGGTCACCGAGACCCACGCCGAGGCGTGGTACGTGCTGGGCGCCAGCAACACCGACTTGATGAGCGAGTCGGCCCGGGACACCGAGCACGATCAGGCATCCAGCGCGCTCGCCCGGATCCTCGCCGGGTACGACTGCCATCTGCGGATTCTGTGGAGCCCGCTGAATGCCGAGGACTACCGGGCCGAGGCCGCGAGCCTCTTTTCCGCGGGCAACCTGGAGGAATGGGCGGACCTGCGGGTCGCCCGCCTGGACGACCTGGCGCTGCCCAGTCGTCACCTCTTGCTCGGCGTACGCATCCAGGACCGGGCCAATCACGCGCAGGCCCGCGGCCGCAGCGGCATGCAGGATGCCTTCGGCCTCAGCTCGACGTCCATTCCACAGCGTGAACTCGCCCGTCTGGACGCGTTGTCCCGCCGGCTCGGCCGCCAGCTGGAAGCGACTCCCTGGAGGGCGCAGCCGGCTCCCGTCGAGATGTTGGCGTGGATGATCGCACGCGAGCAGCACCGGGTCACCGAGCTGCCCACGCCGAACACGAACGGCCAGATCACGGGCGCCAAGCTCGCCCATCTGACGCGCGGTCGCGTGCTGCCGTACCCGGACCACGTCCGCGTCGTCGACGCCCAGGGCGATGTCGCCGCGTGGACCGCCGTGTTGACCCTGGACGGTTTCCCCGAGGAGATGGAGAGCCCGGGGCCGGGGGAGTGGCTGCGGTACCTCTCCGAGATCACGTACGTCCCGGAGTACGACGAGGAAGGTGTCGACCCGGACGTCCAGATCCTTCCCGTCAACGTCGAGGCGTCGATCCGCTTCAAGGTGCTGCACCGCCGCGACGCACTCAAGCAGATCGAGGAGGTCCGCCGCCTGGCCAAGGAGCAGCGCCAGTCCGCGGCGAAGCACTCCGCAGGCGAAACCGCCCTGGAGATCGAGGAGACCGAGGAAACGATGGCGACGCTCTCGCGCGACATGAAGCGCGAGGACGTGACGCTGATGGAGGACCATCCAAGGCTGGTCGTCAGCAGCGATGTCTCTCTTCACGACCTCAGGTCCAAGATCGACGCGGTGATCGGCTTCTACGGTGGCCTGGGGATCGACGTCTCTGTCGGCGAGGAAGAGCAAAGAGACTTGTGGCTGGAGAGCCTGCCGGGCGACAGGCTCCGGGTGCCCGACCTCTCCCACGTCCGCACGGTGAGCGCCTTTGCCGGAAGCTGGTTCTGGGGCGGCGCGTCCGTGGGCGACGACGACGGACCGATCATC
The DNA here is from genome assembly GCF_055605965.1 of Streptomyces sp. NPDC037126. Lineage (NCBI taxonomy): Bacteria > Bacillati > Actinomycetota > Actinomycetes > Kitasatosporales > Streptomycetaceae > Streptomyces > Streptomyces sp. NPDC037126. The sequence continues at coordinate 44,933 of NZ_JBVJTD010000032.1, forward strand.
GGATACCTCACCGGCTCCACCCCCGGCGTCGTACGCAACGACCTGACCAGCGGTTCGGCCCGGGGCGACGCCACCACGACCGCGCTCATCGGACGAAGCGGCCGCGGCAAGACGACCGCGCTCATGATGATGCTGCTGGACGCAGCTTTCCGGGGCAGCTGGGTTCTGGCCCTGGACTTCAAAGGCGACATGGGAGGACTGGTCGCCGCCGGCCAGCGGTACGGACTCAACGCCCACCTAGTCGAGGCGGGCAGCCAGTACGCCGGTGTCTGTGACCTGTTCACCCTCCTCACCGGAGAGAGCGCCGAGCGGGCACAGACCGAAGTCCCGGCCCAGCTCGGCATCGCACTGCCCCAGCACCTGCGGGCACGTGGCGCGGAGACACCGATCCAGTCCGCCGTCAACGAAGTGATCGCCCAGGGCCAGCCGGAGACGTGGAAGGTCATCGAGCACCTGCGGCGCTCCACGGACGACCTGGCCCGCGAAGCGGGTCAGGCCCTGCACGAACTGGCGCAGACCAGCCTCGGAGCCCCCTTCATGGGCAGGCCGTCCGGTGCCGCCCTGATGCGCACCGAGCCCGGGATCTGGGTGGTTCAGATCCCCGGCATCACCCTGCCGAGCCCCGACGACCACCGCGACGACTGGTCCGTGCACCAACGGCTCTCGGTCGCCCTCGTGCACTCCATGCTGGCCTTCGGCATTTCGATGGCCGGCCGCAAGGACCTCCGCGGCCTGCGTAAGTGCATCGCCGTTCCCGAGGTGCACGTGTTGACGGCGACGCGCGAAGGATCGAGCTTCCTGCAATACCTCGCCCGCGTCGGCCGGGCCCTGCAGACCGCACTCGTCATCGACACGCAGGACCCCGAGTCGTTCGCCAAACTGACCGGCCTGATCGAGCAGATCACGACGATGTTCGGGTTCCAGCTGACATCGGCCGAGCAGCAGGACGCCCTCGCCGCCCTGCTGGACCTCCCTGCCGGCCCGCACACCCGCGCCCTGATCCAGGCCATCGGCGTGGACATCACCCAGGAAGTCCGCCACGGCCACGCGATCATGCGCGACCGGCGCTTCCAGAAGGCGACCGTGCAGTTCGACGTGCCGTCACAGGAACTGCTGACGCTGCTGAGCACCACACCGAAGGTCGACGACAGCACCAAGACCAACTTGAGCAAGGAACCCCAGGGGGTGGGCGTATGAGGCGCGCAGTCACAGCGGCCGCAGTAGCGGCTGCGGCACTTGCCATTGCCGGATGCTCGTCGGACCACGGCAAAACGGATAGTTCGGGCAGCCAGGACGACAACGGCGGCCAAGCTGCCGCGGTGCAGGTCGCCAAGAAGTACCAGGAGGCCGTCAACGACGACGACTGGCAGCGGGCTTGCCAGATGCGCACCGAGCAGTACCGCCATGGCAGCGTCCACGAGTGCGTCACCGACAACAAGGCGCCCGCCGACCCCTCACCGTCACCGACCGACAGTGATGCCTTCCCCCCGTTGAAGCGGGCGGACGGTTCGACCGTCCCGCCGAAGCAGACACCCAGCGACAGCGGATCCGATCAGACGGGCACCGTCACCGCGAGCAGTCCAGTGCCCGTACCGGCGATCGGCGACCACCCGGCAGGAACCGGAGTGCTGATCCAGTTCAAGGACATGCAGTCCGACAGCACCACGACGGTCCGCAGCGCACTGCGGGTCGTACGGGAGGGCAACCAGTGGCTGGTCGACCAGGCCGAGGACATCGACGAAGCGGACGACGCACACGGCAATCCGGTCCATGACGCGCTGATGAGGGGATGAACCGTGCTCTTGGAAGACAGCAAGACCTACCGGTTCAGCATCCTCAAACTGCTGGTCCGACTGCAGACCCTGCGGATGCCGCGCAAACGCAACCTCCTGATACCCCTGCTCGGCATCTACGTCACGCTCATGGTCACGGCCCAGACGGCATCGGCCAAGAACTACCCCGTGGTCGGCATCGGTGACCTGCTGCCGTCGCCCAGCATCCCCTACACCAAGGGGAAGGGCACCCTCTACGAGGAGTACGGGAACCCGCTGCTCTACCAGGTCGACGACGACTACGGCATGTGGGACGTGTTCGACCCGATGATGGAGGTCCCCGCGGCCATCTGCGCGGGGCTGACCGCCACCATCGGATCCGCAGCGGTCCTGATCGTTCAGTGGATCTTCAACGTCACCAGCATTCCCCCGCTGGAACACGCCCTCACCAAGTCCATCGGTGGTGCGGCGTCGACCCTCACCGAGACCCTGCTGCCCTCGGCCATGGCCGTCGGAGCCCTGGTCGCATGGACCAACCACCGCAAGGCGGCGGGCTCCAGCCTCAGCCAACTGGGATGGGTGGCCGTCTCCGCGCTCTTCTCCGTCTCGTTGCTGATGGCCCCGCAAACATGGGTGAACGGGATCGACTCCGTCCGCAACGTCGGCGCCTCCGTTGCGATGAACGCGACCAGCGCAGGTATCGGCGACGGCACCAAGGAACCCATCGACCTCGGCCACGACACCGACTGGAGCGGTAACGAGCGAGACAACATGCTCCGGAAGTCGTCCGACGCTGTGTGGCGGGCTTACGTGGTCACCCCCTGGTGCGTGGAAGAGTTCGGCAGTCTCCAGGCATGCAAGGACAACGGGAAGGAGCTCCTCGACCAGGGCATCAGCCAGAGCTCGAAACGCAGCGACTGGCTCAAGTCGTACGGTGACAGGGCCGGCGGCGACGCGAACAAGTGGGTCGACGGGCACGATCCTGTCGGCCGGCTCATGGTGGCTGTGCCGGCGCTGATCTGTGTGACGCTGTTCGCTGCCCTGGTGCTCGGCCTGGCGTTCGCATCACTGGCCTCATTGCTGGGCGCTTTGATGCTCCTGCTGTCCGGCGTGATCTTCGCCTGTCTGTGGATCATCCCGGGTCGGCCGAGGACCTGGGGCATCCGCTGGTTCGACTACCTGCTCGGATTCTGCTTGCAGAGCTCCGTCGCGACCATGACGCTCGGCGCGGTCCTCGTCGTCACCACTGCGGCGACGAACGCGATGGGCTCCTACGGCTACCTCCCGGCTGCGGGCATCAGCATCTCCACGGCCGTGGTCGCCTGGCGCTTCAAGTCCATCATGGAGTCGATCACCGGCGTCACCGGCATGACAAGCCCGTCCATGGCGATCGGTGGACTGCTGGCCGCCCGCGGCGCTGCCAAGGCCGGTTGGGGCCTGACCAAGGCCACCGGCCGCGGCGTCCGTGCACTGTCCCGCGTGCGCCTGCCCAGTCGGCCCCGGCGCAGCGGCGGAGGCGGAGGAGGAGGCGCTGAAGGCGGCGCCGTGCCGCAGCTTCCCGGAGGCGGAGGTCCCGGCGCAAGCGCGGGCATCCCGCGTCGCCCCATGCCACCCCTGCCCTCCGGCCATGGAGCCAAGGCATCGCTGCCCGGCAACTCCAGCCGGAAGGAAGTCGGCCCGCTGACCAGCCGTCCTGAACTGCCGTCATCAACGGCACCGGCCCGCGGCCGCTCTGTGGCCGACGGGCCGGCCAAGGCGATCCCCAGCAGCCGACGCCCGGCCGAGGTCGCCGGTGCGCCCTCCCGTCCGGCCCTGCCCGCGGGAACGGGCGCCGGTGGCAGCCAGGCGACAGCGTCGAGCGGCTCCGCGAACAGCGGACGCACGGCCTCCCAACCCACACAGCCGTCCGCCGTCCGACCGTCGGCCGTGCTGCGCCCCGAGACCAGCGGCGCACCCAACTACACCTTCCGGCACGGACCCAGGACAGGCGCTTCGGCCCCGAAGGTGATCAAGGGCGAGGTCATCCGCAGTACGCCGAACCGGCCGCGCGCATCGACCGGACCGAACCCGAGCCGCCCGCAGACCGGGAACAACCGCGGCACCCGCAACCGTGGACACCGCCTAGCGGTCCCGGCCATCCGGCGCAGGGGGAACTAGGTGGCGCACGAGAAGGACAAGCCGCGCACCCCTGCGGAGTTCCGGGAACTGCTGAAGGAGCACTACGCAGTTCCGGAGGAGACCAGCAAGGGCAAGCGCCGGGAACGTCGCCAGGCCAAACGCGAGCACCGGCAGCAACAGAAGGCGAACACCCGGCGGGTTCTGGAAGAGGAACGCCGCAAGGAGCCGATGACGGCTGCCGGGGCGGCCGTCATCATCGTCGCCATCTTCGGCATCGGCCTCGCCGGAGCCCACTGGTTCGGGGGCGCCGGGGACGACCGGCACACGACGACGGCTGCCAGTCCCACACCGACGGTCACCGACGACGGGGAGAACGGCGCAACCGCCTCACCGAGTGCGTCGGCGTCGCCCTCCCCGTCGTCCTCCGCCGTGGTGGACCTGAGCACCCCGGAGAAGACAGCCCAGGGATGGGCGCGTGCCTACCTGACCCGCAACCCGCCCGTCGACCTGAGACACGAAAAGGTCGTCCAGCGCGCGGCGCCCTGGATGACTGATGCCTTGACGACCAACCTCATGGGCAACGACGACAAGCTCTGGAACGACCTGGTGTCCAACGGCGGCGTGTCCACGGTGACCGCAGTGAAGATCGGCCCGGCCGCTGAAGGACTGCCCGTCGACACCCCGCTGAGAGTCTGGCGGAAGGTCACGGTCCAAACCGCGGTCGAGGGCTACAAGAAGTACAACAAATCGGTCGTACTGCAGGCCGAACTCACACACAGCGGGGACAGCTGGCGCATATCACGGGTGCTGGGGGTCTGACCAGTGGACACGCGCCAGGCCGCATTCATGGCCGCGGGGGTGGCGCGGCGCGGGGCGGCGATGAAGCTCGCCCTCCCCGCGGCCGTCCTCTTCTTCATCCTGCTGTTGTGTCTGGGGGTCCTCGGAGCTGTCGGGGGAGGCGTCCGCGCCAATGCGGCCGACTCCTGCGGCATCGCCGGCCAGCCTGATACCCAGTACGACGACGGCAGCGGCACCGGGAGTACCGACCAGACCAACGGGCTGCACGCCCAGCAGCTGGCCAACGCCAAGATAATCGAGCAGGAGGCAGCCAAAGCGGGGCTTTCGGGCAGAGCCACGCTCATCGGCCTGATGACCGCACTCCAGGAATCGACCCTGATCAACCTCGACCACGGTGACCGGGACTCGATAGGCCTGTTCCAGCAACGGCCGTCGTCAGGCTGGGGGACCAAGGCCCAGATCATGGACCCGCACTATTCGGCCCGCATGTTCTTCCTCGGTGCCAGCAGCGGCAGTCCCCAAGGGCTCGCCGACAAGGACTGGGAACACATGAGCCTGGGCGAGGCCGCCCAGGCCGTTCAGAACTCGGCATACCCGAGCCTGTACGCGGGCCAGGAGGCCGAGGCTCGTCGCATAGCCAAAGAAGCCGGCATCGACCTGGACCGCACAGGCAGGCGCGGCCGCGATCAGCCCACGCCCACCTCCACCCCCACTTCAACCAGCACAGGGGCAACAAGCGATCCCGCCGGCCAACTGCCGCCCGGAGGCTGCCCCGACGACGGAACCAACGGCGGCAGCGGCAGCGGCAGCGGCGGAGACAACAACGCCCCGCCCGGCAAGGCATTCCACGACGGCACCTCGGTCTTCCCGCCCGAGGTGAACAACCCGCAAGGACTCAAGGGCGCGATCGATTTCGCCCGCCGGGAGGCCGAAAGCGGGTCCAGCGACTGGTACCGCAAGTGCCTGGCCTTCGTGGCCACGGCGTACGGATACAGCTCCAGCGGCACCTACTACGCCATCGACCATTACTACGAGATGCCGAAGAGCATGCAGCACGACGGCGACCGCAACCCGCCCGTCGGCGCCCTCCTGTACTGGCGGACCAGCAGCCGGGCCGGCCACGTGGCGCTCTACGTCGGCAATGGCCAGATCGCCTCGAACGACATCGTCACTCCGGGCCACATCTCGATCGTGCCCGCGAGCGACATCGAGACGAAGTGGGGCGCAAAGTACGTCGGCTGGGCTCCGCCCTACTTCCCGAAGGGGGGCTGAACAACGGCCCGGCCGCGCCTCGAGATCTTTGACGGGAGCGGCCGGGCTCAGGGACAGAGCCGCAGAACAGGGGGCCGACGCGATGGCGCAAAACGACACCGAAGGGGGAAGCAGCATGGGAGGTGCCGAAGGCAGGCAGAGAAAGGTCGCCTGCCAGTACCTGAACGAATGGGACCCGCCGGCATGGACGCCTCGCGATCACACCCAGGAGCGCGAGGTCAGCCCCTGCTACGTCACCCTTGACCTGACCACCGGAAGACTGGCCGTCAGTTCGACCGACGAGTTCGCCGCCAAGCCGCCCTGGCTCGTCGCTGCCTGCTGGTCCTTCCGCTGGCCCATAGCCCCGCTGCCGGCTGACTGCGCCAACGCACTGCTGGACAATCTCGCCCCCTTCGCCCAACGACTGATCGACGCCACCAGCACCGAGGCACGCCACCACAACCGGCCGGCGACCGTCCTGCTCTATGGCGCAGGTGCAGCGATCGACGCCATCCAAAGACAGTGCGCCGGCACGTGGACCGACCCCGACCGGCTTCTCGGAGAACGACCTGGGAAAGCTTGATGCCACTCATAACGAATCCGGAAGAAGTCCCCCTGGGACCCGTCTACACCATCGTGGTCAGCGCCGACGAAGAGGTCACCGTCGACGGCCAGAGCATCCAGAAGCTTGCCGGCCAGGACGCCCGGGAAGCCGCTCTGGCCGATATCCGGGAGCGAGCCGCCCGCAGGGGCCACCCGGTACGCGTCGTGGCGAAGGAACCCGACGGCAGTGCGTGGCCGCTGATCGTCGACTACGACGGAGCCGTCACGCCCCTGGACACTCCCCACCCGACGCCGCCGGTGCCGCAGACACCCTCTCCGGAACCGGAGAGCAGCCACCTCCCGCCACCAACCGGCGACCCACTGCCCCTCACTCCGACGGCCGACTGGCTGGCACCGCTTCCCTCCGACTTCCAGCAGATGCTCGCCCAGGTGAAAACAGCAGAGGACGCGGGAGACCTGGCCGCGGCCGGCGTACTGGCCCAGGACCTCGAGGAAGTACTGGAAGACGGCTTCGGCCCCATCCACCCGTTCACCGTCAACACTTTGGCCGTACGGGCATACCTCACCCTGCGCCAGGGCGACTGGCACAACAGCATGGTCCTGCACCTGCAGGCCGCTGAAAGGCGCCACCAGCAGCACGCCGCACGAGCAGAGACCCTCAAGCTCGCGCGGAACGCACACTTCTGCTGGAAGCAACTGGCCCGGCCGGCCAACGGGCCCACCCGCGCCCATGGGCCCATGACAGCTGCTCAGTGGAGCGGCGAAGTGCTGCGCGTGCTACGGCTCGTCGGCACCGAACCCGTCATCATCACCGTCACCGAGCAGTGGGCCGCCCGCCTGCAGCCCGCTGCCTCCTGAGACGACCGCCATACCGAAGGGGGAGGAACGGCCATGCGCAGCGGCGCCGGACAGTCCGCGCAGAACGAGTACGAACGCCGTTTAAGCTCATGGCGGATCACCGCCCGCCGCCGCTTCCTGCGCGGGCTCCCTTTCGTGATCGCCGCTGCGGCACTCCTGGAGTGGTGGGTCGGCTGGCAGACCACCGGCGTGCCGCTGTACGGCCACATCACCGCTCTCGCCGTGATCGTGGCCTGGTGCGCCTCTCTGGCAGCCCCGCGCCACGTCACCGCCTGGCGAGCCGGAGCCGAGGGCGAGCGCAAGACGGCACGAGCCCTCGCCCCCCTGACCCGTCGAGGCGCGATAGTCCTCCATGACCGGGCCATCCCGGGCAGCAGAGCCAACCTCGACCACCTCGCCGTCGGCCACTGGGGCATCGCCTACATCGACACCAAGAACTGGCAGGCCAAAGGCGCTCACGTCAGCATCAGCCGCGACGGATCGACCCTCTGGTACGGCCGCTACCCCCAGAACAGAACAATTGCCACAACAAAGTGGGAAGCGCAGCGAGCCACCACCGCCCTGCGTCGCCCTCTCGACGGCATCCCCGTCCACATCCAGCCCGTCATCGCCGTACACGGAGCCCGGGTCGGCCGCCGCGGCGTACTCACCTTCGACGGAGTGATCATCCTGGAAGCCCGCCGACTGGCCGCACACCTGCGACGTCAACACCCCGTCCTCTCATCCGACCAGATCACCCAGATCGGGGAGATCACCGACCAGACCCTGCCTCCCAAGCAGTAGCCACCCACCGGAACAGGCGACGAGATGTCGGCAGCGGGGAGGCCTACCCGGCCGCCGACGTCCACCCGCTCAAGGCGAACGCAGCGGCCATCACCATCCTCGGACTCCACAGGATGGACAGGCGCGACCCGCCCCCGGTACCGCCCCGCAGCTCGAACCGAGTACCTGGGCGCCACCGCCGGACGGGGACGCGGCTGAGGAGTTCGAACTGAAGGCGGCCTGACCCCGGTCGGTCGACCCGCACACGACCTCAAGACGGTCGGAGGGGACAACGTTGATGAGGATCTGCGGAATCGGCCAGGGCTGCTCCTCGTTCCCCATGCAGTTGACCGCTCAAGCGCGAGTGTGTGGCGCCGGTTCTCGAACTGACCAGCTGTCCGAGGCGATACCGAGGGGCCGAGCGGTGGGCCGAAGAACGCTCAGTGGAAGGTGGCGCGACCCGCGCTTGTTCTTGAATGGTCGCTCATGTATCTTCGTGCCATGCCCAGACCTCGAGAGTTCGAGCCCGACGCCGTGGTGGACCAGGCCATGCTGCGTTTCTGGTGGCGGGGTTATCGGGCCACGTCCGTCGAGGATCTCGTCAAGGCGACAGGGGTGAAACCCGGCAGCCTCTACAGCGCGTTCCCCGGCGGCAAGCACGCGCTGTTCCTGAAGTCGCTGGAGCGGTATTCCAAGCTGATCGTTCCCCAGAAGCTGGGCGAGCTGGCTGCGCCCGGCGCCTCACTGGCCGCGCTCCGCGGGTACTTCGACGGCCTGGTGCACGACCTGCTCAGCCCGGAAGGCCGACAGGGATGTCTGCTGGTGAACACGGCCATCGAGAACGCCGCCGAGGACGACGAGGCCGCCGCCGTCGTCCGCGGCCATCTCGCCCGCCTCGAGCAGTGCATGACCACAGCCCTGCGCAACGCCCGCGACGCGGGCGAGGTGCGCGCCTCGGTGGACGCGGCCGGTAGCGCCAAGGTGCTGGTCGCGACATGCCAGGGGCTGATGGTCGTGGGGAAGGCGAACCCCGACGCGACGGTGCTGCGCGCCATCGTCGACAACGCTTTCGCCGTGCTCGTCTGACGCTCGATCTTTGGCGCCACCGCATGCGGTGGCTCTTTTTTCGGACCAATAGTTGAACCACTATTCAAGAATGGACCCGCTCATGAAGGCCATCGTCATCTCCACCTACGGCGCTCCCGAGGTCCTGTGCATCACCGACCTGCCCGACCCCGTGCCCGCGCAGGGGGAGGTGCTGATCCGGGTCAGGGCATTCGGCCTCAACCACGCGGAGGCATACATGCGCGCGGGTGCATGGGGCGAGGTCGCGGCCGTCCCCGGCATCGAGTGCGCCGGCGTGATCGAGGCTGACCCTTCGGGTCGACTCGCCCCCGGAACCCCGGTCGTGGCGATCCTCGGCGGCATGGGCCGCACCCGCAACGGCAGCTACGCCGAGCTGGTCACGGTACCGGCCACCAACGTGGTCGTGGTGAACTCCTCACTGGGATGGGCCGAGCTGGCGGCCGTTCCCGCGGTCTATGCGACGGCGTGGTACGGGCTGTTCGGCAATCTGGACCTGCGGCCCGGCGAGCGGGTCCTGGTGCGCGGAGCGACCTCCTCTCTCGGCCAGGCCGCTGTCAACCTCGCCGTCGACCGTGGTGCGAGGGTGCTCGCGACCACCCGGAACCCCGCGCACGCGCCGCTCCTGAAGGAACTCGGCGCCGAGGACGTCCTCATCGACGACGGCCACCTGGCCGCGCAGGTCGACATGGGCATGACCCCGATCGACGCGGTGTTCGACCTCGTCGGCAACAACGTCCTGCGCGATTCCCTGGCCACGGTCCGCCTCCGTGGACGAGTCTGCCAACTCGGTTTCCTCGGGGGCTTCGAGCCGTTGCGCGACTTCGATCCGATCGCCGATCTGCCCACCGGCGTGCAGCTCAGCTTTTTCGGCAGCGCGTTCGTCCTGGGCAGCCCCGAGTTCCCGCTCGCCGACGTTCCCCTGGAAGCGATCTACGCCAAGGTCGAGTCAGGGACCTTCCCGGCAAGGCCGGCACGGGTTTTCCGTTTCGACGAGATCGTCGAAGCCCACCGGGTCATGGAATCGGGCAGCGCGCTGGGCAAAATGGCCGTCACCGTCGGCTGAGACCTCGCCCGGCTTCACCACAGCCAGCGGGCGGCAAGCCGTCAGAACCAGGTCACCCCGCCCGCGGCTTGAAACCGCAGACAAGACTGCCGAGCCCAGCCACGGCTTCGGGTCCTGGGCGACCTGGCCGAGCCCCGGTGGGGTGTCAGCCGAACCGGCGGAACCGGACCTGATCACTTGCGACGGGCGGGACCTGCGGCCCGACGGCGAGCAGCACGCTACGCGGTGGGGAATCAGGCAGAGCAGGTCTGTTCCGCCCCTGAGCACAAGGTGGGGATTTTCAACCAGCCCCATCAACGTCACGCCCTTCGAGCTGCTCGGCCGCATCGGCCACCTGGCCGGCGGAGCCCCGGAAGACGAAGCCGCAGAGCAGGGCTCGCTGGAGTGGAACCTGGCCCGCTGGCACGAGTACGAGCGGGGGACCAAGTGCCGCCGCGCCATCGAGTGGACCCGCTACCTGCGCCAGCTGCTCGGCCTCGACGGCGGCGACAGCGAAGCCGACGACCTCGCCCTGCTCCGGGCGGCCTACGCCGAAGGCGGCGAACTCCGAGCCGGACGCCGTGGGCGAGCGCGTCCGCGACGTCCTCGCCCTGGCCGACGTCGCCGACACGGTCGTCGTCCTCATGGCTTTATCGGTGAGTCCTCACACCGGTTGTCGATCGGCGGCGACACAGCCCGGTGTTGGCGGAGAGTGATATCGCCAATTCTTGACACCACTTGGGGCTTGCGTCGAGGCCCGCTTCGGGCCGCTGCGGCAGTTCATCCTGGCCAACACGCATCATCCGAACCACACGATCCAGACCCGGGCCCTGCACGCCTACCTGCGCTGGCGGAACAAGAATGCCCGTCACCCTGACGTCCTGGCCGCCCAGCGCAAGGAACGCGCCCGCATCCGCAGCGAGAAGGACCTTCGCTGGGGAGGCCGACCCTCGCTCGTTGCCTGATCAAGCAGCCTAGTGCGCCGCCTACTCGAGTCCACCGGCACGGAGGGCATCCTCGATCTCGCCGAGCTTCGCTGACGACAAGACTCCCACCTGCTCGGTCAGATCTTCCTGGGCCAGCGTGACCAGCCAAGTGCACGGGACAAGACCGGGACGTGGCAGCGCCACTCGAAGGACGCCCTCGAGAGGCAGCCCCTCGGGCGCCCCCACTGCCACCTCGACGGCCACACCGCTGATATCGGTCCCCGCAGGAGCGACGACCTGCATCGCTCGGAACCCGGACGCTTCGTCTCCTGACAGCAGTACTACCGGCCGCCGCTCGTCAAAGTCCGCCAACCAGACCTCGCCGCGCTGCATGTGCCCTCCCGACGCAGGATCGCGGGGGAACCTTGCACGCCCCGGACCGAACACCTCATTGTCGGCCGTAATCCAACCAGTCCAGCGGTCGCAGCGGCCAGCGAACCCGGTGAACCTGCGCGCTCACAGCACTTGGCCAGTGCTCGGCGGAGAGATCATCATGTGGGAATGTCTGAGAACCGATCCACTGTGGCACCGACTGTGGTGCGGCTCGCCCATTACACGAAGGCGGACCAGGAGGAGATCCTTGGCATCAGCGATGATCCCTTCGGTGTCGCCTGGACCGGTCTGACCTGGCTGCCGAAAGAAGAGCACTTCGGCATCCGGTACGACGGCCGCCTCGTGGCGCACGCCGGCCTGCTGCGACTGCCTGTTGCGATCGGCGGCGCCGAGACAGAGGTGGTGGGCGTCGGCGGGGTGGCCGTCTCACCCGGCATGCAAGGTCAGGGCCTCGCTCGCCTCGTCGTCACAGCTGCCCTGGAGCACGCCCGAACGATGGGTCCTCAACACGCACTCCTCTTCTGCCGACCTCCCCTCGTGTCGCTCTACCAGCGCCTCGGATGGCACCCGCTCGACAAGGACGTACTCGTCGAACACCCCGAAGGCCGCCTCGTGACCATGCCGCTGCGGACCATGGTGACGCCCCTGCGCGACGACGCCCGGTGGCCCCCAGGGCCAGTACGGCTGTCCTCACTCCCTATGTGACGGGCCCCTTCAGCAAGAGCCGCGCAGCGCGGCGACGCAGGGTTCACCCATCTCGCACCGGTGTCAGTTCTCACCAACATTTTCCGGCTCTGCGATCGACAATCGCTGCCCAAACTCGGTGACAAACGGTGTCGACTCTCGGTTACGAAGCCATCCTCACCTCGGCCGAAGTGATCGCGGCGTACAGCACCAGGCTCGAAGCCCTTGCCATGAGGCGAGGGAACAGCTGCACGTCGCTGACGTACTCGAGCGCTGCGGACGGCCGGGGCGGTGGCACCTCCGGGGTGTGCCCCGGAGGAACACCCCCGGGCCCGATACCGGGCATCACAGCTTCAGGACCGCCGCCACGGCGACGAAGACGCCGGCGCAGAGCGTCAGGACCGGGATGGTGCGCCGGTGGGTGTGCGCGATGTGGCCGACGAGCGCGGTCGCGACGAGTGCCAGGACGAGCAGCTGCGTGTGGTCGGCGGGCATTGGGGTCCTCCTGTAGGGGGTCTGCACGGCCGCCGGGGTGACGGCCGGGATCACGTTGGAGGACCGACGGGTAAGCCGCGCAACCCCTCCACCTCTTCAGGAGGGGAAGTGCTTCCTTGGACAGGAGCGGCCGCGAAATCCGTGATGGGAAGACCTATTACGCGGAAGGACCACGGCCGGTGGGTGCCGCGTACCAGCGGTGCCGTACCAGGGCGCGCTGGTATGGGTTCGGCACCGAGCTGGCCGTACTCGTACAGAGGTTGGTAGGACGCCCGGACGCTCTCCCGGACACGGCGCGCCGCACAGGCCATGTACGAGGGCGCGCCTTCGTCAGCCTGGCCCCGCTGTACCGCCAGTACCGTCTTTTCCCGTTATCAGGCGACATCAGTCTGTATATGAACAAACAGTCGCAGACGGTGCAGGTGGTACACCGCAGGCCAGCGTCCGCCTGGCCGAGCAGAGAGCGATGTAGGTAGCCTGGTCGATCCTTCGGCCACCGTGACCGTCCGCGTGAAGCAGGCGGCCAGCGACCGGTCACCGGTTGCCATCGGCCGCTGGAAGGCCCGGGCCGACTTCCAGGCGCGGAGTGCACGGTCTGGCCGACGGACAGCCTGCGGCCAGCGCGTGACCGGCAGGAAAGTCCGGCCACGGGCACGTGCAGCGGCCGGTCAGACGGCCGTGGCCGATGGCCGGTGACTGACGACCAGCCCACGGCCGCAGCAATGAGCCGCCGGGACCGGCAAGGGGCCGGACAAGCGCGCACTGCGGCCTTTCCCCATCCGCGGGTCCTTCGCGCCGCCGGATGCTTCGGCCACCGCACCGCGCTGCGGCCAGAGGTACCTGACGGAGCCGATGCCTGACGTGACCGATGGTGGCCGATGCCCGTGACCGACGCGCCGAGTCTGAAAGCCGCAGATGGCCGACGTGACCGATCGAGACGGCGCTTCGCGGAACCACGTGACCGATGTGACCGGTGGGCGTGGCCGGGCTTGGCCGACGCCTCCGGCAGACGCGGCCAGGTGGCCGATGGACACCAACCGGTCACCCGGCCATGACCGGTTCTCCGTCGACTGGCCGCGGCCGATCCATCGACCGGCTGACCGACCCGCCCCGGTCGCACGCCCCTCCGCTGCGTCTGGCCGTGACGAGAGGGGACCCGGAGAACCGGTCGTGGCCGGGACGCCGGCCAGTCGATGGATCGGCCAACGGCCGTGACCGGACAGGTACGCGGGAACAGTCGTCAGGCTGAGACGGCTCGTGGGACAGCTGCATGAGCTGGCACGCCCATGAGTCTGCCCGCTGCCATAGTCGCGAGACGCAGGACGCTCCAAGCCTGCAATCCAGGATCTCTCACAGCACCCGCAAATTCCTCTTCAGGGTCTTTCCCATGGACGCACCACAATACGTGGTTCCCGACCGGCCTGCTCCGCACTGATATTTGCGTCATTAGCGGCGGCCTGAACCCCGGCGAGAAGATGAGGGTAGGCCCAGTAGACGACTCCGGAGATATGCGGGGCATAAGCATAGGAGAGCATGATCCGTGTCAGGCGAGGCCTGCTCTTTCGGCTGCGTTCCAGCTCATGCACCCAAACATCCGACCCATCCACCAGGGATGCGAGATCCGGAAATGCTCGACCACCGGTTCCCCGGCCTGCTCCCATCTCGATATCCGACCGTAGGCGAGATTCAGGGCCAGCTGCAGGGTTGGGCTCCGTCCTTCGGATTTCTTGCTCAGTCATGATCGTGTGGGACGGCTGTATCTCCGCCAGGTGATGAGCCAAATCGATAACGGAAAGATCGTGCTCCAGTTCGGCGATTTTGGGAGCTCCGGTAGAACCGGTCAACTCCACCGCCCTCAACCCTTCACGCGTCAGCCAATGCACTCGAGGGTAATCCGCAAGCATTCTCGCGTGATCTACCAGTCCGAGCTCATGCAGCGCCCTCATCCGACGCTCGTAGATCTCCAGCCGACGATTCCCGTCACGCTTGTTGAACTCCCTTGCCACCTGGCGGGCCGTAACGGCCCGCCAGCGGCCCATCCAGGCCAGGATCTCAACGTCACGGGACGTCAGCCGCCTCTGGGGTCGGTGGAGTTGACTGCGGCTCGGACTCTCACTCCCGCCCGGATCCACAACCATGCTCGAATCCATGCTTTCTCCTCTGCTCAACCTATGCTGCACCAAGCATAGTTCAGATCGATCTGACCTGGTAGATCGTCACTTCGCCGTCGGAGACCCCACTCTCACAACGTCAGTCAGTCAGATACGAAGAGTGAGTAGTGGTGAGAGGAGAGGCTAGGGTCTGAGGATGAGGACAGGGGGAGAGGAAGAGGAGGAGAGGAAGAGAGGGGGAGAACGAGAGGGAAGAGGAGATGGGGGAAGTGAAAGAAAAAGAGAAGAGAAGAGAGAAGGGAAAAGAAAAAGAGAAGAAATGTGTGGAGGGAGAAGGGTGATGGGAGTGAGGGAGGTGTTATAGGGGGCGGGAAGGTTGTGCGGGACGGTGGTAAAGGCGGCGGTGAACGATGCAAGTAGTTGATGAAAAGGGGGTCGGGTAGTGGCTGATTATCGGGCGCGCGGTGATGTGGAGGGACGGCCCCCCACGCAATGGGGAGTCGCCGAGAAGAACGTTTCATCAGGGCAGTCCGTTTTCAGAGGGGCGGCGGCTCTTCTTTTTCTTGCGGCACCACTGATTGCTCTGGTTTCCTTGGGGTTTGTAGCTGCTGGTCAGTTCCTGGCCAAAAAAGCTCGCAAATGGATAGCCGTAGCAGGAGCCTGCGGATTCGTTGCTGCAGTGATGGCCGGCGCGGGACGCGGATACATGCGCCCATACCGTCAGGTGGCCGATGAGATGCGGAAAACCGGCAGCTGGGATTCTATCCGCCGTACTGCTGCGGAGCAGTGGCCGTCCTGGATAATCGGTCAGTTTCCCTACGCGCTCACCATGGGCGCCCTGATCGGTGGCCTTTGGCTTATGTGGCGCTCCCGATTCCTGGCCGAATGGAGGGACGTAGAAAGCCTGGCTCCGCAACGGCGGGTCGAATCGCGAGTCAAGAACATGACCCGCCGGGACGACCGTCCCGCGGTCACCTCGGTCGACGACCTGACCCTGCGCCTCGGTGTGGACATGCACACCGGCAAGCCCTGTGTCGTTCCTGGCCGCGCACTCAGGCAGCACGCCTTCGTCGCCGGCGCGACCGGCTACGGCAAGACCCGCAGCATCGAGCGGCTCGTCCACGAGTTGGTCGTCAGCCCTCACGCCCGTGCCTTGAACATCCCCTTCCTCTTCGCCGACATGAAGGGGGACCCGGAGCTCGCCGAGGCGCTGCGCGGAGCCGCCCACGAGGCAGGCCGTCGCTTCCGGCTGGTGACGGTCACCGGCCACGGTGACTGCTACAACCCGATCCGGCAAGGCACCGCCGAGCAGGTCAGGTCCCGCATCGTCGAGTGCCTGGACCAGGTGGCCGGCGGCGGATTCAGCGAGCCGCACCACCGTGAAGCAGCCGAAGAGTTCCTCTTGTACTGCGTGCGGGCCCTCGACGACCTGGTCGCCCAGCCGCACCTGACCGAGCAGTTCACGGACGGGGTCCGCCCGTGGAGGCGGGACCTGCCCGACCTGGCCCGGCTCATGACGATCAAGGGCCTGTCGAACCGGCTCAACCGTTTCTCCGGACCGGTCGGCCAGGACATCTCCCAGTACCTCGACTACCTGCAGGACGAAGCCAAGGACCTCCGGCGGTCCATTCCCGGCCTGGCCACCCGTGTGCGCAACCTCGTATCAGGAGACGCCAGGCGAATCCTGACAGAAGACCCAGACGGCATTGACCTGTACGAGTCGATCCGGGCCGGAGACGTGGTCCTGCTGTCCCTCGCCTCGGCCACGGACGCCCGAGCCGCCCGGCAGATTGGCAGCCTGTTCCTGACCGATCTCGGCAGCGTCGGCGACCGACTGCTGGCCGACCGTTGGGGAGCATCCGGCGGCCTGTTCATCGCAGGCGTCGACGAGTTCAGCGCCCTGGGCGGATCCACCATGGCCGGACTCTTCCAGCGCATCCGCGCCGCAGGCGGCGGACTCATCCTGTGCACCCAGGACATGGCCGACCTGACCGAAGTCGGCGAAGGCTTCGCGGCCGCGGTCATGACCAACACCAACGTCCTGATCCTGCACCGCCAGAAGGCTGCGGCGGAGACCATCGCCGAACTCCTCGGCACGCGCCAAGGGTGGGAGGAGACCGTCCAGGTCCAAGAGGACATCACGCTCCTCGGATCCGCCACCGTCGGATCCGGCGCCGGCTCACTGCGCAGGGTCGACCGCTTCAAGGTCCACCCCAACGAACTGCGCGAACTCAGCACCGGCCAAGCGGTCGTCGCCGTCGGCAGCCCGACCGACTCCGTCCAGACCGTCCGCATGCTCCTGGCCCCACGCCACACCGCGCCCCCAACTCCTGAGGCCCAGCAGCAGGTGGTCCTGACCAAGCACCTCCCCACTCCGCCACCACCTCTGGAACAGGCACCCCGGTCCGAAACCACACCGCCACCCCTGTCTCAGCCCGAGCCCCAGCACAAGCAGGAAGAGCCGGATCCCTTTTTCGAGGAGATGGCCACGCCTCCGGAGCAACCTGAGGCACCGGAAGCGGAGCAGCCCGAACCGGCGGAGGCGCCCCCGGACTCCGGTGGCAGGACGAACCTGACCGTAAAAGGCGGCGACATGTGGGGGTAGGCCAGACCTCAGCAGGTATGGAGTACAGGCGAAGTGAGCCCCGGCGCTCCGCGCCGGCGGGACGGTGAGCGCTCCGCGCTCACCTCCAGGTGCCTCCGGCACCTGGAGGCTGTGCCGCTGCGCGGCACAGCCTGAGGCGGCGCTCCGCGCCGAGCGGGGTCGCTGCGCGACCCCCAGCGCCAGCCCTCCGGGCTGGTGGCGCCTTCGGCGCCGGGCCGTGCCGCTGCGCGGCACAAGGCGCTGGGCGGGCG
This sequence comes from Streptomyces sp. NPDC037126, assembly GCF_055605965.1. Classification (NCBI taxonomy): domain Bacteria; kingdom Bacillati; phylum Actinomycetota; class Actinomycetes; order Kitasatosporales; family Streptomycetaceae; genus Streptomyces; species Streptomyces sp. NPDC037126. The sequence continues at coordinate 62,649 of NZ_JBVJTD010000032.1, forward strand.
GCCCTCGGGGCGGTGGTTCCGCCCCGAGGACCTGGGGGTTAGCGCTTGGACCTGGTCGGCAGGGGCTTGGAGAGCTTGCCGGGGGCCAGGTTCAGCCGCTCGGGGTTGACGACCACCTTCGACGTGCGGACCCGCTCCCCCTTGCGGTTCGTGTACTCGTTGAACTCGGACCCGATCATTCCGTTTCCGACGACGACCAGCACCGGCCGCGCCATGGGGAGCGGGATCGCGCGGCTCCGGGCGTCGCCCTGCGGGCCGTTGTGCGGGTACGCCTTCTTGATCTCCTCGATCTGACCGTCCGGAACCCACACCGTGAAGTCCCGGACGATGATGTTCCCGCCCCGGTCCATCTGACCGGTGGGGATGGCGACGACGAGCATCGCGTACTCGCCGTCGCCCGCCCCTCCTCCATCCCCCACATCACGCGGGTGACGAAACCGGCGAACTCGGTGTTCGCGAAGCCGTTGGGCAGAAAGCTCTCAGCAGAGGCAAGCGCCATTGTTCCTCCAGGGTTGAAGTTCCCGACCGGGGCCATCTCCCGTTC
>NZ_JBVJTD010000033.1:0-61289 GCF_055605965.1 Streptomyces sp. NPDC037126
CTTCCTGCCTGCGTTCTCCGCCCGTGCCGGACGCTCGCTCTGTTGCGAGGTCTTGCCCGGGGCTTTCCTTGGCCTTTGACCCGACTTTCCGGTGGAGAGTGAACCTCTCTCCTCAAGACACCGTCCTAGAGGGCGCAATGTCGCCGGATGCCCGATCGGGCCCGGGTTCAAGGTCTCTCGCAGAACTACGGGATCCGTCTTCCGTCAGATCAGATGGGCAAATGCCGGGCGAGGTTCCGGCCCGATGAAGCCGTCCGCGGCGCGTACCGCGCGAACTCGTGTACCGGAGGTCGAAAGAGGGCCACGGCGGCGAAACCCACTGATCTTTGGTCGGTTCAGTGTCCGGTCGGCGGCTGTATGTAGTCCTCCAAGCGGGCCACCGCGAAGCCCTGTTCCTGGATGTGCTTGAGCAGATTCGCGAACATCTCTGTCATGGTGGCCCCCTTGAGCTCCGCGGGGCCGCGGAAATGGGCGAGGATGATGTCGCCGGGACGCAACTTCTTGCCTGGCTCTTGGTACTGGATATTGCGTATCTGCATGGACTCGCGCCACCAGACGATCGCTCGCGGCCCGCACGCTGCCACAGCGATCTTGGTGTCGTTGTTGTACGCCCCGTAGGGCGGCCTGAAGAGGAACGGGGCAGTGCCGTACTGCTGGGTGAGGATCTTCTGGTCCCCACACACCTCTTGCTTCTGGCGGACCAGTGGGATGGTGTTCATCGCGGGATGGTGCAGGGTGTGGTTCTGGATGTGGTTGCCTATCGCCTGCAGTGGTTTGAAGTACCCGTAGTCCGACTTGATGGCGTCGTTCATCAGGAACATCGTGATCGGGACCTTCAGGTCCCGCATCATCTCGATGAACTTGGGGTCCTTCTCCAGTCCGTCGTCCACGGTGATGAAGACGACCCTCTGGGATGTCGGTACGTGTGTGAAGACCGGAACGGGGCCGGTCGCGGACAGCTTGATGGGTTTGTCCGCCGGGGGCTCGGGAGTCGCGGGCAGCGGTGTGAGGCCCCACTTCCGCCAGGCGGCAGGCCTAGTCGCGACGTGCGACGCCGTCCCGGGCCTGCCGCCGGCGGTGGCGGACGCCTGGCCAGTTGGGTGCCCACCGCTCGTGCCACAGCCGCCTACGGACAGGGCCAGGAGCCCGCCGGCCAGCGGGGCGTAGAACCTGCGCCCCATGTTGCCTCGCCTCACCGCACCGGTCTCCTGACTGCAAAGCTGATCCTGACTCTGCTGGGAAGGTAACCGGGGCATGAAAGGCGAAGTTCAGCGGAGGGTGAGAATATGGCGAAGACCGAGACCATCCCGGCATCTGCGGGTCATCACGGCCAACGCCCGGCAGGAGGCGGCCGGTGCGGCGGGCGAAGGAATCACGCGCAGCCTCTTGGCGCCCGAGGTGCTCTGCAGCGCTCGCTGTAGGAGCGGTAGGTGCCTCGCCAGGTTCCGGAGCGTGTACACGCCGACCTTGGTTGACGGGCACTCACGGCGACAAGTCCCACGGCGACAGCAGGAGTCAGTACACCTCCACGCTGCGCTGAGCCTGGACGAACCGGCTGAAGGACACCTTGCCGGATACGACGCGGGCGCGGGCGGCGGGTCGACGACAGCAGTGGCGCGGTGCGTGCCGCGCTATTCGCGCCGGGTACGCCATCCGGGGGAGCGGATCGCCTCCGGGCTGGCTGGCCGTTCCGCCCCGACCACCCGTCCGCGCTCTCGAACGAGGCCGGCGCCCGGCCGACGCGTGGTGGGCCGTAGGAACGAGACACCCGTCGAAGTTGCGTGGGGCCCCTCGGTCTGTTGTTGCTCTATTGCGCAATCATGCAGCTATGATCGCGCACAGCGTGCTTCCCTTTCCGGATCCGGACGGCGTCTTCCAGCTGCATCTGGCTGGCCGCCTCCAAGAGAAGGTGAGGAAGCTCGGCGATCAGAGCCGACCGTACGACCCGCAGGCATCCGCGAAGGCGCGGGAAGCCGGAGGACGCGCACATGACTCGTACGACTCGTACGAACAGCTTCACCGTCTCGGGCTACGGCCCCGAGCGCCCCGCCTGGATGCGGTTCCTCGCGCGCGACTCCGTGATCCGCCGACTCGACTGGCCGATACTGCTGGCCGCCCTTGCCCTGTCGTTCATCGGCTCGCTCCTGGTGTACTCCGCCACCCGGAACCGCACCGCGATCAATCAGGGCGACCCCTACTACTTCTTCGTGCGGCACCTGATGAACCTCGGCATCGGGCTCGTCCTGATGATCGGTACGGTCTGGCTGGGCCACTGCGCCCTGCGCAACGCGGTGCCGGTTCTCTACGGCCTCTCGGTCCTCGGGGTGCTGCTGGTCCTCACCCCGCTCGGTGCCACCATCAACGGCAACCGCAACTGGATCGTCCTGGGTGGCGGATTCTCGCTGCAGCCCTCGGAGTTCGTGAAGGTCACCATCATCCTGGGCATGGCCCTCGTCCTCGCGGCCCAAGTCGACGCGGCTGACAAGAAGTACCCGGACGGCCGCAGTGTGATCCAGGCCCTGGGTCTGGCCGCCGTGCCGATGATGGTCGTCATGATGATGCCTGACCTCGGCTCGACGATGGTCATGACGGTCACGATCCTGGGTGTGCTGCTGGCCTCCGGCGCCTCCAACCGTTGGATCTTCGGTCTGCTCGGCGTCGGTGTCCTGGGAGCCGTGGCGGTATGGCAGCTGCATCTGCTTGACCAGTATCAGATCAACCGCTTCGCCGCCTTCGCCGACCCGAGCCTGGACCCTTCCGGCGTCGGCTACAACACCAACCAGGCCCGCATCGCGATCGGTTCCGGCGGTCTCACGGGCGAGGGCTTGTTCCACGGCGCCCAGACCACCGGTCAGTTCGTCCCGGAGCAGCAGACCGACTTCGTATACACGGTCGCCGGCGAGGAACTGGGCTTCGTGGGCGGGATCCTGATCATCGCCCTGATGGGGGTGATCCTGTGGCGCGCCTGCCGGATCGCTCGCGAGACGACCGAGCTGTACGGCACGATCATCGCCTCCGGCATCGTCGCCTGGTTCTCGTTCCAGTCCTTCGAGAACATCGGCATGTCGCTCGGCATCATGCCGGTGGCGGGCATTCCGCTGCCGTTCGTCTCCTACGGCGGTTCCTCGATGTTCGCGGTGTGGGTGGCGATCGGCCTGTTGCAGTCCGTCCGGGTGCAGCAGACGAGGCCGTGACCGGACGCCCTGCAGCCGTCCGGCTTCGGCTCAGCTGCGCGGCTCGGCGGGAGCCCGAGCTGCTGTGGTGAGCATCGGCTCGGACAATGGCCGCATTCCGACCACCGGTTACGTACGACATGGCTCGTGCGGCGGCTGAACCGAGTGGGCCGCCCGGACAGGATGGGGGCGGGCCTCGCTGGACCATGTCCCCTGCAGGGGGCGTTGGCGCGACTGCGGTACGCCGTGATCCGGTGGCCGCCCCGGGAGTGGGCCAGCAGCCTGGCCCACTTTTGCTCAGTGGCCCGGTGATTCTCAGCCTCGGCGCTGGGTGTCGGTGTTCATCGTCGGGCGGCCACCGCTGCCGCTGCCGCGGCCAGGATGCGGTGCAGGACGGGGACCGGGATCGCTGGATTGGTGACCGCCGCACCTGCCGTGTCGCGGTCGTGCAGCAGCCCGGGCAGGACGCGGGCCGGCAGCCCCGGATGGCGCATCGCGGTCTCGCGGACTTGGGCCGACGGGTCGTTCAGCAACCGCACCGCGTCGGCAGGCGACAGGCGGGGGTCCTCGGCCGCGCGGTGGCGCACCTCGGTTTCGGGGTCCCGGGCGAGGCGCGCGACGTCGGCCGGGGTGGACTCCGGATCGTCCAGGGCCAGACGGCGCATCCGTCCGCTGGGGTCGTCGGCGTAGCGCAACAAGCCCGCACGGGGGAAGTTGGGGTGGCTGCGCGGACGGCCGGGGTGACTGAAGCTGCCGTCCCACCAACGCCAGACCTTCAGCAGCATGTCGGCCGGAGCGTCGTGGCACGACTCGGCAAGGAACAAGCAGACCACCCGGTCCTCGTCCTGCGCCAGACGCTCCACGACGTCCGGTGGGAGATGCCGGGCACGGGCCACGCTGCGGCGGATGAGTGGGTGGGACGACGCGGAGAGGCGGCGCATCGCGTCGGTGTCGCTGTGCAGGTCCTCGACCCAGGACAGTGTGTGCGACATCGAAGTCGGGTCGAAGTCGTAGCGCACCGTGGCGCGTTGTTCCTCGGTGAGGTCGGGGCGCAGCGCTATCGCAGAGCGGACGTCGTTGTGCGGATCCTCCGCCAGGAGGGCGATGCCGTGCGTGCCGAGGCCTGGGTTGCCGGCCAGCGCCCGGCGTACCTCCGTGTTCCCGTCGCGGATCAGCTCGGCCTCCAACTCGGGTGCGAGACAGCACTGTTCGAGGGCTCGGGTACGGGCGGGCAGCGCGGCGAAGACTTCGCGGGGCATGGGGATGCCGGTGTGGTGGGCGAGCAGTGCCGCCGTTCGTACGGCGTCGTCGGTGTCGGCGAGCAGTCGCTCCCGCAGTGGCACGGCAAGGTCCTCCCACCGGTCGCATGCAGCCGCCCGCACTCGGGGATCGGTGTCGGCCGCGAGGCTGGGGAGGTGGTGTGCGGGGAGCCCAGGGAGTTCGGCGGCCAGGGCACGGGATGGTCCGGCGAGCAGGTCGTCGTACAGGTCCGAAGGGAGTTGGACGCCCCTGGCGCAGGCATGCTCCGCCCAGAGCACGCGCCGTCGCGGGGAGGGTTCGGCGCGGATCAGGCGTATCCATTGATCGGACGTGAGCTTGGGCCGAAAGGTGTCGGCGGGCCTCGACCGCACACGCGGATCGGGGTGCGCCACGGCGGCGTCGAGGACGGCGGGCCGGTCACATCCGTGGAGGAAGCCCTCCGCCACATCCAGCAGCCGGATCAGCAGCTCGTCCGTCGCGGCCGGATTGGACCCGATCGCCTCCGCCCAGTGCAGAGGCCACGCCGACCGGCCAGGTACCGAGGCCCATACTTCGGCGCGTTCGACCCCCGTCTCGCGCCCGGCGGCCGCGGCGGTCTCCTCGAGCCGCTCCGGAAGCCGGTCGAGGGCCGTCACCCGTGGCCCGTCCGCGCCGGGCACCTCCGCCAGCAACACCTGCCCGTTGAGCGAGAGCGCCACGAACCCGGGGTCTCCGTTCAGCCCCGGCACACCGTCGCCGACGTACCTGACCCGGGTCCACCAGGCATCGTTGCCGCCGATCCGATGTCCGATGACGGCCACCAGGAACTCCCCACCGCCGTCCGTAAGGCGGCGCCACCACGCGGCGTCCAGCACGTCCCGGGCCGCGCCATCGGGCGCCGCGATCCCCCGCGCGATTCGCCAGCCGGCCTCCGCCGGGAACAGGCTGCCCGGGCGCACGTCATCGAGGACCGTGAGCCCGGCGCGTGCGAGTAGTTCGTGGAGTTCCTCTTGGCGCTGCACGCGATCATGATCTCCGCCGGCCGGCGGTGGGGACAAGGCCAGGCCCCTCCGCTCAGGCGGAACCGGGTTGGTGAGTTGCGCATGACAGCCCGAACCCGGTCTGCGCTGTCCGACCGTGGGGCGAATGTCGGCTGGTGCGGCGCTGGGCGCAGAGCCGGCGCTGGGCGCGTTCATCGACGGGTTGCGCGGTGGACGCTGTACCGGTTCGACCGATGCCCCGGCTACGGGCCGACGTCAGGCGGTGTGCGGCGGCTGGCGCGGGTTGGACTGCGCGCAGCGGACACAGGTGGTCGCCGCCGGACGGATCTCCAGGCGTTCGGGTGGAATCGGCCCTCCGCAGGCTTCGCACTGGCCGTACTGTCCTCGTTCGAGCCGTTCCAGCGCCCGATCTATCTCTTCCAGATGCTCGCGCGCTCGCGTCATCTGGGAGGCCACGTGAGCCCGCTCGAAGGCGGTGGTGCCTCCCTCGGGGTCGTGCTCGTCGTCGACCGAGATCAGGGCGTTCGCAGCGACGATCCCATCGAAGTCGCGGTTCAGCGCAGCCGCCTGGGCGAGGGTGTCGGCGCGGTCCGCCGCGAGGCGCGCGCGGGCGGTCGAGAAGGCGGACGCGGCGGGCTCGTCATGGCCGTCGGGAGGTGCATCGCGCATGCCTCGACAACGTCGCCAAGCAGTTCAGGATTCCCCCCGCCCCTGGGGCGTCGTGCGGCTGGGCCTTGGGGCGTTCGCCCCTACTGGACCGGCTCGGATCAGCACCGTGAGCCATGGGCCCGTTACGCGGGGATCCGATTGACGTCCGCTAGCTGCCGAACGGAAACTGCTGGTACAAGGCTTAGTGGTCGAGGTGGCGAGGTGACACGGATGCGCAATTCGCCTGACAAGGAGCCTGAGGCCGACGACAGCACGAAGAGCGGCAAGGTGCGAAAGGATCTGCCATTCGACCCTGACGATCTGGTACCGGCGTCAGGCGGAGAGATCTCCCCCGAGACCGTCGAACGGATGAGACACCGCTTGGAAGAGAAGCGGGAGGAAGAAGGCGACCAGCCATAGTCCTGCCGGCCATGCCCAACCGCAACTCTCGACGTCCTGCGAGGCTGGTCCAGGTTTGACGGCGACGACGGACGTCGGTCGCCTACCCACAGCCGATGGCGCGACCGCATCAAGGACTCGCGTCGAGGGCGGTTGTCGGCGGCTGCAGCAGGGATTCGGTACTCGCTGCCGCACAGGACTCGACGGTTCCAAGGTGGCCATCGGTCATGGACGACGACGAACCTGAAACGCCGAGGCGGCCGATGCCGCAGCCCGTGACGCCTTCGGGCAAGTTTTACCCCGTGATGCAGGGGCAGACGGCCACTGAGAATGCGTGGAGGTACTGAGATGAGTACCGCAGAACGGGCCAAGGCTATGGCCGAGCAGGTCGTCGGAAAGACCGTGCGGAAGGCGGCCCACGCGATGCACAAGGAAACCCTCGCAGCAAAGGGCGCCGCTCTCGAAACGCGGGGCAAGATGCGCGGCGCGAAAGAGCAGACCAGGGATTCCTTCAAGCACTGACAGATTTTGATATCGGTGCACATAAACCAGCGTCCCCCCTCCTCATCTGGGAGGGGGAGCGCTGTGTCGCGCACACCCCGATTGATTCAAGGCGCCGCGGTGCGAGATGGGGGGCAGGGGCACGGATCCGTCGAGGACCGGGCCAGGGGACTGCACTGAGGATGCGGCCAACCAGCGATGGCATGGGCCACGGAGGCCACCATCAGGCATGGGTGTACTGGCCGACCCGGGGTACACGGTGCACTGGTGGGATGGGTGCTGCGGGGGGTGGGGGTCCCCGCTGCCCTGGGTGCGCCGTCGGGCGCCGATTGGCTGTTGAAGCGGCAGTTGCGGGAGTGCCTGCCGTCAGGCGGCGAGGGCGTCGCGGAGGCTGGGATAGCAGGGGATGACCTCGTCGACGCCAACGAGTTCGAGAGTGCGCGCCACGGAGTCCTGCGCGCCGGCCAGGCGCAGCCATCCGCCTGCCGGGGTGAGGTCCCGGTGGGCGGTGAGCAGGACGTTGATACCGCTTGAGTCCATGAATGTCACGTGCCGCATGTCTACGACGACCCGGGGCCGCTCGCCCAGCCCGTCAAGGTCCAGGGCCTGGATGAGGGGGGCGGCGCTGGAGTGGTCGATCTCGCCGGTCACGGTCACCACGGTGACGCCGTCCGTGGAGGTGGTCACGACCTTCAGTGGTTCGGGCCGGCGCGCGTTCTCGGACTCCACCACGTCTTCCTCAGCCTTCTCGACAACACGTACGACCTGGCGTTTCGCCCGGAACGATGCCCGGCATCCTATGGGGCTACGCCGATGGATGGCATAGCCAACAGTCCATTTCACTTCTACGTGGGTTGCACGGGCCGATCGCGGGCAGTCGCGTGGGAAGCATGAGGCGGTAGGGGTGGCACGGATGGAACGGGTTTATTCGGTCGGGGACAGCATGACGTCCCCCTGTGACGACGCTCCCTTGGGCGCCGCGGTGGCTCTGGACGGGCAGGGACCCTGCATCGCCGAGGCCCGTCACCTGGCCGCCGGGTTCCTGACGCGGGTGCGCGCCGAGCACGGCGTCGCGGTCTCGCAGCAGGCGGTGGAGGTGACGCAGTTGGTGGTGAGCGAGCTGGTCACCAACGCGCAGAAGTACGCCGTCGGGCCGATTCTGCTGGATCTGCGGATCGCCGGTGATCAGGTGGAGGTCCAGGTGTGGGATTCCGACCCGGTGCTGCCGGTGGCCCGGGCCGCTGATGCGGGCCGGGTGGGGCAGCACGGACTGGAGATCGTGATGGCTGTCTGTGAAGGGTTCGCGGCGATGCGGGAGCCGGTCGGCAAACGCATCACCGCCCGGTTGGCCCTGGCAGATGAGCCGCTCGGCGACGACAGCTCAGGCACCCGGTAGTCGACCCTCCCGCCCGGTCGCCTCGGGAGGGGTCGGGACGCCTAGTCGCGGAACACGTCGAACACGTCGGACGGCTCCATCGGCCCAGTGCCGTCGGCTGTTCGTCCGGCGGAGTAGGGCTGCACCACGATCACCTGTCGGGAGCGCGGGGGAGCGCGTTGCTGAGCGCCGGCCTTCGGCCCCGGCCCGGGGCCGTCCAGCATCGAGGGGCGAGGTCGGCCGTGAGCCAGGCAGGGCCCCAAGGGGCAGGCGGCCCGGAGCTGAGGAGTGAGCACCGAGCACGCCTTCCCATGCGAGCGTTTCCATTGTGTGGCTGGGTGCGAGGTCCTGCCTGCTGACCTGCTGCGACACCCGCAGACCCGATCGTCGGTGAGGACGGTGTGGACGGCGATGACGCCGGCTTCCTCGGTCATCGTCCCGCCAGGGCCTCACGCGCCGTGTTGCTCCGAGATGCCCGGTAAGGACACTGAGAGAGACAGGCAAGGGGCAGGAGATGTTGTGTGGCCGCCACGCGGTATAGGGCGGCGGGTGCTCCTGGTGGCGTTCGCGCTTCTGGCGCTGCTCGCATGCGGCGTCGGCGGCTATGCGCTGTTCGGGTTCTCGCTGCCGGACGCCGTCTACATGACGGTGATGACGCTGACCACGGAGGGGTTCTCCGGCGCCGACCGGCTCACCGAGGGCGGCAAGCTCTTCACCGCCGCGCTGGCGGTGGTGGGTGTCGCGGTCTTCGTCGCTGCGCTGGGGCTGATCGGCACGGCACTGGTGGAGGGACGATTCGGGCCTGCGGGAAGGAAGCGGCGCATGCAGCATCGCATCGACGCGTTGCGCAACCATTTCATCGTCTGCGCCTATGGCCGGGTCGGCCAGGCAGTGGCCCGCGAATTCGAGGCCGAGAGCATCCCATTCGTGGTGATCGAGAACAAGTCCGCGCTGGAAGAGACGCTGCAGCGTGATCATGTGCCCTACGTGATCGGCAACGCCGCCGCTGAACAGGTACTGCGCCGCGCGGGCATCGATCACGCCCGCGGGCTGGTCTGCGCCGTCGACTCCGACGCCGAAAACGTATACATCACCTTGATCGCCCACTCCCTCAATCCGTCTCTCGCCATCGTCTCCCGCGCCTCGGAGGCGGCGTCGGCCGTACGACTCACCCACGCCGGAGCGAGCAGCGTGGTTTCTCCCTACATCACCAGCGGCCGACGTATGGCCCTGCTGGCGGTCCGCCCACACGTGGTGGACTTTCTCGAGTTCACCCGGCCCGGAACCTCCGACTTCCGGATCGAGGAGATCCGCATCGACGCAGGCTCCCGACTCCTGGGGCGGCCTCTGCGACAGGCCTGTGGCGGAGCGCTCCCGCTGCTGATCCGCCGCGCCGACGGCGCCCTGGAGCCCAACCCCGATCCCGATACCGCCGTGCGGGCCGGTGACACCATGATCGTCTTTGGTGACCCCGGCGCTCTGCGCCCCATCGAAGACGAATAGGCGAAGTCGGCGGACGGGAGGAGGTGCGCATCGATGCGCATCCGCCGTCGACATCGGATGGCCAGAGCGCGTGAGCACGGAGTCGTTTCCCACCGGGCGGATCTGCACCGAGCGGATACGAGGCGGATGCGATTTCCGTAAATCGTGCATGGGACGCGGGCAGCGTGGGAACACCCGCGGACAGGCGGGGTTCCGGCGTTCCTCAGAGGCGCCGACCCGGCTTAGGTTCCCCCTGGTCGGGAAGTCTGCCCGGGGGAGCCGACTCCAGGGACTGGGCGAGCCCTGGCGCAACCGAGCGGCACGGCCTCATCACAGGCTGACGTTCCTTGCGGCCTGCGCGACCGATTAGCCGCTTCCTGCACAGCGCGGCCGAGGGCCTTGGGCAGAGGCGCTCGCGCAGAAACAACACCCGCGCACACGGTCTGGCCATGGGGTCGACCGGCGCGGCCACGAGGCCGGTCGGCGGCCGGCGTGGAAGATACGTAATCGATCTACGTAGATCCACGGTTGTCACGTAGGGGAGCGGCCCAGAGGCTCGTCCTCATGACTCCACCCACCCCCACGTCGCCCGCGGTCGTCGACCTGGCCGCCAGCCATCGCCTGGGAGCACTCCAGAGCGTGTTCCCGCCGAAGCGCCTGCGTCGTGCGGTGTACGCGGCCCATGTTTTCAACTGCCTCATGCTCATGCCGTTCTTCCTGGTCCCCGGGCTGCTGTACTACTGGTTCTGGATGCGTCGCTTCCCCGACTTCAGCCGGAAGCGAGCTGCCCAGCGGCTGCATCTTTTCGAGGAGGGGCTGGTCGCGCACCCGCCGGCCGGTGGCGACCCGGTCGCCCTGCGCTGGGACTCCCTGCGCCTCCAGCAGGAAATCATCCAGCTGATCATCAACGGCCGCCCCGCGCCGACCAAGTACGTCTACTCGGCAAGTGCCCCCGGTCAGGGGGCGGTGCGGATCACGGAGTTCTACGAGGATCCCGAAGTCTGGGGTCCCCGGATGCAAGAGGCAGTGGCGCGGGCGCAGAGACCGGCCGTGCTCGAGACGCTGCGCGAGGGCGGCACGGTGACGTTCGGAGCGCTCTCGCTCTCCCGCACCGCCGTGCACGCCCGCGGCCAGGGCAGCCTGCCCTGGCCGAAGGTTCGGGAGATCCGTGTCGAGGGCGGACTGGTCCGCGTCATGACCCTCGACTCCGCGGGTGCCCCCGTCCGTTGGTCCAACCACCTGGCCAAAGACATCACGAACCTGCACCTGTTCCGTACGGTCGCCCAGAGCCTGCACGGGCAGTCCTGAGATCCGGCGGCATGACGAGCCGCCTGCGCCGTTCGCCTTCCTTCGCCCGTGGACCAGGGGGTTACGACCGGAACACCGCCTGCGCTGATCGAACTGCTGACCGGGCAATTGGGCTGTGAATGTCCAGGCCGAAGTGCTGTCCCGTACTGGTTCGGCGCAGCGTCAGGGTGGCACCGGCGGGGCCGTATCCTCCGCTCCGTGATCCGGCGCGCGCCGTTAGGGCGGTCGCCCTCGGCTCACGCCGATGCCTGCTGACTCGATCACCGGTGCGTCTTGTGGAGGCCAAGGCAACTGTGTGGATCGAGCTTGTCAGGAGCCTTCCTGGCCCACGGTCTCCCGGCCCCAGCTTCGGAGTCGGCGCTGCTCCGCTGCGCCTCGTCGCTCGGGCATCCGCTGACCGCTGACCCGGTCGCGCTGCTCCGCGAAAGCGACAGCATCGAGGGCGAGTACGGGGCCGGGCTGATCTGGTCGGCCGAGCGGATCGCCTCCGAGAACCGGACCCTTCGCGAGGGCAGCAGCGAACTCGCCACGCTCGACATGCCGTTCGACCCGCTGCTCTTCTTCGCGGACGCGGGCAACGGTGATCTGTTCGCGCTCGTGCCCGGTCTGCGGCGCTGGAACGTCCTGCGCGACTGCTGGCTCTGGGGTGTCGGCGTTCACCGCGCGATCCTCGGCGTCGCCGCCTCCACATCAGGTTCCAAGTCTCCTAGCCAGACCGCCGATTGGCCGGTCCGGCAGAGCCGGTGCGCCGCAAGATCTATTGCCGGACAGTCCTTGGAGGGCGGGTGGTTCAACGGGGCGGTGTGTAGTCGCGGGTGCGGACGAGGTCGTGGGTGAGCCGGGTGAAGGCGCGGGTGGCGGCGCTGCGATAGGCGCCCTCACGGTGCAGGAGGGTGACGGTGCGGGTAGGCAGCGGCGGGTCGAGGGGGATGGGGGTGAGGTGGGGATGGTCGTGGGTGATGGCATCGGGCAGGACGGTGGCCAGGCCGGTACGTCGGACGATTTCGGTGAGGGCCTGGATGGAGTTGGCCTCGACCGCGATGCGGGGGGTGGCCCGGTGGCGGGTGAAGTAGGAGTCGATGTGGCTTCGGGTGGCGAAGTCGTCACTGAGCAGGGCGAGTTGCTCGACCCTGAGGGCCCGAACCGGTAGGGGTTCGGACGTCGCTCGGGCGCGCGGAGTTCCGGTGACGAGGCTGAGGGACTCGGTGAACAGCGGGGGATCGTGTCTCCGACGGGGCGTTCCTCGGCTGGTGCAGCCTGAGCAGGTGGAATCGGGACTACCGCAGCGCGGCGCTCGGCTACTGCTTCGACGATGCGGCGTGGGGCCACGGCTACGCGACGGAGGCCGCGCGCTCTCTGCTGCGGTGGGCGTTCGACACGCTGGACCTCAATCGCGTCCAGGCTGAGACCGATACGCGCAACGTGGCTTCCGCCCCCGTGCTGGTGAAGCTCGGCTTCGTGCGTGAAGGGACGTTGCGGGAGGACTGCGTCGTCAACGGCGAGGTCTCCGACTCGTGGGTCTCCGGGCTGATCAGGCGGGAGTGGCAACCATCGTCCGAGAGCGGTTCCCGCCCCCTGGGTTCCGTCGCCCGGCACCCCCGTATCGGATCGCCCCGAGCAACTGATCACTGCGCCTCAACCACACACAACGGCGAACCGAACCCAGGAACACGTACCGCTCTCTCAGAGGAAGACGCGCGCCACCTCCAGCCACTTCTGGGCGTCCTCGCCGGTCGCCGTCATGTTGGTCTCGGACCAGGGGCGACGGCGGGTGACACACAGGCAGAAGTCGATGGCATCGCCCTGTACCCGTTGCGCGGCAGCCTCGGGGCCCCACACCCAGGTCCCTCCGCCAGGTGCTGTCAGCTCGACGCGGAAGGGGTCCGCCGGCTCAGCCAGTCCGACGGCGGCGAAGGACAGTGCCCGTCCCAACACCCCCAGCGACGCCACATGCTGCAGTCGATCCGTCGGGCGGTGCGCCACGCCCACAGCATCGAAGATGTCCTGCTCGTGTGCCCAGGTTTCCATCAGACGAAGGGGCCCCATCAGGGCCGGGGTCGTCGAAGAAGCACTGCGCGCCGGCCCGCCCGCCCACGCCCACACCGGATCCATCGCCAGTGCCCTGAGCCCGGGAGCCGACCAGATCCTGCGCGCCCTGCACGCCCTGCGCACCTCGGCCACCATTTCCTACGACCCGAACCTGAGGCCCGCACTGCTCCGCTCCGCGCAGCAGGAGCGTGCACACGTGGAACAACTCGTCGCCCTCAGCGACGTGGTGAAGGCAAGCGAAGAGGACCTGGCCTGGCTCCACCCGGACGAGCGCCCCGACCGTACGGCAGCCCGCTGGGCCCGCACCGGCCCGTCGCTGGTCGTTCTCACGCGGGGAACGCACGGCGCCCAGGCCTGGTGGCGCCACGGCCACCAAGACATCGCACCGGTCCCGGTCCCCGTCAGGGACACCGTGGGGGCGGGCGACGCATTCATGGCCGCTGCCGGTCGACGGATTCGACAGGTCTACCGCTGCGCGCCCACGCCCGAGCACCCGATGGGCTTCTTCGAGTACTCGTGCTACGTGAGCAGGGACGCGGCGCGGTCCGCTTCGCAGTGCGAGCCAGCAGCCACCAGGACGGGGTGGTCGCCGGGTTCCTGGAGTTCCTGCTCCAGGCGTGGCCGTGCCTTCGACGGCCTGTCCCACCACAAGGGGCCGTTGCCGAGCCCGGTCGGGACCTTCGATCACGCGCTGTTCTGCTCGCCGGCCCTGGGTTGGGCCTGCGCTGCATACCGGGGAGCGGCGGCGCGGGTGGCGACAGACTCCCAGTGTCCAACTGCGAGATCGGGGATGAAGACCGCGAGGTGCCGGTCGACGCCCGCATCCACGGACACGACGCGCTCCCCTGCAGCGACTGGGGACGATCGCCGTATCCCGTCGTCGACATGCGCTTCGACGTCCAGCCGTCGCACTACCGACCATCACCGAAGTTCAAGGTCCAGCGATCGGCCGACCTCCAGAAGCTCATGGACGTCCTGCCGACGGCATCGCCGCAGAGCTGGCTGGAGGTGCGGTCCTTCCGAGGCGAAACCACGCGCTTCGAACGCGACACGGCCATGTCCTTCGCTGACGTGTTGTCCATTCTGGTCAACTGAGGAAACAGCCCGGGTGCCGTCTGCCCCAGCCCCCGGAGTACCAAAGCCCAGCCGGTGAACCATCTCGGTCAGGACAGTGCTATCGACTGTGGGTGTCAGTTGCGGCTCTTCGACGTGGCGTTCACCCGGCCCTGGTCACCTGGCACCGGCTGGACCGGCGCGGGAGTGCGTTTGGCGGCGCGGCTGACGATGGCCGTCTCGACATGGGTGATGCCCAAGGCCGACCAGGTCGCGGGAGAGGAAGCCGTAGAGGGCCGTCAGGTCCGGGAAGTACGCGGCCGCGTGTAGGTTCGAGGGTCCCGACGTCGCGAACGCACCGTGCACCGAGGGGTGGTCGGCCAGCGCCTGCCCGGCGGCGGCCAGATGGTCGGGGGCCACGTGTAGCAGCAGCTTGGCCTCGATGGGGAGCCCGAGGCGGCGCGGATCGACCAGGACCTGGGTGATCAGGCGGCCCTGGGCGGTCAGTTGGGCGAGGCGGCGGCGCACCGTGCTCTCCGGGTGGCCGGTTCGGGCGGCCAGGGCGGCCGCACTCAGACGCGCGTCGCGGGTGAGGGCGTCGATGAGGGACTGTTCCAAGGCATCGGTGTCGACGCCGTACGGGCCCGGAGCACCGGAAGTCGCCGCCCCGGGGACCGGCTCGGCCCGGCTCAGCGCCGCGCGCTCGGGCACGGTCAGCACCTGGTGCCGCCACTCGGAGGTGAGCCGGAAGACGTGCAGGATCGTGGCGCTCTCCAGGGACGTCACCGCCTGGGTGGAGGGCAGCTGGCGGAAGACCAGCGGGTCGCGTGAACCCGGCTCGGTGCGGGCAACCGCGAAGATCTCGTCACCCGAGGTGGTGACGTCGATGAACGGGATGTCCTCGCGCGCCGCGAGCGCGGCCACGATCGTGTCGAGCTTTCCCCGCAGGACCCGGATGCGCAGGAACAGAGCCCCGGCCGACCCGCCGGCTCGCGGTCGCGCGACCGGTGAGACCACTACGCGCACCGCGCCGTCGGCGCCGAGCGCGTGCAGGCGGCGGCGAACGGTGGCGGGGCTGAGCCCCAGCACGTGGGCCGCCCGCTCCGCGCTGAGGCGACCGTCGCACTGCAGCGCGGCCACCAGCCGCTGATCCATGAGGCTCAGTACGGAATCCGTCGATGCGCGCGCCATGAAGGCAAGTTTCGCTCATTCCGTCGCCGTGCGGAGCCCGTCTCGGGGACTGCGCCCCAAGTATGGAGGGCATCCACTCCGCCCGGCCTGATCGGCTGACCGTCGGCCCCCCAGGGCTGCCACCAGCGGCCCGGCGAAGGGGGCCTGCGGTGCGACGACGCCGCAGGCCCGCGGCTGTCAGAGCACTCCGAGAACGACGATTCACCACGGAGGTCATGTGCGCGCCTTCAAGCAACGGGAGAAAGTACGTTTCGCCAGCGGTGACACCTCGTGTGCCGCTTGGCACTATCCGGGGTCGAACGGCGGCTGCGTGATCATGGCCGGCGGAACCTCGGTGACGAAGGAGCCGGCCTCGGACCTGTTCGCCGCGCGGTTCAACGACGCCGGTTTCGCGGTCCTGGCCTTCGACCACCGACGGTTCGGGGAGAGCGGAGGCGCACCGCGCCAGATCGTCCGTTTCGACGAGCAGGTCGCTGACTGGCACGCCGCGATCGAGTGCGCGACCGGTCTGCCGGACGTCGACCCGGACAGGATCTCGGTCTGGGGCTTTTCGCTCGCGGGCGGCCACGTCTTCCGTGTCGCGGCCGACCACCCGCGACTGGCCTGCGCGATCGCGCAGACCCCGCTGGTCGACGGCCCCGCAGTCGCTCCCCACGCGCTGCGCTCCATGACGCCCCCGGCGGCCCTGCGTCTGTTCGGCCGGGGTGTCGCGGACGCGCTTGGGGGCCTTGTCGGGCGGCCGCCGCTGCTGGTCCCGACCGCAGGACCGCGCGGCGCGGTCGCCTCGCTCACCACGCCAGACGCCATGGACGGCGACCGGGCCCTCGATCCCGACCGCCGCCATGCGAACTGGGAGCAGACGGTCGCCGCACGGATCGCCCTGCAGATCGGCGTGTACCGGCCCGGCCGCCATGCCTCCCATATCCGGTGCCCTCTGCTGGTCGTCGTCTGCGACCAGGACCAGAGCGTGCTTCCCGGCCCCGCCGTGCGGGCCGCCCGGAACGCGCCTCAATCCGAAGTGGTTCACCTGAGGGGCAGTCACTATGCCCCGTTCCTCGAGTCGCACGAACAGGCCGTCGCGGCGGAGATCTCCTTCCTGGAGAAGCATCTAGAGCCCCGCGATCCCAGGTGAGGCAGAATCCCCGCTCCACCGACCAGCGACGACTCGAAGCCGACGTGCCGCCCGGTCGACGCCGCCCAGTACCAGCCGGTGAGCTGACACTCGCAGCGCGACCAGCAATAACGTGCATGCCAGAGCGACATCCTCGAACCGGCCCGTCGCACAGTCCCGCAGCGGACGCCGACGACGTCCGTGCATCGCGCGCCCAGCGAGCCGCACAAGTCGATCTGCACACAGGAGGGGATCATATGCGTCTGCGCCGCGCAATACAGGCCGCTGTTGCACCATTCGCCGTACTGCTGATGACGGGAGCCGGAATATTCGCATCCACCGGCTCGGCTTCCGCGTGGTCGGACGGCGACTGCACGTGGAAGAAGGACTTGACGCGCAATACCGGCTTCGGCAACACACACGTCGACATGCGTATCTTCCTCTGCCCTGACGGACACAACTGGGTTGAAGGATATCTAGGCTCCAACCTGGACAGTGAGGGAGGCGTTTGGTTCGACGTCTCTCGTGACGGCGGTAAGACCTGGAAAATAACCCAGAAAGTCACCAGAGGTGGCAACTTCACGCGAGGAACCTGGAACGCGGGAGTGGGGTATCAATACGACGGTCCGGGATACTGGGTGCGTGCATGTGGGAACTGGGGCTCCACCCAAGTCTTTTGTACCGCATGGAATTAGCCTCAGCTGGTAACCCGGCCCAAGGGCACAAGGAGCCCGGCAGGGCCCCCCTTTCCGGGCTCCCCTCAGTATGCTCCCGCGCCAAAGACTCGATGCCGAAGGTGTCAAGGCGCCGCTGACGCTGACCCTGGCTCTCATCGCCACCCACCGCGCCCTCACCGAGGCCGCCCACCGCGGGTTCAGGGAAGCACTCTGATCTGAACCTCACCTGGTTCGGGATCGACCCGCACCGCATGGCCGGTCTGGGTGAGGATCACCGTGAGCGCGTGCCGCAGGGCCGCGCGCATGCCCTCGTGCTCTATCGCGTGCGGCGCAGCATCAGCCCCCGGTGCCGGCTGCCACGTCACCACCACCGCGTCCGCCTCCCGACGCACCCGCAGCCCGTCCATTTCCTTGTCGGACGAAACAAGATCGAAGCCCGCCCGCTCCAGCGCGCGCCGCACATCGGTCAGCAACTCGTCCTCATCACCCACATTGGTCACACTGCGAACATAACCCGATGCACGCTGTCACGGTGGTCCGATGGCACCCAGGAAGACGGTGAGGTCGGCACGAGAGGCCGACCCCTGTGTCGATCTCGTACTGGTGTTTGGCCATCGTCCGGGGCGGCTACTCGCCCTCGGACGCCTGCTCGCAGCAAAAGCCAGCGAGGTCGACGCGCTGCCGGCAGTCTCAGCCGACAGGACCCATGCAGGGCAGGCAGCAAGGGGCTGGTCCGCAATGACCATGGCGACACAGCGGGGCGGCGGAGGCGGTTCCAGCGGCCTTTATGACGTTCTGGAACTCATTCTCGACCGCGGGCTGGTGATCGACGCATCCATACGGGTCTCCCTCCTCGGCCTCGAGATACTGACGATCGACGTACGGGTCGTGGTCGCCAGCATCGACACCTACCTCCGCTTCGCCGAGGCGTGCAACCGCCTCGACCTCGAAGCGGGCCCCTCCAAACCGGCCGGCCTCACACAACCCACGGGAGAAATGACGGAGTCCGGCACCCGCGGCAAGACAGAGAGAGCCCTGTCCAGCGCTGCGGAGACGATTTCCGATGCTTTCAGGAAGGCGCGCGAAGACGGCCAGGAGCGTCAGGGCAAGCGGGCCACGCCCAGGAGAGGGGGATAGCGGATGAACACCCGCGTCTACGGAAGCGTCCGCACTTCCCGCCTGCTCCTCCCGCGGTCAAGCCCTGCAACGGTTCAGGCCCCCGGCGACCGGTTCGCGTGCAAGGGGAGAGGGGGCCGCGAACCTCAGTGACGCCCTGCCTCTCCTGCCTCACTCCTGGCAGGAGCAGGCGCGGGCGCATCCCGAGGGCGACACCTGTACGCGGCCTGGAGCGTTTCCGACCTGCTGGCAGAGGTCGGCCGCACGGAGGAAGCCGTCGCCGTCCTCGAACAGCACCTGCCCCCCAACAATTACCCCCTCGCCGGGCGCCTCATCGACCTTGGCCGCATCAAGGACGCCGCAGGAGTCCTTCAAGAGCCGAAGGCGGTCTCTGTCTCAAGTGACCTGGTCTGATTCGTCGTTGATCTCAGTTGATCTGGTTCGTCATCCTGATCGCTGCACTACTCTGTCGAGTCATGGACGCGGACCGCTGGTTGGCAGACACCCGGACCTCCTACGACACGGTCGCGGTCAGCTATGCCGACCAACTACGCGAGGCCCTGGCCGGGGCGCCGTATCTTCGGGCGGCTCTGGCGCTGTTCGCCGACTTGGTGCACGCCGCCGGCGGTGGGCCGGTGGCGGACGTGGGCTGCGGACCCGGGCACGTCACCGCTCACCTGCACCAGCTGGGTGTGGACGCTTTCGGCATCGACCTTTCATCCGTGATGATCGACGTGGCTCGGCGTGACCACCCCCGCCTGCGGTTCGAGGTGGGCTCGATGACCGACCTTGACCTCGCCGATGCCTCAGTCGCAGGCCTGCTCGCATTCTGGTCGTTGATTCACGTCCCCGACGAAGCAGTGCCCGGGGTCTTCGGCCACTTCCGGCGGGTATTGCGTGCCGGCGGACCACTGCTGCTCGGCTTTCACGTCGGCGACGGGTCGAGACTGAAGACGCAGGGCTACGGCGGCCACCCGATGAACGTCCACGTTCACCGCCGCCGGCCTGACCGAGTGGCGGCCTGGCTAGGCGATGCCGGGTTCACCGTCGAGGCCCACATGCTGATGGACCCCGACGAGAGCGTTCCAGGTGCGGTCCTCTTCGCACGCCGTCAGTCCTAGATGATCAATTCCAAGGGATGCCTTCGGAGGGCGCGGGGTGGGCGGCGGCCGAAGCCACCGCGAGACGGTCAGGCGGCGGGCTGCCGGCCCGGTCCAAGGGGTGCCTGCGGAGACGAGAACGAGGGTGTCCAAGATCGTTTTGTGACGAACGACGTGGACACCCGCAGGTCACCCCGACCCATGCGGACGGCAGTGTCTCCACCTTCAACATCGATATCGTCTAGCGTCGGCGAACTGAGTTGGGGTCGGCGCCCGGGCCTTGCGCAGGCGCCGACCGATGAATCGCGGTCAGCTCTCCTGTGAGGTTGTCGTTCCTAGGTCGCGTGGGCGTCGCGCAATTCGGCTCCGGGATCCATTGCCCGCCTCGTCGGCGAGCCGGGACGCCATGGTGCGTTAGGCGGGCGGCGCCTCGGCCCATGCCTGGCAGCCGAGCATCAGCCGGGCCAGGAGCGGTTCGTTCAGCGGGCTGTCCGCGGCCGACGCGCGGAGCCGGGGCAGGACCGCGGCGGGCACACCCGCGCCGAGCGCTGCGTGGGAGACGTCAGGACTGCCAGGTCTCGCGGTCCAGGGTGCCGAACGCCGCGCGGGCACGTGCCTCGGTGAGGATCCCGGTGGCGCCGGGGCTCTGCAACAGGGACAGGGGATCGATAAGCAGCCCTCTGAGGAGCCAGCGGCCCGCACCCCGGGCGGGGAGCCCCGGCGACAGTAGGCGGCGCAGGAGAACCGACGTGCTGACGGACGTGCTGAGCGCGGTACCGGGTGGGTTCGAACCCCCCAGCACGCCGAGGACTTCGACCGGCTGACCGACCTGCCCGGACCAGCAGCACGGCGAGCAACGCCCGTTCCCGCGCGCCGCCGAGGACGAGCTCCGTCTCCGCCCGCCCGGCGTACACGGATCGGCGCACCGCGAACCGCACTGTCTCCGGCGTCACGCCTTTCCCCGGCGGTACCCCCTTCCGGCCGCTCCAGGTAATTCAGTGGCCCTCAGTCACAAGGTGTATGTTCGTCCCGCGCCTTGAGGAGGCCCGCATGATGTCGCTCGATCTCCATCCGATCTTCCGCAACAACCGCGACATCGAACTCGCCTTGCGGCAATTCCTGTTCAGGGCGAACAACTCCGGTGAGACGGTCGTGGAGATCATCCCGGGCAAGGGGTCGGGCCGGCTCAAGGAACGTGTGCTGGCGTTCCTCGACCAGAAGCACATCAGAAGGCTGTACGTCCGCCGGGAGGTCGACTCCGGCAACGCGGGGCGGGTCCTCGTCTACTTCAAATGACGGTTTCGAGTGACGGTCGCTTGTCCGCCGGCGCTCGTGACGGCGTAGTCGCTGATCAACTACCGGGCTTCGTCGTCGGCGTCCACTGACCGGTCCACGGTAGGGGCCCCGGTGGACCTGTGCATGTGCGCTGCCCGGACCGTCTGCCGGAGGAGCTCTAACGGCCGATGCTGGAGCTGCCGGCCGACCTCTCCGGTAGTCCAGGCTCTCCCGTCGACCTGAGCGCTGGTCGAACTCGAGCGGCTCGTACAGCACTGCCGAGCGCGTACGACTGAGCGCGTGCGGCAGCGTTTTCGCCCCTGTGATCGCCACGGATAGGGTGACGGGATGCGTGCACAGGGGCAAGGACTCAAGATCACAGCGATGTCGGCGATGATCGTGCTGGCCCTGACCGGATTCTCGTCGGGCCATGCCCACGGGAGCCGGGTCCATCACGGTTACGACGGGGGCGGCTGCAGCAACTCCCACCAGGATCACGACACTTCGTCGACGTCGCACGGCAGTGGTTCGTCCGGCGGCGATACGTACGACTCCGCGCCGAGTACCAGTGGCAGCGGCGACGGTTCGTCCCGATTGCGGACCACGCGCCCCTCCGCCCCCACAGCTCCCCCCTCCGCCGCCGCCCAGCCCCTCAAGGACGGCACCGCGGTGCTCGTACACTGCGCGAGCGTGGCGGACCCGTACGCGGCCGTCGAGGTCAGGAACCCGAACTCACGCGACGGTGTCTTCACCGTGAAGGTCGCCTTCAAGAACGGGCAAGGCTTCACCCTCATGGACTCGGGCGATCAGGTGTCGGTACCCGCGAAGGGCAGGACGACCCTCCGGATACCCGTTGCCGGCAGCGGGCGCGTGGAGGAGATCGCGCACTGTGAGGTCGATCCCAAGGCCGTCGCCGACTGGTGACCGTCCGCCCGAACCACGCTTCCGAGCGGACCGAACGTCCGTAACGCCTCGCGGTGAACCGGATCCTGGCCGCCTGGCTCGCCGCCCTGCCCATCTGACGCCCGTGCGGGGCGTGTTCCGGATCCGCCGTGGCCGGGCGCGGCGGAGCCGCGGGAGCAGGAGGCGCAGGGTTCCCCTGATGATTCTGCGTCTACCAGCGGTACCGACGGCCCCTTCGGCCAACGGATGCCCGTGGGCCGGCCTTGCGAGCTCACCGGACAGGAGGTGTGCCCCGGCCGGTGTCAGGGCGTGAGGTAGGAGTGGAAGACGTGCTCCGGGTCGTAGGCGGCCTTCAGTTCCCGCAGTCGCTCCCAGCCGGCCGGGGTGTACGAGCGCCGGGCCCGGGACGGGTCGGCGGTGAGGTCGGTCTCGGCGATGTAGTGGCCGGTTCCGTACGGCTCGACGAGGCGCATGGTGTCGCGCAGCCAGCGCGTGTTGGCGGCGTCCGCGGCCGGGTCGTCCCAGATCGCGAAGGGGGCGAGGTAGGTCTCGCCGAGGACGGAGAAGGCCATGCCGCTGGAGAGGGTGCGCTCACGCGAGGCGGGCCGCAGGGGCGCGAGGACCAGTGACCGCTCGGACGGGGCTCGGGCGACCGCGGCGGCGAGGGCGGGCAGCAGGGTGGTGTACGCGGTGTCCGACCACAGGGTGTCCACGGCATTGCGGTGGCCCGGGGGCCAGAGGCCGGAGGACGTCTCGTACAGGGCCTCGAAGGTGGTGGGCCGGTCGGTCTTGCGGAACAGGGCGCGATCGGCCAGTGGGCAGTCCCGCAGCGGCTCCAGGCAGTGGACGGCCTCCTGCGGTGTGCGGGCGAAGGCGGTGCCCGTAAAGCTGATCACCTTGGGTCTCGGCGTCGCCGTGGCCACCTGCGCGGAGGCGGTCGCGAGCATGAAGGAGGCCTCGACGTTCGCCGGAAGCCGCTCGGCGCTGCGGTGGCCCAGCGGGTCACGGGCTCGACGTCGGCCAGCGCGAAGACGTACGAGGTCTCGGCGATCGCCGCCGGGCGTCGTAGAGCGACACATGGAAGCGGGTGGCCACGCCGAAGAAGCCGGGTCCGGCGCCGCGGGCGGCCCAGAAGAGGCCGGGGTTCTCCGTCTTGCTGCAGGTGAGGGTGGAGCCGTCCGCCGTGACCACCTCGACGGCCCGTACGCTCGCGGCGGCCGATCCGAGCACGCCCGCGTTCCAGCCGAGGCCGCCGCTGAGCAGATAGCCGCCGAGGGCGACGGGTCCGCAGTGGCCGGCCGGGAAGGCGAGACCGTGCGGGGCGAGCGCGGCGACGAACTCCCCTCCGCTCAGGGCGGGTTGCAGGGTGGCGGTGCGGGAAGCCGGGTCTATCCCGCATGCGTCGAGTGCGGAGAGGTCGATGAACATGCCGCCGTCGCGCAGAGGTGAGCCGCACCAGCTGTGCCCGTGGGAGCGCAGGGCGATCCGGTGCCCCTCGGAGCGGGCCAGCCGGACGGCGGCCGGGACGTCGCGTTCGTGGGCGACGCGGACGATCAGGTCGGGGAAGCGCTGCGGCCTGAGCTCGTTCCACAGCATGGCCGACCAGGTACCGTCATAAGCGGCGTCGCCCCGCCGGACGACTTCTCCCTCGATCTCCTCGCTCATGACGGGTCCTCAGCCGCTCGTCAGCCCGAAGATCAGGATGCACACCGCCCAGCCCAGCACGACGAGGGCGGCTCCCGCCACGTGGACCCGTGCGGAGCACGCCCGCCGGGGCGTCAGCCAGAACGCGAAGGCGCGGTTCACCAGGGGCATCAGGAAACAGGTCAGAATCGAGACGCTCAGCACATTGGAGATGAACGGCCCACGCCCGGGGGGTACATCTCGGTCCCCTCGAATCCGTCGAACGCCCTCACGGCCCGGTTCGTCCGCTCCTGCCAGCGCTGGTAGTCGTCTTCGCAACCTTCACGCACCGTCTGGGAAGTCACTACGGTCGCGCCGCCGCCCGTGGCATGGATTGCACGAGAACCCATACGGAGTACTTTAGTTCAATAGCGAGTTATCGGACAAACTAGACCGAAATGCAAGATTCCCTCGGCTGTGCTGAGTGGAGGTCCGACATGGGGCACCAAGAGTTCCTGGCCGAAGCGGTACGGCTCGCCCGTGAATCCGTCGAAGAGGGCTGGGGCGGGCCGTTCGGCGCCGTACTCACCCGCGACGGCGAAATCGTGGCGCGAGGACAGAACCGTGTTCTGCTCACCGGTGATCCCACCGCCCACGCCGAGATGGAGACGATCCGCAAGGCCGTCCAGCGCCTGAACCCCTCGGCACCGTCGATATCGCCGGAACACCAGAACGAGAGCACCCTGGAGTACGTGCCGCGCCCCGAGGGATCTCCCGACCCGGTGCCGGAGCGGGCCAGGGGCCAAGGGGTTGGCCTTTGCACAGGCCGCCGAACTTCTCGTCCCTGTCGATGAGATGAGGTCCAGAGACCGGTGCCGCCGTGCTCCCTCGCCAGCAACCGGCCCGTGTCCGGGGGTCATTCGGGGCGGCTGAAGCGGTGGGCGGCCCAGAGCAGTGCCGCGGCGCCGCCGGCCAGCAGGAGGGGTGCGGGCCCAGCCCGGCAGGTTCTCCGGCGGGAAGAGGCCGCCGTAGAGGAAGAGCAGCGGCATCATCACCAGGTCGAGCAGCATGTGGAAGATCTCGGGCCGGTTGAGGCTCACGGCCAGGGGAGGAGCGGGGCGTATGGCAGGCCGACGGCGCCGCTCACGCCGAGCAGGACGGTGCCCTGGACCGTGGAGACGATGGTGCCGCCGGCGCAGCTTCCGAGGAGAAGGGTGCCGCCTGACCGCGGCCATCAGGAGTTCGCGCAGGTAGCCGCTCTGCCGGTCGGTGATCAGGCGGATACCGACCATGATGACGGCGCTTGCACAGTCATCATCAGCATGCCGGCTGGAGCAGCGTCAGGGCGGTGTGGGTGGCCTGGGCCGCCAGGCGCGGCAGGTCGAGGTCGCGGTGGACCAGGGCGTGGACTGCGCGCAGTTCGTGGCGCACGGAGGTTCCCGGCTCGCGGCCGGTGCCGCCGAAGGCTGCGGGGTGCTCCGGGGTGCCGGAGGCATACGAGGCCGGGAGAGCGGGTGCGGTCATGGGGCCTCCTCTGCTGCTGCCGTGATCGCGCCGGGGATCGGGGCGGCCGGCGTCCGGTTGAGCGGGGGTGTGGATGCTGCGGCCAAGGCGGCCTACCCCCCCGGTAGGGACGAGACCCCGATCGCAGCGCCTGTGGCATCGCGGGGCAGGGACCGGATGCGTGTCGCCACCGAGCCGCCGGCACCGTGCCTGTCGCTGAAACCTAGGAGTTGAGGCGGGCTCGGAGGAGGTTTGGATCCGGCGGGCTGCTGAAGTAGGCCGCACTCAACACGTAGACGGTCTTGCCCAGCCGTCCCTGGGGGCGCACCGCCACGGAAGACGGGGTGCTCAGCCCGTCCTGGTGGGTGAGGACGGTCTTGTGGCCGCCGTTCGGAGACACGAGTACGACGCTGCCGGTGTCGCCGTTCGGTGGGGCACTGATGTCGTTCCCTGCGACCAGTGCGGCGAGCACCGTGTCGCCGGTCCCGGTGAAGGCGAAGTCGTCGATCCAGTCGAGTCCCCTCGCCCTGGTCTGGACCTTGCCGGCCGACCCGTCCCGGAGTGCGGGAATGCGCAGGAGCGTCCCCTGGGTGGTGTTGGACACCCACACGTCGCCGTTGTGGACCCTGAGGCCGTTAGGCCCAGCCGGGAGGCTGGCGCCGGGGGATGGCTTGAGGGCGGCTCCGGACGCCCAGACCCTGGGTGTACCGCCCGCCTGCGGGACGCGCCAGACAACCGCGCCCACCGTGTCGGCCACGTAAAGCACACGGCGCTTCTCATCGAGGGCGAGACCGTTGGGGAGCGATTCGGTGGGATTCGGAAGCTGCGCGATCTGGACGGGCGGCCGACCGGGGCTGATGCGCCAGATACCGGTCTCGCTCGTTCCGGTGGCGTAGTTGACGTAGAGGGTGCCGTCGCCGGCGCGCGCGATTCCCATGACCGCGGCCTGGCCGAGGATGGGGGTGTGCGGCTCCGACACGGCGGGCAGAGTCGCGCGAACCCGGTAGAAGGCCCCGCGATCGGTGACGTGGACGACCTGCCGACTCAGGGAAAACGTCATGTCCGCAGTGCCGTCGGGCTCGAGAACCATGTTCTCCGGCGTCTGCTGAACCTGACTGTTGAAGGTGTAGTGCGCCACGACACGCGCGTCGGACAGGGGCGGCGCGACCGCCGCCGATGTGGGGCCCGTCGCCAGCAGGGCGAGGGCTGCGGCTCCCGTGGTGGTCGCGGTGACCATAGCCGTCGGGCGTGAGAGTCGGAACATGGGCCGCTCCTTGGAGGGGGCAAGGTGTGCCGAGTGCATCGACACGTAAGAAGGTGACGGCCCGTCACTATGAAACGATGGTAGGCACGGCCGTGCGATCGCCCGTTCGGGGCACCCTCGAGGATGGGGACCGCCCCCGCAGAGCAGACTCCGAGAGCGCCGGGCTGACGACTGCGCCCCCAACAAGGCGGTGATCACGAGCCCCGCACACCTCCCCGCCCCCGCCGCATCCGCTGGATGGCCGCCGCTTGCGCCCTGACCGTCGCCGCCGTCGCGACCGGCATCCTGCTGCTGCACCCCTTCGACGCGGCTGCCCGGGGCGACGGCACCACGTCCTCCCCGCCTCTGCCCGACGTCTCCGCTCCCGCTCTCTCCGCCGGGTGGGCCGGCGTGTGGACCGGCACGGGCCCCGGCAACCCCGAACGCCGACGGCCAAGTGCATCCGCGCACCGGCTCCTTCAAGGTGACCTCCACCCTGCACACCGCCGCCGTGGGCGAACTGGCGGGCAAGCAGGTCAGCGACATCACCGAGGTCGGCACCGGCCGGGAGGTCGGCTGCACGGAGGCCCTCGCCCTACGGGCCGTGCGCGGCACGACGGCCACCTTCGAAGCGGTCACCAGTCACCCCACCGACCGCTCGGACACGTCGTCACTGCGCTGCGACACCCGCCACCTGTACGTGGTCCAGCTCACCGACGCCGACACCATCACCCTCGGCGAGGAGGGCACCCGGTCCGCAGCGGACCAGGCCTTCGCCCCACGGGGTGAACAGGAGTGACAGGCGGTCACCGGTCTGGTCGGCAGCCCAGCCGGTGAAGCGGTGCAGGGCGCCGGGGAGCCAGTGAAGTGGAGCGCGCTGAGCAGCCCGGTCCGGGCGGCGACGGGCCGGCCAGTCGAGGTGTGGAGGGCCTGAGGGAACAGCTGGAAAATACCGCAACAGCGCCTTCGGGGCCATGCCGCTGATCCCGGCATCCTTGAGCATGATCCGCGTGCGGGAAGTGCCCACGGCTTTCCGGGAGGCCGCCGGCACGGGCGGCGCAGCACCCTCCAGCCGAGCCACAGTAGGTGACCCGCACCGGCGACGGTGTGAGTGCGGTGAGCAGGGCTGGCACGCTCGCCATCATCATCGCCGGGCCTGCGACGGCCAGGAGCGCATACGCCGCGTGCCCGGCTGCCAGTCCGGGGACCGCGGGGAGCACCGACCGGCCCCGCAGGCCCGCGGTGAGGTCTCCGGACGGACGAGGTCCTCGCCGTCCCTTGTCACGCGCGTGACCGTGACTGGTCGCCGGCCGCACCCGCAGGCCCGGATCGACAGGGGCACTGTTCAGGTGCGGCAGGGACGGCGCAGGCGGCCTCTGTCGGTGCGCCCTGGGCGGCGGCGTACCCGGGCGGAACTGGAGACGCTGAACCTGTAAGCGCACGTCGCGGGGCGGCTGCGGGTGCCGCCGGCTACGGCGACGGGCCGACGGGACACGGCCAGCACGACGGGTGCTCCTCCAACCGACCCGCCAGCCGCGGCCGTGGCGGTGCCCTTGCAAGCGATGCCGTACTCACGGGCGAACCGATGGGCCTCCGCAGAAGAGTCGCCCGTCGAGCGCAGGTAGAAGGAGTGAACCAGCGACACGACCCGCTCCGACGTCAGCCACAGCGACCACCAGTCCGAGCTGACGCATAGTACGCACCCGCCGGGCCCGGCCCCAGTGACCGCCCGCCCATGTCGACGGTGCCCGGAGCAGGGTTTCACCTGTGCGGCGGGGTGGGCAGGATGAGGCGGCCATGACAACCCGTGCGACGCTGACCCGAAGGGAACCGTCTCGTGCTCCGTAAGCCAAGCGTCCTGCTCGCCGCCTCCGCCCTGCTCCTCTGCGGCGGTGCGACGCAGGCCGCGGCCGACACCCCACCCCCTGCCGCGCCGTCGGCGGCCTGCACGTACACGCCGGCCGTTCCCGCAGACAACTTCAAGGGGATACCGGTCTTCGACGCGGTGAAGGCCGCCAAGCCGTACAGCGCGACGCTGCGCACCGGCCAGGGTGCGATCACCTTCCGGGCACTGACCGACAAGGCGCCCTGCACCACGTACTCCTTCAAGTTCCTCGCCCAGCGCGACTACTTCGATCGCTCGCACTGCCACCGGCTCACCACCGCGCGCATCTACGTGCTCCAGTGCGGCGACCCGACCGGCACCGGGAGCGGCGGACCTGGTTACTCCTTCCCCGACGAGAACTTGACCGGGGCGACTTATCCTGCCGGGACGGTGGCGATGGCCAAAGCCGGGCCCAACACCAATGGAAGCCAGTTCTTCTTCGTCTGGAAGGACACCAAACTCTCGCCCGCCTACACGCCGTTCGGCAAAGTCACCGCGGGCCTCGACGTGCTCCAGAAGATCGCGGCGGGCGGCGAGGACGACCAGAACGGGCCGGGAGACGGCTTCCCGACGCTGCCGGTGAACATCAAGCGCGTACAGATCAAGAGCAGGTAGTACGGTCCTGCCCCAGCCCTGTCGCTGCCGGAAGCGTCGTCCGCCCCGGTCACGCTCGACGTCGTACAAGCCTGCGGACGAGGTCGTCCAGCGGGGCGGGAATTCCACGGCGACTACCTGATGGGTGGTAAGTAGGCTGATCCAGGCGAGGCGTTGCAGCCGACTTGAGGTGCCATCCGGTCCTGCTCGGCCAGATCCACGCGCAGTCTGTCGAACCGCCCACCGTCCCCGGTGGGCGGGGCCCGGCCGTGAGTCGTGCCTCCATGCAAGCCGACCTGGTGGCCGCTGACGCCCGCACTGCCCGCATCGCTTCGCAGGTTCGCCGCCTCGAAGCCCGCCTCAGCGAGGCCCTGGGCGACCAGGTCTGGCCGAATCCGGTATCGGTGTGCCGACGGCACCGAGCAGTTCCAGGCCCGGATCACCACCCTCGAACAGCAGGTCGTAGACCTGGCGCTCAAGTCTGGTCCTGGGTAGCGTCGAGGACGCGTCCGGGCGTCCTCAGGCGTTGCCCGTTCAGATCAGCGGCGTGATCTGGTCCTCGATACCGAGCAGGGCCCGGCCGTACATCTCGGTGGCGATGGCGGGGTTGACCATGGCATGCCGCGTGCCGGTCTCCAGATCCCGCCAGATGCGCTGCAGCGGACTCTCGTCGGCGAAGCTCCGGGCCCCCTGGACGTTCAGCAGCAGGTCCAGAGCGTCTCGTGAGCAGCGGGCGACTGTGCCGATGTCCATGCGCGCCCGGGTGCGGTTGACCACGGGCATGTAGTGACCACTCGCCGCCCAGCTGTCGGCATCGTCCGCGGCACGCATCAGGTGCAGGGTGGCGGTGTCGATCAAGGATGCCGCCTCGGCGAGCTGCATCTGGGTGGAGGGTGCCTCGCGTGCCTGTGCGTAGTGCGTATGCGAAATGCCCCGGCCCGTGGCGAGGGAGGCCAGCACGAGCTCCATCGCGCCGCGGGCCAGGCCCAGCAGTGGGCCGGCGA
This sequence comes from Streptomyces sp. NPDC037126, assembly GCF_055605965.1. NCBI lineage: Bacteria > Bacillati > Actinomycetota > Actinomycetes > Kitasatosporales > Streptomycetaceae > Streptomyces > Streptomyces sp. NPDC037126. The sequence continues at coordinate 29,454 of NZ_JBVJTD010000033.1, forward strand.
GCGACAGGGCGAGCGTGGGGACGAACGCCGCGCGGTACAGGGTCTCGTCCTTGAACTCGGTCGGATAAGTGCCCTGGAGCGCGTGCGTCACCGACAGGATGCGGTGGGCCGGGACGAAGACGCCGTCGGCGATGAGGGTGTTGCTGCCGGTGCCGCGCATCCCGGCGACGTGCCAGGTGTCCTCGATCGTCAGCTGGTCCATCGGGACCAGGGCCAGTCCTTGGTCCAGGCGGTCGCCGCGCTCGCCCGTGAGCGTCGTGCCGAGCAGCGCCCATCGGGCGTGGAGGCAGCCGGAGGCGGAGCCCCACCGTCCGGTGACGATGGTGCCTGCGTCGGCTGTCCTGCCGGTCCCGTGGGGTGGCAGGACCGCACAGGCACGGGTGCCGGGATCCTGGGCGTAGACCTCGTGCTGCGCACGTTGGGGATAGAGGCCGATGAGCCAGCCCGAGATGTTGATCAAGCTGGTGGTCCAGGCAGTCGATCCGCAGCCGCGGCCGAGTTCGGAACCCACTTCGACCAGCGTGCGGATGCGTTCCTGGTGGCCGCCGAGCCGTTGGGGAACGGTGAGGCTGAACAGGCCGGCCTCATCGAGTGCCGCGATGTTCTCCGCTGCAACACAGCGGTCCTGTTCGGTGCGGGCGGCATTGCGCCGGAGCAACTCGACCAAGGATGCGGCCCGTCCGGGCAGCGTGGCCTGCTCCATGTCCGGGGCAGGTTCCGCGGCGCCCATCGTCATGAGAGGTACTCCTTCGCACGTGAACCGCCCGGCAAGAGGCCGGCGGCCCCTCCCGGCACCGTACCCGTACGACGGGAGGCGCCGCACAGGGCGACTGCGGCTCGGCTGAGAACGACCCACCCCGAAGAACGTCCTGCACGTGCGTCCAGGAGCGCGCAGCCCCGAACGGCGACCGGCGTGTCAGCGCAACTCACCGCTGTCTGTCCGGATGGGCGGCCGGCGGCTGCGGGCCGACCACACCGCACCGACGGCGATCCGCCGAGGTAGCTCCTGAGCCTGGCCCTCGGCGCGGGTGGCGGCACACCAGATGCGGATGTCGTCGGCCGACGGTCCTGTGCGGGGCGTCGGCGTGGCTGCTGGACGCACGCCGGAACCTTCCGCGACCACGAGACCCGGCCCGACCGCTCCAAAGCGATACTCGCTCCGCCGCGATCACGCTCATGACCCGCCACCTCACCCGACCGTCCGTCCCCCCGATGCCGCCGCGCCCCGCCCGCACACCGCACTACAGGCCGCCTAGGCGCGATGCTCGACGCCTGCTACGCGCAGCGCGGCGATGGCGCATCGCTCACGCATGAGGTGCGCTCCGAAGAGCGAAGGGAGCAGATCAGGCTTCGAAAGGCGGTGCGTACGCAGGGTGCTGGGGGGGCAGGCCGAGGTGGCGGCGCATCGTACGGGTGAGGTGGCTCTGGTCGGCGAAGCCGCACGCGTCGGCGACGTCCGCGATTGCGGTGTCGGCGGACGATGCCGTCGTCGGGCTGCGCAGAGCCCGGGCGGAGCACCTGCCGCAGCTCGCGTTGGCGGTGCTGCGCCGGGCTCGCGCCGGTGATCCGGACTTTCCGACCCCAGTCGACGTGCGAGGCACCGAGTTTCGTCCCCTATGCGAACGCGCGGCGCGCCCAGTCCCCGAATCCGGTCCACGGAATTTCCGGATGGGCGTCGTGCAGTGCGGGAATGTCCACGCGATAGCCGGGCCCGTTCAGGAAGGTCCACATCGCATGCATATCCGGATTGCTGACCTCAGTCAGCGGTACGTACTCGTGGCGGACTTCCCGTCCCAGGACCGCACCGAGCGTGCTCGCCATCTGGGCGGGAGTGGGCGCGTCGCTGGCCAGCTCGATACGTCGCCCGACATAGGCGGCGGGGTTGAGCAGGACTTCCGCCGCGAACGTACCGAGGTCGGGGCGGGCCAGTTGCTGCAAGGGCCGGTCGGGAGGAAGCGGTAGATCGAGAACGCCGTTGAGGATGCGCTCCGAACCTCCCAGGGTGTTGTCGAAGAAATACGTGGGCCCAAGGATCGTATAGGGCACTTCCCCGGCGGTCAGCTCGGCTTCGATCCGCGCCTTGCTGTCGAAATGGGGTACGCCGCTGTTCTGGTCGGCACCCGCCACCGAGCTGAACACGAGATGGGGCACTTCTTTTTCCCGGGCGGCCGCCAGAATCGCCCGTCCCTGAGCCACCTCCGCCTCCACACCGGCTTCGAAGGGAGTGGTCACGGCGAAGACGCCCGCTACCCCGCTCATCGCCGCGGCGAGCGACGCGCGATCGCTCAGGGATCCGGCCACCACTTCGACGCCTCGGCCAGCCAATTCCCGTGCGGCTTCCCGCAGAGGGTCACGCACCAGAGCCCGGAGCCGGACATGGCGGCCCAGTAGCGCGGCGGTCACGGCGCCGCCCTGCCCGCCGGTTGCTCCCAGTACCAGAATCGGCCCATCGACCATCGCAGAACGTCCTTCCCAGCGACCAGGCATGGCAGTCGATCAACGCAAACGGTCCCACCGTAGCCATCCCTCGCGGACGGGAGACGCAGCCGCGCGGCCGCCCGATCGTAAGCACCTGAACGCTCGGCACAATGCCCACCGATGCACCTCTGTGTTCGCAGAGTGTTGGTCAGCCGACGCAGGAGCGGCGAGGTCGGGAACGCCGACCTGGTGGGATTCCTGAGCGGCCCGAATGCCGGGTACTCCCACTGGCGCTGATCGTGTGGGGCAAACTGTGTGGGGGGCGTGCTGTCCCTGCCCGGCGACGCGGATGCCGACGTGTGGCGACCGGGCCGGTCGGGGCCGGCGTCGGCCGGTGGCCTCCTGGTCGAGCTCTACGGCGGCGTCGGCGGACCGCTCACGCGACGTGTCCGGCCGCCTGCTGCCGGCGGAGCTCGACCGCTCCGCCCGCGTCTGGCTGGCAGCGGCCCGCTTCACCGTCGAACTGGAGCACGCCCCGTGCCTCGCCCCTGGTCCGGGTGGCGAGTGCCCACCCTCAGGTAGCTCCGGGGTCAAGTGCTCGTCAGCCTTGAGTGTTCCTTCAACCGTCCCCGGCAGCGGAGTCGTTGCGACGGTTGAGCGCACCTTATGATCACGTCGGAGTGTGTTCGGTGCATGGGGTCAACAGCTGCCCCGCGACAGGAAGTCGATGGTGGACGAGGCAGGAGAGACGCCGGGCACGCACGGCGGCACCGGGGGCGTGCGGCGGACGGAGCGGCACTGCGATCCCAGCGACCCGGCAGCCGGCGGTGCAATGCCGTCGTCGCCCCGGTCGCGCTTGGCCGATATCGCCGATCAAACGGTGATCCGTGCCAGTGGCGAGGAGCCGGAGGGGAACATCGCCGGCGCCTCGGTCGACACCGCACCGGCGGATGCCGGCACCTCTGCCGGCCGGGAGCCCGTCCCGCCTCACGTCGAACCCGCCCCTGACGAGGAGGCCGTACAGGTGCGGGCGCGTCAGCATCGATTCCGTGCGCAACTGGGCGAGTTCCGGCGGGCAAGGGTGCTGGTGCCGGTGGGCACGTCGCCCGGCCCGGACGCCGAGGAAGCCCCGTTGACGGTGGGCATGGGCGGAGTGCGCTGGATCCTGGCATTCACCAGTGAGGCAGCGTTGGCGCGGTACGCGGTGGCCCGAGGAGACGACGGACCGGGATGGCGGTACCGGGCCGTGTGGGGTGCCGCTCTGCTCGACGCGGCCGTACCGGCGGTGGCCGAGGCGGGGGAACCGTGCGGCGTGCTGGTGAACGCGGCGGACGGTGCACACGGACTGGTGCTGCCGCCGGTGGACGGAGTGGTGCCGGAGGCGGTCGCGGTGAACGGGGCCGAACATCGTGCGGCCGGAGAGGAAGGGCGGTAATGGAGGCGATTGCCGGTGGCGGCGGCGGGGCGAGCGCCGGTGCCACTCCCGATCTGCGGGTCGTCGGACTGGCGCTGATCGCCGACGGGATCGACAAGGCCCTTGGCGAGTTGGGCAAGCTGGGGCTTGTCGACGACGCGGGCCGGTCGGGCACGGGGCGCGGTTTCACCGATCTGGAGATGGACGGTATGACCGTCGGCGACGAGACCGTCGGGGCCGTTTTCCACTCGTTCTGCGAGCGGTGGGAATGGGGCGTGAGAGCCCTGATCGACGAGGGGAACGCGTTCGCGTCGGCGGTCGGCCTCGCGGCGGGGACGATGTACAAGACGGACCAGACCGTGAAGAACTCGCTCAAGGTCGGCCTGAACTCCGTGACGGGCAACCCCTACGCCTCCGAGCAGCAGATCGACCAGCAGAGCTGGGGCCAGTTGGCCACGCCCGGCTGGCTGCATCCGGACTACAGCGAGAAGTCCTTCCGGGACGGTCTCAACGCCTCGGAACAGTCCCTCAAGGGGATGGGACGTGACCTGGCGACAGCGGAGACGGTGCCGGGCGTGGAGGTCGCGCCCACTCTCGCCGGGATGGACCAGGACCAGTACAACGCCGCGGTGGATGCGACGTTCGGCCCGCAGCAGCAGGAGCAGGGCTGATGTCGAGCTGGGGTAAGTACGGCGGCGAGCTCCTGAGCGGGGGCAAGAACCTCTTCGACCACGCCAAGCGCGTGACGGGAGAGGTCGTCGACGAGGGAGCCGACCTCACCGGCGACGCACTCGACGAGGTCGGCGCGCACGGCGTGGCCCAGAAGGTGCGGCACGGCGGAGACAGGGCCGCCTCCTATCTCGGTGCGCACGTGGCCGAACGGCAGCTCGGGCCCGACGTCGAACCGGCCGATCTGATCCACGGCAAGCCGTCGACGATCCGTGAGAAGGCCAAGCACCTGCTGGTGTTCGCCACGGCCTTCGAAGAGGTCGGCGTGGGAATGAGGGCCGTCGACTCGGGCGGCTGGAACGGCAAGGCCGCGGACACTTTCCGCGAGAAGTTCGCCCTGCATCCCACCAAGTGGCTGCAGGCCGCAGAGGCCTGCCAGGGGGCGGCCACGGCGCTGAACGGCCTGGCCGACACCGTCGAATGGGCCCAGGGCCAGGCGCGTGAAGCGATCCGCCTGTACAAGCAGGGCAAGTCCGCCTCCGATGCGCACCGCAAGACGGTCGAGTCGTACAACCTCAAGGTCGAAGCGGGCAGCGACGATCCCGGGCCGCGTCCTTCGGAGAAGGATCCCGGCGAGCATGCGATGCAGGAGGCGCAGGGCATCCTCGACGCGGCCCGGCGGCAGCGGAACAAGATCGCCGGCGAGACGGAGACCAAGCTGAAGGCTGCGCTGCAGCATGCGCCGAAGGAGCCGTCGGCCGTCCAGCAGTTGAAGCTGGACGGCATGGATCTCCTGGCAGCCGACTCCATCGACGGGGCGCATTTCTTCGGCGGCCTCGTCAAGGGGACGGCGGGCATTGTGAACTTCGTCCGCAGCCTCGACCCCATGGACCCCTACAACCTGACGCATCCGGCCGCCTTCCTGCAGAACAAGGTGCAGTTGCTCGGGGGAGTGGTCAGCATGGCCACGCATCCCGACCGCGCCCTCCAGTCGGCCTGGAAGTCGTTCTCGTCGGACCCGGGCAACTTCTTGGGGGAACTGGCTCCCCAGGCCGTCCTGGCCGTGGCGACGGACGGGGCCGGAGCCGTCGCGGACGAGGGAGTGCTCGCCGCCGACGGCGCGGAGGCTGCCGCCGCCGAGGGGGAAATCGCACCTGGGGCGGCCGAGAGCCAGGCTCCGGGCGATGTGGAGTCCGCGGGAACGGACCCGATCAATCTCGCCACCGGCAAGATGTATCTGGCCCAGACCGACGTGACGCTCCCCGGTGCGCTGGAGTTCGCCTTCAAGCGGCGGGTGGAGTCGGGCTACACACACGGCCGCCGGTTCGGTCCGTCGTGGGCGAGCACGGTCGATCAGCGACTGGACATCAGATCGGCAGGCATCGACTTCCTGAACGAGGACGGGATGCGGCTCTTCTATCCGCATCCCGCACCCGGCCTGCCCGTCATGCCGACGCACGGCCCACGTTGGCCCTTGAGCCGGGGGGCGGACGGCTACACCGTCACCGATCCGCAGACTCGGCGGGTGTGGCATTTCACCGAGCGCGACGAAGAGCTCGCCGAGCTGGTGCAGATCGACGACAGCAACGGCAACTGGACCGTCTTCGAGTACGACGAGGCGGGAGTTCCCTCGGCCATCGTCCACAGCGGCGGGTACCGCCTGCGGATCGACAGTGCCGACGGCCTGGTCACCGGCGTGTGTCTGGTCGGCGGTGCCAAGGACGGGTCCGATCTCCAGCTGATCCGGTACGGGTACACGGATGGGAACCTCGCCGAGGTCAGGAACTCGTCAGCGCTGCCCCTCCGGTTCGGTTACGACGAGGCCCGCCGTGTCACGTCGTGGACGGACACCAAGGGACACGCGTACACGTACGAGTACGACGACAGGGACCGGTGCATCGCGCAGGGCGGTACCGAGGGGCACATGAGCCTCCGGCTGTCCTACGGCGACAGAGATCCGGACACCGGGCTCCGGTCCACGACGGCGGTCAACGGCGAGGGCGCCGTACGTCAGTACGTCGTCAACGACCTGCACCAGGTCGTCGCCATCCAGGATCCGGAAGGACACGTCCGCCGCTTCACCCACGACCGATTCAACCGCCTCCTGTCCGAGACCGACGCCGTCGGCCGCACGACGTCCTACCAGTACGACGACCTGGGGAACCCGACGGAAATCGTCCGTCCGGACGGCAGGCGAACGACACTGTCCTACGACGCCCGCGGACTGCTCACCCGTGTGGTGCGCCCTGACGGGAGCACAGTCCGCCAGGAGTTCGACGACCGCGGGAACCGGACATCGGTCGCCGATTCGGCAGGCGGTGGAACCTCTTTCACCTACGACGCGTCCGGGCACCTTCGCACGCTGTGTGATCAGTACGGCCGGGTGACCGACATACGCTGTGATGCGGCCGGTCTGCCTGTCGAGATACGTGACCACACGGGCGGCGTCATGCGCTACGAGCGAGATGCCCTCGGCCGCGTCATATCCATCACTGACCCCACGGGCGCGACCGGTGAGATGGAATGGTCGGTCGAGGGGAAAATCACTCGACGACGAAATCCGGACGGGACCGAGGAGACGTGGACCTACGACGGCGAGGGCAACTGCCTCACGCACACGGACACGATCGGCGGAGTGACCCGTTTCGAGCACCAGCAGTTCGATCTGCTGACTGCACGCATCGAGCCCGATGGTTCTCGCTACGAGTTCGAGTACGACAAGGAACTCCGCCTGACCCGAGTGATCAATCCTCATGGGCTGACCTGGACCTATGAATACGACGTGGTGGGGCGACCGATCACGGAAACCGACTTCGGCGGCCGTGTCAGTCGTTATTCCTACAACGCGGCCGGTGAGTTGATCTCGCGTACGAATGCGCTCGGGCAGGTCATCTCCTTCGAGCACAACGAGTTGGGCCAAGTCGTACGCAAGGACGTCGACGGGGAGGTGATGTCGTACACCTACGACTTCACCGATCAGATCGCTCAGGCCGGCAATGACCGTACGACTCTGAACCTGCTGCGTGACCGGCACGGGCGCCTGATCTCCGAGCAGGTCAACCGCCGGGAAGTGACCTACCGGTACGACGAGTTCGGCAAACTGACCAGCCGCACGACGCCGTCGGGCGCCGTGAGCGCCTGGGAATACGATGCCACCGGCAAGCCCTACCGGCTCACGGCCGACGGTCGTGTCATCGCCATGGAGTACGACGGGGTCGGCCGCGAAGTCAGCCGCCGGTTCGACGAAGCCCTGAGCATCTCAAGGTCGTTCGACGAAATGAACCGGCTGATCTCCCAAGCGGTGGACCACACCCGTGGGCGTATCCAGTCGAGGACCTACGAATATCGTGCGGACGGCAGTCTGACCAAGGTCGATGACCAACTGAACGGCCTTCGTCGGTACGAACTGGACCTGGCAGGAAGGACCACCCGGGTCAGCGGAGAGGGCTGGGCGGAGGCCTACTCGTACGACGCGCTCGGCAACCAGGTGTCGGCGGAGTGGCCCGGGCGTCAATTCGGGGACGAGGGGTGCGGCGAGCGCGCCTACCGGGGCGCCGACCTCGTGCGTGCCGGCCGGATCCGCTACGAGCACGACGCTGCCGGACGTGTGGTACTCCGCCAGAAGATCCGGCTCTCCCGTAAACCGGACACGTGGCGGTACAGCTGGGACGCGGAGGACCGGCTCACCCAGGTCATCACCCCGGACGGCTCGGTGTGGGGTTACCAGTACGACGCCCTGGGCCGACGCGTCAGCAAGCAGCGCATCGCCGAGAACGGCGTCGACGTGCTGGAGCAGGTGGACTTCAGCTGGGACGGCGTCTCGCTGTGCGAACAGACGACGAACTGGGGTTCCTCGGCCGACTCGGTGACCCTGACGTGGCATCTCAACGGCGCCGAAGCGGTTGCCCAGAGCGAACGCAAAACCATGGCCACGGCCTCGCAGGAAGAGGTCGACGCCCGGTTCTTCGCCATCGTGAACGACCTCTCGGGATCTCCCTGCGAGCTGATCGACGAGTCCGGCGAGATCGCCTGGCAAGCCCGCGCCACGAACTGGGGAAAGCTGTCCTGGTCGGTGCGGGGCCACGCCTACACACCGCTCCGTTTTCCAGGCCAGTATTTCGATCCCGAGACGGGCCTGAACTACAACTATCTGAGATATTACGACTCCGAAGTCGGCCAGTACGTCAGCCAGGACCCCCTCGGACTCACCCCGGCGGCCAACCCCGTCGGATACGTCGACCGCCCTTCGGTTTCCTGCGACCCCCTTGGACTTGCTCCGCAGAAGTCACCGATCCCGCCGAAGCCGTACGAGTCACCCAACCTTTCCGAATTGGCCAAGCAGTTCAACCCGGAGGGCGGGAACATGAACTGCACCTACGTCGGCGAGGCATTTGAGCGGTATATGCGTGGCGAGGGAATAAATCCCGTGCCCGGATACATGGGTGGCGCACAGTCCCTTGATCGACTGGAGAGTGTGTTCGGGGGCAACTTCAAGGACACCAACCTCTGGGACATGGTCGACCATATCCGAAATTCTGGGGATGGTGCTCGCGGCATAGTCGCGGGAGAATCTCCGATCCCGAACCAGCCGGGGCACGTGTTCAACATCGTGAACCACCAGGGACGGGTACTTTTCGTTGACGTCCAATCCGGATTCGTCAACCCCGCACTGTACAAGGCATTCAAGTTGATGAGGGTGAACTGATGTACACGATGCAGCAAGCGGAGCTGCTGGCGGCCGAATTTCTCCGGAATGTTTCTGCCGGCTGGGACAACGAGGTTGCGCTGTTCGAAGAGGACAGCCACAAGGCGGCGAAGGGAGACTTCTTCTACTTCAGTTACCAGTCCGTCAAATACCTCACCACCAGAGACGACAAGTACCTCGTTTACGGGCCTCCCTGCATCTCGGTGCACAACACAACCGGCGAATGCCGATTTGTGAGCCTGCAGGAACTGTCGGAAGCGGGGGATCCCTTCAACTGGTGGTAGGAGTACCCATCGACCGAGACGGCTCGGTCGTACCTTTCGTTTGGGGTTCTGCTTGTCAGCCCTCGCGGTCCCCAGTTTTTGGAGAAGATTTAGGCGGCATTCGCGGTCAACCAGCTAAATGGGATCTTGTCCGTTGGTGCCGACGCTGCCCTCACTGGCTTGCTCGGGCGGACTGCCCAGGATCGGGGGCAGTGTCGCCCTGAATGCCCCAGCTGCCCGGCCTCAGGGTGCCGGCCTGCGCGAGGTCCAGGGCGCCCGCCCTCTTCGTACGGCGGACCCTACGCGCCCGTGCTGGGGCGCTGCGGCGGCCAGTCGGGGGCGGGGTCCTCCGCGAGCAGCGGCCGGAGAGCGCCGAGAACTGCGCCGATGCAGACGTCGCGCAACTGGGTGCGGGTGCAGGTCTCGTGGGTGAGCCAGTCGACGCAGAGGACCTGGACGAACACCAGCCAGCTTTTCAGGACGCCGGACACGGCCGCACGGGCGCCCTCGTCCGCGAGGGGGAGTACGGTCAGCAGTCGCGTGCGGAGTGCGTCCAGCTCGTTCGTCATGATCGCTTGGATCACGGGATCGCCCGCGAGGACCCGGTTCGCGGCGAGGACGGCATGGCGGTTCGCCACGAAGTAGTCGAGATGGACCTCCATGCCCTGGATCAGCTGCTCCACCAAGGAGTCGGCGGAGTCGAGCCGGGTCTCGGCGAGCAGCCGGTCCGCCGCCTGCTGGTAGACGGCCGCGAAGAGGGCGTGCTTGCTGGGGAAGTGACGGTAGAGCAGGGCTCGCGAGACGCCGGCCTCCTCGGCGACCTCCTCCATCAGCACGTCGTCGTACGGGCGTGCGGCGAAGAGCCGCGCTCCGACGGTGAGGAGCTGGGCGCGGCGGTCGTCGGGGCTGAGTCGTCGGCGGGGAGGCACGGACTAAGCCTACTTGACATGTGTCTACTAGCGCATCCAGTCTAGTAGACACACGTCAACTAGGCTCGGCCGAGACAGCCCGGAGGGACCATGGCGAGAACTCTGCGCACACTCACACAGCTGATGGGATGGTCGTGCGTGGCGATCGGGCTGTATCACGTGATCCTCGGCAACGCGGCGATCCCCGGAGCCGGTTCTGCCGGCGCCACGGTCGACAGCTGGGGCCGGTTCATGGGAGCCAGCTTTGTCGGCTACGGGCTGGCATGGCTGTGGGCCGCGCGGCAGCGGCCTGTTCCGGCTCGGGCGGTGCGGTGGCTGGCCGGCGTTTTCCTGCTGGGCGGTATGGGCCGGCTGCTCTCGCTCGCCGTGCACGGCTGGCCGCAGTGGTTCCAGATCGTGCTGGCGGTAATCGAACTCGCCCTGCCACCGGTCTACTTCTGGCTGGCCGACGCGGACGAGCGCACCCCGCGCAGGGACATGGAGACCGCGGCCGGGGGGCAATGACGCGCGATGGACGCTGCCGCCGTCGCGCTGCTGGCCGGGAGCAGGGCTGTCTCCGCCTGCCCGGCACCCGGACCTCACCCGCCCCGGGAGTTCTGTCATGCCGGTTCGTAGGAGTGCGTGGTCGCCATCACCGCGCGCAGGTGGACGCGTTGCGATTCCTTGTCCGCGGGAATGGTGGAGAGAGCCGCACCCACGTGGGCGTTGCCGACGTGCCCAAGGCCGGGTGTGCGCTGTCCGTTCCCTGGATGGACCAGCTGCTTACCCGACGGCTGCCGAGCCGGGAAGGAGTCGGGGCCCTGCTGTCGGGATTCCTCCTGCAACTGACTGCACGCTTCACGGTCTACCCCGAGCAGTGCCAGGTGCCGTCGCGTGTGATCGACCTGAGCAGTTCCCGGGCCCAGGCGGAGTCGGTACGGGCGCGGGGCCGGGCGTCCGGGTTCGCCGTGTTCCGCGACGCCGAGGCGTGGGGTGAGCGGGTGCGGGGGACGCTGGAGGACACCGGGGCGCGCCCCCGGGTGGGTGCCCACACGTACGGGCTGTTCGGCGTCGACTGGCCCCAGGTGCCGGTGGAGTCGTGGCTGATGCGGTTCATCTCACCGCCAGGGCCGGCCACGCCCGCGGCGGTGCCTGCCCCGACCGGGCCGTCGCCGCTGTCGCGCACGGCGTTCGACCAGGCCGTGCGGGAGGCGCTGGCACACTGGCGCGACGCTGACGCGTTCGCCGCGTGTGCACTGGTGCGCACCCGGCTCGCGGCCGACTCCGAGGACCCGGTGGAGGAACTGGGCCTCCCGTGCGGCACATACCGCCGTCACCTGCGCCAGGGCGCAGGACGCCTCGCACCTCCTGGTCCTCGACGCCTCCAGCCTCGACCGCGTCGCCACCGTCCACCTTCCCCACCGCGTCCCTGCCGGCATCCACGGAACCTGGCTCCCCGACAGCACCCTGTGACCCTTTCGCAGCGTCAATGAGGCGGCCGCGCCGAACACCTGGACGCGGCCGCCTCGGCCACGCCCTGACATACCGCCGAGGCGGCGGACTGCGGTCTGACCTGCTCGGCAACGGCCGGGTGGCGAGGGCGTCATGGCTCGTCCGGTCGGCGAGGGGGGAGTGGACGTCAGCGTGCGGACCAAACTGGAATCGCTACGCGGGAAGCCGGTCAGACTTGCCGACCGCGGCCTGCGGCTTGGTGGACGTCCGGTTCACCACGTGCCTGGTGACCGGCATGCCGCCTGTCCGGCGCCGCTACCCGTCGGCTGTTCGGACCTGCTGCTGTTGGCGGCGGTCGGTTCGCAGCCAACGGCTATGCTCCGCGTCATGTCTGACGACGTCCAGCAATCCGCTCCCGACTCCGCGCCGGTGGAGATACCGCTCCCCACCTACCTGCGGCCCCTCATGCCCCACATGATGCTCAAGGGCTGGGTGATGCCCCTGGTGTTCGCGCTGCTCGCCTTCGTTTTCTGGGAGTACGGCCATAGCAGCCTGGCCCTGTCACCCGGGCGAAACATCCTCATCGCGTGGTGCTTTGCCGCCGTGAGCGTGTTCTTCGTGTTCGCCAGGCTGTGGGTGGGCTGGCGTGTGCGTCGCGCGGCAGCTGAAGCTGTGTGACGAGGACAGAAGAGCACGCCGAGGACATCGGCTGGCTGCGAACTCCGGGAACTGGCGCGCTGGCTTGACGACCTGCTGCTGGACTAAAGCTGCCGGCGAAGTGCGATACCTTCCCGATCCGACAGACGCGGCCGGGGCGCAGGGTCGGGGCGCTGCCCGCCGCCCGCTCCAGGCAAGGTCAACAGCCTCTTCCCGGGCGGAGATTGTGGCCGGACGGGGAGCGAGGCGGAGTCGACGACGGGTGGTTGCTGATGCGCGTGGCAGCTGTCGGAGCCGGTCTCGGCGGTCTCTGTCTGGCCCAGGGCCTCAGACGGGCCGGCATCGACGTGGTCGTGTACGAGCGCGACGCGGGACTGGACTCCCGGCGCCAGGGCTATCGTCTGTACATGGACGGGCGGGGCGCGCAGGGCCTTGAGGCATGTCTCCCACCGCACCTGTACGAGCTGTTCCTGGCGACGGCGAGCAGCCCCAGCCGCCAGGTCACCGTCGTCACCAAGCAGCTCAGGCAACTGCACCGCGTCGAGTTCCCCGAGCCCGACATGTCCGTCCCTGCCAAGGTGAACACCTCGGTGGACCGGTTCGTGCTGCGCACGATCCTGCTGGCCGGGTTGGAGGACGTCGTCCACTTCGGCAGGACGTTCGTCCGCTACGAGCAGGGCGACAAGGTCACCGGAGGTGTGCGTGTCTTCTTCGAGGACGGCACCGACGACGTCGCCGACGTCCTGGTGGGCGCTGATGGAGCCGGCTCCCGCGTCCGCGGCCAGTACCTGCCGCATGCGACGGTACGGGACACCGGCGACCGCGTGCTGTACGGCAAGACGCCGCTGACCGACGAGATACGCGCCCGGCTGCCGGAGATGCTGTGGGCCTCGCCGCCGTGGTGGGCTCACGCAAGCTGGGCATGGCCCTCGGGCTGGTGCTGTTCCAGGAGCGGCCCTCCGCCGCCGCGGCCAGGCTGTGGCCGCACGCGGACTTCAAGGACACGGACTCCTACGTCATGTGGGCCCTTTCGGGAATGGGCAGCGCCTTCCCGGCTGACGAACGCATGCGGTCGATGAACGCTCCCGAGCTGCATGCCGTCGCCGAGGACCTGGTCTCCGGCTGGCATCAGGACCTGCGGCAACTGGTCGCCGCGGCGGCGCCCGAGGAGACGTTCCTCCTGAACATCCGCACCTCCGACCCGGTCGAACCGTGGCCGACGACGGCCGTCACGCTGCTCGGAGACGCCATCCACGCGATGCCGCCCAGCCGGGGCTCCGGCGCGAACATCGCCCTGAAGGACGCGGGGCCGCGCCGTAGAAGCCGTCGAGCGCCTTCTCGCGGACCTCGGGGTCGGGCGAGGTCATCCCCCGCAGCCACTCCGGGACATCGACGGCCGGGCCGTAGGCGTGGCTCATCGATGACCAGTCGATGCTGTCCAAGTCGTTGATCACGCGCGGCACTATGCCGAGGGCACTGACATCGCGTGTCCGGCCGGTCTCCCAGGAGACCGCACGCACCCTCAAGGACCGCTGCTGATGCTGACGCACTTCGTCTCGCCGACCGTGGGCGTGAGACCCGGCCTCGGGTGCGGGCTCGGCGTGAACATCGGTGTGTCAGCTCCCAGTTGCCTTGTTACCGAATGCGGACAGACCTGGGGGGAACAACGCCCAGCTCGGCGCCATCTCATGGGGTGCAGCGAAACAGCCGATGCGGCCGGTCGCCCTGCGGGAGCGGGGGAGGAGCCGCACCGTGACGGACCACAGACCACAGACCATGGGGGAGTTTTCATCATGACCACGAATCGTGCCCGCCGTACCACCCGTTCGGCCACCCTTGCCGCCGTCACCGCCGCGCTGGCGCTGGGCCTGACCGCCTGTGGCGGCGCCGACGACGGCTCGAAGGCGTCGGGCGGCGACCACGCCGCTGGTACCGCGCAGAGCCAGTCCGCGTCCAACGGGGGCGGCAAGGGCGGTGCGAAGCAGACCAGCAGTGGTGGTGACACCAAGGGTGGGGAGCCCTCGGCGGCCGGCTCGGGCGGGACGGGCGGGGGCGCGGGCAAGGGCACCACGGCCGGCGCCCAGCAGTGCCGCGGAGACGAGCTGCTGGTCACCGCGGTGCACCGGTTCGCCGGTCAGCAGGGTGACCACCTGCTGGTCACCGCGTCGAACCAGAGCGCCAAGCCGTGCTGGGTCACCTCTTACCCGGCCGTGAAACTCGGCGGGGGTGTCGACGGTGCCGCACTGCCGCACTCGAAGAAGGACAACCCGGGTGGCGACAAGCACATCACGCTCCGGCCCGGAGGCAACGTGTACAGCGCCGTGAACCTCTTCGCCTACGGCTCGAAGGACCGGACGGCGACCTCGTTCGCCATCGCGCTGCGCGGCGCGGACGGTCACACCGGCCCCTTCTACTCGGTCGACGCCAAGGGCGACAAGCCGCAGTTCAGCTGGAGCGAGGCCGATGTGCTGAACTGGAACACCGAGAAGCCGTACAACTTCTGACGATGCGTCGGTCGGCGGCGCTTACTCCCTGAGGTGGGGAACCGGGACGGGGGCGACGGCCGCTCCTGCGGCCGCCCCACCCGGGAGCGCCATCGTGTCGGACGGGGGACTCAACCCCGGCGATGTTCTCACCGCTCAGAACTTCGACCTGGGGATGGAACGGTGCCCCGTCGAGTACGTCAGCGAGGTCAGCGCCCTCAAGCTCACGGCGACGACGGTGGCGCTGAAGTGTTCACCTCGTGTGTGTCACCGATCGTCTGCCATAACCGCCGTGCCCGCCCGTGGTGGCGGCGCGCCAAGTCGTGGGCGTCGGCGGCGGCGTCGAGGTCGCCGATCAGTTGCCAGCACGCGGCCTCGTCGTGGCGGTCGCCGTGCCGGTGGAACAGGCCCGCCGCGCGTTCCAACGCCGGGCTCGCCCGGTCCCGGTCGTGCTGACCGGCGTAGACGCGGCCGACTTCCAGCAGCGTGTACGCAGCGCACCGCTCGTCGCCCAGTGCCTCGAAGGTGGCCAACGCCTGCCACAGGCAGCGCAGCGCCTCGTCCGGATCACCGCGCTGATCGTGCAGTCGGCTGAACCGCCGCAGCACGACCGCCACCCGATGTCCGTCGTCGAGCTCCCTGGCCTGGCGCAAGGACTCGCCGAACCAGGACTCCGCCTCGTCGAGTTCGCCCTGCATGAGCCGCATCACGGCCATCGAACAGGACAGCTGCGCCTCGAGGTGCCGGTCGCCCTCACCGACCGCGATGGCCAGCGCCTGCTCGACACGATCGGAGGCTTCGCCGTAACGGCCCCGCACCCGGCTGACCGTGCCCAGCATCGCCACCGACAACGCCTCTCCGCGCTTGTCCCCTCTGTCCTGGCACAGCTCGGCAGAGGATTCCAGGGCACGGGTCGCCCCCTCGAACTCGTCCCGGTAGATGTGCAGCTGGCCGAGTCCGCGCAGCAGAACCGATGCGCCGCGTACGTTGCCGGCGGCCTCGGCCGCTTCCAATGCGAGCCGGTGCCCGTGCTCCCAGTCCTGATACAGGCACCGGTGGTCGTAGTAGGTCACCGTGCCGGCCGCCAGCTCCCAGGCCAGCTCGTCCAGTCCCCAGTCCACGGCCAGTTTCACCGCACCGAGCAGCGTCTCGCGCTCCACGTCGAACCAGCCGACCGGGTCGGCCATCAACCGTTCCACGACCGCGTCGGGAAGCGAAAGGCGCGGCGCCGAACCGGGCTCGCTGACCAGCAGCCCGGCCGGCAGCCGGTCGGTTGCGCGCCCGGCCAGATCGAGCCAGGTGGACAGCACCCGGACCATCGCGTCCCGCTTGTCCTCCGCCGGCAGCTGGGCGGCGATCTCCACGGCACAGGTCCTGATCAGGTCGTGCAGTCGGTAACGCGGCTGGCCGATGGCGTCGGTGGCGGTGAGCCGCACCAGACTGGCGTCGACGAGGGTGTCCAGCACGTCCTCTGCGTCAGAGCGGTCCAGCAGCGGTCCGAGCACCCAGCCGGGCAGGGTGTAGGCGCCGAGCAGGCCCAGCAGGCTCAGCGCGCGCACCGCGTCGGCCGGGAGCAGCCGCAAGCTCAGTTCGACGCTGGCTCGCACGCTGAGATCCCCGATCCTCAGCTCGGCCAGCCGCCGGGACTCGTCCTCGATCCGTTCCCGCAGCACCCGCAGCGACCAGGCCGGGCGGCCGGTGAGCTTGGCGCTGGCGATCCGGATCGCCAGCGGCAGGTTGCCGCAGCAGTCGAGGATCGCGTCGGCCTCGGCCGGTTCCCGCTCGACCCGCCGCCGCCCGACGATGCCGGTGAACAACTCCCGCGCCTCCGCCGGGCTCAGCACGTCCAGGTCGATGTGCCGGGCGCCGGGAAGCTGCGTCAGCAGAGCGCGGCTGGTGATCAACACGGCACAGCCGTCGGCCCCCGGCAGCAGCGGCAGCACCTGGTCAGGGTGACCGGCGTCGTCCAGCACCACCAGCATCCGGCGGTCCGCCAGCAACGACCGGTAGAGCGCGGCCCGTTCGGACAGCCCATGGGGGATCGCGCTGCCCGCGATCGAGAACGCACGCAGCGCCTCGGCCAGCATCAGCGCCGGATCCCGGGGCTCGTCGGATGTGCCGGCGAGGTTGAGGTAGAGCTGGCCGTCGGGGAAGGAGGAGCTCGCCAGCCGCGCGGCGTGCGTCACCAGACAGGATTTGCCGACACCGGGACCGCCCACGACGACGGCCACCGGGCCCCGGTCCGGTGCCGACGCGTCGAGTAATCGGGCGACCTCGGCCAGCGCGTCGGCTCTGCCCACGAAGTCGGTCACATCGAGGGGCAGTTGGCGTACCGGCAGCGCCATGACCGGTTCTGTGGCCGCCGCACCGGGACTCTCCGGCCGTGTGTCCGAGGGACCGCCCGCGGGGGCGGAGACCGCCAGGGCGGGATCGGCGACCAGGATGCGCCGGTGCAGCGCCTGGATCGGCGGGGTGGGGTCGACGCCGAGTTCCCCCGCCAGTGTCTGGCGCAGCCGCTCGTACACCTGCAGCGCCTCGCCCTGGCGCTGGCACCGGTAGAGGGCGACCATCAAGTGTCCGGCGACGTGCTCGTCGTAGGGGTGGTCGCGCAGCAGGGCGGTCAGCTCCTCCACGACCTCGCGATGACGCCCCAGGTCGAGTTCGATGCTCAGACACAGTTTGTGCGTGGCGGCACGTCTCTCGTTCAGCCGTGCCGCATCTAACTCCAGGGCCCGGCTGGAGATGTCGACCAGGGCCTCACCGCGCCAGCAGGCCAGCGCGCGCCGCAGTGCGACAGCTGTCTCGAACGGGGTCTTGTGCCGTTCGGCGACGTACCGCTCGTGTTCGAACTCCAGTAAGTCGAGCTGATCCGGGGCCAGATGGATCTGGTAGCCGCCGCGCCGCGTGCTGATCAGGGAGGCGGGTGCTCCGCACGCGGCAAGGTTGCGGCGCAGCCCGGAGAGCGCGTCCTGGACCTGACGGACCGCGGTGGCGGGCACTTTGTCGTCCCACATCACGGCGACGAGCCGCTCCGTCGGGACGACGTTGTTGGCGTCGATCAGAAGCGCGGCCAGCATCTTGGCCTGGCGCGGTCCGTCGAGCCGGGCCTCGCACCCGGTGATCTGGGCGTGTAACGGCCCGAGCACACCAAATCGCATGTCTCCCCCGGTACTTCACGATCAGCGTTGGTCCCACGCTGACCTGGCATTAGGACGAATCTAGGACGGTCGGCGGATCCGTGTCCATAGCGTCACGGTTGGTCACTCGGCCATTCCTGTGCAACGAAAGGATCAGCAGTGAGACGTTCGGTGAAGGCGGCAGTGGTGGCCGCGACGACGGCCGTCGCCACTGTCACCACTACCGGAGTGGCCGAGGCCCATGGCTGATCGATGGGTTGTCAGGACCGCGGCTTTCCACCGCCAGGCGGCCACGCCGAGCCGAGGCAGCACGGTCGGTCGATCCGGGCCGAGGTTCGTCACCGACGCTGGAATGCGCCGGATGAGGAACGGGGCACACGCCCATCGGTCTCGCGAACCACGCAGAAGCGTCGAATCTGGAAGGTACTCATGAGTTTCAAGAAGGCACTCGCCGTCTCGGCAGCCGTCGCGGCCTCTCTGGCCGGCAGCCTCCTCACGGCGTCCGGCGCCCATGCGGCGACCCCGGCCTCCAGCACTCGCGTCGTATCCCCGGCGTACAGCGCGAACGCGTGCCGGTCCTGGACCACGCACGACTACGCGTACGTCACCGGCAACGTCTGGATCGACTCCTGCTACTACGTCGAGAACAACGGCTACACCATCTCCTCGACGGTCCCGTTCAACAACTACTCCGGCAGCACCGTCGAGTACTGCGCGCACGCGGTCGACGTCAACACCGGCCGCTGGGCCCACGACTTCGGTTGCGACTACCTGACCAACGCATCGTCCGGTACGGCCTACCCGGGACGGTACGGCGGAGCGAGCGGGTACAGCCGGTACTGGAACGCGCCGGCGGGCACCTACGTGGTCTCGGGCGGATTCTGGCTGAACGGCCATTACTACGGTGACGTACAGAGCCCGAGGACCACCATCGGAGCGCACTAGCCCCACCAGGGTCGGGCGACCGCCGCTCCGAGGCACGGGGCTGGTGGCCGCCCGCCCGGTCAGCCGTGGACTCCGGCCTGGACCTGCTCTTGCACCGCTTTGGGATCCAGGGAACCGGCTACGGCAGCCTGGAGGATGCTCAACGGGTGGCCTACGAGGTCACCGAGGGACCGCAAGGCCCACAGGCCACCCAGGTACACGTCGTCCGAGCACCGCCGTGCAGCTACGGTCCCCGTCGCGGGCGCACGGGATCCTGGTGGGGCCAAGACCTGCCGCTGTGACGGACGACGACCCTCTCGCCGGCCGGGACGATGTGCCCTGGGCCCAGCCGCGGCACTCCTACGCATCCTCCGCCTCGGCGGGGCAGGAGGCGTTCTTCGACGGCCACGTCCACGCTCTCGACGTGCTAGGCGGAGTACCGACCGGGAAGGTCCGCCACGACAACCTCAGAGCTGCCGTCGCCCAGGTGCTGGGCCTCTCACGCCGCCGGGTGGAAGCCGACCGCTGGGCCGCCTTCCGGTCCCATGACGGCATCGACGCCCTCCACTGCCTGCCAAGAGAAGGGCGGCGTCGCGGCGCCGAACTCCTTTTCCAAGTCCTGACCGAGCGCGAGGAGAGGAACAGCGTGGCCATCGCTTCCGACGAGTCCTTCGGAGGATGGACCAAGACCTTCACCGACCCCCGCCTCTGCGCTGCCATCGTTGACCGCCTCACTTTCGGCGGCAACATCATGGAGACCGGCACCGACTCCTACCGCCGCGCGATCACCCGCGCCCGAGTCGAGCAACAGTCCCTGGGCTGAGGGGCCCGATCGAAGAGGCGAGAAAGGTCAGGGCTGCGCGGCCCGGAACGCGAGATACCGGTTGAAGGCTTCGTGGCTGTCGGGAGTGAAGCGCCACTCCAACAGGGCCGAGTGAAGCTCCGGCTCGGTCAGCCAGCCATGCCAGGCGACCTCATGGGGATCGGCGACGACAGCGTCCGGAACGACGGCTTCATGCACGCCGAGCCAGTGAGGGCTGAGGCCGCTGCGGTTGATGAACGTGAACAGCAAGCGCGGCAGGCCACGAATGCCCAGCTCTTCGGCCAGCTCCCGCGCGGCAGCCTGTTCATAGGATTCGCCGACATCCACGGCGCCACCGACCACGACCTCGTAGAGCCCGGGGAAGCGCGACAGCTGCTCCGACCGCCGGTGGACGAGGATCCGGCCACGCTCATCACGACACATCGTCACGGCGACCCGATGCAGCCAACCCTCCCGGATGGCCTGCCGACGGGTGACCACCCCCAGGACACGATCTTGACAGTCGACACGCTCCACCAGTTCATCCACGAAACACACCCTGGCAGAACCCACTGACAACGCCGTTTCTCGGAACTCGGCAACGTTCTGGACCCGCTTGATCGACATCTGTTGCCTGAACTCGGCATCAACCGTCATCGCGTTACGCCGACGAACCCATACAGCAGCGCCTCGTGTGCTTCGTCGCCGACCAGGACGAGGCTGCGTGGCCATCCGGTGCGATGGACGCTTTGCGGCGCTGGAACGTGCCGACCAGGAACGGTGACCTGCGCGTCTACGCCGGGATCGTCGAGGCCGGCCAATAGGCGGCGCCCGACGCCTCGTCTTGCCCGCGCTGGCCCAGTTAGGGGTGCCGGCGGGGTGCGCGCCCTGGTGGAGATGTCCGAAGTCCGAGAGGGCGAACGCCAATTCGAGCGTGCACCCTCCTCGCTCGCTGATGGTTCATGCGTCCGTGCGGTTCACCGCTCATTCGACGTCTGAGAGGCGCCGCCACGGTCCCGGCGGCTGGTCTTGCTGGATGCAGATGACTGGAATCGTGTCAGCAGCGTTCCCCTGACGTCGGTCAGGCGCCCCCACTGAAGGCCGCGTTGCCCGTGACGATGCGGGCGTGGTCGAGGAGGCGGTCCTCGATGTCCTGGGCGGTCGCGCCGCCGACCAGGAGGTCCATCGCGTAGCCGTCCTCAAGCGCCACGAAGGAGCGGCCCAGGCCCGCGCATCGCCGGCCAGGGTGGAATCACCGCTTTCCTCGCCGAGTTGGAGCACCTGAGAGCAAAGCTCGCTCTGCTGGTCGGCGAAGACGCGCTGTCGGCGCCGACAGTGAGCAGCTACGTTCGGCCCCAGCCGGCCTCGTCGGCGTGGGGCCGCGTCGTCGTCGGTGTGTTCAGGACGCCGGCCCATTGGTCCACCGGATCAGTTCGCGCACCATTTCAAGCACGGTTTGGCGCCGGTCAGCCGCCAAGAAGGGCCACACCAGCCAGGCAGGCGTGGACAGGACGATGACCAGCAGCACCGGCAGCAGACGCAGGGCCGGAAGCAGGCGTGCGGCCCACGTTGAAGGAAACACGGTCGGCCTTCCCCAGTAGCGATTCCCAGGAGATCGCCTCGGGGATTTCATCGACCAGATGCGTTTCTGGCCTGGCAGGAAGTGCCAGGTGGCAGAGTGCCATGTCGCACACCCGAGGCATTTTTTTTGATCTCGGGGTCTCGCGTACGGACTTTGGCGTCTGCGACGGGCATGACCCGCCGGGCCGACTCGAGCATACCCACTCGGACCGATCACAACACGTGTCCGTGTGGCTCAACTACCCCTCGGACAGCGGAAGTCGGCGCCTCATGGTTCAGATCCCCTCCCCGTGCCGCCGGAGCAGGAGGACAGACATGGACAACATCGACCCCTACCTGTACCGCAAAAGGCTCAGTGCCGCGCTTCGCCGGGCCAGGATGGAATCCGGGCGTACTCAGCAGGAGGTGGCTGACGCCCTGTACTGGTCCGTGGCCAAGATGATCAGGATCGAGAAGGGGGCGTTCAACGTATCTCTGAACGACTTCCGTGAGCTCGCCAATCTCTATGAACTGGACGACGCCACGCGCGCCGCACAGGCGATCTGGGCACGGGAGGCCAAACGCCCGTCCTGGCTGGCTCACTGGCGGTCCGGGCTGTCCGGCGACGCCGCCGAGTACCTCCTCTTCGAGAAGGCCGCGGACGTTCATCGCCATTACAGCGCCATGGCGCTTCCGGATCTGCTGCAGACGCCGGAGTACTCCCGAGCCGTCCACCCCTCCAAGGACGGCCTTGGCCGGGAAGCCGATGGCCTGCTGGAGCTCCGGCAGGCGATCTTGAAACCGGATCCGGAGTATCCCCGTCGACTGACCTTCGTCATGGACGAAGCCGTGCTTCGGCGGCCCGCACCCTCCCCACCGCTCATGCGTCACCAGCTCCGTCACCTCGTCGGCATCGCAGGACAGCCGCACGTCGAGATCCTCGTTCGGCCGCTGTCCGCGGGCCCCACCTGGTACACACCGCGTTCCTTCACGGTGCTGGAATTCAACGAGGACGACGGCCCCCGGCTCTACCTGACGTCCCCGTTGCAGGCGCTCCGACAGGAAAGCGTCGAGGAGTACGTCGATGCCTTCTCCGAACTGCAGGCCTCGTCGCTGAGCCCGGAGCGGTCCTTGAACCTGTTGACCGAGGCCGCCGGCCGGCAAGCCTGAGCCCAGAACGCGCTGCGCGATCCGGACGGCCACGCCCTCGATGGCATCCGTCCGCGCCGACCACCAGGTCGAAAACCGCGGGTGCACGCACCTTGGTAGTTCTCGCGCCACCCGCGCATCGACGACTCGTACGGATTGTGCAGCCCTTTGATCAGGTGCGTTGGCGAGTACGGAGCGAGGGGTGAGGGGTGACGGCACCAGCCGTGACCGGATCGGTCCGTACCGGGACCCGATGAGGTCTGTCGCCGTTCCGGTCCCGCCGGTGAGGCTTGGGGCATGACCCGAGCGCTGATCGTCATCGACGTCCAGGAATCCTTCCGTGCCCGCCCGCTGTGGGAGACCATCTCCAACCCGAAGATCGCCGACCAGGTGGACCGACTGGTCCGGCTCGCTCGCCAGGCCGGGGACCTGGTGGTGTGGGTGCTGCATTCCGAGCCCGGCAGCGGTGATGTCTTCGACCCCGCCCTCGGTCACGTCCGGCTGATGGAGGAGTTGCAGCGCCAGGAGGGGGAACCGTTGATCCACAAGACTTCGCACAACGCCTTCACCACCACCGGTCTGCAGCAACTCCTCACAGAGCGCGGCATCCGCGAGCTCACTGTCTGCGGCATCCGAACCGAGCAGTGCGTCGAGACCACCACCCGCGTGGGGAGCGACCTCGGCTACCTGGTCACCTTCGTCATCGACGCCACCGCGACCAACCCCATTCCGCACCGTGACGCTCCTGCCGACCAGAGCGTCGCGGAACTGCTGTCGGATCCCCGCACCCTGAGCGCCGACGAGATCATCAGGCGCACCGAGTACGCCCTTGCCGGACGCTTCGCCACCATCACGACGGTCGGGCAACTGGAGGCCGCGGCCGGACCTCGGGCATGATGACCGGATCGTGAGCCACATAGCCTTCCTCCTGGTGCCCGGAGTCCATCTGCTGGACCTGGGAGGCCCCGCGCAGGTCTTCTCCACGGCGGCCGACTTCGGGCACCCTTACACACTCAGCTACATCGCCGAGGAACCGCTGGTCTCCACCGCCCAGCGCCTGCCCTTGGTGGCCCGGCTCGACTGGCCCGAGCTGGGCCCCGAGGACCTGATCGTGGTTCCCGGCTGGCGAGCGCTCACCCTGGCCGACGGTCCTGCCATCGGCGAGGCCTGCCTGCAGTCTCTCCGGGACCACCACGCCAGGGGCGGGACCGTCGCTAGCGTCTGCGCCGGAGCCGATGCGCTCGGCCGCGCCGGCCTGCTCGACGGCCGCCGCTGCACCACGCACCACGATGTGCAGGACGAGCTCGCACGCCGCTACCCCAGGACGACGGTCGTTCGCGATGTCCTGTACACCGCCGACGACCGGGTGGTCACCTCGGCCGGCATCGCCAGTGGCATCGACTTGGCCCTGCACCTGATCGCCACCTGCCACGGCCCCGCCGTCGCCGCCCAGGTGGCCCGGGACATGGTCGTCTACGCGCGACGCAACGGCCATGAACCGCAGGCCAGCGCCATGCTCCGGTACCGATCCCACCTCGACGACACCGTGCACCGCGCCCAGGACCTGCTCGACGCCCGCTTCGACGAGCCGTTTCCCCTGTCTGACCTGGCCGCGGCCGTGGGGGTGAGCGAACGCACCCTCACCCGCCTCTTCACCCGCGCGACCGGCGGCATCACCCCGCTTCGCTACCAGCAGACCCTGCGTCGCGAACGCGCCGAGCACCTCATCAGCCACGGCACCACGGTCGATGCCGCCGCCCGCGCCGTCGGCTTCACGGACACCCGCATGCTGCGCCGCCTGCGAGCACGCGAGCAGTGATCAGTAGCAACCCTCGGCAAAGCAGAACACAAACCACCCTTGCGGCAGCTGGAGTTGGCGAGCGTAAGACAGCGGCCGCGGAGGTAGTGCGGTCGGTGCGCCGATCTCTCGTTTCCACAAGATCGTGCTGTCGCAGGTACGGATACGAGTGGTCGATGTCGGCCAGGTTTGCAGCAGCGGGGAGCTTGCCGTCGTACGGACTCCACCAGGTGGGTCGGCCCATGACAGCGGCTGGCCCGGTTGGGCGGCTCCACCGCTCCGGGTGTGGCCTGGCCCTCTACGAGTCCCACCACGAGGTCCCCCTGCCGAGTCCGGTGGGCCGGACCTCTACTTTTACATTATGTAGTAGCTCACGGTGTGTCCGCCCGCAGCACACTCCCGATCCGGAGCACGTCGGATGACCCCAGCGAGTCCCCGCGTCGCCGCCTTCGATCCCGCTGGCGCTCAGCGTCGTACTGATGCCGCCGTCCGCGGTGCTGCTCGGGCTCGCGGCCTTCGATTCCGGCACGGCCCGCGAGAAGCATGCGGCCCGCGGCGGTCCGACGATCGCCGCCGTCCTGGCGCTCGGACCGGCTGCCGTCCATGTGGCCCGTCAACTTGCCGCCCGCGCCGGACGAAAACGGGCATCCGGAACTTCCGAGGCGCGGTCGGGCGAGGTGGCCGTCCAGGCTTGATCGCTTCCTCGCGCCTCCGAGTCGGCACTGCCGACACAGCAATAGCCTGAACACAACCACCACCGGCGCGCCCGGCCCGAGGCGCATGGCCACCGGACCCGCCAATTTGCGGAAGGATCGAGATCCGCATGAGCTCACCACCACTGCCCGGGGTACTCGGTGACATCGCACCGATCCTGGACCACTGGGGCTACTGGGCCGTAGGCGGCCTGATCTTCTTGGAGGACTTCGGCGTCCCGGCCCCCGGCGAGACGATCCTGATCGCCGCAGCCGTGTACGCAGGTGCCGGGCAGCTCGACATCATCGCCGTCATCGCCATCGGCGTCTTCGCCGCCATCCTCGGTGACAACGTCGCCTACCTCATCGGCCGCACCGGCGGACACGCCCTCGTACAGCGTTACGGCAAGTACGTCTTCCTCCCACCCGAGCGCTACGAGAAAGCCGAAAGATTCTTCACCCGGCATGGCGGGAAGGTCGTCACCGTCGCGCGATTCATCGAGGGGCTGCGCCAGCTCAACGGCGTCATCGCCGGCGCCGCCGAGATGCCCTGGACCCGCTTCGTCGCCTTCAACGCGCTCGGCGCGCTGCTGTGGGTCGGGCTGTGGACGGGCGTGGGCTACTTCGCCGGCAACCACATCACCACCATCTACACCGAGGTCAACCGCTATTCGACCTATGTCCTCATCGCCCTGGGTGTGATGGTTCTCGCGTGTGTGGTCCGCGCTGTGATGCGCCGCCGACGCGCGGCGGACTGATCAGCCGTTCCGCGTCTTGGCGGACGCTGCTCCTTGATCGACCGGCCGCTGGTGGATCACGTCGTGGCACGACGACGGCTCTGTCGAGCGCATCCACGATGCCTTCCGCGGCAGGGCGCGCGAAGCCGACGGCCGCAGCGCCCTGCCGAGGGGCGCGTGATCGACTGCCATGTCGGACCGGGGTCTCCGACGCCGGCACGAAGGTCAAATGTCACAAGCGGGCCGTTGTCACCGTCGTCTGGCCTGCTCCTGCCCGTACAGGTGGCCGCGGCGACGCAGCACCGGGATCGCGTCCGCCGCCCACTCTGTCGAGGGGCGCGCGACGGTGACGGTCAGGATGCGTTCAGGTATCCGATGCCACAGTCGGGCAGCATGACCTATGAAACGTCTGAAAGCCCGGTTGTTCCAGGGACAGGCACCCGCCACCGATCCTCCGAGAGTCTTCGGGCACGTGGCGGCCAGATGCTGAACAAGGTTCCCGAGGTCACGATCTGGTTCTGGATCATCAAGATCCTTTGCACCACGGTCGGCGAAAGCTTCGCTGACTGGATCAACATGAACCTTGGTGTCGGTCTGATCAACACCGCGTTGATCTTCACCGTCGTTCTGGCAGCCGTCCTCGGCTGGCAGCTCGGCACCAAGCGCTACATACCGTTCGTGTACTGGCTCACCGTCGTCGTGGTGAGTGTGACCGGCACTCTCTACACCGACATCCTCACCGACAGCCAGGGCGTTCCCCTCGCGCTGAGCAGCAGCGTGTTCGCCGGTGTCCTCGCCGTTGTCTTCGGAATCTGGTACGCGCGTGAGCGGACCCTGTCGGTCCACAGCATCACCACCCGTCCCCGGGAACTCTTCTACTGGCTCGCGGTGCTGGTCACCTTTGCCCTCGGCACCGCGACCGGCGACTGGACCCTCGACCTGACCGGCTGGAGCCCGGGCGTCTCCGTGTTCCTGCCGCTCGGGTTGATCGTCGCGATCGTCCTCGGATGGCGCCTCGGCGCCAACGCAGTGCTTTCCTTCTGGCTGGCCTACATCCTCACCCGCCCGCTCGGCGCCAACCTCGGCGACTGGCTCGGCTCGCCCAGCGGCGACGGAGGTCTGGGCCTCGGCACCGCGGTGACCAGCGTGATCTTCCTGGGTGCCATCCTTGCGACGGTCGTGTACCTCACGCTCAGCCGGAGCGACGTCATCGAGTCCCAGGAGTCGGACGATGCACCACGAGCGCTGAATCCTGCACGTGAGCGGATCATGCTCGGTTACTACGCCGTCGTGGCGGTCGCAGCTGCGGCGCTCCTCGTGTGGGCGCACAACCAGCCTCATGCGGCCGCGGCCAGTGAGGATGACGCTCCCGCGCCCGTGACCACACACCTCACCCCGAAGGAGGCCACGTCACCGTTCCCTCCCGCCGACATCGCGAAGTTCCGCACGATCACCGCCGACACCCTGGCGAAGCTCAACGCGGGCGATCAGCGAGCCGCGACCACCCGGGTCACCGATCTGGAGACCGCCTGGGACGACCGTCAGCCCACCCTCGAACCCAAGAGTGAGAAGGCGTGGCACTTCCTCGACAGCGAAATCGACCAGGTCCTGAAGGCACTACGGGCCCAGAATCCCGACAAGGCCACCGAGGTCAAGGCACTCAACACGCTCCTCACCTCCCTCGGCTGACCATCCGGGACGACGGACTGCCCGGACACATCCGCTGACGTCTGGGCAGTTCGTCACAGCGCAAGGGCCACCTCCGCGCTCTGCCGTTTCATGTGGTGGGCCCGGTAGGTGTCGCGGCGGCGCCTGCACAGGCGGCGACCTACTGCACGACCAAGGGCCAGAAGTACTTCTGCGCGTACGGTCGCGTCCACGCAGCTCGACAACGGGACGACGGAGCAGTTCGTCGTCGGTAGTGATCACGCGGTGTGGACGAACTGGACCTATCCCGACGGCTCCTGGAACGGATGGGGGTCCATGGGCGGATGGGTCCAGAGTCAGGTCTCCATCGACCATCTGCAAGGCAGCCTCTCGAACTTCACCATCGCGGCCATCGGCCGTGACGGCAACTACTGGTTCCGGCTGCGGTACTCCAGTGGCACATGGACTCCCTGGCAGGTCAGCTGCACCTGTCGGACACGGGCCCGCTGTGCCCGTGACCGTGGTGGGCGGACAGTAGCGGCCCTGACGGCATGCAGCCCCCTGTCGTAACCGGTCCGGTCACAGGCTGAGCCGCACAGCGGGGCGACGCCCGGTCTGCGCTCCCCTCTGGGACCCGACCGGCCATCGTGTCGGCCGGGGGGATGGCAGTCGGCGTACACGGCCGGGCGGGCCTCACCTGCCCGTGGTGGTCTGGGCGAGTGCGGCGAGTGCGGTGGCGGCCTCATCCTGACGTGGGCTTCTCAGCACGGCGAGGGCGTCGTGGGCGGCGGCCAGTGTCTCTCGGGCCTCCGGATGGCCCAGGGCGCCGAGCACCTGGCCGAGATCGCGCCGAGCCTGTTCGGCCCAGGCCGGCATCTGCGCGCTCTCGAAGGGCCTCCGCATGAGCGGAACCCGACAGCGCTCATCCTCTGCCGAACCCCTGTGACCCGGAAGCGCCGGGACGCATCGTGGGCGCCTCCACAGCAGCGAGGAGGCGCCCGCGTGACGGTCCGACTACTTCACGGGCTCGTGCAGCCAGGGCGAGCTGGTGGCCCAGAAGATGCGGTTCACCCCGAGGAACTCGGCACCGAAGTTCGTGAACTCCTGGCGAGTGTACGGCTTGCCCGTTCCGGGATTCGTGTATTCAAAATCCGGTTCCTGTACCGCCATGGCCACGAGCGGGAGCTGTCCTCGGTACTTGTGGAAGAAGGGATACGAATTCTGCATCTGTGCCGGGCGATTGGGAAGAATGTCGGGACCGCCCAGCCCGATGCCGTGCTTCTTGGCGAATTCGAAGGTCCGGCCCATGTAGTCGTGGTCGTTGTTCCACTCGCCGGGCCAGAAGTTCACGTACTGGACGAATGGGGTCTTCTTGAAGACTTTGGCCCCATATGCCATGTTGTCCAGCTCCGCACGGAAGTAGGCGTTGTCGCTGTACCCGGTGCGGTCTTTGCTCGCGTCGACGGCGGTCGCGGTCTCGGGGAGGTTCACTCCCGCGAGACGGCCGTCGAACCTCTGGGCGAGCGCCTTGAGCAGGTGCTGGAAGCGGTTCCTGACTTCGGTGTTCCACTGGGCGGCCACGGCACCGGGTTCTCCGGGACCGAGCCCGCTCTCGTTCGTGGTGGGTGCCGCGCCGCCACGGTACTCCGGGTCCTTGAGCAGATAGTCCGGGAGCCTCGCGGGCAGGGTGAAGAAGCGGTCCTGCACCTGGACGAACAGCTTCTTGCCGCGTGACTGGGCGCATGCCAGGGCATGGTCGATCTGGGAGAAGTCGTACCGGCCCTTCCTCGGTTCGAGCGCCTTCCAGGGCACCACCACCTGCACACCCGCGATGTCGGGGCGGTCGAGGAGGGGCTTGACGTCGGTGTCGAAGTCCCCGATGGAGGCGTAGAGATAGTTGACCGGGGTCGCGGAGGAAGGGGCCGCGGCTTCCGCGGAGGCGACGGTGACCTGGGCGCTGGTCGTCGCGAGGAGCAGTCCGAGCACAGCCGAAACTCGTTTGATCGTCATGGAAAGCGATCCTGCGGAGTTCTTCTAAGAAGAAACTAAGAGCGGGAAACGAGGGCGGCAGCGTCCGCGTTCTACACGTCCTCGGGTGCTGGTGTCCCGCCGATACGGGCTGCGATCACGCTCATCCGGTGTCGCCCGCCCGAAGGGATCGACTGTGTCAGGGCTCGTGCCGTCGGCTGACGCCGTGTGGGTCGACAGGCAGCATCAGACGGAACAGTGCTCCACCTCCGGGCGCCTGATGGGCAGTGAGTTCCGCACGGTGCGTGTGTGCGATCTGCCGGGCCATGGCCAGCCCAAGGCCGGAACCGGGAAGCGCACGAGCCGCCTGGGCGCGGTAGAAGCGGTCGAAGACATGGGGCAGGTCGGCGGAGTCGATCCCGGGCCCGTGATCGCGGACGGTGATCTCCAACTCGTCGTCGCGCGCCGACCGACGCGCGGCTACCTCGACCCGGCCGTCGGCGGGGGAGAACTTCGCGGCGTTGTCCAACAGGTTGGAGAACAGCCGGGTCAGACGGCTCGGGACGGCGGCGGTCAGCGCCGACGCGGTCGCGGGCTCGATGTCGAGGACGAAACCCACGTGGGGCCAGTGGTCACGAGCAGCGGCCACACTGTGCTCCAGCAGAGCCGTTGGCTGAAGCACTTCCAGGGCCTGCTGCGGCTCCTCGTCGCGAGCCAGGTCGATCAAGTCGTTGACCAGGGTGGTCACTTCGCGCAGCTGGCGGGTGAGGGCTCCCGTGGCACGTTCCCTCTGCCGTGGCGTCAACCGGTCCGCGCGCAGCAGGATCTCGGCGTTGGAACGCAGGGCTGTCAAAGGGGTACGCAGCTCGTGCGAGGCGTCGGCGACCAGGCGGCGCTGCGCGGCGAGCGACTCCTCCAGCGCGTCCAGCATCGTGTTGAAGGCGACCGCGAGCCGGGTGATCTCGTCCTCGTGGTTGTGTGGCCCGGCGGGCAGTTCGATGCGAAGCCCGGCGTCGCGCGTGGTGGTGATCCGCTCCGCAGTCGAGGTCAGCCGGGTCACCGGCGCCAGACCGGAACGGGACACCCAGTAGCCCAGCAGGGCGGCGACGGGTACGCCGGCGCCGCCGATCGCCGCAAGGAGGAGGGCGGCCTGGCGCTCGGCCCGCCGCACCCCGTCGGAGCGGAGCGCCACCTGCATGGCCAGCCCCTTACGCGCCGGTGTCGTGAGCACACGCACCGGATGCCCGTCCACGGACGCAGTGCTGAAGTACGGAGCCCGGTCACGGCCCGCGACCTGACGCACGGCCCCGGAGACGGGCAGCAGATACCTCGCGTGCGGATCGTCTGCGGGCGCTTCGGGCACGAGCTGCGCGCAGGCGGGGGCGGCCAGGAACCGACACTCACCGGCCTGCACACCGGGCCCTTCATGGGAATGCTGCTGGACAGCCAGCGTGGCTGCCTGCGTGAGCTGGAGATCGAACTGCCGCTGGAGGGTGTAGACGGTGACCGCGTACGCCCCCGCGCACACGCCGAGCGCCACGCCCGCCACCGCCGCGGAGGCGGTCAGCGCAAGCCGACGGCGCAGCGGGGGGCGTCGGTGCGCATGGGGCTGGGTCACTGCTCGTCCAGCCGGTAGCCGATCCCGTGCACGGTATGGACGAGACGCGAGGAACCGCCGGCTTCCAGCTTCCGGCGCAGGTAGCCGATGTACACGGCCAGCGAATTGGAATCGGGCCCGAGATCCCGGCCCCAGACCCAGCGCATGATCGTCTCCCGCTCCAGGACCTGGCCAGGGTGGCGTAGCAGCAGATCCAGCAGGGACCATTCGGTGCGCGTGAACTCCAGCCGCCGTCCCGCCCGCACCGCCGTGCGGGTCTCCGGGTCGACGACCAGGTCGCCAAAGCGCAGCCCGGCCGCCGGCGCGGCCTCGCCGGGCCCCGTACGCCGCAGCAGCGCACGGAGTCTGGCCGCGAGCTCGTCCAGCGCGAACGGCTTGACGAGGTAGTCGTCCGCTCCGGCGTCCAGCCCGTCCACCCGGTCGCTGACCGCGTCGAGCGCGGTCAGTACGAGGATCGGCGTACGGTCGCCCAGAGCCCGTAGCCGCCGGCACACGGCGAGCCCGTCCACCACGGGCATCATCACGTCCAGCACCATCGCGTCCGGCTCCCAGTCCGCCAAGGCGGTCAGCGCGGCATGCCCG
This sequence comes from Streptomyces sp. NPDC037126, assembly GCF_055605965.1. NCBI lineage: Bacteria > Bacillati > Actinomycetota > Actinomycetes > Kitasatosporales > Streptomycetaceae > Streptomyces > Streptomyces sp. NPDC037126. The sequence continues at coordinate 61,037 of NZ_JBVJTD010000033.1, forward strand.
TCGGGCACGCCCCGGACGGTGAAGCCCTCCAGGTCCAGCCCGTCCTCCAGCGCGGCGCGCACCTCGGGGTCGTCGTCCACCACGAGCACGCGTGGGGGAGCGACACGGGATACGTCATGAGCGTCGTTCATACGTTCAGCCTGCCAAACGGGCCTCTTAGTGGGCGGTTCGTGAGCCTTTGACTGCATCTGGTGTCGCCTGATCGTGTGGCTGCGGGGCGGACTCTGCCGGTCCGCGGTTGGTGGTCTGGTGA
>NZ_JBVJTD010000034.1:0-60099 GCF_055605965.1 Streptomyces sp. NPDC037126
GACAACAACAAGTCGGCCTGGTTCACCGGCTACACGCCCGGCCTGGTCACCTCGGTCGGCCTGTTCGGCGAGGACGCCAAGACCCACGCGCAGGTCACCCTGACCGGTGCCGTGGGTGGCGGCCGCGTGGGAGGCGGCAGCTTTCCGGCGAGGATCTGGGCCGCGTACACCTTCGGCGTGATGGGGGACGTCAGCGAGTTCGACCTGGACAGCACGCCGTCCCCGTCCCCGTCCCCCAAGCCGTCCCCGTCCTCCCTGTCGTCGCCGCCCCCTCAGGACCCCCCGCCCCCGTCGCCGTCGCCGTCGCCGTCGCCGTCCCTGTCCCTGGCGCCGCCACCCAGCCACTCCTACTCCCCGCCGCCGTCCCCGTCGCCCTCACCCTCCACTTCATCGAGCGGACCTCCGCACGACACGAAGCCGGAGGATCCCTTCGACCCGGACGGGCAGTAGGAAACGTGTGGTCCCCATGCGGACAGTGCGGATGGGGAGTACGGATCAGCGTTCCCGCAGCGCGTCGACGGCGAGGCGAGCCGCCGTACCGATCACGGCGGCCGGGAAGGCCGCGGCGGTATGGGCGGTACGGGTGAAGACGGCGAGGGCGTACCGCACGCCGTCAGCCGGCTACATGGACATCGTCACTCGAGTCCTTGGGAGCTATGCCGCGCGCGTCGGATCACGGCCGGTCCGTCAGCCGGTCTCGAACTCCCGCATCCGGCGCAGGGGGGAGGCCAGCAGGACCAGCGGTGCGACCGCCAGGGCGGCGGCGCACACCCACAGGGCCTCCCGCACTCCGAGCAGTTCTCGGCGACCCCGGACAGGTTCACGGCGAACCTCGACGCCGCCGGCCTGAAACGCGCTCTGGACTACGGGACGGCCCACGGCGCACTCACCATGACCACGCCCGGTGACGTCTCCATGGCCTCGCTCGCCGAGGTCGAGGAGCTTATTGCAGGCGGCTCGGCCGCCGTCAAAAGATGAGGACCCAGGGCGACCGCGCCCGCCCGCACACCGCAGGAGCACAGTTGAGACACCACCACATGGAACGCCGGAAGATCCAGCACACGTCCGTCGCGCTCACCGAACTCGGCTTCGGCGCCTCCGCAATCGGCAACCTGTACCGCGTCACGTCGAACGGCGACGCGACAGCTGCCGTCAACGCGGCCTGGGAGGCCGGCATACGGTACTTCGACACCGCACCGCACTACGGCCTCGGCCTCTCCGAACGCCGTCTGGGCGCCGCCCTGCGCGACCGCCCGCGCAGCGAGTACGTCGTCTCCTCCAAGGTGGGCCGGCTGCTCGTGCCGAACGAGGAACCGCGCGGCGTGGACACCGAGGGCTTCCTCGTGCGGGACGATCTGCGCCGACGGTGGGACTTCAGCCGGGACGGAGTGCTCCGCTCCATCGAGGACACGCTGGAGCGTACCGGCCTGAACCGGCTGGACGTCGTCTATCTGCACGACCCGGACGACCACTGGCGGCAGGCGGTTGAGGAGGCCATGCCCACGCTCGCGGACCTGCGCGACCAAGGCGTGATAGGCGCGATCGGCGCGGGCATGAACCAGTCGGCCATGCTCGCTCGCTTCCTGCGCGAGAGCGCCGCCGACGTGGTGATGCTCGCAGGCCGCTACACCCTCCTCGACCAGTCCGCGCTGGACGACGTCCTGCCCGCCGCGCTGGAGCTGGGCAAGAGCGTGGTGGCGGTGGGCGTGTTCAACTCGGGACTACTCTCCCGTGCCCGGCCCGTCGAGGGCATGAAGTACGACTACCAGGACGCCTCGCCGGAACTGGTCGCCCACGCACGGGCGATCGGCGAAGTCTGCGCCGCGTACGGGACCACCCTGCCAGCCGCCGCGATGGCCTTCCCGCACACCCATCCCAGCATCATCAACGTCACCCTCGGAATGCGGAACGCGAAACAGGCTGAGCGCAACGTCGAACTCCACGGACGGCACATCCCCGAAGCCTTGTGGGACGATCTCCGCGCCCTGGGTCTGATCAGGTCGGACGTGCCGGCGACGAACGGGGCCGGAAGGAGTGCATCGTGTCCCTGACGGACAAGGCCATCGCGCAGATCCGTGAGCTGATCACAACGGGTGCCCTCCCTCCGGGCTCGAAGCTCCCACCGGAGGCGAACCTCGCCGCCCAGCTGGGTCTGTCCCGGGGAGACGGCACGGGAGCCGTGCTGCACCACGTGACGATGTCGTACGACATCGACACCGACGAGATGACCGAGGTGCTGCGCATCGGGCGGGAGAAGCTGTCCGACAAGGGCATGAGGAGCGCGAAGAGCCGAGTCGATCCGCCGCGGCGGCAGGCGGGGCTGGCGCGCGAGGCGGTCATCGAGCGGGTGATCGCCTCGTTCCGGGCGCGGTACGGCCTCGTCCGGGGCGAGATCACGGACGGGGAGCTGGCGCGGGCGCAGGAGCTCGCGCGGACCAAGTTCGCCTCCCCGGAGTGGACGGCGCGGGTGCCGTAGCGGCCGGCCCGGCCGGAGCCCCGGTTCAGCAACGGGTCAAGGGCAGCTCTGTGCTCGGCCAAGCGGTCGTATGAGTTCCGTGTACGGCCGGATCTCCACCCCGACATAGCCGGATTTGCTCTCTTGACCGGTGGCTACCGTGGTCAGGCCTTGTCGGCCACGCGAACACGGGGAAGAGGTGACGGCGGTGGGCGCGCCGGTACGTTCACGTCTGTCCGATCTCGTCGAGCCGGAACCGCCGGGACGAGACGTCCCGGACCCGGCCCGGCAGCCGCGCCGTTCGGCGCTGCACGACTTCCTGGAGGCCGCACCGCCACCGCGGCCGACCGCGGACGACAGGCCCGGTCCGAGGCCGGGCGTGCCCGCCTACCACACGCCGGTGTGCGTGCCGGCGCATCCGAGGTCAGTCGCGGCCACGGGCCGAGGCGGCCGTCCCGCGCGCGTGCCTTTCGTCGTGTTCGAGCTGTTCGACCATCCGGTCCACGGCACCGTGGTCTTCGCGTTCACGACGCCGCGGAAGCTGGCGGACGCGCTGGGCGAGGCGCAGCCGTGGGTCGCCGCCTCGCTCGGCGCGCTCGTGGAGGGTGTGCGCGAACAGGGCGTCACCGTGCTCCTCGACCCGCAGGTGCGGCCGGACGAACCCCACTGGCGGCCGGACGAACTGGCCGCCTACGCACGGGAGGTACGCGCGTGAGCGACTTCAAGGCGGTCTACGACGACCTCGCCACCATGGCGAAGACGTTCCACGACCAGGCGGGCCACTACCGCACGCTGCACCCGGACGTGGCACCGGCCGTGGTCAGCGGTGGCGACGCCGGACTGGACGCGGCGATCAAGGAGGTCGCGGACCTCATCATCGCCCTGCACACCGGCATGGCCGACCGCATGGACGACCACGGGGACAAGGTCGCGTACGCGCGGGACTCCTTCCACCGGCACGACGTGGACGTCCACGGTGCCTTCGAGGATCTGATGGGGTGAGAGCCGATGGGTGACAGCTGGGTCGGCGGCGACATCGGCGGACTGCGCACGATGGCCGAGACGTACAAGAACGCCAAGGACAAGCTCGACGGGGTGGTCAAACCGCTCAGCGGCACCGTCGACAAGCTGGTCGGCGACGCGGACTGGAAGGGCGAGGCGGCCGAGAGCTTCCGCGCCAAGTGGAGCGAGGACGCGCTGGCGGCCGGCGGCTTCGCCGAACTGGTGCACGCGGCGGGCGAGATCCTCGACACCCTCGCGGGCGCGCTGTCCACGTGCGAGACGTCCCTGCAAAACGCGGAGCACATCGCGGCCCGCAAGGGTGTGGCGACGGACGCCAAGGGCGCGCCGGTGCCGATCATGACGGCGAATCCGCCGAGCGCGGACGACCGGAAGACCATCTCCGCGATGAACGACTACGCCACCGCGCGCAACGAGATCCTGCACACCGCCCAGCACGCGCGGCTGGTGGCGGCGCAGCAGTTGCAGGGGCTCTACGACAAGGTGACGGCGAAGGACGGCTCGGTCTCCCCGGGCGACAAGGTCACCCTGTACGACGCGTTGCGCGGCCTGTACGCGTACGACGCCGAGGACGCCCGCGCCGGGGGCATCGAGGCCCGCAAGCACCTCGACGCGGCCAAGGCCGAGGCACAGGCCGCCAAGAAGGAACTCCGCGCGGAGCGCAAGGCGTTCCAGAAGGCCGGCAAGGCGCTGCCGAAGGACCTGCCCGCCAAGAGCGCCTACCGCGACGCGGTCACCAAGGTCGACGGGCTGGAGGAGGACATCGCCCGCGCCGACAACGGCAGCACCAAACTGCCGTACGACCGTGCGCTGAACGTGAAGCTGGCGGACGCCGCGGACGCGCTGCGCCTGGGCAAGGGCCTGGAGGCGCTGCCGGACGCCCTGAGGGAGATTCCGGTGCTGGACGTCGCCGCGGCGGCGGCCTGCGGTCTGATCGAGGCGAAGGACGACCACGACAAGGGCTGGTCCTGGCAGCACTCGGTCGCCGTCGACGGCGGGGTCGCCCTCGGCGGCCTGGCGGCCGGGGCGGCGATCACGGCGGCCCTGCCCGTCGAGGGCGCGGCCGCCGTCGCCGCGGTGGGGGTCGGTTCGGTGGTCGTCGCGACCTCCGTCCTCGACCACGCCTTCCACGAGCACTGGAGCGAGGACATCCACGACCACGGGGTCGTCGGTGGCGTGTGGACGGGCACCAAGCACGTCGCCTCGGAGACCGTCGACGACGGAAAGCGACTGGCAAAGGATGTCTGGCATGGCGTCACAAGCATCTTCTGAGGCACCGGCCCCCGGATTCTCCGTCCCCGTCCCCGCCCTGCCGAAGCTGGGACGCACCTGGTACCGGCGCGGCGTGCCCTACTGGCTGTGCCGCGCCCGGACCACGGTGTTCATCGTGATCGTCATGGCCATGTTCGGTCTCTTCGCGGTGAGCCTGTACCTGGGGTTCCGCGACCTGCTGCCGTCCACCGCGCGTGTCGTGTGCGACGGCGTGCAGGTGGCCACGTCCGTGGTGACCGTGGTGTGGGGGTGGATCGCGCAGCGCAGGAGCCACCGCGAGGCGATGCTGAATCCCCCCACTCCGGACCAGACCCGCCAGGCGAAACGCGACCGGGCCAGGCGCGTCCCGGGCCGGATCGCCCTGGGGCGCGGGCTCGTTCTGATCGCCGCTCCGGTTATGCCGGCGTTCGCCGCATGGATCGTCGGCTGGCTGCTCGCCTGGACCACCGTCCGCGAATACCCCAGCGAAGTCGGCGCCCGGCGCTGGCTGGAGAAGCACAGGTCCGGGGCATGACGACGACCGTGGCTCCCGTCGGGATCCCGTCCTTGCAAGGTCTCGGCACCACTTGGTACCGGCGTGGCCCGCGCCACTGGCTGCGCCGCACCCTCAGCGCCCTCTTCCTGCTCGGCCTCCTGGCCTTCTTCTGCTAGATCGCGCTCACTCTCTACCTGGGCTTCCCCCGCAGCGACCTGCCGCCCGGTGCGCGCCGGGTCTGGGACGTCGTGCAGGCGGGCGCATCCTGCGTGCCCCTGGTCCTGGGGTGGGTCAAGCAGCGCCGGGACCACCGCGGACAACTGCTGGATCCGCCCGCGCCCGACGCGTGCCGCGCGGCGAAGCGGGCCGAGGCCGGCCGGTGCCCGGTACTGAGTCCCGTGCCGGACGCCTTCCGTCAGATGGCGGGCCCCTCGCCGCGGACTGTCTCCTGCTGTGGGACTACGTGGCGCGGCCGTCACCGTCCCAGGTCAGCTCCCTCGTAGGTCGGCACCTCGGTCCTCCAGGAAGCACGCAGCCCCGCGGTTGCCGGGGGCAGTGGGTGTCTCTCTCGGGTTGCTATTGCCGCGGACCAGGTCGCCGACTGGCTCGGGCCGCTCCCGGTGGAGGCGCTGCACGGCATCGGCCCGCGTAAGGCCGCCGTCCTGAGCGACTACGGCATCCACTGCGTCGGGCTGCTCGCCGGCGCCTCGCCGGCGACCGTGCAGCGCCTACTCGGCAAGAAGGTCGGCCGCCTCGCCGCCGACCGCGCCCGTGGCATCGATCCGCGCCCTGTCGTCCCGCGCGCATTGCCCGCCTCCGCCACCGTGCGGCACCGCTTCACCCACCACACCCTGGACGGGGCCGTCGTCCGGGCCGTCCTGCTCGACCTCGTCATCCAGCTCGCCGTCATGCTGCGGCGCCGCGGCCAGGTGGCCCGGGCACTCACCCTGACCCTGCGCTTCGCGGGCGGCACCACCTCGTACAAGACCCGCCGCCTGGCGGAGGCCTCGGCTCACGACGACGACCTGCGCACCCTCGTCTACCAGTTGATGGACGCTGCCAGCCTCCAGCGGGCCCGGCTGACCGGCATGACCTTGCGGGGCGAGGACCTGATCGCCGCCGACCAGGTCACTCAGCAGATCAGCCTGGACCGCGCCCGAGAGTCCCGGCTCCTCGCCGAAGCGGCCATGGACCGCATCCGCGCCAAGTTCGGTCTCGGCGCGGTCGGCCCCGCCGCCACCGCGCCGCTGCGCCACGTCTCCTGACTGGCCCAGGAACACGGCCTGCCGGCCGTCGACGGCACAGGTCACAGCCGGAACCCCCGGTTCGTGGGAAGACAGGCATGGATGGAAAATGAGGGGGTAACCGACGCCTCGTCGGCTCGCTTGGCGGCCGGCCGCGGCACTGACTCGACCTTGGGAGGGGATCTTCATGGCGCTCATGACCACGCCGGCAACGGACACGCAGATAACCGAGCTGCCCGAAGTTGCCGACCCCTCCAAGGTGGCGCCGAAGGACGCCCGGGAGCTGTCACGCCTGTTCTTCGAGCAGTTGGCAGTGCTGGAGGAAGGCACCCCGGAGTACAGCTACGCCCGTAACACGCTGATCGAGATGAACATGTCCCTGGTCCGTTACGCGGCCGGCCGGTTCCGCAGCCGTGGGCCGGAGGAGACGGAGGACATCGTCCAGGTCGGCATGATCGGCCTGATCAAGGCCATCGACCGGTTCGAGCTGTCCCGGGAGGCGGAGTTCACCTCCTTCGCCATCCCCTACATCGTCGGCGAGATCAAGCGGTTCTTCCGCGACACCACCTGGGCCGTGCACGTGCCGCGCCGCCTGCAGGAGGCCCGCGTCCAGCTCGCGAAGGCGACGGAGGAACTCCGCAGCCGCCTGGGCCGCATCCCGACGGTCAAGGAGCTGTCGGAGCTGATGAGCCTGCCCGAGGAAGAGGTGCGCGAGGCGCGCCTGGCCGCCAACGGCTACAACTCCTCCTCCCTGGACGCCACGATCGGCGGCAGCGAGGACGGCGAGGCCGCGCTGCAGGACTTCATCGGCACCGAGGACACCGCCCTGGAGCTCGTGGAGGACTTCCACGCCCTGGCCCCCCTGATCGCCGAACTCGACGAGAGGGACCGGCAGATCATCCACATGCGGTTCGTCGAGGAACTCACCCAGGCCCAGATCGGCGAACGCCTGGGCATCTCCCAGATGCACGTCTCCCGGCTGCTGTCGCGCTGCCTGACCCGCCTGCGTGAAGGCCTGCTCACCACGAACTGAGCACTGGCACCGTCCGGTGAAGCCCGCTGCGCAGCGCAGCGGGCTTCACCTTGTCCGCGGGGCCAGCCAGAAAGTCGGGACGTGCCGAGAGGAGGCTGCCGGTGGCGCGACCAGCGCCGTTCGTCGGGCCTCAACTCCCTTACGGCAGGTAGATGGGAACTGGGCCCTTCCATACCAGCACATCCGCACCGGCCCCCGTGGCCGCAGGCGCTCCTGCCTGGTGAGGAATCAGCCTGGGAGGAGTCACGAGTCGCTGTTCGCTCGAAGATCTGCTGTTCACCTGATGTGGCCGACCTGTCACCTGGTGGCGGTGGCGCTGTCGGGGTAGAGCGGGAAGATTTGATCGAGGCCGACGATGCGGAGCACGCGCAGCGTATGCGCGGGGACCGCGGCGAGTGCGACGTCGGCCTGTCCGGCGTGGGCGTGGTTGCGGGCGGCGATCAGGGCGCTGATGCCGCTGGAGTCGCAGAAGTCCATGCCGGCCAGGTCCAGGACGAGGCGCTGGCCCGGCCTGAGCGCCAGGGTGGTGAGCTGGTCAAGCAGTTCGGGGGCGGTGGTGTAGTCGAGTTCGCCGCTGATCTCCCAGACGGGACCGGTTGTGGCGTCTCGGGTGGTGATCTTCAGTGGGCTCATTCGTCGCTTCTGGTCCTGAGGTTGGAGGCGGGGATGCCAAGGGCGAGCAGGGCGGTGTCGTCGTCGAGTCCGTCGCCGAAGCTGTCGAGCAGGTCGGTCAGGGCCTGGATGACGGCGTGTGGTGGTTTGCCGGCGTGGCTGGTCGCGAAGGCGAGCAGGCTCTCGTCCCCGTAGAGGCTGGTGCGGTCCGTCCCGGTGCGTGCTTCGGTGAGGCCGTCGGTGTAGAGCAGGAGGGTGTCCCCGGGGCCGAGGGTGGTGGTGGCGGTGGCGAAGCGGGCCTCGGGCAGGACACCGACCAGCAGGCCGCCGGGCGTCGGCAGGTAGTCGGCCGTGCCGTCGGCGCGCAGGACCAGGGCCGGCGGGTGGCCGCCCGACACGAGGCGGACGGTTGTCTGCCCCGTGGCAGGGTCGGCCTCAAGGGTGCCGAAGATGACGGTGCAGTAGCGCGGGTCGCCGCTGCCCGAGTAGCGCTCGTGGAGCACCTTGTTCAGGGTGGTCAGAGCGGCGACGGGGTCGGGGTCGTGCAGGGCGGCGGCGCGCAGGGTGTAGCGGGTCAGTGAGGTCAGCGCGGCGGCCTGGGGACCCTTGCCGCACACGTCGCCGAGGAAGAACGCGAAGCGTTTGCCGTCGACGGGGAAGACGTCGTAGAAGTCTCCGCCGAGCCGGTCGGGAGAGGCGGTGTGGTAGTAGACGGACGTCTCCACGCCCGGGACCTGCGGCAGGCTGTCGGGCAGCAGCGACTGCTGGAGCACGGCGAGGGCGTCCTGCAGCCGGGCCCGGTCGGCCTCCGCCTGCTTGCGTGCCTCCTCGGCCGCCTTCCGGCCGCGCAGGAGTTCCTCTTCGTAGGCGCGGCGGTCGCGGGCGTCGAAGATGGTGGTGCGGATCAGCAGAGGTTCGCCCATGCTTCCGTGCTTGACCCCCGAGGAGACCAGCACGGGCATGCGGCCGCCACCGGCCTGCTTGATTTCCAGGGCGATGCCGCTGATCTCGCCCTGCATGCGCAGCAGCGGCGCGAAGTGGGTCTCGTGGTACAGCTTGCCGCCGACGGTGAGCAGGTCGGTGAACCTCATCCGGCCCACCACGGCCTCGCGGTCCAGGCCCAGCCAGGTCAGCAGTGTGGTGTTGACCTTGGCGATGGTGCCGTCCATCAGCGTGGACAGGTATCCGCACGGCGCGGACTCGTACAGTTCCTCGGCGCTGTCCTCCAGCAGCGCTGCGAACGCCGCATCCGACGCCTTCGCGTCTTCGGCCTCGTGCGGGTCGGGCTGCTGCCCGGTGCGGCACATCACCGCAGAGCCGCCAAGAACTCCAATATCGCCTCATTGGTGGCCTCGGGCGCGGACAGGTGGGGGCAGTGCCCGGTGGCGTCGAGGGTGACCAGCGTCGAGCCGGGGACGGCCTGGTGGACGAAGGCGCCCACCTCCCGCGGCGCGATGACGTCCTGGGTGCATTCCAGCACCAGGGTCGGCACCGCCACGTTTTTCAGGTCGTCCCGTGAGTCGGACAGGAAGGTGGTACGGGCGAAGACACGGGCCATGTCGGGGTCGGTGGCGCAGAAGCTGTTCCTGAGTTCCTCGCCGAGTTCGGGCCGCTCGGCGTTGCCCATGATGAGCGGGGCCATCGCCGCCGACCAGCCAAGGTAGTTGGACTCCAGCGAGGCGAGCAGTTCGTCGATGTCCTCGGCGCTGAACCCGCCCCGGTAGCCCTCGTCGTCGATGTAGCGCGGGGAGGGGGCGACCATCACCAGCGCGCCGATTCGCCCGGGGGCCATGCCGGCGGCCAGCACTCCGATCATCGCGCTGACCGAGTGCCCCACGAACACCGCGTCGCGCAGGTCGAGCGCCTCGCACACCTCCACCGCATCACGGGCGTAGCCGTCCAGGGAGGAGTAACGGTCCTCCGAGAACGCGGACGGTTCCGAGCGGCCCGACCCCACGTAGTCGAACAGCACGACCCGATAGTCCTTGGCCAGCGCAGGGACGGTCAGCCGCCACATGTTCTGGTCGCAGCCGAAGCCGTGGGCCAGCACCACTGGGCGCCCCTGCGGGTTGCCGGTGACGGTGACGTTGTTCCTGCGAACGGTATCCATGTCGTTAGTCTCTCAAGCTCTGGCCACTGCTCCGGTAGCGCATCGAATCGCCCCAGGGTCCACACCCGACCTCTACAAGGGGTCCGACGCGGCTTCCCCCGGCATGGGGGAGACGAGGCGAGGGGCGCCCTGCCCCCAAGCCGGCCGGGCGGCCACCGGGAAAGGTGTGAGCTGGCAGTAGGCGGCCGGAGCGATGCTGGGGCCGTCGGAATCCGTGAGGGTCCCGACGTGTCCACTCGAACCACTGCCCGGCATCGCACGAGCGACACCAGATGTGGCGTAGCCAACAGCCTCCCGGTGTGTCCAAGGGGATTTCCGAGTCGATCACGGGTAGGCGGTCCTGGACGAACGACGAATGAAGGTGACGCGGATGAAACGGGCCCTACTGGGCGAGGACACCATGGCATTCCACCCCATGGATAGCCACCTGCACGCCTCGGCAGCCTTCGAGGGGCAGGGCTCCTGCATCGCCGAGGCACGCGATCTGGCCGTCGGGTTCTTGACCCGGATGCGCACCGAGCACGGCGTCGCAGTCTCCCGACGAGCCCTGGAACTGACGCAGCTGGTGGTGAGCGAATTGGTCACCAACGCCTGCAAGTACGCCGCCGGCCCCATCCTGCTTGACCTGCGCGTCGCCGGTGAGCTGGTCGAGATCCAGGTGTGGGACTGCGATCCGGAGCTGCCGATGGCGCGCGCCGCGGAGGCGGGCCGGGTGGGGCAACACGGCCTGGAGATCGTCATGGCAGTCTGCCAGGGCTTCGAGGCAATGCGGGAACCGGTCGGCAAACGCATCACCGCTCGCCTGGCGCTGACAGACGATCCCCTCGGTCACGTCGTCCAGCGCCGCCGTTAGTCGCCAGCGCTGACGCGACCGCCAGCCCCTGAGCTTGTTCTTTATGTACCAGGACCTACCAGGTCTGCCGATGGCCTTGAGGGTCTCGGGACGTTTGACGGTCTTGCCCACGGCGTAGCGGGGTGCGGGACGGCGGTTCTTGGTCCCGGGCGGCCGTCCGGGACCAGCGCCACGAGGTTGGGGAACACGGGCCGGGCAGAGCAGGTGAGCTCGGATGTTCCTGAACCCCGGGCGGACCCGGGCCGGGGTGAGGCGTTCAGGCCTGGCCGGCTTCTCCCAGGGCCGGCGGAGGTCGGCGGCCAGCGGCCGGGCGAGCCTGAGCTGGGCATGCGCGACGACCAAGAGCCAGGTCCGGCGGTCTGCTGCCTCGGGGTACGCACTTTCGGGGTGGTCCAGCCGAGCGTCTGTTTTCCGAACGTGAAAGTGTGCTCCAGGTCGAATCTCCTCAGAAACTCCTGCCACCAGCGGTCCACGTCCGCCGGGGCGGCCCCGGTCTTCGATGACCACAGCCAGACTGGCGGCGCCTCCCGCTCCTTGGAGAGGTGCTCGACTTTGAGGCGGACCAAGGTTCCTTCGATGATGGGGAGTTCGCCGTCGTGCTCCAGCCAGGCCGAGCGGTGGGTCAGCCGTGGGTGGACCCGGTCCCACGCCTGAGCTTCGGCCTTGCCGTAGTTGGGGGTGTCGGTGGCCGTGGTGATCGCCGGTTCGGGCCAGGTCTCGGGTTTGTCGAAGCGGAACTCCGGCCCGTGCTTGGGGGGATGTCCGCCCTTGGGGTTGCAGACGCGGGGCGGCTTCGGCAGCCGCATCACCCGGTCGCCGCGGATTCGGCCGACCAGCTCGACCGGGAGATCGCGTAATACCCAGGCCAGACGGGTGACGTCATAACCGGCGTCCATGACGATCCAGATGTCCGGGTCCCCAGGCGTCCACTGCCCGGCCACGATAAGCCGTTCCACCACAGCACGGAGCTGGGCGGGGATGACCGCGGTCGCATCGTCCTCGGGTCCGAGCCGGACCACGTCCAAAATCCCGGTCCACGAGGTCGCGCCGGGCTCCAGGACGGCGACGAAGGAGTACGGCCAGCCCGGGATGAACTGGGTGGCGGACTTCGCCCGGCCGTAGACATGGCGGAACAACCGGGTCGTGGCCGGCGGGGAGCTGGACCAGGATCTGGCCCAGCAGGCCGTCGCCGGCAGCGTCGGCGACCGTGCTGAGGACGGCGCTGACGTCCCGGGCGGCGGTCTGCTCGGCGGCCCCTTCGGTCCAGACGGCGGTCGCGCGCAGGAACCGCTCCGGTGGCAGGGGTTCTCTGCCTCGCAGCGGGTGGAGGAGGATCAGGGCGACGTCTTCCGGCAGGCGCGCGGCCGGCTCGGCGCGCACCTCCCCGACCAGGTGTGCGCCGAACAGGCGAGCATCATGCGGGCCGCGCGTTCTGCTTCTGGCAGGCTGTCGTACTCCCCGCGTTCCCTCACATGTTCCACGAACGCTTCCTGTGGCCGGATCACGTCCGTCGCCACCCTTCTTCGAGTCCGCTCCCGTGGATGGCGGAGGACGGGTGAGGGGAGATCAGGCGCCCGTCCTCCGCCGCCGTTCGGTCGGCATCGTCCGGCTCAGCCGGAGATCTCCTTGCGGTCGGATCCCGAGCCGACGGCGATCTTGCGGGGCTTGGCGCGCTCGGCGATCGGGATGCGCAGCGTGAGCACCCCAGCGTCGTAGTCGGCCTTGATCTGCTCGGTGTCCAGCGTGTCCGCGAGCACGATCTGGCGGGAGAAGACGCCCAGCGGCCGCTCGGAGAGTTCCATCTGCACGTCGTCGCCCTTGGCCACGGGCCGGCGTTCGGCCTTGACGGTCAGCATGTTGCGTTCGACGTCGATGTCGATCGCGTCCGCGCTGACACCGGGCAGGTCGAAGGCCACCACGTACTCGTGACCCTCGCGGTAGGCGTCCATCGCCATCGCGGACGGCCGCGACCAGGTGCCCGGGCCCATCAGCTGCTGGGCCAGCCGGTCGAGCTCACGGAAGGGGTCGGTGCGCATCAACATCGAGAACACCTCCAGAAGGTTCGGGCAGTTGCTGCCAATGCGCTTCACTGAAACCGTTGTAACATGTCATCCAATGGATGACAAACAAGAGCGTCATCCGAAAGATGACCATCCGAGGGAGGTGCCCGTGACAGCAGCCGACCGGCCGACCCCATCCAGTCCTCGCCCTCGTGGCCCGGCATCGTTTCTCGCCGCTGCGGCGGCCCTGCACGCCATAGACGACGCCCTGCGCGCCGCCCGGCACGAGGCCCCCAGCTCTCCCGATGTCCCCGACGCCGGCCCGGAGCAGGCCCTGGCCTCCCTGCTGCTGCTACGACAGGTGCGCGAGCAGCTCGCCGGATGGGAAACCGGCCTGATCGAAACCGCCCGACACGCAGGCGCAAGCTGGGCCGACCTCGCCCACCCCCTCGGCGTCGCCAGCCGCCAGGCCGCCGAACGCCGCTACCTGCGAGGCCGGCCCGGACCCGCAGGCACCACCGCCGAGCAACGCGTCCAGGCCACCCGCGACCACCGCGCCGCCGAACGCAGCGCGGTCACCTGGGCCCGCCGCAACGCCGCCGACCTGCGCCGCATCGCCGGCCAGATCACCGCTCTCACCGACCTTCCGGCCGCCGCGCTCTCCCCGCTCAGGCAGCTGAATGCAGCCCTCGCCGACGACGACCCCGCCGCCCTCCTTCGCCCCCTGAGTGCCACCCGCCCCCACCTGACCACCGGCCACCCCGGCCTCGCCGCCCGGCTCGACGCCCTTACGGACTTCGCCGGCCCCACGGGTGCCGCCCCCTACTGACCGATGTGCCGCTTCACGCGCGACGCCGGAACGGGCGACGTCGGAACCCAACTTGCTTCGCCCGGTGCCAGGAGTGATGGTCGCCTCGCGGGTGAGGCGGCGGACCATGGGCCAACCGAACCCGCCGGCGCGACCGTTGAGGTCGGGAGCACGTTCTTGCGGGGGTGACGGGTTGGGGTCGGGGCGGCGACGTGCACCGCCTCCCCGGAGGCGCCGAGTCGGAGGGTGTAGCGGTCGCCGCCGTGGCGAGGGCGTTGGTGGCGAGAGAGCGAGGGATTCCGCCGTCTCAGAGGCCGGAGGCGGATCCAGGCCTTCCGTAAAGGCGCGGGCGACGTTCCGGGCGCGAGCGACACCGGCGGGGTTATCGCCCTCAATCCCGGCAGGGGCCCCGGCGGCCTGCGATGCGGGTCGTCTTCATATCGGTCATGCGCTGCCACCCCACCCTGGATCGGTTGCGCCTCCCGGCTCAGCACATGCCCCCCCCGAGCCGGGAAGCAACCCGGGACAGCACTCTTTCGGGTGTACCTGAGACAAGTGTGTGCGCATCAGCCCTTGAGAAAACCTGTCATCACAGCAGTAGACATTGGCTGGTCGCGGAGTTACTGTTGTGGTCGTACCCAGGAAGTCGAGAGGGCACGGCAGACACGAACTGCCGTGCAAGCAGGTCGAGCAGGACGCGGCCCCGCAGGGGGCCGTGAGCAGTACCCGCGATATCCAGCAGTACACGCCAAGTAACCGAAGGTTAGGAGCGAGACGCCATCAGGATCGCCCGGGCGAGGAAGCCGTCCGCCCGGCTACGCAGGCCCCGGATTGGAAGGTGGTCCCCGGTCACGCATTCACGATCCCCGCAGCCCCGCCCTCCCAGGCGGAACCTGCGGACCTACAAGACCGGCACGATGAGCCGGTAGATGGTGTTGCAAGCTCGGGGCCCGGGTGCCAGCACGGCACCCGGGCCCCCCGATGCGTCCCCGGAAGAAGAGGTCTATGCCCCCAGCCGCAGCCCGTCCCGCCGACCACCTCGACGATGACGACTACCCCGCCTACACCATGGGCCGGGCCGCCGACATGCTCGGCACCACCCCCGCCTTCCTGCGTGCCCTCGGCGAACACCGCCTGATCACACCTCTGCGCTCCGAAGGCGGCCACCGCCGCTACTCCCGCTACCAACTGCGCATCGCCGCCCGCGCCCGCGAACTCGTCGACCAGGGCACCCCCATCGACGCTGCCTGCCGCATCATCGTCCTCGAAGACCAGCTCGAAGAAGCCCAGCGCATCAACGAGCAACTGCGCACCCAAGGCCCCGAGCCGCAGTCGAAAACCTCAGCCTGACCGGACCCGGGCCCGAGCCGGGCACTGACAGGCACTGAGGAGGTAAGGGCTTCGATCACCATGGACCACCAGAGCCGGCGGTGGACCTTTTGACCAACCACGCGCGGCTATCTGCCAAGGACCGGGTCGGCCGACGCAACCAGTACACGGCCCACCACGATGGGCCGTTGCCGGTCGACGAGGTCGGCGAGCGCCTGGGGATCGCGCCGACGTCGCCAGCCAGCCTCGGCCGGGCAGTGAAGCGAGTCCTGGGGGCCGAGGCAGGCGTGGGGCGCCCTTCGCTGGGGCGAGGTCAGGAGTTGACGATGCGGCGCACGTGGTCGGCCGAGCCGCAGCCGGCCTTCAATTGACGCTCGCGCTCCTCCCAGAACGCCGCGCCCAGCTCCTCGCGTCGTTCCATCGCCACGTTCTCACGCGCGCTGTTGAGAATGGTGCGTTCCTCCTCGTCGGCGTGGTGGGTAACGGCCTCCACCAGTTCCTCCAGCTTGGAGTCCCACTCATCCGAGCCGACCTCCTTCACCTCCAGGAGGTCCAGGAGGGCCTGATTGCCCTCGTTGTGTTCGTGCTCGCCGTGTTCCACCTCTTCGTCGTCGATGTTCTTGTACCTCTTCAGGGCGGGATAGACCTTGGCTTCCTCAGCCAGCGCGTGGGCGATCAAGAGGTCCGCGAACTCCTGAAGCGCCGCGGCCCGGTCGGCCTCGACGCTGCGCATCAGCCGGAACAGGTCCTCCATGCGCCGGTGGTCCTGAAGGATGAGTTCGACGACGTCCTGGGTTTCGACCATGGCAGGGCATCACTTCCGTGCGATCGGTTGGGGCCACTGTCGTTTACCCTCACCCTCCGCGTTGATGACTTTCGGCTCCGCACCCACAGCATCCCGTCGGTGCCGGGCTGGCCGCGCCGTCCTCACCCTGGCCGGAAGGGGACGCGAGCACGCGGCCGACGGTCGAGGGCCCCTGAAGGCCGCGTACACCCCCTTCGGCTCTGCCCCGGCGCCTGCCGAGGGCACCTGGGTACCCGTTTCACGGCCACTGACGGGACCGCGGATGCCACACACGATGGTTCGTTGGCTGGCGCCGCCCTCTCCCATCCTGTCCGCGCTCCGGCTGGATGAGCATGGCCACGCGCCGCGGGTGCTGGCCCATCCGCTGAGCGACGGCCGGTGCGCCGTGCCGGACCGGCGCCTGGACACCACCGCTGCGTCCGTGGACACGTTCGCTTCCGGCGACGGAGCGACCTGGCGGCGCGGGTCGGGGGTGTGCCCCCCTCGGCCGGAGCGGGCGCGCCGCGGGGCGCAGCTGCAGCCGCTCGAGCGCCAGCCGGCCGTCCTTCCACACGGATCAGCTCGCCGTCGAGGTCGGTGCCCGCGGGCAGCTGCGCGAGCGCGGCCGCCCGGATCTCGGTGAAGGCGTCCGCCATGTCGGTGGCCTGGCGTGAGCGCAGCAGCACCCGCCCGTTCTCGCGGACGGCGAGCTGGGCGCGGAAGCCGGCCCAGGCTGCGCCGCCGCCCCGGCGGGCAGCAGGCTCCAGGTCACCGTCGATGCCTTCCACCGCGGTTGGCCGCCGTTCGGGTGCCTTCGGGCGTTGTTCGACGGGCGGAGGAGTCGTCGAGAGAGCGGCCGGGGCGCCGGTTCCCGCCCCTGCGCGGGCCTGCAGTGGCAGCGGCTGGAAGCTGAAGGCAGCTGCCTCCCATCCCGGGCCCTGAGCGGCCGAGCGCCCGCCGCACGGTCGATGGCGGGCGCGGTCCGGCGCCTTCGTCAGCTGGCGTTCTTCACCGCGTGCAGGGAGCCGCTGAGGGTGCCTTCCTGCTGTTCGTAGTGGGAGAGCGCGAGGCCGAGGCCGATGAACGTCGGCGCCCATTCGCCGACGAAGATGCCCCACCGGTCGGCACGCTCGACCCCGGCCTTCTCGGCCTTGAGGCTTGTGCACCAGGAGACGAAACTCAGGCCGATCGAGGCCAGGCCGGCGATGTAGGCGTGCTCGCTGCGGATGCCCATGTCGTGCATTTTCTTGATCACCATGGGACGGTCTCCATTCTTTGGGGGTCTTCTGTCGGAGTAACCAGCTACCTTTCGCACCATTCACCTGATAACAGAACATTTGGTGTGATGCGTGTCTCGACCCGTTCCGTGTCCCACACGGACGCGAGGTCGGCGGTGTCGGCAGGGCTCATCCCGGCGCAGGTGATCCGGCACCCGAGCCCGCCGAGCAGCGGTCCGCCCAGCGCCTGGGGCACGTCGTCCGGCGTCCGCAGCCGGACCAGAACCCCGGCGTGGTGCGCGCGCTGCTGCTGCACGCCGCGCAGCACTTCGCCGGTGACGAGCCGGGCCCCGTCGTCCACCACCGGCGCCGCGAAGACGCAACGGTCCGCCAGGGCCGGCGCCCACGCCAGGTACTGAGCGAGCACCCGATGGGCCAGCGGCCGGGACGCCTCCCAAGGCGCGCCCTCGGGCAGCTGGCGGGTTCGCGGCTCCAGCGGCCGGAACCCCGTACCTGCGGAGCGGCGGATCTCCGGATGCGGGGGCGAGTGGAAGGCTTGGTGGATGGCCTTTCGAACCTGGGTGGATCTCCGGCGCGTGTGGCAACCGGGGCTCGCACCCGCGCTGATGGTGATCCCGATCGGGTTGATCGTCACGGTCTGTGTGGTGGACGTGTTGGCTCCGCCGCACATCCACCTCGGGCCACTGCTGGTTGCGGCGCCGGCGATCACCGTGGCGTTCGCCGGGGCCCGGGTGACGGCGCTGATGGGAGCGCTGGCGGTGGCGGCCCAGGTGCTGATCGGCGTGCTGAGAGAGGGCCTGTCCACCGCCAACATCCAGGCGCAGATCATCGCTCTGATCGTGGTTTCGGCCGTCTGTGTCGGCATCTGCGTGATGCGGGACCGGCGCGAACGCCAGCTGCGCCGGGTTCAGTCCGTCGCCGAGGCGGCGCAGAGCGTGCTGCTGCAGCCACTGCCCGCCCGCACCGGCCCGCTGCGGATCGCCAGCCTGTACATGCCCGCCGAGGAAGAAGCCGATCTGGGCGGAGACCTGTACGCGGCCGCGCGGACCGACCACCGCAGCACCCGGCTCCTCATCGGCGACGTGCGCGGCAACGGACTCGCCGCGATCAACAACGCCGCCCTGCTGCTCGGCGCCTTTCGCGCCGCCGCCCACCGGCAGGCCACCCTGTCTCGACTCGCCATCCATCTGGACGCCGCGCTGTGCTGGGACACCAGCCAGTGGCGGGCGGAGGAAGAGCAGGACACCAATGAGGACTTCGCCACCGCGATCCTGCTCGACATCCCCGACCACGATCCGGTCGTTCACCTCATCAACTGCGGGCACCCGCCGCCGCTGCTCCTGCGAGGGACTCGCATCACCCCGCTCACGCCCGACCCGACCCATCTTCCGATCGGATTCGGCGGTTCCTTCGGCAGCGCCGCCTACGAGGTCCAGACGTTCCCGTTCGAGGCCGGCGACCTGCTGCTTCTCTACACAGACGGCGTCATCGAGGCACGCGATCCGGGCGGGCTCTTCTATCCGTTCACCGAACGTGCGGCCGAGTGGACCAAGGACGACCCGGACGAACTCCTGCGCTTTCTTCGAGATGACCTACTGGCCCATGTCCAGGGGCACCTCGGCGACGATGCGGCCGTAGTCGCCATCCGGCGCCTGGCAGTCTGATCTGCGACCGCCTCTGCCCAGGGGGCCATGAAGGCCCACCGGTCCGGGCCCCAGCGAAGGTGGTCGGCTTCTCGGGCCCGGGCCACGCGATGGTCGCACCAGCACGGCCGCCTACCGCTTGGCCGGCCCACTTCGAGGCGCTCTCCCACCACCTCATCGAGCAGGCCACACCGAGCGAGGCCAGGGGAGCGCACGCCGCCGGCCCGGTCTATCAGCGTCGGCTGGCTGAACTGCGCGCACAGAGCGCTGTCGCATCCGCCTCACCGAGGCGAGCGCCCGGCACGCGTAACGCCGGTAGAGGAGCGAAGGGAAGCAGCATGACCGAGTGGATCGACCCGCGGGACGTCCGCCTGGTGGGCGGGCTGGAAGCGCGCTCAGCAGCATAAGCCCGGTGACCAGGAGCCCAAACCCGTGAGCGGCTTCATCATCCCGCGCCGGGCCCGATAGACGCCCGTCCCGCCGTGCGGACGGGCATGAGTTCTCCGGTTCAGGCGTTGGGACATGCGGAACTGCCGGGAACCGACCCGCATCCCGACCGGCGTGACTGCGAGCGGGAGGCCGGCGCGGCAGGGGCCTGGTAGCGCCCACGGTGGGTGAGTGGTTCCGGCGATGTCCGGGCTGCTGTCAGGTTCGGAGGGGGCCCGACAGCAGCCAGGGGTCCTGCACCGGCTGAGGCTGGGCCTGGGCGGTCCGGTCAGTGTTGCTGGTGGGCGTTGTCTGTCGGTGGCGACTGCGGTGCGGGCAGCCGTTCCTGGCCGACCAGGCGGTGACCACGCTCGGCCGATTCGCGGACGGCGTCGAAGCCGTAGTCACGCATCTCGTCCTCGTAGGCCCGTAGGGCGTCGGTGAGCGGTCGCCCGGCGGTGACCTCGACGAGGCGGGACGTGAGAACGCGGGCGTCGCGCAGCGCGGTGTTCGCGCCCACGCCGATGGCGGGGCTCATGACGTGGATGGCGTCGCCGAGGAGCGTGACCGCGTTCGTTTCCCAGGCGGTGACGGGCACACTGGAGCGGACCGAGACGGGGAAGATAGAGGCCGGGTCCTGGTGGGAGACGATCTCGGCCAGCCTGGGGTGCCAGCCCTCCAGCAGCGACAGGGTCGTCGCCTGGAGCTCGGCGCCGCTCATGGCGAACAACTGCTCATCGGTGCAGGGTAGTTGCTCGCGGCGGCCGCCGAAGACGCAGGCGAGGTAGTCGCTGTCGTCGCTGAGCTCGATCCCGGGAGCCAGCCTCGCGGCCACCGCGTGCTGCGGCTCGCGATACTGCACCGGTGCGAGCCCGAGGAAGCGCCGCTGCGGGCCGATCACGGTGGTCCACAGGCCCAACAGCTCGGAGGGGACCAGCTCCCGGGCCGCATCGCCGGTGAGCGGGACCTTGCCGTACAGCAGCCGCAGCCCCGCGTCGACGACCTGGGCCTGGGGCAGACGCTGCCTTCGGGTTGCCGAGTTGACCCCGTCGGCACCGATCAGCACGTCCCCGGTGGCGCTGGTCCCGTCCGCGAAGTGCGCGGTCACCGTGCCCGACCGATTGGTCTCGTAGCGGGTCAGCGCGGAGCCGTAGTGCACGGACTTCTCCAGTCCGGCCAGCAGGATCTGACGCAGCGTCCAGCGGTTGACCGCCAGGTGCCCGCCGCCCGGCAGGTCCTTCACCCCCAGCAGCTCCTGCGCGTGCAGCAGGCCCAGCCGGTGGTCGAAGGAGTCCATCCGCGCCCCGGGGGTTCCGGCGGTGGCGGCGAACACCTCGAACGCCTGCGGCGTCAGCAGCGCCTTGAGTGCGGTGATGCCGTCCGGATTGATGCGGACGCGATAGCCCTGGTTGCGGAAGTCGGGGCCGGGGTCCTTCTCGTGGACGGCGACGCCGATCCCTGTCCGCTGGAGCCCCTGTGCGAGAGCAAGGCCGCCCAGGCCGCCCCCGGCGATGATGACATGCAGATCCGACACAGTTGTGTCCCTTCTCGATCATGAAACGAAAAGGGACGCACCGGACGTGCCTCAACGGGCACCGTACGAGCGAGTGACCGCCATCCGGACTACCTACCGGACCGTGACTTTCGTACGTCCGTCAATGACCGTAACAGACAAGTTGGCCCCGTCAACCCCCGAACCGAGGCGATACCTGTTGCCCCGATGCCGCCTCCATGTGCCTGCCCGCGGGGGCTGGCACACGGGGGGGGGAGCCGGGTGCGGCAGGGCCCGGAGGGCAGCCGTCAGATCCGGCATGCTCCAGTGTTCTTCGATGGCGATGATCGGCACGATCTCCTCCTTGAGGCCGCTCCCAGCCGGTGAGCGGCGAGCTGGGGTGGGCCGCAGCGGCTACCAGGGGACGGTCTGGCCGAAGCGGTCCAGATACGCCAGGCCGGGCGTGCCCAGTCGGGAGAGCAGGACGTCGACCAGCAAGGGGACGGTCTCCTCGATGGTGAACGGCGCGTCCGGACCCCCCAGGGCGGTGCGTATCCAGCCCGGCGCCATGAGCACGAAGGAGCGCTGCGTCTCACCTTGCCGGGCCGCGAAGCTCCGCAGGAACATGTTCAGGGCTGCTTTGCTCCCGCGGTAAACCTCGCGGCCTCCCGTCCTGTTGTTCGTGATGCTGCCCTGTCCGGAGGACATCGCCCCGATGAGTCCCGCAGGGGACACCAGGTCTTCGAGGGCTTCGATGACGCGCATGGGGCCGAGCGCGTTGGTGACCATCACATCGATGAAGTCGGCCGTCGCAACCGCGCCGATGGGCGTCTGCTCACTGTTGGTCGTGCCCGCATTGACGAAGAGCACGTCGAGTCGACGGTGCGCCAGACGTTCGTGCAGCGGGGGCAGGAGGCCCGGGTCGTTGATGTCGAGATGCTCGATGGCCACCCTCCCGTCGGCGTGGCCCGCGAGATCGTGCAGCGGCGTTCGGGCAGTGGTGTCGCGAACGGTGCCGACGACGTTCCAGCCCCGGTCGAGGAACTCCGCCGCCATCGCGTGACCGAGGCCGCGCGAGGCCCCGACGATGAGAGCGGTCGGTGGGTGTTGTTCGGTGGAGGTCGATGACATACAGCGTCATCTCCGTTCTTCGAGCGTTGGACTCCGTACGGGCATCGGTCGAGGCCCCGGGATCGGCGCAAGGCGGTGCCCGCTGCCGCGGCCCTTCAACCCGTGCGGTTCAACTGTTTCGTCCGCAGCGCATCACAGGCGAGCTACGCGGGCTCGTTTGTAGGATTGGCGACATGGCACGGGTGCTCATGACGGAATCCGCTTCGATTCAGCCCGATGATGTGCGAATCATTCGTGCGTTGCAGATCGCTCCGCGGGCTTCGTTCGCCGCGATCGCGACGGCCCTCGGCCTGACGGAGGGCGCCGTCAACCGCCGGTATCGCCGCCTGCGCGCCGACGGCGTCATCCGCGTGGCCGGCGTGGTGAACCCGGGTGCCCTGGGGCAGAGCAGGTGGCTGGTGCGGCTACGCTGCCGTCCCGGCAGTGTCGCGGCGATCGCCGACGCGCTCGCCCAGCGTGACGACATCAACTGGGTGGCCCTGGGTGCGGCGGGCTGCGAGGTCACCTGCGCGACGCAATCCCGGACGCGGGAACAACGCGAGGACCTCCTGGGGCAGCGGCTTCCCCGCACCGCGGCGGTGATCGACATCAACGCCTTCGCCATGCTCCGCCAGTTCCTCGGAGGCCGCGGCCACTACTGGTCCGCCCTGCAGGGCACACTGTCCCCGCAGGAGGAAGCAGCGCTGGGGAGCGGCGGACCCCCTTTCACCGAGTCCCCGGTCGTCACGCGCGAGCCACTGCGCCTCACACCCCAGGACGAGAAGTTGCTCGATGCGCTTGCTGCGGACGGCCGCGCCAGTCTCGTCGATCTCGCCGCAGCCGCCGGCCTCACTCCGGGACGCGCCTCGCGACGCCTTGAGGCTCTGCTCCGACATCGCGTCGTCCACATCGACGTCGAGATCGCCGCAGCGGCCCTGGGCTATCACGCTCGCGCGCACCTCTGGCTTCGCGTGCACCCGTCGGCGGTGAAGAGCGCGGGCCGCACACTCGCGCAGGAACCCGAGATCGCCTTCGCCGCAGCCATCTCCGGCCCCTGGAACATCCACGCCGTCGCACACTGCCGAGACCTCGACGAACTGTTCGAGTTCACTTCGGATCGCGCCGGGTCCCTGACCGGGCTGCAGAACATGGAGGTCTCGCCCGTGCTGAAGTACGTCAAGCAGGCTGGCACCCGTCTCTCCGACGATCGCCTCGTCAAGCCGTCCAGCGCTCGCGCGCGACGCTGAGAGACTGTGCCGCGACCAGCCGCTCAGCGGGTGCCGAACCCGCTGAAGCCCCTTCCGCGCGAGTCGGAAGAGGCGCGCCGCGACCCAAGGGTGGCCGTGATAGTCCCGGCAGCGCGTAGGCGATCGCCTTCGATGGCGGTCTCGTCAGGCCTTGGCCTGAAGTTCCTCGGTTATCGAGGCCCGGGCGGGCAGTAGTTCCGCATCGATCGCCTGGGCCTCAGCGCTGCTCACCGTTACACCCGGTTCGTGGTAGGCGAGTCTGTTGACGTACTGAATCCGCAGGTAGGTGGGGGGATAGCCGTTGCCGGCCGCGTCCCCCCGCAGGCCGGAAAGGCGCAGCCGCCGCTCCCGCTCCGAGTCCGGCACCGACGCCAAGTAGGCAGACAAACCTTCCCAAATGTCATATTCTCCTCGGGCGGACCGTTCGAGTGCGAAGACCGCTGTCTCACGCAGCAGCAGGGCTCGCAGCAGTCCCTCCACCGAGTGAGCGGAGGCGACTCGGGCGGCTGCCTCGTCCGCTCGGTACTCTGCCTGCCCCCCGGAGCGATCACTCAGACGGCCCAGCAGGCTATGGGTCTGACGTGCGCCGTACGCGAGGAGCTCCTGGAGCGGTCTGGCGAGCATCGCGCCCATGTTGGCCATCGAGGTGCTGTTGCCCTGGCGAGTGCCGCCGCCGGGTGCCCTGAATGCTTGCGCGTCAAAGACGTTCTGCCTGTCGGTCTGCCTGTCTGGGCCGGGTCTGAGCACGTCGGCCCAGACGCTCAGCCCGTCCAGAGCGGTCTGAATCCAACGGGCGCCGCGGGAGCCTCCCCTTGCGGCACGGCTGACTTCGTGAGCAAGGAGAGCCAGCCGCTGGTCCGCCGTAAGGCTCTCCCACAATGGCAAGCCCAGCACGAGTATCCGACGCCGGCGCAGTCCCACAGTCGTGCAGCGGGAGCCGTACTGCGAATCGACAGCGATCAAATCAACCGAACGGCTGCCGAGGCAGGAGGCGATTCTCTCGGTGACCGCATACAAAGTGGAGGCGGCGGCGCGGTCGATGGTGTGCTTGGGCATCTGCCCGAGACGCGGACGCAGCACGAGGGCGAGCAGCAATTCGACGGCGCCCAGGATCCGCTCGGGCCAGGTACCGGCCACCAGCAGCCACACGCCCGTCCCTACGAGGGCGACGGTGAGCAGGTTGACGGCGGTAGCCAGCGCAATCGCGCCGTACCAAGCGGCGTTCGGCGCCGCTGCCCCCGTTCCGTCCGCCAGTATTCGATGGAATATCCGCTCCTGCCGGGCCAGCGCACGAGCCCGGCCCTTCCCGTCGCCATCGCCGCCGCCGGGGTCGAGGTTCCAGTCGCAGGCCGGGCACCACACACTGAATCGGGGGTCTGCGGCCGGCAGCGCCACTTGGCACTGAGGACAGGTTGGGTCTGCGTCCTGATACACGAAGGGATCATGACTCTGGAGGAAGGCGCAGCAGCCGGCGGCCACCGAAGGTTTACATTCCTTTTCCTTATGTCAAGAGCGGGACGGGACCTGGCCGTCAACAGCTCAAGCCGTCGACACGCCTGGTAGATGCATGCCGCGCACACCCTGCTTCCGGCGCGTGCGTTCGCGCCCGTCGCCTCGCTCGCGATCGCAGGTCAGGACCTCGAGCGAGACTTCCGTGTCCTGCTGAGAGGGGGCAGGAGACCGAAAAACGGAGGCGGTCCGTGCGATCCGGACGGTCACCGGCCTCAGTCTCTGGAACAGCAAGCTCTAGCTGGACAGTGCACCGGTAGCGGTCACGGAGCTCGATCCGGCCCCGTGCGGAGGGCCATGACCCAGGTCTGCCAAGCGAGTTGCCCCCCGTCAGTCGAACGTCGACCGACCGCATCACCTTCACGACCATGCAAGTCGCCCAGGACCCCTACAACCCAACCTCCTGGCTGGTGCCGGGGCCGAACGCGCATCAGCTCTTCAACGCGATCGCGAACGACCAGTCGCTGACGCCGACACCTCGACGTCGAAGCCGCCGCCGGACGCCACCGCTGCCACCAACCAACCGGTGTACTCGTCGACAATCGAGATCCACGTACAAAACGGCACCGGCACCACCGGTCGCGCGACCGCAGTACAGAACGAGCTGGCCGACAAGGGATTCTCCCATTCCGTCGTCAACCGGGACCCGACGCCGAGCATGACCGCGAGCAAGGTGGAGTACTCGACCTCCGACCCGATCTACAAACGTGAGGCCCTGCAGGTGGCCAGCGCCCTGGGCCTGCCGTCCTCCTCGCTCGCCACTGCCTCCGGCATCACCTCGATCCACGTGGTGGTCGGCCCCGACCTGAAACCCAACGGCGGCCCGTCGGCCCCCAAGCCCCAGGCGAACACCGGTGCGGCGACGACCGACGCCCACACCGAGAACGCAGGCGACACGGTCAAATGTGCCCCGGCCAGCCCCTGGCCCCTTGGCGGCCTCCCACACTCCGCCGCGGCCTATCAGGGCCTCACCGTCGCGCAGGCCTACGCGAAAGCCACCAAGAACGGCATCCGAGATTCGGACAAGCACAAGTGATCGAGCTGCAGGGGGCAGCGCTCGCGGAAAGACCCCCGTCGTGGCTTCAAAGAACTCCTGGCCGAAGATGTTCCCGAGACGGTTGCCGAACCAGACGATGGCGAGGGTCCGCTGGTTCTGGCCGCCTCCAGAACTCTTGGTGGGACTCCGTTAGGGCTGTCTCGATCGCGGCCTTGTGTGTGTCCTGCTGGGCAGGGGTTGCCGGCAGGTGGTGCAGACACCGGTCCAGCACCTCAAGACGTCCTGTAGGGCGTCGAGGACTTGGTAGGGGGAGAGACCGGTCCGGGCACTTTTGGGGCCAGGCGCTCTTCGGTGAGGAAGGCGTGGGCGGCGGTCACGAGGGTGACGTGATGGTGCCAGTCCGGCCAGGAACGCCCCTCGCAGTGGTCCAGGCCCCGGCCGTGCTTGAGTTCGCGGTAGTCGTGCTCGATGCGCCGGCGGACCCTGGCCAGACGGACCGGGCCGGCGATCGGGGTGTCGGCCGGCAGGTCGGACAGCCAGTAATCGGTCGGCGCCTCGGCATCGGCGGGCCATTCGACCAGCAGCCAGCAGTCGGGCAGGACACCGTCCCACCAGCCCTGTTTGGCCGAGGCAGCCGCTTTGATGGGGCGCTCGACTGCTTTGCCGGCCGGACGCACGCGCACGGCGGCAGAGCGGGAACGCAACTCACCTTTCAAGCCGTGCCGCCAGGTGAGCGGTGCGAATGCCTGCGGTCCTGGGCCGGCGGCCAGGTCCGCCACCGATGGTGCTTTCTGCCGGTAGCGGGGCTGGGGCCAGCAGCCGACCTCCCCGTTGCGGTCCGGGGCCACGGGTTCCGCCTCGAAGGGATGGGCGCTCACATCCGACCGGATGGCCAGGACGTAGGCAAGCCCGCGCTCGGACAATGCCGCCCGCAGCTGTGCGTTGGTGCCGTAGGGGCGCCGGCCACCACGGCCGGAGGCCTCATGCCCCAGCCTGCCAGCGTGTCGAGCATGTCCAGGGCAAGGCGCCAGTTCTCGCGGTGTGTGACATCCGCCGGAACGCGGGCCAAGGCCCGGCGAGCGGTGTCCGAGGCCCACTCCTCGGGCAGGAACAGCCGCCACTGCAGCGGACAGGACGCCGCATCACGACGCGCGCCGTGAGGGGGAGTCTGCCGAGCAGGTCAGCCTCAATCTCATCCAGAACTGCATCGTCCTGGCCGTCAGCAATGGTCAGGTGGGACACGATCTCGGCGAACTGACCCCGCGTGCGACGAACGGTGCCGGCAGCGGCGGGTGCTGCGACGCGCGTTGCGCCGCTACAGCGGCAATGGCATGCGCCGCGGCCACGTTCGCCACCTGCAACGGATCGGCACCTCGCGACACATCCCTCGTTCAGCCTCAAGTAGACGATGACACAGACGAGTTGGAGGACCCTCTAGTGGAGGTCGGAGCTTATCTCGTAGCCAATGCGCAGGCGCTTGAACTGGTCGGCCGGGCCACTGCTGTTCTGACTAGTGCAGAGGCGGGGTTGCGTGGAGCATCCGGGAAGCCGGCCCCCGGGACAGATGCTCCGGCACCGGATCGCGCTTCAGCGATAGCGTGCCCGCCCCACTGCCGCGGCTACGGTCAGGGGGATGGTCAGGAAAGCCGCGGTCCAGAACAGGGGCCGGTAGTCGTGTGTCTGAGCGGTTGAGGCGACCAGGGCGCTGGCGGCGGCGCTGCCGACGTACAGGGCGACGCCGAACATGGCCACGCCCGTTGCGCGGGCCGTCGGGGACAGCGCCGTGGCCCACGACTGGATCGTGGAGTGCATGAAGGACCACCCGCCCCCGAGGAGCAGGGCGACCGGGACGAGCGTCCCGGTGGACCGGCTGTACCCGGCGAGCAGATACGCCACGGCCATCTGCACCCCGCCGGCCACGATGAGGCCGACGGGAGACCACCGCCCGACGAGCCGCTTGACCACCTGTGCCGCCGCCATGGAACCGACCCCGTACAGGGCCGCCACCGCGCCTGCCAGGGTGGTGGGAACTCCATGCGCCTCCAAGGCCGGGGCCAGGTAGGTCAGGAAGCCGAGGAGCACCGCTCCTTCCAGCATTGCCACCGCCATCACGTACCACTGCCAGGGAGACGACAGCACCACGCGGAACGGTGCCAGGAGTGATACGGACGGGGCTCGCTCGGGCTCGGGCAGACGGCGCAGGGCCACCGCCAGGTAGGCGGCGAGGACGCCGGGCAACGCGAACACCAGCCGCCAGGTCAGGTAGTGTGCCAGCGCTCCGGCGACGACCGTGGCCACGGCGGTGCCCAGCGCGAACGCGGTCATCAGCTCGCTGAGCGGGCGCTGCCGAATCGCGGCGGGCACCGTGTCGCCCACGTACGTCAAGGAGGCGGCGATGGAGGCGGCGAAGAACGCGCCGGCCACGGCGCGGGCTCCGATCAGGACGGGGGCGTCGAAGGCGAGGGCTGAGGCCAGGGCTGCCAGTGCCGCGCCGGTGAGCGACACCCGCATCACCCACACGCGGCCCCACCGGTCGCTGGCCACTCCCCACACCGGCTGCATCAGCCCGTAGGTGAGGTAGTAGCCACTTGCGGCCAGCACCACGGTGGGGAGCGGGGCCCCGAGCCTCGGGCCGATGAGAACCAGCATGGGCGCGATGCAGAAGCGGTCGAAGTTGCTGACGAAGCCGGCGGTGCGCAACAGCCGCAAGGCGGACGCGGGCAAGGCTGCCGGCGGAGCCGACGTGGTGGTGGTCACGGGGTGGACGCTCCCTTCCGAGGCAGTTCGCGGAGACTGAGACGACCGACCCTGGGGGATGCGGTCCGCGACCAGTTCAGCACCGGGCCCCTGGGGGCGTAGCCCGCTGGCTATTACCATCACTCATAGCCTGCCGATTCGGCATCGTGGCTGGTGACGGCAGCATTACACGTGGGCGCCCGCGGCCGGGCGGACGCCCGCCATGCGGAGGAGAGGCACCATGACGCGCGGCAGACTGTCGACCCCGGGCAGCTGCGCACCGTCGACGGCGGACCACGGTTCCTCGCCCGCGATAGCCGGCCGCCGGTGTGGTGGCCGGTGATTACCGCATCCGCACCTCCGGGCGAGTCCCCTCGCCGGGAACTGGGCGCCTTCCTGCGGTCCCGCCGTGAACGGCTCAGGCCGGGGGACGTAGGCCTGCCGGACGCACCGGGCCGCCGGACACCGGGGCTGCGGCGGGCCGAAGTCGCCGAGATCGCCGGTATCAGCGTCTCCTGGTACACCTGGCTGGAGCAGGGCCGGGTGCGCACCACGGAGCAAGTGCTGAGCGCGGTGTCGCGGGCGCTGCGGCTGGACGCCGCGGAAACCGCGCACGTCCTGTCGTTCGTGGACGCCGACAGGCCGCCCGCAGACGCCCCCACCTGGGTGTCACGCAACCTGCTCACTCTGGTGCAGACCATGACACCGCACCCCGCCGTGGTGCTCGACCCGCACTGGGACCTGCTGGCATGGAACGCCGGGTACGCCGCGCTGCTGACCGATCCGGCACGGCTGCACCCCAAGCAGCGCAACCTCCTGTGGCTGGTGTATCGCTGGCCTCCGGCCCGCACCCTGCTCGTCGACTGGGAACACGAGGCCCGGGCCCTGCTCGGGCAGTTCCGGTCCCGGGCGGCTCGCCGGCCGAACGATCCGCGGTTCGCCGAACTCATCGGCGAGCTCCTGTCCGACGGCGAGGCGTCCCGCTGGTACGAACGCCGGGAGACCGCCGGATTTCAGCCCTCGGTCCGCCGTTTCCGCCACCCGACCGTGGGCGAACTGCGCCTGCGCTACGTGAAGTTGGCCGCCGTGGACGAGCCCGGTCACCACTTCCTCGCCTATCTGCCCGACGACCGGGACTCCGAGGATGCCCTGCGCCGCCTTCAGGCAGGCGGATGAGCCCCGTCGGCTCGGTCGTTCCACGACGCGGACCGCGGTCCTGCAAACTGGTGGTCCAGATTCTGGGGAGCGGCGTCCAACTGGGTCCTTGGGACTCCGTCGACCGCATGGCCATGGCCAGTCATGGTGGCCACGGCCTCCGACTCATCGCGATGCGTGTGCTGATGGGGGCCGGCGGGGCGATGATCACGCCGATGGCGCTGGCAGTGCTCCCGGTACTCTTCCCGCAGGACGCCGAACGAGGGCGGGCCGTCGCCGTCACCGCGATGGGCATCATGTTCAGGCTGCCGCTGGGTCCGCTGCTCGCCGGATGACTGCTCAACCACTTCTCCTGAGGATCGATCTTCCTCAATAACGCGCTGGTCGTCGTCCTCGGCCTGATCGGCCTCTCTCTGGGGGCCGGAGAGCAGGGACCCGGCGGCGCCGCGCTCGCAGCACGACAGGTCCGCCGGCCGGTGCCCCCTGCTCGCACGCCGCCGATCCGGCTTCAGGCGTAGCGCGCGAAAAGGGCCTGAAGGAATTCCTCCAGGCGCCGGCGCACGGAGAGATGCTCGGCCGGGTGACCGCGTACGCTCGGAGGGCGCCGCAGCGACCCGCTGCACTGAGTGCGAGAAGTCCTCCCTCGAAGCCGGCTCCTGCTGAGACCGCATAGGTTTCTCCGGTCTGCGTCCCTGGCTAGGTAGCACCGCCCGTGGTGCCCACCGCTGTTCGTGCCGCCGCCACGAATGCCGCGATCGCCGGGTGCGTGCCGCCGCCCGCGCGGAAGGCGACTTTCGAGCGACGGAAGAGGGGCAGCCGGGTCAGTACCACGCCGTCGGGGGCGTGTGCGGTGGCCATCTCCGGTACGAATCAGGCACCTTGCCCGATGGCGGCCAGTGCCAGGACCGTACGGAAGTCGTTGACCTGGTGGCGGATGCGCGGCTGGAAATTGGCCGCCTGACAGGCACGTACGGCCATCGCGTGACCGGTGGTACCGTCCCGGGCCGTGATCCATGGCGACGTGGCCCACGGTCCCAGCAGTTCGGTCAGCGTGTCGCCGCAGAGGGCAGGACCGGTCGCGAGAGCCCTGTCCGTGGGGCCGCCTGTGGCCAGGTACATCGGCTCCTCCAACAGGGGCACCTGGTCGACCGTGGTGTCCGGGGACGCGGGCACGAAGTCGTAGTCGTGGACGAGGGCCACATCGAGTTCGCCGGCGCGCAGGCCGTCAGAGACCCGCGCAGAGTCGATCTCCTGCACCATCGGCTCCAGCGCGGGATACCGCCTGGCCAGCTCGGCCAGCGCGGCGGGCACGATCGCGTGGGCGCCGGAGGGGAACGTCCCGATCCGCAGCGGTCCCCCGATGCCCTCGCGCGCCTCGGCCAGCTCGGAGACCGCCAGTTCGAGGCGTTCGAGGACCGCGTCAGCGTGGGTGACGAGGGTGCGGCCCGCGGGGGTGAGCACCACCCGTCTGCCACTTCGTTCCAGCAAGGGCACGCCCGCCTCGCGCTCAAGCACGCTCAGCTGTTGGGACACGGCCGAGGCGGTGAAGGCCAGCGTCTCGGCCACGGCCGCGATGGTGCCGCGTCGGTCCAGTTCGCGCAGCAGGTGAAGACGTCGGACATCAAGCATAAGGTGAGCTTACGTATAGGCGAAGAAATATGAACTGGATCTACTGGGTTTGCGTCGGTCAGGCTGGGCGCATGAAGCCCGAAGCCAACCTCAGCGGCCTGTTCGTCCCCCTGGTCACCCCGTTCACCGACGACCTGCGCCTTGCCCCGGACGCGCTCGCCCGGCTCGCCCATGAGGCGCTGTCAGTCGGCGGGGCTCGCGGAATCGTTGCCCTGGGCACCACCGCGGAGGCGGCCACGCTGACCGCCGAGGAGAAGCAGGCCGTGGTCCGCATCTGCTCGGCCGCCTGCCAGGCACACGGAGCTCCGCTGATCGTCGGCGTCGGCACCAACGACACCGCCGCGGCCATCACGACACTGCGGGAGCTCGCCCAGAGCGGTGACGTCACCGCGGCGCTGGTTCCCGCGCCGCCCTACACCCGGCCCGGTGAGGCGGGAACGCTGGCACACTTCTCGGCACTCGCCGAACACGGGGGCCTGCCACTGGTCGTCTACGACATCCCGTACCGCACCGCGCAGCCCCTCAGCACGGAAACCCTCAACGCGCTCGGGCGCCTACCGGAGGTCGTCGGCGTCAAGTACGCGACCGGCGCGATCGACGCAGCCACGATGGAACTGCTCGGCTCGTCGCCGCCGGGCTTCGCGGTGCTCGGCGGTGATGACGCCGTCATCTCGCCGCTGCTCGCGGCCGGCGCCCGCGGAGCCATCCTGGCGTCGGCCAATGTCCGCACCGCTGACTACGCCGAGCTGATCTCGCTGTGGCAGCGCAACGATGCCGGACCGGCCCGCAGGCTGGGAGCCGAACTGGCCCGGCTGTCCGCCGCTCTCTTTGCAGAACCCAACCCGACCGTTGTCAAGGGGGTGTTGCACGCCCAGGGCCGCATCCCCAGCCCGGCCGTCCGGCTGCCGTTGCTGGCCGCCTCCGCCGAATCGGTCCGGCGGGCGACGGACCTGTCCACCACCCGGACCCATCAAGCCCACCAAGAGGCCGCGGCCTGACACAGGCACAGGGTCCCCCGACAGGGAACCCGCGGACGTCGATGCAGGCCGACTACGCCCGCCTACTTCCACGCCACCACACCCCCACAGGGGCGAGTCTCCAGGCGGGCGGGTCGGTCCATCACGTGGACCTGTCGGCGGGCTGTGATGATGAAGTCGGGACGATGCGCACATGACTGATGAGATCCGGAAGACATACCTGCAGGCTGCCGAGAAGGCGGTGCACCTACTGGCCACAGAGCAGGTAGCCCGGGCGCTGGGGGACCGAGTCCGTGCTCCCCGGCATGTCAGTGGGTGGGCTGGCTGGCCACCTTGCGTGCCCGCAGTGAGGAAACTGCCGCGGCCGGCCCAGCCGTTGTGGCCGAGCAGGCTCGGGCAGCATGGGTGCGACTGTCCCAGCGGCTGGGCATGGAGTCGGACGATCGGCGGGTGGCTGTCCTTCACCGGCCGGGAGAAGAGATGTTCCTCGACGGATACCTGCAGACCCGTTGCGTCGAGCTGGCGGTGCACCTCGATGACCTCGCGCTCAGTGTCGAGGCGCCCTGCCGGGTGCCCGATGCTGCGCCTGCCATCGCGGTGGATGTGCTCGTTGCCGCCGCCCGGGACCGGCACGGCGACCAAGCCGTGCTGCATGCGCTCGCCAGGCGTGAGCGTGACGTTGGCCA
Organism: Streptomyces sp. NPDC037126; assembly: GCF_055605965.1. NCBI lineage: Bacteria > Bacillati > Actinomycetota > Actinomycetes > Kitasatosporales > Streptomycetaceae > Streptomyces > Streptomyces sp. NPDC037126. The sequence goes on from NZ_JBVJTD010000034.1 coordinate 32,841, forward strand.
GGCGTTGCGTGTGCTGGAGGGCTACCGCGCTCCAGACGGTGCTGTGGTAGCACTAGATTGGTCGGGGCCCCTTCTCGCCGGCGGCGGCCGCGGACGCGGCGATGCGCGAGGCGATGCGCTTGTGCATGTCGATTTCCCCCAGGTATGCGGTTGGTCTGTAATGGTCGGCATCGCCCCCTGGTCGTGACGGCACCCCCTTGGCGTGGCGTTTCCCCGCCGTTTGCAGCCGTCTCCGTGGTGAGCGATGGCCAAAGCCTTTCAACCGAAAGTAGAACGCGACCCCCCCTGTGTCCCGCTCGGTCACAGAGCTGTGCACCCAGCTGCGGAATGTCGAGGGCCGCTCCTGGAAATGCAGCGACGGAGAATGCGTGGCTATGCTGGAACAAGCTTCATGCGGGCTTGAGCCAGGGCTTCAGCTCCACTGGCCGCCCCAAGACCTGAGTGCACCGCGACCTTCTCAAGCGTCGTGGCGCTCGTCGCCATGCGCTTTTCGAACTTCCAGGAAGTTTTCTCATGGCTGCTCAGACTGCCTCCATCGTTCTTGAACCCGAGGCCCAGGAGCTTGCCGAAGCAACCTCGCACCATCCGTTCCTGTACGAGCTGAATCCGACCGCAGCGCGCAAGGTCCTCGACGACCTCCAGGCCGCGCCGGTCGACAAGCTGTCGGTTGACGAGGAGTGGGTCACCGTATCAGCCGCCGTAGGCGACGTACGGGTCCGTATCGTCAAACCGCAGGGCTCCACCGGAATGCTGCCCGTCGTGTTGTACATGCATGGCGGTGGCTGGGTGCTGGGCAATGCCGGCACCCACGACCGCCTGGTGCGGGAGTTGGCGGTTGGCGCACGCGCGGCAGTGGCCTTCGTGGAGTACACGCCGTCACCCGAGGCCCACTACCCCGTGGCCATCGAGCAGGGCTACGCCACTGCGCAGTGGATCATCCGCGAGGGAGCGTCCAAGGGGCTGGATGCACGACGCATGTCGGTGGCCGGGGAATCAGTTGGCGGGAACATGACCGCTGCACTCGCCCTCATGGCCAAAGAGCGCGGTGACGTCAAGTTCATACAGCAGTCCATGTACTACCCGGTCACGGACGCAGCCATGAACACCGGTTCCTACGACCAGTTCGCCACCGGTTACTACCTGAGCCGCAAGCTGATGGAGTGGTTCTGGGACGCTTACACGACCGATGCGAAGCAGCGCGCTGAGATCACCGCGTCTCCCAACCAGGCAACCATCGAGCAGCTCTCCGGCCTGCCGCCCGCCCTGCTCATTGTCGACGAGGCCGACGTGCTGCGCGACGAAGGTGAGGCGTACGCCGCCAAGCTCCGAGCAGCCGGCGTCCCGGTCACCACAGTGCGCTACGACGGCACGGTCCACGACTTCATGATGCTCAACTCCCTCAGTCAGTCTGAAGCCGCCCGCGGAGCCATCGACCAGGCCACGGTGTTCCTGCGCAACGCCCTCGGAACCGACCAGGCCTAAATGCTGCGGCCGCGGAAGCTTTACGTTCGAACCGGCCCCAAGAGGTGCGAGTTTCTGCAACATCTCCTGCCCGATTGGACCCGATGTTCGGCAGTGGCACATCGACATGTTCGAAGGTCGTTGTCCGGGCGTAGCGTGTCGGGTACGCGCCTGATCGGCACTCTGGCGTACATGGCGCCTAGGCAAGGTCCGGCACCTTTGACCACCGCTCCGGCCGCTTTTCGCCCCTTGTGCCCTGGTGTGCGTGCCGTGAGTGGTGTCATCTGGACGTGGGCGGTCAACCCAACGCCCATGGGTGACCGATCCCGCATGCCGGAGAGCGCTGATCCTAGTCTTCGACGAAGGTGACGGTCTCGCCGAGCGGGGCCCGGCCCGTATGCCTGTAGCCCACCGTGTCGTCCTCGAACCCGATCGACATGCCACAGAAGAGGATGAGCTCGTCCGGGGGCGCCAGAATCTCCGCAACGGTCCTGCGGTACACCGACCACGCCATCTGCGGGCAACTGTGCAGTCCTTCGGAGCGGAGCAGCAGCATGACGGTCTGCAGGTACATGCCGAGGTCGGACCATTGGGGCCGGCCCATGTCGCGGTCGATGTAGCAGAACAGGGCGGCGGGCGCGCCGAAACAGTCCCAGTTCGCGGAAGCGGCCCGCTGACGCGCCTCCCAGTCCTCGCGCTCGATGCCGAGGGCGCTGTAGCGCTCATGGCCGAAGGCTGATCGGCGTTCGTGGTACGGGGACTTCAGTGCGGCCGGGTACATCTCGTACTCCCGCTCGTCCCAGGGGTCGCCTGCGGCCACGCGCTCACCGGCGCGCCTCTTGAGCTCGGCCAGCGGCCGGCCGGTCAGCACGTAGGCACGCCACGGCTGCAGGTTCGATCCGGACGGCGCCCAGGCCGCGGCGGAGAGCACACGCTCCAGCACAGCCCTCGGGACCTCCCGGTCGGTGAATCCGCGAACGGCTCGTCGGCTCGTGACCGCCTCGTAGACGTCCAGGATCATCCGCCTCCCTCGTCTGCTCCGGGTGACCCCTCGTGGCCAGGCGTGGGCACAAGTGGCTCGCTGCGGTCTGCACACCTCACGGGGTGGGAGCGGGTCAGGAGAGCCAGTCGGTGTAGCGGGTGGGGGCGAGGTGGGCGTTCTTGTCGGTGAGGACGTCGCCCTGGACGGCGGCGAACATGCCGGCGGTGGGGTCGGTGACGACGGTGCGGTTGTCACCCTTGTGGGACAGGGTGATGCGGCCCAGTTCGTCCAGGGGGAAGATCTCGGGGCCGGCAATGTTGTGGATGCCGTTCAGCGGTGCGCCGACGGCGACATCCGCCACCGCCTGGGCGACGTCCTTGGAGGCGATGGGCTGGATCGGTGTGGCGGGCAGCCGGACGGTGTCGCCGTCGGCGGTCCAGGACAGGACGGCGTCCATGAAGTCCATGAACTGCGTGGCCCGGACGATCGAGTAGGGGATCGGGCCGGCCGCGAGGATCTGCTCCTGCAGCAGCTTGGCCTTGTAGTAGTCCAGCTCGGGTACCTGGTCCGTCCCGACGATCGAGAGGATGACGAAGTGGCCGACGCCGCCCCTCCGGGACGAGGCCAGCAGGTTGTCCATCGAGGTCTGGAAGAACGCCGGGGAGGCTTCGTCGAAGGTCGGGGAGTTCGTCAGGTTGACGACGACATCGGCGCCCGCCACCGCGTCGTCCAGTCCCTGTCCGCTGATGACGTCGATCCCGGTGGACTTCGAGTGAGGTACCGCCTCGTGCCCGGCGGCGTTCAGGTCCGCGACGACCTGCGATCCGATCAGCCCGGTACCGCCGATGACTGCGATCTTCATTGAGTGCCTTTCTTCGGGAATATCTGGGCAAATATGACATGTGGGGGCACTGTGTGAGTGCGGCAACATGCGCCTCGATCGGCTGAGGAGCGGTGCCGTCAGAGACCGTCGACGAAGGTGACCGTCTCGCCGAGCGGGGCCCGGCCCGTGCGTGCGCCACGTGCCGTGGCGTCTTCGAACCCGATCGACATGCCGCAGAAGAGGACGAGTTCATCCGGGGGTGACAGGACCTCCGCAACGGTCCTGTGGAACTTCGCCCAGGCCATCTGTGTACAGCTGTGCAGTCCTTCGGAGCGGAGCAGCAGCATGACGGTCTGCAGGTACATACCGACGTCGGACCACTGCGGCCGCCCCATGTCGCGGTCGATGTAGCAGAACAGGGCGGCGGGCGCGCCGAAACAGTCCCAGTTCGCGGAAGCGGCCCGCTGACGCGCCTCCCAGTCCTCACGAGCGATGCCGAGTGCGCCGTAGCGCTGTTCACCGAAGGTGGATCGGCGCTCGCGGTAGGGAGACTTCAGTGCCGGTGGGTACTGCTCGTACTCGGGCTCGTCCCACGGGTCGCCCGAGGCGAGGCGCTCGCCGGCACGCTTCTTGATCTCGGCCAGCGGCACGCCGGTCACCACATAGGTGTGCCACGGCTGGAGGTTCGATCCGGACGGCGCCCAGGCCGCGGCGGACGCCACGCGCTCCAGCGCCTCTCTCGGGACCTCCCGGTCCGTGAAGCCGCGCACCGCTCGTCGGCTCGTGACCGCTTCGTAGACGTCCATCGTCCGACTCCTCGTGCACTCGATGTCGCCACTATCGTTACAAGCGAGATAGTATCACTCAATACTATCTCGTGTTTGACTACCGCCGGGCACGAATCCCTGCCCCTGTCTCCCCGCCCCGGGCACTGCACTTTGGAGATGGACCATGGCCACGCTGCTGCACATCGACTCGTCCGTGTTTCCTCACGAGGCGTCCTCGTCGCGTTCGATCACGGCCGCTTTCCGCAGGGCGTGGGAGGAGGAGCACCCGGAGGGCACGGTGATCTACCGTGACCTCGCCGCCGCCCCTGTCCCGCACATCACTGCCGACGCCTGGTCCGCCGGATACGCCGCCCCCGCCGACCGCACCCCGGAGCAGTCCTCTGCATTCGCGGCGCGTGTGGAGCTCATCGAGGAGCTGGAGCAGGCGGACGCCGTGCTGATCGGTGCCCCCATGTACAACTTCTCGATCCCGTCGACCCTCAAGGCGTGGCTGGACAGTGTCCTCCTGCTCGGCCGCACTGCCGGCGAGGATCCCTCCGCCCAGGGAACCCCGGTGGTCGTCGTTGCCAGCCGCGGCGGCTCCTACGTGCCGGGGACCCCGCGCGAGGGCTACGAGTTCGTACGGAACTACCTCCAGGCTGTCCTCGAGGGCATCCTCGGCCTGGACCTCGACTTCATCGTCCCGGAACTCACCATGGCTCCCCGCAATCCGGCCATGTCCGAACTGGTCCCCCTCTACGAGGCCTCCCGCAAGCGCGCCTTCGAGGACGCGACCACCAAGGCCGAGGAACTCGCACAGCACCTGACCGTGTAACCCCGTGGCGTCAGAGCTGACGTCCTGGGCCGGGGCGCCGCACGGCATCCTCGTCGGTGGTGCTCTCTCTGGCAGGAACAGTGGCGTTCAACCGCTGGCGGCCGGTGGCCCCGCACTGGGGGCGGCTGGGGTCCCGGCTGCCGGTGCGGCGCGCCCCGAGACGACGGCGCTGCGTGAGGGGGTGAACGGTGGACCGCCAGGCGGGTATGCCACGCGACGGCGGTGCGAACGGCGAGCGGCCGGCTCCCCGACCGCGGCCGGCGGTCGGGGAGCCGGCAGTCAGAGCCGGGGCGCGGCGACTGTGTTCGCGACCCGCAAGCCTGGTCGTCGCGAAAGCCGCATGGGGGCGATGCCCTGCCCACGCGGCAGGGCACCCTGTGTGCAGGGCTTACGCCTCACCGTCTGCGGGATAGGCGATTCGAGCGAGCAGATCCGTCAGCTTCTCCGGCTCGCCGGGACTCAACTCGGCAACCAGACGTTCGGCCAGAGGATCCGCCGCCACATGGGCCGCATCGAAAAGTTCCACCCCCTGAGGCGTGATTTCCACCGCCCGCACCCGCCGGTCCCCAGGAACGCTCCTGCGTACCGCCAGCCCCCTGCGCTCGAGATCGTCCACAATCCTCACGACACCCGCCTTGTCAGACCCTGTCGCCGCCACCAAGTCCCGCTGCACCGTAGGCCCACGGTCGACAAGCACCATCAGCACGGCAAAGTGCCGCAGTTCGATGCCGAGCGGCCGAAGCGCCTCCTCCATCAAGGCGGCCGCACGCCAGTGCGCCCGGCGCAGCAGCAAGCCGAGAGCGAAGGGCGAGGTGTCCCCGGGGCGGTCGGTCACACGAGCGGGGGTTCGCAAAGGGGCGTCGGCGGTCATGCGGCCAACATTACGCCATCCGCTCGTTCGATATGGTATCAAATGAAACTAAGTATGCTCGTCCGGCGTGTCCTCCGCCTGGCACCGGGATCGGTGTTCCCGGGCCCTACACCGTCGTCGACCCCGCAGGCCAGGCTCCGGAGGGGCGTGGGGCACGCAGGTGCGCCCGTCCCTTCAGTTCCTCCTCGTCCACCAACGTGAGCATCGGCCGGCCCGGCGCGCAGAGCATGGTCACCACGAACTTGGTCGGTGCGTCGGGGAGTGCGTTGCCGTCCTGGTAGTGGATCACGTCACCGCCTGGTTCCCAGAACGTCCCACCGGCCTCGACGACACGCTCGGGCTCGCCCTCGAGTTCGAACCGGAGCGCGCCCTCCATGACGTAGCCGAACGACGGGCCCGAGTGGCGATGGGGAGGGAGCCCGGGGTGACCGGGAGGCCAATCGACGAGAATGGTCATGCCCGAACCACCTTCGGGAAAGAAGGGCGGAGTGACCTCCTGCAGCAACTTGACTTCGGGCGGCAAAGAGACCTCGGTTGTCCCGTGCACTGGGTTCTTCTCTGACATGCACCACACCTCCGTAGGCCAGCCCCGTACGGATGATCCTGCGTCGGCCATCGCATTCCCGACCGGTCTACAGACGCACTCGCCCAGCGATGATTCAGTCTGCCGGTTCCCGACTCACACCACTCGCTCCGTGAGGACAGGCCACAGCCCGCATCCGTGACGGGTCGTGCTGCATGTTCCGCTTCGCCCGACCGGTCTCGAGACCACCCTGCCTCCCGTCGGCGGCCGCCACAATTCGGGAGCCGGCGGTCTCGAGACCGCATGGCGTGCTGCCAGGTGAAGTCGGTGAACGGGGCGGTGACCAGGGTGTGGTGGATCCACGGCACCGTCTCCCCAGCCACGTCTCTGCTGACGGCAGGGCAGGCGGAGGTGACCGTCTTCTGCGGCCGGGCGGCTGTCCGGTTACTGGTCGGGGTGGACGGCTTGGACGCCGGTGCCCGCGTAGGCCTTGGGGGTCAGGGTGAGCAGGTACCGGCCGGCGGGGTGGGCGGCGCAGGGGCGGGCGGCGTTGATGGCGTGGACGGCGGCCCAGGAGTGCCCGTAGCGCAGCAGTTCGGTGGCGGTGACCGCGGCGTCGGTGTCGAACGCCTCGATGCGGATGAACCGCAGCCCCTTGAGGTAGCCGAGCAGCCCGGGCCGCTCTGCGTCCCCGGCCGTCAGGGAGAGCACCGGCGCGTACAGGTCGCCGAGCCCGCCGGAGGCCTGGACGTAGAACGCGGCCACCGCCTCGTTGAACGGATCCTTCGGGTCGTACAACGCACCCGCCGTCGTGTGGTCCAGGACGACCGCGGTCGCCGCCACTACGCGGCCGCCCGCGGACCGTGCGCGGCGCCGCCCAGACGCTCCAGCAGTGCCCGGGCCTTCGCCTCGGCCTCCGGGCTCGGCGCGCTGCCGAGGGCGGAGGCGAGCTCGGCGCGGGCCAGCTCGGCCCGCTCGGCGTACTCGGCCTGCGTGGGCGTGCTCTGCGCGAGGTCCTCGACCAGGCTGCGGATGGTGGTGCCGTGCTCGGCCGCGAGCTGGGCGAGCCGGTCCCGCGCTGCCGTGCTCACCTTGATGCTCGTCTCGTCTGCTGCCATACCCCGACACTGCCGCCCCCCTCTACTGGAAGTAGAGGATCCGAAGGGTCGCAGGTCCGCGGTCGGCGCGCTCGCGCGCCTGCGGGGCTGGGATGTGGGGCGGTGTGGGCAGGGGCGGTGTGGGGGTGAGGGCGGCGCTCGGTCGGTGAAGACGCTGGTCATCGGATGACTCCGGTCCGGTCGGGTGAGCGCTGGGGCGATGAGACGCGTTGCGTGGGTTCGTGGGGACCGCATCCGCGGCGGACGTTTGAGGCGAAGGGTGGGTGTAGGGACTGCGTAAGGTGGAGAGGTGCCTCGATGCCGTCACACGAGACCATTGCGATGGAGTCGGTGTGGGACTATCCGCGTCCGCCCGCTCTGCGCCGAGATGCGCGGTTGATCGTTGTCGAGTGTGCCGGCGAGGTGCTCGCCCGTACGACCGGCGCTTGGAAGATCATGGAGACCAGCCACCCGCCGGTGTTCTACGTGCCTCCGGCCGATGTCCGTATGGACCTTCTGCGGTCTGCCTCCCGCCACACCTGGTGCGAGTGGAAGGGCGTCTCTGACTACTGGGACGTCCTGGTGGGGTCCGACATCCGCGCCCTCGCTGCGTGGAGCTACCCCGATCCGCGGCCGCCCTACGCAGAACTTAAAGACCACGTCGCCTTCTATGCCGGGAGGGTCGACCGCTGCACCGTCGACGGCTGCACGGTGCAGCCACAGGAGGGTGACTTCTACGGAGGCTGGATCACTCCCGAGGTCAGCGGGCCTTTCAAGGGAGGAGTCAAAACCCACGGCTGGTGACCGGACCAGGAGATGGTCCTGGAGCCGTAACCCACGCACCGCTCGCGCGGAGAGCCGGCACGGCCTGCCCCCTCTCCGCGCGGCCTCGCCGTGCCTCAATCGGTCCGGAGTACATCGGCGCCGCAAAGACGCCGCGGGCGAGGCGGCCCGGGCGCGTGTCTAGGCCCAGTCGATGCCGAGTTCTCGTAGTGCGGTGAGTTGTTCGGGGGTGAGTTTGTCGCGTCTCGCGCGGACGTTCGATGTCCATATGCCGAGCTTGTGGTGGTGCTCCTGGCCGTCGAGGACGACGCGTTCGACGTGTCCCCTCGGCACGGGCCGGTGGGCGCCTTCCCGCTCGGCCCATTGCGTCAGGGCCGCCAGGCCCCTCTGGAATGCCTGCTGTGTCTTGCTCCCGGCCTTTCCCGGGCCTTTCGTCGCGCTCGTGGCGGCTGGTGCCGGGGACGGCGCCTCGTTCGGTGTCACGCCCAGCCGGGTGAGCCGTTTCTGCTGCTCGCCTGTGAGCTGCGACCAGGTGGCCGGCTGTTTCTGTCGTTGGAGCCATTGTCCGAGATCGTCGCCGTCGAGGAGTACTCCTGGGGCGATGTCGGGGAGTCGGCCGTCTGGTTCGTCGGCGGCGAGGTCGGCGAGGTGGCGCTGGTGGCGTTGCCAGTTGAGTGGCCAGGGGCAGTTCCAGTCGGGGTCGATCGCGGTCAGCTGTCCTGCGCGTTGCTCCGCCCGGTCGGGGTTCTTGCCGAGGCCGTGGGGGCGGCGGAGGTTGGCGAGTAGTTGTCCGATCGCGACGGGTTGTCCGTCGGGGTCGTCCCAGAGGGCGTTCTGGCGGGGGGCGAGGTGTCCGGTGGCTCGGTGGTAGGAGCGGAGTGCGGCGAGTTTGTTCTCCCAGGCTTCCTCGCCGGGTTCCCACACCATCCCGGCCTCGGGCGCGTCCAGGAGCTCCTTGCGCCGGTCCTCCAGCTCCCCGGCCCGCAGTGCCTTGCGCTGCTGGTGGACCCACCGGCCAAGCGGAAACGTCTTCGTCGCCCCGACTTCGACCTCTACGTCATAGGGGACGGCGTACAGGCCGGTGATCTCGTTCTCCTTCCGCCACCGCAGCAGCGCCTGGTAACCCTCCAGCCAGACCAGGGACTCGGGCCGGTAGACGCGGGTGCGCAGGAACGCGGCGATGGTGGCCGGGTCGCGGGGGCTGGAGAACTGCAGCAGCTCCGACTCTGCTGCGCCGCTCTCGGCCTGTGGCCCTTCCGGGCCGGTGTTGGCGGTGGCGCCGGTGATGATGTGTCCGTCGTCGCCGCGCCGGATGTGGATCTTACGCGTTCCTCGGGTGTGGGCGCGGTTGGCGAGTTGTTCGGTGAGGTGTTCGGAGTGGGAGCGCAGGCCCTTTATCTAGAGGCGGGGGGAGTGTGGGGGACGTTTGCTCAGCTTGTTACGTGCGTGGACGGGCCTCGTTATGGCTGGCGCCGTGCGCTACTGCTGACGCGGTCTTCGGGGCCGGGATCGTGCACTTCTACGCATCTCGCCCCGCCGTGCCCCCGGGCCTGGCCGGCCTGGGCCGCACCGGCCGTCCTGGTTCCTGCTTAGTGTGGCTCCGGCCGTCCCGGGTCGGCACCGGGAAGAGGGACGGTTCAGGCAAGTTCACCGCTCTCGTCCTGGCTTCCTTCTGGCTGGCTGTTGTCAGCGGTGGTGCTGAAGCCCAGGAGCTGCGCGATCATCGTGGTGGTTTCGTGGAGCGCGTCCTCGATGTCCTGGGGGCGGCCGATTTCTTGCCCACCGTAGGTAAGGACCAGATGGCTCCGCAGCGAGCCGTCGCGGTAGGGGGAGGTCTGCCAGTCGGCGAGGATCTGGGGCAGGGTCAGATGTCGGTGGCGGTTCAGGGCCTCGCAGGCTTCCAACTCTTCCAGGCCCAGCAGCGCAAGGTTGCGGATTCTCGGGTGCGCGAACAAGCCCTCCGTCGTGAACCACTCCTCCTCCAGGTAGCGCCGCGTGATCGGGTTGACCGGGTAGTGCCCGCCTCGGACCGCCACCGGGAACACCTCTTTTGCCGAGACCTTGCCCAGCGGCGAGCCTGTCGGTTGGGGGTCAGCGAGGAGGTTAAGGGCAGACTGCGACAGCTGGCGCGCCTTCTTCACCACCACCTTCTCCGTGTCCCTGCGGAACGCGGCGATGTCCCCCTGCTCCCGGGCGGCGATGCCGACCGTGGCGCTGACAACCTCGACCAGGACGATGCTCGAACCGAAGTCGAGGCCGACGTCCGCGGACTTGGAGCCGGGAAACGCCCTAGCGAGGTCCACTTCAGTAAAGAAGCTGCTCCCGCCACCCAGCACGTGCGGAGCGAGGCGGCGCAGTTGGTCCTTGACTCGCCGCTCGACCATCTCGGCGTAGGCCTGCGTCCAGTGAAGCCGGGCCCGCTCCCCGTACTGGTCCCGCTCGTGGTCGTGGACCAGCCAGAACAGGCCCTGGGTCACCCGCTCGTGAAGATAGCGCTCGTCCAGGACGACGATGTGTTCGCCCAGGCGTAGCAGGGGGCGGTTCTGGATCGGGAGCATTTGCCACGGCAGGGGGCAGTCCCGCAGCTGCGTGGCGAGATCGTCCGCTTCGATGGCGAAGCGCCCGAGGAACCGCTCTACCACCGCGTGGTCGATGCCGATGCCCGTGAACGCCTGTATGGCCACGGGCGCATCGGGCATGTGCGTCATGATGCCCGAGTTGTAGGCGAACCCGAGCGCGGTGATGTCGTTCAGGGTCAGGCCGGTGGCCTCCTCGAGCATCTCCAGCGGATGCTTGCGTGCCGTGGGAATGTTGTCGCTGTAGCGGGTCCACAGCAGTCGGTGGCGTGCCAGGAGATCGCCAGGGTCCTCCGCCTCGTTGAACAGATTGTTCGCGATCATTTCCATCGCGAGAGACTGCGCGATGCCGCCCAGTAGCGGCTCGTTTGGCGGACGCCGGCTGCTCAGGCTGTCGGCGACGAGGTGGATCAGCAGCACCGCGCTCGTCTCCAGGTCGAGTGGCGCCAGGGCGGTGGAGATCTCCGCGTCCGGGGTTGCGACGCCCGCGGTGCGATCGGCGAGTATCACCGCCCGCATGGCTCGGAGCACGATCTGCCGGGCCAGGAACCGGCGGCGCTGACCGTCGACGCTGCCGGCCAGCGCTGCCTGAAGCCGGAGCCCGGCGTCAGGCGCCAACCGTATGAGGAAACGCTTGAGGTAGGACTGCAACAGGTCGTCGCGGGTGGTCGCGTGATTGAGCGCCGCCAACGCGCACAGGTACTGCTCGCGCGAGTACTTGGCAAGCAGGACGTCCATCCAGGCCGCGCAGTCCAAGGTGCGGCCACGGGCGCGTTCCGCCTCTTCCAGATATTCGCGGGCGATGACGTAGACGCCAGTCAGATCCATCCAGGTCCGTTCGGCGGTCACCGGGGTCAGCCCGAGCTGCCGGGCGGCCCAGGACAGATCCGGACGGACCAGCCCCGAGCTCAACGGAGGATCGCTGGACATCTTCGCAGGAAGGAAGAGTCCCGCGGCGTCCGACGACTGATCAGCCATCTCCCCACCTTCGTGATCCGCCGCACCTCCAGGCGCACGGGCATCCGGAGTGGAATCTGGACCGGTCCTGCAGTGCGCTGTTCAGGTGGCAATCGTGACCAACCGCCTGTGGTGTCAGCGGCCCTGAGCGGGCGCAACGGCCCCGCACCGTACGGGACGTACCACGCGGAACCGCCGCTTATATTAGCGGTCATCGATTGGGTGGGAACGCTGGTCGAAGTCCGTCGGATCGGCCGCCTTTTCAGCCCGGGCTGACAGCTCCGCAGGTGTCCTGGAGGTCCAGCTGGCCCTGCGCCTCCACGCACTCTCCGCTGCCGTCGCCCGCTGACCTAGAGGCCGTTTCCCGCGAACGTACGATGGGGGCGATCGGACGATGCGGGGGGCATTTATGAGTGAGGGCGAGGACGCGGAGGCGACGCGTGCTCAGGCGGTCGGGATCATCCGGGACGCCCTGAGGCGGGAGTACGACGGCCTCATCGACCTCGGAGACCTGGAGGGGCGGAGTGTTAGCGAGACCGAACTGGTCTTCACCACCCGCGCGTTGGCCGCCATGTCACTCCAACTGCTCACCGGCTTCCCGTCGGCGGAGGCCGCGGCTTCGGTCACCGACGGCCGGGACGATCAGGGGATCGACGCCATCGGTTGCTCTCCCTCGGCGCCGGAACTGTGGCTCGTCCAGGCCAAGTGGAGTGAGCAGGGCAAGGCACGCTTCGGTGTGGAAGGCGCCCTGAAACTGCTGCACGGTCTGCGGCAGCTGGACAACCGCGACTTCGACCGGTTCAACCACCGGGTGCGACAGCACGCCGATCGAGTGCGCGACATCCTCGAATCACCGGAGTGCCGGGTGCACCTCGTCGTAGCGGTCATGGGCGAACAGGCGTCGAAGGACCAGGCCCGCCAGGTGATCGAGCAGGCCGCCGCGGACTTCGGCGCCGCGGTCGAGTGCCACGTCCTGGCGCTCCCCGACTTCCACGCCGCCGCCCACCGAGGTGGCCTGCCCCAGAACGTCGAACTTGTCGCCACCCTGCCCGGCAGCTGGTACACGCAGGACATCCCGCACCGGACGTTCAGTGGGCTGGTCGGGGCCGACGAGGTCGCGCTCTGGTACCAGGAGCACGGGGCCCGTCTGTTCGACCGGAACCTCCGGAGTCACCTCGGCGTGACAGCGCTCAACCTCGGTCTCGTGGAGACGCTGCGGACTACCCCCGAGACCTTTTCGTACCTGCACAACGGCATCACGGTGCTGTGCGACTCCGTCGAGACCGAGTTCTTCTCCCGCCCCGTCGTAGGCGCCCCGGTGCGGCTGAGGCTCAAAGGGGCTGCCGTCGTGAACGGCGCCCAGACCGTCGCCTCCGTCTACTACGCGTACGAGAAGCATCCCGAGAAGGTCTCGCTGGCCGCTGTCCCGGTGCGATTCATCTCCATAGCGAACGCACCCGAGGGCTTCGCCAGGTCCGTCGTCGCCGCCACCCATACCCAACATCCCATGGGATCTCGCGACTTCGTCGCACTCGACGAGGTCCAGAGCCTCATCCGCGAGGACTTCCGGGCCACCCTCGACAAGGAGTACGTCTTCAGACGGGGCGAGTTGGTCCCCACGCCCGCGGCGGGCTGCTCGCTCGAGGAGGCGGCCGTGGCGCTCGCCTGCGGCCACCCCGACGCGTCCCTCAGCGCCTTGGCCAATGCCTCAACCGAGCACCTGTGGGAGGCGACGCCGGAGGGGACGTACACCCGCCTGTTCGGCCGCCGGCCGAGCGCCCTGCAGATCTGGCGCTCCGTCCTCCTGCTCCGTGCCGTCCGAGAGGCCCTCCACGAGCTGAAGCCAGGCCTGACCGGGCGCGCGGCTGCCATCGCGGAGCGCGGAGCACTGCTCGTCGCTCACCTGGTATTCCGGCTCGACGGAGCCGCAGGGATCGACGATCCCGACGCCGAGTGGGAGCACGCGCTGGGCGACGTGCATGGCCACGTACGCCAGGTGCTGGCAGTGCTGATTCCGCTGGTGGACGACCTCTTCGGTAGCAACTCGTTCGTGGCGACGATCTTCCGGGAGGCTGGGCGGTGCCGGCTGCTCGCGGAGACGGCCGTACGAACCCTCACGGACGCGGAGCGGACCCCGCAACTCGTGGTCGTGTCCCCGCCGCAACAACCGCGGAAGCCCAGTTCGGCCCGGCTCCTCGTCGAACACCGGCGGATCCCGGACGGAACGCAGGTGCTGTACCAGCCGGGGCGCGTTGAAGAACGGGCCATCGGCCGCTGGCTCGACGAGGACCCCCGTCGTTACCTCGCGACTTGGAGCAACGACGCCCGGCATCCGCTGCGCTGGGCCGCCGACGGACACCTGTACTCGGTCAACGGACTGATCCGGCACATCTGGCAGAGCGCCGAGTGGCGTGAGGCATGGAGCGCCGTCCAAGGTCCTCGGTATTGGATCATCCCGGGCGAAGGCAGCCTCGCGGACCTCGCCGAAGCGCTCTGGGATGCCAAGGCCCTCCGGGACACGGGCGAGTGAGCGCGCCGGGCGTGCTCCGTCACGTGGGGCGCTACGAACTCGGAGAGCTCATCGGCAGGGGCGGGATGGGGCAGGTCTGGGCGGGACGCGACCCCGAACTGGGCCGACACGTCGCCATCAAGCTCATCCAACCCCGAGAGGGCTCCACCCGCTCCGAGTCCGGAATCAGGATCGCCCGTTTCCGCCGCGAGGCCCAGATCATGGCGCGGTTGGCCCACCCGGGCGTCCCGCAGGTCTACGACGTCGTCCCCGATCCCACGGGCGGTGAGCGCCTCTACATCGTCATGCAGCGGCTGTACGGCTCCTCACTCAAGGACATCTGCGGCGCCTTCGGCCGCCTGCCCGTCTCATGGACGGCGTGCCTGGGGGTCCACCTGTGCTCGGTGCTGACCTACACCGGGAGCGTGCCACTCGTTCACCGCGATCTGAAGCCCGCCAACATCATGGTCACGGAGGACGGTCTCCCGATGGTGCTGGATTTCGGCATCGCTGCGCTGCTCGACGGCGACCACACCACCCTGACCCCGACGGGCCGTCCCGTCGGTACACCCCGGTACATGTCCCCCGAACAGGCCCTGGCGGGCGAGGTAACACCGCGCAGCGATCTCTACGCGCTGGGCTGCGTTCTGTACGAACTCCTCACAGGTCAGCCGCCCTTCACGCAGGACAACGTCCCCAGCCTCCTCTACCACCATGTGCACGAGCTTCCCGCTCCGTTGTGGGAGCGGCGCCCGGAGGCCGGGCGTGAGCTGGGCCGCCTGGTACGGGACCTGCTCGCCAAGCGCCCGGAGGACCGGCCCGCGTCCGCTCAGGAGGTCCTCGGACGACTCGTCCCGTTCCTTCCGAAGCAGGGGCACCGGTCGGTCGACGCGGGGGCGACGGAAGGGTGGCCACAGGGGCTCAGTCCCCTCGTGCATCCGGGTTCCGCGTGGTTCACTGCGCCCTCCGCGGGTGGCGGGATCCCTGCCTTGGACGCGGACCGTCTCCGGGAGGCGGACGCGCTGTTCGAGGAGGAGGAGTACGGGCGGGCACTGGCGCTGTACCAGAAGCGCGTGGCCGAGCTCGCCGCCCAGAGGGCGGAGGACGGCGAGGAGGGTCTCAAGCTCCGTGGACAGATCGCCTACTGCCTGATGAAGTTGGGCGAGGTGACGCAGGCACTGGAAGCGTTCGAAGCCGTGCTGAAGGCGGCGGGAGAGACCTTCTCGCCGACCGACCCGTTCCTCCTCACCGCTCGTCGCCGCCACGGGCTGCTGCTGCACTCGGCCGGTCGGCTGTCGGAGGCCTTCCACGTGCTGGTCGCCCTCTACCCCGACCTGCTCCGCACCGTAGGGGCGGAGTCGCCGGAGACCGGTCGCGTACGCGCAGCGTTGAACCGGCTGCGACGACAGCTGCGGCCAGGCGAATGACGGCGCGAGCGCCGCTCCCCAGGAGAGGAGACGGCGCCCGCGCCGCGCGGGGCCTGGCCGCTCCTCGGCCGCAGAAGAGCAAGGACGGACGCGAGCTGGAGATCGCGAGCATGGCCGACGATCCAGACGGGATATGTGGGCCGTGGATGGCCGAGCGAGGCGATCGAGCGGGGCATCCTCGCCGGGTTAGACGGTCACGACGTATCACCAGCGGGTGAAGGAGGTCGCCACGTTCGCGCCTTTATCTCAGGGAGGGCCATCCGGCAGGCATGTTTGTTGTGGTGCGGCCTGCTGGAGCCTGCAGTCGTAGATGATCACGGTTTGGTTCTGTTGTGCTGGTCTGCGTGGTTGTCGGTGTGTGGGAGTAGGGTCGCGTGGCGCGGTTCCCGATGGGTGGGGGCCGATGTGATGTCCCGGGGGAGTGAGGCTGGGTGGGGCTGGCGGGTGGGGCTGCGGACAAGGCGGGTAACCGGTACGAGGACTGGTGGACCGCGTTGCGGGTGGCAGAGTTGCTGCGAGGACGGGCGTCGCGGATCCGCCTGGAGCCCCCGGGGCCGGCGGGCGCCGGGATCGAGTTCGAACTCGAGGCGGCCGACGCGACGTGGCGCGAGCAGGTGAAGGACGTCCCGTCTAAGGGGGCGTGGACCTTGGACGCTGCGGGGAAGATCCTCAAGGCGGTCACGGGTCATCTCGCGGAGGGCAAGAAGGTGCGCCTCGTGCTGTCCACAGGGGCCCCTGAACTGCATGATCTTTCTCAGCGAGCCCGTGCCGCCGAAACGCTCGCCGAGTTTGAAAGCATCATCACCAAGGCTCAGATTCCCCAGTTCGTACAGGTACTTGGGAACTGGTCTGTGAACGGGGTGCCGGTCGACCGGGAGGTCGGCTGGCGGTATCTGCAGGCTGTGCACGTGGAGCACTACTCACCGGAGGCACTGCGCCGCCTGGTGGTCTCCGAGTATGAGCTGCTGTTCATCGGCGATCCGGAAGTGATCGTCAGGCAGTTGAGCGGCTATCTCGATGAGCACCTGCACCAGCGCCTCACCAGTTCCCAGATCCGCAGCCACCTTTTGACCGTGCCGGGAGTACGCCCACGGCTGCTGGCCGGTGACACCGGAACGCTTACGGCGCTGGCCGGGACCGTTGAGCGCTTTGTGCGGCGCGTGCGGCGGGAAAGGCCTGCGTTCGGTATGGCCGCTCGGCCGCACGTGGAGCAGCTGTACGAGCGCCTGGTAGCTGCGGACGGTCCACAGATCGTGGTCTGCGAAGGCGGCGCTGGCTTGGGCAAGTCAGCCGTCGTCACCGATGTCCTGGTCCGGCTGACCGAGCAGGGATGGCCGGCGGCCGCGGTCCGGATGGACGGCGCCGACGCGAGCGTGCAGACGGCCAAGGACCTGGGGATCAAGATGACCCTGCCGGACTCACCGGCGCTGCTGCTGACTGGGGTCGCGGACGAAGCGCCGGCACTGTTGGTGATTGACCAGCTGGATGCGGTCAGCACCTACAACGGCAGGATGTCCGACGCTTACGAGGCCGTAGAAGACGTACTCGCGCAGCTGGTCATCGCCCCGAACGTCAAGGTGATCCTCGTAGTACGCACCGCCGACATCGAAAACGACCGGAGGCTGTCCGGGCTGGTCGCCGACCGTGCTCGGACAGTCCGGTTCCCCCTCAGCGTGCTGGACCTGGAACAGGTGAGGTCTGTCCTGTCCGCCAACGGGACGAATCCCGACGGCTTGGAACCGGTGACGCTTGAGCTGCTGCGGACTCCGTTGCACCTGTCGATCTTCAGCCGCCTGTCGCCCTCCGCACGCGCCGCTTCCTACCGGACTTTGCAGGAGCTGTACGCGCGCTACACCGATGAACGGCGCGAGGAGATCGAGCGGCAGGTCACCGCCCTGGACTGGCGGGGTATCACAGGCACGCTGTGTGCCTCCATGAGTGAACGTGAAACCCTCCAGGCGCCCGTGGCTCTCCTCGATGGTTTCGCCCGCCAGCACGTCAAGGTGCTCGAGTCGCACGGTGTGCTGGTGCGCGACGGGGAACAGATCGGGTTCTTCCACGAGACGTACTTTGATTTCCTCTTCGCCCGGTCCTTCATCTCCACCGGAGAGGACATCCACGATTTTCTGGCCGATTCGGGTCAGTACCTTTTCCGCCGCGCCCAAACCCGGCAGATCCTCGAGCACCTCGCCGGCACGGACCCCGAACGTTTCCGCACCACGGTTGCCCGGCTCCTGGGCTCTGACCGGATCCGCCCGCACCTGCATGATGTGATCATTGCTGTCCTCGGGCAGCTCGATGCCGCTCTGCCTGACTGGAAGGCCATCGAACCTATCGCCTGGGGCCAGGCGCCTGTGGCGGGCAAGGTACGCGGTCTGCTCGCCCTGCCGCAGTGGTTCGACGCCTCCGATCACGATCAGAGGTGGGAACGCTGGCTGGGCCCGCGCGCTACAAGGACCCGCAGGCACGGCCGAACTCGCAGGAGAGACCTGGGCGGTTGCCGCCATTCAAGGGTGTCTCACCCCAGACCTACCCCAAACCGCGCGAGAACTTAGTGACAGCGCCCGCCGCGGCGCGGCAGCAGTCTTCGCCCGCAACGTCGACCGCTACTCTCACCTTGTCCCGCTGTTCAGCGATGGCGACCCCGAGGTCCGTAAGAACGCCTCCTTGGGCATGCGGCAGGTGTTCGGACTCCTATCTGCACAAGCCGGCGAACTCGTCAGAGCATTCCTCGACAGCAAGGCGTTCCCCGACCACCTCGAACAGCTCACCTTCGCTCTCTACGACCACGCTGGCCCCCTTCCCACTGTCGCTATTGATGCCTGCGAACGCATCGTCCAGCACGCGGGCAGGGAGCTCGGCGACCTCAGAACCCATCGCGCGGCGGACGGCCACCACCTGGTCTCGGCAGTCCTCCGTCTCTATCGGCAAAGCCCGCAACCCGAACGGATCCGGTGCCTGGACATCATCGACAGGCTCTCGCAAGCAGGCGCCTACGGATTGACCGCTGCCTTGGAAAACGAGCGCTGACCACACTGAACCCTGGCCCTGGCCCCGCCGAGAGTTATCTCGGGGCGTGCCAGGGGTGAGGGATGTTTGTTTGGGTTGTCGCCTGCAGGGATGGCCTGCGAGTGAGTGCCGTACGCGTCGCTGCGCGTGGTGGTTGTGTTTGTCACGTGGATGCCGATTTTATGGCGGAGCGTGCTTTTTCTCCGGCGACCGGTGTGGTGCGGTGGGTGGTGGTCGACGCCGGTTCGTTTGATCTGCAGCCGGAGGCGGTAGCGTTCCTGGCTTCGTTGCGGGCGCGGGGGTGTTCGCCGAACACCGAGCGCGCGTATGCCGGGCGGGTCGCTCTGTACTTGAACTACTGCCGGATGCGGCGGCTGGACTGGCGGACTCCCGGCTTCCTGGATCTGGCCGGTCTGCAGCAGTGGCTGATCGAGACTCCCCTTCCGCCCCGGACCGGCCGGGTGCGGCCCGGTCCTGCCCGCTACCGGTCGCGGGAAACGGCGAACGCGATCATGACAGTGGTGGGGGAGTTCCTGCGGTTCGGCGCTGCGCACGACTGGGTGCCGGCCGCCACGACGGCATTGCTGTCCCAGCCGAAGTTGCTGCGCTTCACCCCGCCCGGCTTCGACACCGGCGAGTCGGGCCGGCGGCGCCGCATCGAGGCGGCTGCGTTCCGCTTCCAGGTCACCGAGCCCGGCTATGAGGACCTCAGCGATGAGCAGATCCGCCGCATGATCGCTCGTGCGCCCAGAGCCCGGGACCGTTCCCTGATCGCGTTACTGGCGTGTACCGGGCTGCGGATCGGCGAGGCGATCGGGCTGCACCGCAGTGACATGCACCTGCTGGCCTCCTCCCGCGCCGTGGGCTGCGGCATCGAGGGCCCGCACGTGCATGTCCGCCGCCGTACCGACAATCCCAACCGCGCCCTGGCGAAATCCCGGCATCATCGTTTTGTGCCGGTCACCGCCGACCTCGTCGCGCTCTACACCGACTACCAGTACGAACGCGACCAGGTAGCTGAGGCTGCGGAGTCGGAGATGGTGTTCGTGAATCTGTTCCGCCCGCCGCTGGGGCGTGCCGTGTCGTACCCGAACGCCAAGGAGATGTTCGATCGGCTGGCCCGCACGGTGGGGCATGCGTGCCGCCCGCACATGCTGCGTCACTCGGCGGCGACGCGCTGGCTGCGCGACGGCGTCGACCGGGATGTGGTGCAGCGGCTGCTGGGCCACGTCTCCCCGCTGTCGATGGAGCGCTACCGGCACGTCGACGAGGCCGAAGCACGGGCGGCGGTCGAGCGCGTGGACTCCCTGCAGGGGCGCCCATGAGGATGCCGCCGTCCGCTCTCGCTCGGCTGCCCGCACCGCGCATCGAAGATGCAGGAGCTCTCGGTGACCGGGGATGGGTGCGGTGGCTGCGGGACCATCTCGATCCCGCCTGGCGGACGAGTGAGTGGCGGCAGGACTGCTGGCTGTTCACCGGCAGTGTTCACGAGCCGCGCAGCTCGGTGTCTCTGTGCCGTACGGAGGCGTGCGACACCGTGGTTTCCCCGGCCAACATCTTCTGCCCCTTCTGCCGGGAGGAGCACAAGAGATCGCCGATGCCCGCCGCAGAGTTCGCGCGGACCTTCGTACCGGCGCGCACCCGCGTGCCCTTCGGGGGCATTCCGGAGCAATGCAGCTTCACAAAGAACGCGCAGCGCTGCGTCCGGCCCCGCCACTGCAAAGGGCTGTGCGTCATGCACTACACCCAGTTCAAGACCCACACCACCCGCAAGCTCGCCGGCCGGTGGGAAGACACCGCCGTCGCCTTCACCGACACCCCTGCCTGCCCGGTCCCCGCCTGCCCACTGCCCAGCTTTCAGGTCCGGGGCCTGTGCCGGCACCACGCGCAGCGCTTCCGCGAACACCGCCGCACCCACCCGGACGCCTCGGTGGCACCGTGGGCCGCCCAGCAGCACCCCTATCTCGCCCCGCACCAGTTCAGCCTTCTTCCTCTGCCCGAGCCGCTGCGTGAAGAAGTCCTCTACGGCCTGCAGCAGGCGGACCCGTGGCTGCGCATCTTCGACCCTCCGCAAGTTCGCCGTATGGTGCGCGACCTCAATGGCGTCACCACGTTCATCAGTGACATCACAGACCAGCAGCTGTGCCCGCGTTCCACCCGCGACGTGCTGAGGATGCTCGGCCGCGTGCGCACCGCAGTGAAGACGGGACACGCCCAATACACCGGCACCGCTCCAGCACAGCACGACATCCTGGACCTGCGTGCCCTGGGGCAGCGCTCTCGCACACCAGCCGGCATCAGAACTCCCAAGACCGTCGACCTGCGCACCATCAAGCAACGGTGGCTCCGCGACCTGCTGCGCACCTGGACCATCCAGCAGCGCCCCGACGCAGACGAGTTCGGCCGCACCCTGCGCGGCGTCGAGCTCGCCTCCCGCGCCCTTGCACCACGCCCGGGAACCAATGATCCGACGCGGCTGCGCTACGACGATGTCACCGCCGTGGTCGACGCGTTCCGCACCGCCCTCAAGCTGGATGGCGAACCAGCCGGCTGGAACTACCGCATGTCCATCGCCGGCCACTTCTTCGCTCTGATCGACTACGGCCGCCGTTCCGGAGCCGCGGATGATCTCTCAGCCGCCTTCGTCCGCGATCCCGCCGCCCACCGCATCCCCCAGGAAGAAGCCAACGAGGACGAGATCGGCAAGGCGATCCCCGAACCGGTGATCCGCCAGCTCGATGCCCACCTTCACCTCCTGGGCCAGGGCCGCGCCCGTGGCCGGCGCACCCTCGGCTCTGCGGACCTGCAGCTGATGTACCGCACGCTGTACATCGTTCTCAGAGACACCGGACGGCGGCCTCTGGAAGCCCTCTCCCTGCCCCGTGATTGCCTGGAGACCCGCCACGACCAGACCTCACTGGTCTGGCACAACCACAAGGCCCGCCGCCACCGCCGCCGCCTGCCCATCACCGCCTCCACGGCCCAGGCCATCCACGACTGGAGAACCCGCCGCGATCAGCTTCAGCACAGCCTCCCGTCCGGCGGTGCCGACTACCTCTTCCCCGCCCTGACCCACCTCGCCACCCGCCCCTACCTACACACCAGCTACCTCAGCGAGACCCTCCGCCACTGGGTCGACTCCATCCCGCACTTGCACGCAGAAGGCGCAGACGCACAGGGCAATCCGCTGCCCTTCGACCGCACCCTCATCTACGCCTATGCCTTCCGCCACTCCTACGCACAACGCCACGCCGACGCCGGAACCCCCTGGACGTGCTGCGCGAACTGATGGACCACAAGTCCGTCAGCACCACCCAGCGCTACTACACCGTCTCCCTCAAACGAAAACGTGACGCGGTCACGAAGCTCGCCGCCCACGTCGTCGATAACAACGGCCGTCCCAGCCCGTGCTCCGACACCGCCTACGAACTGCGTTCCGTCGCCGTCCCCTACGGCGGATGCACCGAACCGAGCAACGTCAAAGCCGGAGGGAGCTCCTGTCCGATCCGCTTCCAGTGCGCCGGCTGCGGCTTCTACCGCCCCGACCCCTCCTACCTTCCGGCGATCGAACAGCACATCAACGAACTACGCGCCGACCGCGAAACAGCCCAGGCCATGGACGCCGCCGAATTCGTCATCACCGCCCTCACCGCACAGATCACCGCATTCGAGCAGGTCACCAACCGCATGCGCCGCCGTCTCGCCGCCCTCCCCGCCGAAGAGCGCCAGCAGCTCGAGGAAGCCAGCACCGTCCTGCGCAAAGCCCGCGCTGGCAACGCCCACACCCTCCTGCCGCTCACACCCGTCTCCAGGACCGACCCGGCATGAACCCCCGAGGCAACCCGCACACCCTCGCCCAGGCCCGCCGCCGCGCCAGCCTCGACAAACGCCAGCGTGTCCTGACCGCGCTCACGGCTCTGGAGCAGCAAGGCAAGAAGATCACCCACACCGCGGTCGCCCGCACCGCCGGTGTCTCCACATGGCTCACCTACGCCGAAGGCATCCGCGAGCACATTCAAGCCGCTCAGCAACGCCAGCCCACCATCCCCCCACCCGCCGACACACGGCGCACGACCGCAGCGCTGCGCACAGACCTCGAGCTGGCAAGGCAGGAGATCCGGACCCTGCGGAAAGACAGAGACCGGATGCGGCAGGCCATCCAGCATCAGCTCGGACAGCAACTCGACGTCCTCGGCACCGCGCACCTGACCCAACGGGTCGACGAGCTCACCCGGGACAACCAACGACTTAAAGACAGGCTCCAGCAGGCAACCGAGGACAACCATGCTCTCCAGTCCCGTCTCACGACTCTGGAAGCTGACCTGGCCGCAGCACGGACCAGCCTCCGACGAATGATCCGAGAGGAGAACACAAGCCGCTGAATCGGGCTCCCGGGGCCACAGTTCCGCGCGGCACACGACTGTGACTCACACGCAGTCGCTGATCAGCGCCTCAAGGGCACGCTGCTGCTATGCCCATTCGATGCCGAGTTGGGCGAGTGCAGCGCGCTGCTCGGGGGTGAGCTTCTCGCGTCTCGCGCGGATGTTCGAGATCCACACTCCCAGCCTTACGGAGACTGGCTCCGCCTCACCGTCGACCGTGATCTCTTCTGCGTGGTCCCTGGGAATCCGGTGGTGGGCCTCACGGGCGATGTATTGGGCGAGAGCTTGAATGCCTCGCTGGAAGCCTGCTGACGCCTTTCCCGCCGTCTTCCCGGCAGCCTTGGACGCCGGTGCCAGGGTAGACCGTTCGGCGGGCTTCACGCCCAGCTGGGACAGCCGCCGCTGCTGTTCATCGGACAGCTGGGCCCAGTCGCGGCGTTGCCGCTGGAGCCATTTCCCGAGGTCGTCGCCTTCGAATTGCACGCCAGGGGCAATGTGGGGGAGTGTGCCGTGGGGTTCGTCGGCGGCGAGGTCGGTGAGGATGCGGTAGTGGCGTTGCCAGTCCAGCGGCCAGGGACAGTTCCAGTCGGGGTCGATGGCCGTCAGCTGCTTAGCGCGGGTCGCCACGCGCTCGGGGTCTTTGCCGAGGCCGCCTTTGCGGCGGAGGTTGGCCACGTTCTGCCCGATGGGCAGCACGAGCGTTCCGTCGGCGGGGTCGGCCCAGACCGCGTCCTGGCGCGGAGCGAGGTGCCCGGTGGCGCGCTGGTAGGAGCGCAGCGCGGCGAGCTTCTTTTCCCAGGCTTCTTCGCCGGGTTCCCACACCATCCCGGCTTCTGGCGCGTCGAGTAGGTCTTTGCGGTGGGGGTCGAGTTCGCCCGCCCGGTAGGCGCGCCTTTGCTGGTGCACCCACCGGCCAAGCGGAAACGACTTCGTGGCGCCCACTTCGACCTCAGTGTCGTAGGGCACGGCTTGCAGGCCGGTGATCTCGTGCTCCTTTCGCCAGCGGAGCAGGGCCTGGTAGCCCTCCAACCAGACGAGGCTTTCGGGCCGGTAGACGCGAGTGCGGAGGAAGGCGGCGATGGTGGCTGCGTCCCGAGGGGAGGAGAAGTGGAGCAGGGCCGACTCGGTAGCGGCATCGGAGCCGTCGTCCTGCTCCTGGTCCTCGCCCCCCTCGCCGCTGGCCCCGACGATCCGCCCCTCTTTGTCGCGCCGGAGGTGGACCTTGCGTTTCCCGCTGGTGAGGGCACGGTTGGCGAGTTGCTCCACGAGGCGCTCCGAGTGGGAGCGCAGGCCTTGGAGCACGGCTACAACGGGTGCGAACGAGGCTGAGGCGATCATGTCGCGCGGGTCCTCGCCGGGCTGGAGGAAGACCGGCACAATGATCCGCGCCGTTTTCGCGGTCCCGTCCGGATTCGGGCGGAGCGCCCGGCCGATGTTCTGGACGATCTCGACTTGGGAGGTGCGGGTGTCGGCGAAGCACACGGCCTCGACTCCTCGTTCTCCGGTGATGTCGACGCCTTCCCCGAGCACGCGGCAGCTGGCGAGGAAGGCGCGGTGGACTCGGCGGCCGGCGGCGTCGATGCCGCCTGCGAACTGGCGCAGTACCTCGCGCCGCTCGGCGACGAGGTGGTCGCCGCACAGCCACGCCGACCACACCCGGTCCGGCGGGACGTGGCGGCCGGCCTCGAGCTCGTAGAACTCCGCGTCGATCGACGACTTCGGCAACCGGTCCGAAGCCGCCAGGTCATTGTCCGAGGCGTCGTTGGCGTACAGCTCGGCTGCCGTCTCCGGCAGTTTCTCCGCGAACGCCATGGCCTCCTCCACCCTTTGGTGGAAGGTCATGACCGTACGCAAGTTGTACGCCGCGGCGTGCTCCAGTAGCGCCGTCTGCAAAAGCGCCAGGCGCCGCCCTCGCTGCGCCTCCTCCGATTCCCCGAGGACGGGGGAGGGGTCGCGGATCTCCAGCACGTCGATCTCGAACCCGGCGAGGATGCCCCGCTCGATCGCCTCCGATAGCCCGAGCTCGGCCAGCCAGGGTCCGTAGGTGGTGGAGTCCTGGCCCATCGATGCCAGCTCCAGCTTCTGGCGTTCCGCGCCCTTCTGCGGCCGGGGCGAGGCCAGGATGCGCGGGGTGGCGGTGAGGTAGAGCCGGAAGTCGGCGGGGATGCGGGCGTTGTCGTGGATGGCCGCCCACGGCCTGCCAAGATCACCTGCGGTTGAGTGCGCCTCGTCCACGATCGCGAGGTCGAAGCCTGCCATCTGCTGGCCATAGAGCCGTTCTCCGCCCGCTAGAGCAGCCTCCAGCGGCCCACGGACGTTCACCTGACCGAGCGGGTCCTCCGGGTCCTCGCGGTCCACGAGGGAGGCGTACGTGGCGAACACGACGACCGGCCCAGACCCGGCCCACAGGGCGAGCTGGATCGCGTTGGTGGTGGTGCGCACCCCCAGCTCGTTGAGCACCGGGTCGTTCTCCAGCGAGCACACCGCCACCATCGGGGCCCGATGCTCCACCAGGCGCCACGCCTGGGCGGTCTGCACGAGCAGGTCCAGGGTCGGCACGGTCACAAGGATCCGGCCGTGGGGGAAGCACTCCAGCGCGCACGCGGCAGCAGTGATCGTCTTGCCTGATCCGGTCGCGGACACGATTGTTCCCCGCGCCCCTCCTGGGGTTACTGGTGATCTTGCAGGGAATCCGACCCATTTTCTGAAGCTCGATTTCTGTTGAACCTGGTGTTCTCGGAGCTGGATCAAAAGAGTTCTCCCGGCTCGGGAAGGACTTGTTCGACGGAAGCGATCCGGTATCTACCGCGTTGGTAGAGGCCGCCGCCTTTTCCGTGTACGGCCCAGGCCCGCTCGGCCGCTTCATCGGCTGATGCAGCCATCAGGTGGACGACAGGAGCGGGCATGTCCGGGCTGGAGCAACCGGCAGTGGGCCGCGCATCGACCCGGTAGACGCAGTGCCGCCAGATTTCCGGATCCGTGACACCTGAGCGTTCGGCCTCGGCCACGTCTCTCATCAGCCGCTGCAAACGCTGCTGTTCGTAGCGGACGGCACGCGAGTCTCGGGAGGGCGTGTACGCGGCCATCCGCTCCTTGGCCATGAGACCGGCGATCCGCTCCCACTGAAGGTGCCGCAATTCCGCGATGAACAGCTCGCTCAAGCGATGCGGTTCGGGCAAGGCCATCCTCGCCTTCCCGGCGCGTTCTCGAGCCAGGCGTACCTGCGCAGCCACGTGGTGGCGATCGAGCCCGGCGGCGCTCGAGACCACACCGAGGCGGGCAAGCTCATGCGGAAGGTACTCGTAAATCAACACGCGCACCGCTCCCTGCCGGGTGTCCCTGAATTACGCCAATGCTACATGCTGCATCACATCAAGATGCGGACATGCGAATCTCCCATGAGACTCCCCTCCGCAAGCTTCATCCGACCCCGATGTTCATCGCGCATCGGGGTACACGGCCCCGCATGGCACCGAAGACCGAACGCATCCAGTTCCTGCGGGCCGTGCGGCAGCTGCACCGCGTCCGCTCCTTTTACGCCGTAGGCGTCCTGCTGTGGGCGGCATCTGCCGCCTGGACCGGCTGGCAGGCACCCGGGAGCCGGCAGATGTGGGTGTCCGTCCTCCTCCTGGCCGTCTTCACCGGTCTCCTCGCCACCGCCATCCTGTCCCTGCGGCGTCTCGCAGTCCCCCCGACAGGCCGGCCCGCGCATCACGCCGCCTCGCGCAAGGTGGCACGTATCCGCCACGCCCACGCCTGAGGACTCATCAAGAGGCGCCGCTCATGTCTGTGGGGGCGGTGGCCGGGCATACGGGTTTCACTTCCTATGAGAGGGGCTCGTCATGCTCGGCATAGTCGCGGCAGTGTTGTTCTTCATCGCGTTCCTCATCAACGCGGCCGAGATCAGCACCAATCACACGTTCTCCTCCGTCAACGTCATGCTCCTAGGCCTGACCGCACTGGCCCTGCACGTTGCGGGAATCGGCAGCACCTGGTCCCGCAGACGCTGACCCGGCATCAAACCCCGGAACCGCAGAGGCCAGCCGGAGCGAATGCCACAGCCCCACTCTTGCTGTTGCCCGGGCCGTAGGCCCGTTGGCCCGCCCCGCGTAGCGGGGCCGGGCTTTGTGGCGCGAAGCGCCACACGGTGACCGGAGCGCAGCGGAGGCACCGGGTGGGGGCATAGCCCCCACCGCTCCGGGAGCGCAGCGGACGGAGCGTCACCCGGGTTGCGCAGCAACCCGGGTGAGCTGACCG
>NZ_JBVJTD010000035.1:0-54320 GCF_055605965.1 Streptomyces sp. NPDC037126
TTCCGCTTCCGCGTTTCCCTTTCCGGCGGTTCCGACTCTATCAGATCCTTTCGGGCCTGACCCCCAGTCAGCGGGGCTTGTCCTCCCGGCCGTTGGGCCGTTCCGACGAGTGAGACTTTAGCGGATTCCCGGCTCCCGAGCTAATCGGGGGCCCGCGTCCTTTCGAACACGGATTCCTCATTTCGCGAATACGCACGCCAAAGCATTCGGCGCCGAAGCGTCGATGACGGGTACTTGCGGAATGGCTGTCCGGGGACCGACCGGGGTCGGCGCTCACGTCGGACAACTCGGAGAACTTTACGGATCACGTGGGGGCGTGTCAACTCGGCGGACGGGCGCCCTCGGGAGGCCTAGTCTGACTCCCGTGACCACGCGTACGTGCACCCGGTTCTGGTGGGCCGCCTGACGGCGGCCGCGCTCACGTACGCACTCAACGGCCGCCGCTTCGGCGGCCGTTCTCGTATCTCCTCCAGGACTCCGGGGGCCGGCCGCAGGGCGGCGGTCCCGATCAGGAGGTGGAGTGGAGATGACGCGGGTCTTCAGCGGGATCAAGCCGAGCGGGCACCTGACGCTGGGGAACTACCTGGGAGCCATGCGGCGCTGGGCCGAGGTGGACCAGCACCGGGCGGACGCGCTGTTCTGCGTGGTGGATCTGCACGCGCTGACCGTGGACCACGATCCGGCGCGGGTGCGCAGGCTCAGCCGGCAGACGGCGACGCTGCTGCTGGCCTCGGGGCTCGATCCGGACGTGTGCACCGTGTTCCTGCAGAGCCATGTGGACGAGCACACGAGGCTGTCGTACCTGCTGGAGTGCGTGGCGACCGACGGCGAGACGCGGCGCATGAGCCAGTACCGGGAGAAGTCCGGGCGGGAACGGGAGCGCGGCGGAAGCGCCCGGCTGTCGCTGTTGACGTATCCGGTGCTGATGGCGGCGGACATCCTGGCGTACGGCACGGACGAGGTGCCGGTCGGCGACGACCAGGTGCAGCACGTGGAGCTGGCGCGGGACCTGGCGGTGCGGTTCAACCGGCGGTACGGGCACACCTTCACGGTGCCGAAAGCCACCCGTCCGGACGTGGCCGCCCGGGTGATGGACCTGCGGGACCCGACGTCGAGTATGGGGAAGTCGTACGGCTCGGGGCCGGGGACCGTCTGTCTGCTGGACGAGCCGGAGATCGTGCGCGTGAAGGTGATGGGGGCCGTCACCGACGGCGGCCACGACGTCGTCCTCGACCGGGAGGAGCGCCCGGGGCTGGCGAACCTGCTGGAGATTCTCGCAGCGTGCACGGGCGGGAACCCTGAGTCACTGGCGGACGTTTACGAGTCGTACGGCGCTTTGAAGAGGGACACCACGGAAGCCGTGGTGGAGGTGCTCAGGCCGCTACGGGCACGGCACCGGGAGCTGTGCGCCGATCCGGCGTATGTGGAGGGGGTGCTGCGAGATGGTGCGGAGAGGGCGCGGGCGATGGCCAGGCCGGTCGTGGATACCGCATATAGAGGCATCGGGCTGCTGCCGCCCGTGGCGGCGGGCGCGCTGAGCGCGGCCCGGTAGGCGTTTCCTCGCCGGGGCGGCCCTTCGGCCGAGCGCGGCCGCCCCCGCCTCGGTTCCGGTTCAGTCCTTCTTGCCGGTGGCCAGTTCGCGGCTGCGGTCGCGGGCGGCTTCGAGGGCGGCGATGAGGGCGGCTCGTACGCCGTGGTTCTCCAGTTCGCGGATGGCGTTGATCGTCGTACCGGCCGGGGAGGTGACGTTCTCGCGCAGCTTGACGGGGTGCTCCCCGCTGTCCCGGAGCATCACGGCGGCGCCGATGGCGGACTGGACGATCAGCTCGTGGGCCTTGTCGCGGGGCAGGCCGAGCAGGATGCCGGCGTCGGTCATGGCCTCGACCAGGTAGAAGAAGTACGCCGGGCCGGAGCCGGACAGGGCGGTGCAGGCGTCCTGCTGGCTCTCGGGGACGCGGAGGGTCTTGCCGACGGCGCCGAAGATCTCCTCGGCGTGGGTGAGGTGCTGGGCGGTGGCATGGCTGCCGGCGGAGATGACCGACATGGCCTCGTCGACGAGGGCGGGGGTGTTGGTCATGACCCGGACGACCGGGGTGCCCGCGGCGAGGCGCTCCTCGAAGAAGGAGGTGGGGATACCGGCGGCTCCGCTGATGACCAGGCGGTCGTTGGGGACGTGCGGGGCCAGTTCGTCCAGGAGGGTGCCCATGTCCTGCGGCTTGACCGTGAGGATCAGGGTGTCGGCGGTCTTGGCGGCCTCGGTGTTGGTGACCGGGGTGACTCCGTGGCGGGCGCGGAGTTCTTCGGCGCGCTCGGGGCGGCGGGCGGTGACCAACAGGTCGGCGGGGGCCCAGCCGGCCCGGATCATTCCGCTGAGCAGGGCTTCGCCGATCTTGCCTGTGCCGAGGACTGCGACTTTCTGGCTCATGCGGTTCATCCTTGCACCGCCGCGGAGGTGCCCGCGCGGGTTGTCCGGTGGGCGGAACGCCTACGGCGTACGGCGGCGCAGGGTGGCCGCGCCCAGGGCCAGCACGAGCACCCCGCAGCCGGCCACGATCAGGACGTCCCTCACGAACGTGGCCGTCATGTCCGTGTGGTGGAGGACCTGGTTCATGCCGTCGACGGCGTACGACATGGGCAGGACGTCGGAGACGGCCTCCAGGACGGGGTGCATGGTGGAGCGGGCGGTGAACAGGCCGCAGAGGAGGAGCTGGGGGAAGATCACCGCCGGCATGAACTGGACCGCCTGGAACTCCGAGGCCGCGAAGGCCGAGACGAACAGACCGAGGGCCGTGCCGAGCAGGGCGTCGAGGAGGGCGACGAGGAGGAGCAGCCAGGGGGAGCCGGTGACGTCGAGGCCGAGGAGCCAGACCGCGAGGCCGGTGGCGAGGGCCGACTGGACGATGGCGAGGGCGCCGAAGGCGAGGGCGTAGCCGCCGATGAGGTCGGCCTTGCCGAGGGGCATGGCGAGGAGGCGTTCGAGGGTGCCGGAGGTGCGTTCGCGCAGTGTGGCGATGGAGGTGACCAGGAACATCGTGATCAGCGGGAAGATCCCGAGCAGGGAGGCGCCGATGTTGTCGAAGGTGCGGGGGCTGGCGTCGAAGACGTAGCGCAGGAGGACCAGCATCAGGCACGGAACGAGGATCATCAGCGCGATGGTGCGCGGGTCGTGACGCAGCTGGCGCAGCACGCGGGCGGCCGTGGCGGTGGTGCGGGCGGCGTTGAACACGCCGGCGGGTGCGGCGGCCGGCGGGGGTACGGGCGCGGGGGCGGTGGTGCTCATCGGGTGCTCTCCTTGGTGCGGCCCGCCTCGGCGGCCTGGTCGACGAGGTGCAGGAAGGCGGCCTCGACGGTGTCGGTGCCGGTGTCGGCGCGCAGGGCGTCGGGGGTGTCGTCGGCGAGGATCTCGCCCTCGCGCATGAGGAGGAGGCGGTGGCAGCGCTCGGCCTCGTCCATGACGTGGGAGGAGACGAGGAGGGTGGCACCGCGGGTGGCGGCGAGGTCGTGGAAGAGGCTCCACAGGTCGCGGCGCAGGACCGGGTCGAGGCCGACGGTGGGCTCGTCGAGGACGAGGAGTTCGGGTGTGCCGAGGAGGGCGACGGCGAGGGAGACGCGGCTGCGCTGGCCGCCGGAGAGGTTGCCGGCGAGGGCGTCGGCATGGCTGGTGAGGTCGACGTCGGCGATGACGCGGGCGACGTGGTCGTGGCGGCGTTCGGCGGCGGCTCGGCCGGGGTCGAGGATGCCGGCGAAGTAGTCGAGGTTCTGGCGGACGGTCAGGTCGTCGTAGACGGAGGGTGCCTGGGTGACGTAGCCGATGCGGGTGCGCAGGGTGGGGTGGCCGGCCGGGTGGCCGAGGACGTCGAGGGTGCCGGTGACCTTGGCCTGGGTGCCGACGATGGATCGCATGAGGGTCGACTTGCCGCATCCGGAGGGGCCGAGCAGGCCGGTGATCTGGCCGCGCGGGACGGTGAAGGAGAGGTGGTGCAGGACGGTGCGGGGGCCGCGGACGACGGTGAGGTCTTCGGCGTGGACGGCGGGGGCGGGTGCCGGGTGGGGCGGGTCCGGCGAGTAATTCATCATGCGATGAATAATGTTCCGGGGTGGGGCAGCCGTCAAGGGGCGGCGTGGAAGAGCGGCGGCCGGGACGGCACCCGACCGCCGCTGCCGGCGGAACACCGCGTGGTTCAGGACTTGGTGGCGACGAGCAGGAGCACGTCGTACGTCTCCTCGACGATGCCGTCGGGGAACACCTTGAGCAGCTGGGCGCGCTCCTCCTCCAGGAAGGCGGTCCTGCGCTCCTCGGGCAGGACGAGCAGGAACGAGTGGCTGCCGATGTTGGCGAGGTGGATGTCGACCGGGACGCGGCGGCTCCATCGGACCTCGCGGCGGGTGAAGTCGAGGCGGCCGCTGGGATCGGCCCGCTGGGTGCGCTCGCCCGCCTTGCTCTGTTCGGCGGCGAGGTCGATGCCGACGAAGCGGGCGGCGCGGCCCGCGGCCTCCGCGATCCACTCGACGTCGAGGGCGTCGGTGTTCCACCACAGCGCCAGCGAGCCGCCGGGCCGCAGCACGCGCAGCGCCTCCGGCACCGCGAGCGCGGTGTCGGTCCAGTGCCAGGCCTGGGCGTAGGTGAGGAAGTCGGCGCGGGAGTCGGCCACGGGGAGGGCGTTGCCGTTGCCGCGCACCAGCGGGATGTGCGGCAGCGTCCGGCGGAACTCGGCGGCCATGCCCTCGCCCGGTTCGACCGCGAGGACGTCGGCGCCGCGGGAGTGCAGCAGGGCGGTGGCGATTCCGGTGCCGGCGCCGACGTCCACGACCCGGGCGCCGGACAGGGACCGGCCGGCCACTTCCTCGACGGTGTCGAAGAGGGCGGGCGGGTAGGAGGGCCGGTTCGCCGCGTACTGGGCGGCGGCGGAGTTGAAGGAGTGCGCACGGGCGGCGTGCGCGGCGATCCGGGGGTCGGTGGGCGGCTGCGTGGTCGTCATGCGCCCATGGTGGGCGGCGGGCGGCGGATCGGACAGCGACTTACGGGCGGGCTCCGGCCAGGGACATCGCTTTTCGGCCGACCGCCCCTCTTCCTAGCGGCGGCGCTTCTTCTTGGCGGGGTTGCCCGTGCGGCGGGTGTTGCGGGACTCGTACTCCGCGCGGGCCTTCTCGTACTCCTCGCGGTGCAGCCGCTCGCCCGGGGCCTCGGTGAGGGAGCGGACGAAGTAGGCGAGGAGGGAGCCCACGAAGCCGATGGCGAGCAGGCCGCGCAGGGAGGCCTGGCGCTGGGGGTCGGGGCGCTTGGCGAATCCGCCCCAGGTGTTGCTGAAGGCGAGCGCGGTGCAGACCGCGAACATGACGACGACCAGCCCGGTCACGAACATGCCCGTCTCGGCGATCCGGATGCCCTGGTAGGCGAAGCGCAGGACCAGGCAGGAGGCGGCGGCCGCGGCGAGGGAGCCGGCGGCGGCCGCGGCGCGGCGGGCCGCGTACCCGTGGTCGTGGTGCACCCAGGACGTGCCGAAGAAGCGCAGGGGCTCGGGGCGGGGGCCGCCCGCCGAGCCCGCCGGGGTGTCCGGGCTGCCGGTTTCGTCGCTCACGGGACGATTATGGCTCCCGGGCCGGGGCGGGCCGCCGGTCGGGGTCAGCCGCAGCGCGGGGCGACGTAGCCGTCGCTGCCGGTCTGCACGTAGGCGTCGGAGACGTACTCGCCGTTGCTGATGTTGTCCCAGATGTTCGAGCTGCCGTACGGGCCGGTGACCGTGGTGCCCGGCGACTGGCAGTAGATGTGGACCTTGGCCCCCTCGGGCAGGACGCGGACGAGGTTGTAGCCGGTGCCGGGGCCGCTGCGGACGTTCAGGCGGACGCCCGGGGCCACCGAGTAGTAGCGCAGGGCATCCGTCGTGGCCGCCGCCGTCGCGGTGGCCGCCGTGTCCCCGGTCTCTTCGACGCGCTCGACAGACATCGAGTGCCTCCCCCCGTTGTTCCCATGGCTCTCATGGGTCCCGTTGATTCCCGTGCCCCGCGCGGCGAAACACTCGTGCGCGACTCGCACGCAGACGCTAGCAAGCCGCCTCGGTCTCGTACGAGTCATCGACTAGGCTCCGTGCGTCGCGCGCGCGGACGAACAGCACGGGGGTGGTCCATGGCGCCACAGCGCAACACCGGAGCGGGCGCGGAAGCGGAACTTCCCGAGTACGCCGGTCACTACCGCCTGGAGTCATGCCTGGGGGCCGGTGGCATGGGGGTCGTGCACCTCGCCCGCAGCACCTCCGGGATGAAGCTCGCGGTGAAGGTCGTGCACGCCGAGTTCGCCCGGGATCCCGAGTTCAGGGGCCGGTTCCGGCAGGAGGTGGCCGCCGCCCGGAGGGTGAGCGGTGCCTTCACCGCGCCGGTCGTGGATGCCGACCCGGATGCCGAGCGGCCCTGGATGGCCACGCTGTTCATCCCCGGTCCGACCCTCTCCGAACAGGTGAAGCGGAACGGGCCGATGGCGCCTGCCCAGTTGCGGCGGCTGATGGCCGGGCTCGCGGAGGCGCTGCGCGACATCCACCGGGTGGGGGTCGTGCACCGGGACCTCAAGCCGAGCAACGTACTGCTCGCCGAGGACGGCCCGAAGGTGATCGACTTCGGCATCTCCCGGCCGAAGGACAGTGAACTGCGCACCGAGACGGGGAAGTTGATCGGCACTCCGCCGTTCATGGCGCCCGAGCAGTTCCGGCGCCCGAGGGAGGTCGGGCCGGCGGCGGACATCTTCGCCCTCGGTTCGGTGCTGGTGCACGCGGCGACCGGGCGGGGTCCGTTCGACTCGGACAGCCCCTACGTCGTCGCCTATCAGGTGGTGCACGACGAGCCGGATCTGACGGGCGTGCCGGAGGGCCTGGCGCCGCTGGTGCTGCGCTGCCTCGCCAAGGAGCCCGAGGAGCGGCCGACCCCCGACGAGTTGATGCACGAACTGCGCTCGGTGGCGGCCTCGTACGACACCCAGGCGTTCATACCGGCGCAGCGGACGAGCGAGGGCGGTACCGGCCGGGGTACGCAGACCGATCCCCCGCAGGACGGTTCCGCGCACGAGGTTCCGTCCCAGGGCGGTCCCGCGCGGGACGCGGAGCGGTCCGATGGGTGGCGGCGCGGGCGGGTCGCGGCGCTGGTGGCCGCCTCGGCGGCGGGACTGGCCGTGGTCGGTGCCCTGGCCGCGGTGGGGCTGTTCGACGGCCCCCGGCCGGCCCCCCGGGGCGAGCGGCCGCGGACCGTGTCCGCCGCGTTCGGCTCCTGGAGCGCCGGTCCGGTCGGGACGGGCAGGGGGATGCCGCAGTGCTCCTACGGTGCGGGGAAGTTGCTGTGCGCCCGGCCCGGCGTGGTCTTCGCCCTGTCCGCCGCCGACGGCACCCTGCTGTGGCGGCGGTCCGTCGCCACCCGGACCACGAGCGGGCCGCCGGTACTCTCCGGCGGTCTCGTGCAGCCGTACACGAGCGGCGGTTCGCGGCTGGCGGCCCTCGATCCCGCTTCCGGCAAGGAGGTCTGGCAGCGGCGTCTGCCCGAGGACACCACGATCCACTACGCGGGCGGCACGGCTCTGCTCACGCGTCCCGACGGGACGGTCAGCGGTGTGGACGCGGCGACCGGGAGGACGGCGTGGCAGCGCGCCTTCCCCGGTCAGGGCGCTCCGGCCTTCGTGTCGTTCGCCGGGGACTCCTCGGCGTACACGGCCCGTACCTCCGTCGACGGTTCGAGCACCCGGCTGACGGCGGTGGATCCGCGAACGGGCCGGGTGCGCTGGGACGCCGGGCTGACCGGGACGCTCACTCCGTTCGGCGCGCAGGGCGGCGCGGTGTACCTCCTCGCCGTCGACAGCGTCTACGGCACCACGAAGGAGGTCGTCCGCTACACCCCCGCCTCGAAGGAGACGCGCCGGGTGAGGCTGCCCGTCGCGCTCGACGACGCACAGGCGAGCGTGCGCGGGCACCTCGTCCACCTGCTGGGCACCGGTGGCTCCCTGGTCGCGGTCGACATGGACGCGCGCAGACCGCTGTGGCGCCTGGAGACGTCCGTGAGCCGTGGTTCGGCGCCGGTCGCGGACGGTACCCATGTGTACGTCACCGCGGGCGACGGGCGGCTGCTCGCCGTGGACGAACGCCGAGGGACGCTCGTCGGGCAGACCCGCGCCCGGATGGGGGCGAACGCGTCCCAGGTCGTGGGGGCGCCGGCCGAGCCGGTGGTCGTCGGCGGCCATGTCCTGGCCACGGCGCCCGACGGCACCGTCTTCGCCCTCGACGGGCGTGATCCCGCGGCCTGGTGAGACGGCGAAGGGGCCGCCCCCGGCGGGGGCGGCCCCTTCGGGGTCTTCGGGGTGGGAGCGGTCAGCCCAGCCTGCTCACGTCGCGGACCGCGCCCTTGTCGGCGCTGGTGGCCATGGCCGCGTAGGCACGGAGGGCGGCCGAGACCTTGCGGTCGCGGTTACCCGGGGCGAAGACGCCGTTCAGCGCCTCCTCGCGGCGGGCCAGCTCGGCCTCGTCGACGAGCAGTTCGATCGCACGGTTGGGGATGTCGATGCGGATGCGGTCGCCGTCCCGGACGAGGGCGATGGTGCCGCCGGAGGCCGCCTCGGGGGAGGCGTGGCCGATGGACAGCCCGGAGGTGCCGCCGGAGAAGCGGCCGTCGGTGATCAGGGCGCAGGTCTTGCCGAGGCCGCGGCCCTTCAGGTACGAGGTCGGGTAGAGCATCTCCTGCATGCCGGGCCCGCCCTTGGGGCCCTCGTAGCGGATGACGACGACGTCGCCGTCCTTGACCTCGTGGGTGAGAATCCGCTGGACGGCCTCCTCCTGGGACTCGCAGACCACCGCCGGGCCCTCGAAGGTCCAGATGGACTCGTCCACACCGGCCGTCTTGACCACACAGCCGTCGACGGCCAGGTTGCCCTTCAGCACGGCGAGGCCGCCGTCCTTGGAGTACGCGTGCTCGGCGGAGCGGATGCAGCCGCCCTCGGCGTCGTCGTCCAGGGCCTCCCAGCGCTCGGACTGGGAGAAGGCCTCGGCGGAGCGCTTGCAGCCGGGGGCCGCGTGCCACAGCTCGACGGCCTCGGCGGAGGGCGAGCCGCCGCGCACGTCCCAGGTCTTCAGCCAGTCGGCCAGGGACGGGCTGTGGACGGCGTGGACGTCCTCGTTGAGCAGGCCCGCGCGGTGCAGCTCGCCGAGCAGGGCGGGGATGCCGCCCGCGCGGTGCACGTCCTCCATGTAGTACGTGCGGTTCTTCGCGACGTTCGGGGCGACCTTGGCGAGGCAGGGGACGCGACGGGAGACGGCGTCGATCTGCTCCAGGCCGAAGGGGACGCCCGCCTCCTGGGCGGCGGCGAGCAGGTGCAGGATCGTGTTGGTGGAGCCGCCCATCGCGATGTCCAGGGCCATCGCGTTCTCGAAGGCCTGGAAGGTGGCGATGTTGAGCGGCAGGGCCGACTCGTCGTCCTGCTCGTAGTAGCGGCGGGTGAGGTCCATGACCGTGCGGGCCGCGTCCTCGTAGAGCCGGCGGCGAGCGGTGTGGGTGGCGAGGACCGAGCCGTTGCCGGGCAGGGACAGGCCGATCGCCTCGGTGAGGCAGTTCATCGAGTTGGCGGTGAACATGCCGGAACAGCTGCCGCAGGTCGGGCAGGCGTTCTCCTCGATGCGCAGGATGTCCTCGTCGGAGATCTTGTCGTTCACCGCGTCGGAGATCGCGTCGACCAGGTCGAGGGTGCGGACCGTGCCGTCGACGAGCGTGGCGCGGCCGGACTCCATGGGGCCGCCGGAGACGAAGACCGTCGGGATGTTCAGGCGCAGGGCCGCCAGCAGCATGCCCGGGGTGATCTTGTCGCAGTTGGAGATGCAGACCAGCGCGTCGGCGCAGTGCGCCTCGACCATGTACTCCACCGAGTCCGCGATCAGGTCGCGGGAGGGCAGGGAGTACAGCATGCCGCCGTGGCCCATGGCGATGCCGTCGTCGACCGCGATGGTGTTGAACTCGCGCGGGATGCCGCCGGCCTCCCTGATCGCCTCGCTGACGATCCGGCCGACCGGCTGGAGGTGGGTGTGGCCGGGCACGAATTCGGTGAAGGAGTTCGCGACCGCGATGATCGGCTTCCGGCCGATGTCCGCACCGGGTACACCGGAGGCACGCATAAGGGCGCGGGCGCCCGCCATGTTGCGGCCGTGGGTGACTGTGCGGGACCTCAGCTCGGGCATCGTCGCTCGCTCCTTCAATGACCTTCTGGCGATGAGTCCAGGTGGTTCTGACTCCCTCCGAGACTACGCCGCCGCTCCAAGGACTGGACACGGTTGTCCGGAATGCGGGATGCGCGTTTCACCCCCAGGGGTTCCGGCGCCGGTGGGCGGCCGTGTCCGGGGTGGTGCCACGGCACCGGCCGGCCGGGCTCAGGGAGCCGTCAGGTGGTGCTGCACCACCGGCGCCACCCGCGCGATGATCTGCTCCAGGTCCGCCGAGGCCACCGGCTCCAGCCTGATCACGTACCGGAGCATCGCCGTGCCCACCACCTGGGCGGCGGCCAGCGCGGCGCGCAGCTCCGGGTCCGGCAGGTCCAGCTGGGCGGCGATGCGGCGCATCAGCTGGGCGGCGATCAGCCGGCGCAGGACGGCGGCGGCGGCCTCGTTGTTCAGCGCCGAGCGGACGATGGCCAGCAGCGGCGTACGGGTCGTGGGGTTCTCCCAGACTCCGAAGATGAACCGGGTCAGCCGCTCCCCCACCCCGTCCAGGGGGCCCTCGGCGACGGCGTTCGGCGCGTTCAGCGCGGGGGCGAAGGCGACCGCCACGGCGGCTTCGAAGATCTGTTCCTTGGTGCCGAAGTAGTGGTGGACGAGGGCGGAGTCCACCCCGGCCGCCTTGGCGATCCCGCGGACGGACGTCTTGTCGTACCCGCGCTCCGAGAACTCCGCGCGGGCCGCCGTGAGGATGCGGTCCCGGGTGTCGCCGGACTCGGTGCGCGGCGGCCGGCCCCGCCGGCGCGCCGTGGTCTCGTTCATCGCCGGGGCACCCGCACCGCGGCGGCCAGGTGCTTGCGGGTGAAGGCCAGGGCCTCGGCGAGGTCCGCCTCGCGCTCGGCGCCGGACATCGCACGCCGGGTGTTGACCTCGATGACGACGTGGCCGTCGAACCCGGTCACCGCGAGCCGCTCCAGCACCTCGGCACAGGGCTGGGTGCCGCGGCCGGGCACCAGGTGCTCGTCCTTGGCCGAGCCGCGCCCGTCGGCCAGGTGGACGTGGCCGAGCCGGTCGCCCATGCGGCCGATCATGTCCAGGGCGTCGGAGCGGGCGGTCGCCGTGTGGCTGAGGTCGATCGTGAAGTGCCGGTAGTCGTCGTTGGTGACGTCCCAGTCCGGGGCGTAGGCGAGCATCTCGCGGTCCCGGTAGCGCCACGGGTACATGTTCTCGACGGCGAACCGCACGTCCGTCTCGTCCGCCATCCGCCAGACGCCGTCGACGAAGTCGCGGGCGTACTGCCGCTGCCAGCGGAACGGCGGGTGCACGACGACGGTGGAGGCGCCCAGCTTCTCCGCGGCGGCCTTGGCCCGCTGGAGCTTGACCCAGGGGTCCGTGGACCAGACCCGCTGGGTGATCAGCAGACAGGGGGCGTGCACGGCCAGGATCGGGATGCCGTGGTAGTCCGACAGGCGGCGCAGCGCCTCGATGTCCTGGCTGACCGGGTCGGTCCACACCATGACCTCGACGCCGTCGTAGCCGAGGCGTGCGGCGATCTCGAAGGCCGTCGCCGTCGACTCCGGATACACGGAGGCTGTCGACAGCGCGACGGGGACGTCCCTGGGTTCAGCCACGGATGCCACCTTAAGGGGTTCCGTCGTGCGGGTGTTGGGTGTCCGTTCGCCGTTGTGAGGTTTGCCATTCAGGCGGGCGCGGGTGCGCCGCGGTCTCCCACGCGCCTCCCGGCGGCCCCGGAATCAGGCGCTCCCCATGTGGTCGAGGCGCCTGAGGATCACGCCCTCGCGCAGGGCCCATGGGCATATCTCCAGGTTCTCCACGCCGAAGAGGTCCATCGCGCCCTCGGCGACCAGGGCGCCCGCGAGGAGCTGGCCCGCCCGGCCGTCCGAGACCCCGGGGAGTTCCGCGCGCTGCTCCTCCGTCATGCCGGCCAGCCGCGGGACCCACGCCTCCAGGGACTCGCGCTTGAGCTCGCGCTGGACGTAGAGGCCCTCGGCGCTGCGGGCGGCGCCGGCGATGCGGGCCAGCTGCTTGAAGGTCTTGGAGGTGGCGACGACGTGGTCGGGGGCGCCGAAGCGGCTGAATTCGCCGACCGTGCGGGCGATCTCCGTGCGGACGTGACGGCGCAGGGAGCGCACGTCCTCCGGCCCGGGCGGGTCGCCGGGCAGCCAGCCCGCGGTGAGCCGGCCGGCGCCGAGCGGCAGCGAGACGGCCGCGTCCGGCTCCTCGTCGATGCCGAAGGCTATCTCCAGGGAGCCGCCGCCGATGTCCAGGACCAGCAGCTTCCCGGCGGACCAGCCGAACCAGCGGCGGACGGCGAGGAAGGTGAGACGGGCCTCCTCGGCGCCGGTGAGCACCTGGAGCCGTACGCCGGTCTCGTCGGCCACGCGCGCGAGGACGTCGTCGGCGTTGCTCGCCTCGCGGACGGCCGAGGTCGCGAACGGCAGCAGGTCCTCGACGCCCTTGTCCTCGGCGGCCTGGAGGGCGTCCCGGACGACACCGGCCAGCTTCTCGATCCCGTCGTCGCCGATGGCACCGCTGCCGTCGAGGAGCTGGGCGAGCCGCAGGTCGGCCTTGTGCGAATGTGCGGGCAGCGGGCGCGCGCCGGGGTGGGCGTCCACCACCAGCAGATGCACCGTGTTCGAACCCACGTCCAGGACACCGAGTCTCATATACGGAACGCTACTGCCAGATCGTCCGTCCTCGGTCCCCGCGGCGGGCCCTGGCCACTTACCCTGGACGGGTGCCAAAGACGAAAAAGGCGAAGAGCGACAAATCCTCCAAGGGTTCGAAGGGTTCTTCGCAGGCGAAGGCGTCCCCGTCCAGGAAGGCCCCGAAGGTGAGCGACGAGAAGGGGCTCGACTTCGCGCGCGCCTGGGTGGAGTTTCCGGATCCGGCGGACGACGAGCAGGTCTTCCGCTGCGATCTGACATGGCTGACCTCTCGCTGGAACTGCATCTTCGGCAGCGGCTGCCAGGGCATCCAGGCGGGCCGCGCGGACGACGGCTGCTGCACGCTGGGGGCCCACTTCTCCGACGAGGACGACGAGAAGCGGGTCGCCGGGCACGTGGCGCGGCTCACCCCGGAGATCTGGCAGAACCACGACGAGGGCGTGCGGAGCGGCTGGGTCGCCGAGGACGAGGAGGGCTCCCGGCAGACGCGGCCCTTCCAGGGCTCGTGCATCTTCCAGAACCGGCCCGGCTTCGCGGGCGGCGCGGGCTGCTCGCTGCACATCCTCGCCCTGAAGGAGGGCCGGGAGCCGCTGGAGACCAAGCCGGACGTGTGCTGGCAGCTGCCGGTCCGGCGGACGTACGACTGGATCGACCGGCCGGACGACACCCGGGTGCTGCAGGTCTCCATCGGCGAGTACGACCGCCGGGGTTGGGGTCCGGGCGGCCACGACCTGCACTGGTGGTGCACCTCGGCGACCTCGGCGCACGGCGCGGGCGACCCGGTGTACGTCTCCTACCGTGCCGAACTGACCGAGCTGATGGGCAAGGCCGGTTACGACCGGCTGGTCGAGCTGTGCGAACAGCGCCTGGCCTCGCAGCTGCCCCTGGTCGCACCGCACCCGGCGGATCCCGCGCCGTAGCCCCTGGTCCCCGTGCACCCGGCCGCCCGGCTCCCTCAGCCGTCCGCCGGGCTCGGGGTCCCGTGGTCGGACGGGGCCGGCGACGGGGTCGCCGGGTCGGACGGGGTCGGGTCGGGCGTGTCGGACGGCGGGTCCGTGGCAGGCGGCGGCTCGCTGCTCGGCGGGTCGGTGGAAGGCGTGCCGGACGGTGTCGGGTCGGGGCCCGCGCTCGACGGCGGGGGCGAGGGCCGGGTGGGGGCGGTGCCGTAGCCGTCGATGGTGACCACGGCTCCGGCCGGGGCGATCGCGATCTGTGCGTGCCAGTGACCGGAGGGCTCGCGCAGATGGTCGACGTACACCTTGATCGTCGCCTTCTCGCCGGGCCGCAGGGTCCCGGAGGACCGGCTGAGGTAGAGCCAGCCCGTCGTGGTGGCGGCGGACCAGCGCACCGGCGCGGAGCCGGAGGCGCTGAGCGTGATCAGGGTGGTGTCGCCGTCGTTGGCCGCGCCGACCGTGAGGTGGCCGGCGGCCTTGTCGCCGGCTCCGGCGACGCTGACGACCTCCACGGAGACGTCCGGTCTGCCGCCCCTGCCGAGCCGGGTGCCGGGCTTCAGTCTGGCGTTCCCCGCGTTCTCGTAGCCGCCGGCGGTGTCGCCGCCGATCGCGTCGGGGCCCTGGGCCTCCCGTGCGGTGGCGGAGCGGCCGCCCTCCTCCCCGGCGGGCCCGCCCCGGTAGGCGGCCCAGAGGGCCAGCACGGGGGCGGCGACGACCGTGGCGACGACCGTCGTGGTGACGGCACGCGCGCGAAGACGGTCGCGGCGGGCCGCCCGGTCCTTGGGATCCATCGGGAAGCCGCGCCGGTCGAAGCGGGGTACCTCGGCGCCACGTGCGCGCGAGTGGTGCGCGAGGGCCATGTGCAGGGCCGCGCGGGGCGCCTCCAGGACGGGCAGCTCCGCGGGGGTGACCGTGGCGCCGGGCCAGCGGCCGGGGACGGCGCGCTCGGCGGTACGGCGGCAGCGCGGGCAGTCGTCGACGTGCCGGACCAGCTCGCGGCGCAGGGTGGTGCTGAGGACCATCCGGCTGTCGCCGGTGAGGTGGGCCACGCTCGGGCAACCGCCGGTCTCCACCACCGCGAGGGCGGCGCGGGTGCGCTCGACCTCGCAGGCGGCCGCGGCGAGCAGCTCGCGGGCGGCGGCCGGTCCCATGCCGAGGACGGCGGCGACCTCCTGGGGGGCCAGGTGGTGGCGGACGGCGAGTTCCAGGGCCTCGCGCTGCTCGGGTGTGGTGCCGGCCGCCTCCGGCCAGGCGAGCAGGGCCAGTTCGCGGCGCCGCTGCTCCTGGACCTCCGGGGCGACGGGCGGTTCGTGGGTCTCCCCGGCGGCTCCTGTGCGGCCCGTCGCGTGGGTGGCCTGAGGTTTCTGCTTGGCCTCGGCCAGCTTGCGCAGACACGCCCAGCGGGTCAGCGCGTACAGCCAGGCCCTGCGGTCGGCGGCGGCCTCGGGGACGCGGTGCGCGCG
Source organism: Streptomyces sp. NPDC037126 (assembly GCF_055605965.1). Classification (NCBI taxonomy): domain Bacteria; kingdom Bacillati; phylum Actinomycetota; class Actinomycetes; order Kitasatosporales; family Streptomycetaceae; genus Streptomyces; species Streptomyces sp. NPDC037126. The sequence goes on from NZ_JBVJTD010000035.1 coordinate 15,270, forward strand.
CCGCTCGGCGAGCGCGAGGACGTCGCCGACGGCGGCGGTGGCCGCTTCGTGGTCGCACAGCACGGACAGGCAGTAGGTGAACAGACCGTCCAGGTACGGCTCGTATCGCGCCGGCGGCCGCTGCGCCAGGGTGCGCGCGGCGGCGCGGTCGCGCGCCTCGCGGTGCGCCCGGTGCGCGCCTGGGGTGCGGGTGGTGGTCTCCGGACTGGTGCTCATCACCCGTGCGACCGTAGGCGGCCCTGAAGTGGCCCTTAAGGAACCTTGAGCACTTTTAATCCGTACGGGTGAAACGATCCCTCATAAGGGGACAGGAGGCCTTCGTTCCGCGGCCGGAACCCGCTGCGCATGGCCGATACCGGTCCGCCCACACGCGGCCCCCGCCGGTGTTGTCAGTGCCGCGGGCTACGGTTTCCGCATGGCTGCCCGTACCAAGACCACCAAGGACCGACCGTCGTACCGCTGCACCGAGTGCGGCTGGCAGACGGCCAAGTGGCTCGGCCGCTGCCCCGAGTGCCAGGCCTGGGGCACGGTCGAGGAGTACGGCGCGCCCGCGGTGCGGACGACGGCACCGGGCCGGGTCACCAGCTCCGCGGTGCCCATCGGGCAGGTCGACGGCCGGCAGGCCACCGCCCGCTCGAGCGGCGTGCCCGAGCTGGACCGGGTGCTCGGCGGTGGCCTCGTGCCGGGCGCGGTGGTGCTGCTCGCGGGCGAGCCGGGCGTCGGCAAGTCCACCCTGCTGCTGGACGTGGCCGCCAAGTCGGCGAGCGAGGCGCACCGCACCCTCTATGTGACGGGTGAGGAGTCGGCGAGCCAGGTGCGGCTGCGCGCGGACCGCATCGGCGCCCTGCACGACGATCTGTACCTGGCCGCCGAGACCGATCTGTCCGCCGTCCTCGGGCACTTGGACGAGGTCAAGCCGTCCCTGCTGATCCTCGACTCGGTGCAGACGGTGGCGTCCCCGGAGATCGAGGGCGCCCCCGGCGGCATGGCCCAGGTCCGCGAGGTGGCCGGGGCGCTGATCAGGGCGTCCAAGGAGCGGGGCATGTCCACGCTCCTCGTGGGCCATGTCACCAAGGACGGCGCGATCGCGGGCCCCCGCCTCCTGGAGCACCTGGTGGACGTCGTCCTGCACTTCGAGGGCGACCGGCACGCGCGCCTGCGCCTGGTGCGGGGCGTGAAGAACCGCTACGGCGCCACGGACGAGGTCGGCTGCTTCGAGCTGCACGACGAGGGCATCACCGGCCTCGCCGACCCCAGCGGCCTCTTCCTGACCCGGCGCGACGAGCCGGTGCCGGGCACGTGCCTCACCGTCACCCTGGAGGGCCGCCGCCCGCTGGTGGCCGAGGTGCAGGCGCTGACCGTCGACTCCCAGATCCCCTCCCCGCGCCGCACGACGTCGGGCCTGGAGACGTCCCGGGTGTCGATGATGCTGGCCGTCCTGGAGCAGCGGGGCAGGATCAGCGCGCTCGGCAAGCGGGACATCTACTCGGCGACGGTCGGCGGTGTGAAGCTCTCCGAGCCGGCCGCCGACCTGGCGATCGCCCTCGCGCTCGCCTCCGCGGCCAGCGACACCCCGCTGCCGAAGAACCTGGTGGCCATCGGCGAGGTCGGCCTGGCCGGCGAGGTGAGACGGGTCACGGGTGTGCAGCGCAGGCTCGCCGAGGCGCACCGGCTGGGCTTCACGCACGCGCTCGTACCGACCGATCCGGGCAAGGTCCCGCCCGGCATGAAGGTCCTGGAAGTCGCCGACATGGGGGACGCGCTGCGGGTGCTGCCGCGCTCCCGGCGCCGAGAGGCCCCACAGGAGGCGGAGCAGCGCCGGTAGACTTTGCCCAGGTCTCGCCCGTCCGTACGAACAGAGTGCGGGAACGGGAGCGCGTCAGAACCTGCGACCGGAGGAGTGCAGTGGCAGCCAACGACCGGGCAGCAGCTCCCGGAAAGTCTGGTGGGAGTGCCGGTTCCGATCGCCTGATGCGCGCCTCGCTGAGTGCCGTGGCACCCGGTACGGCACTGCGGGACGGCCTCGAGCGCGTGCTGCGCGGCAACACCGGCGGCCTCATCGTCCTCGGCTCCGACAAGACGGTCGAGGCGATGTGCACGGGCGGCTTCGTCCTGGACGTCGAGTTCACCGCCACCCGGCTGCGGGAGCTGTGCAAGCTGGACGGCGGCATCGTGCTGTCGTCGGACCTGTCGAAGATCCTGCGCGCCGGCGTCCAGCTGGTCCCGGACCCGACCATCCCCACGGAGGAGACGGGCACCCGGCACCGCACGGCGGACCGGGTGAGCAAGCAGGTCGGCTTCCCCGTCGTGTCGGTCTCCCAGTCGATGCGCCTGATCGCCCTGTACGTGGACGGTCAGCGCCGCGTCCTGGAGGACTCGGCGGCGATCCTCTCCCGCGCGAACCAGGCGCTGGCCACCCTGGAGCGCTACAAGCTCCGGCTGGACGAGGTCGCGGGCACGCTGTCGGCGCTGGAGATCGAGGACCTGGTGACGGTGCGGGACGTGTCCGCCGTCGCCCAGCGTCTGGAGATGGTCCGCCGCATCGCCACCGAAATCGCCGAATACGTGGTCGAACTGGGCACGGACGGCCGGCTTCTCGCGCTTCAGCTGGAGGAGTTGATCGCCGGCGTCGAGCCCGACCGCGAGCTGGTGGTCCGGGACTACGTCCCCGAGCCCACGGCGAAGCGCTCCCGCACCGTCGACGAGGCCCTGTCCGAGCTGGACGCCCTGTCCCACGCCGAGCTGCTCGAAATGGGCACGGTGGCGCGGGCGCTGGGCTACACCGGTTCGCCCGAGACCCTCGACTCCGCGGTGTCCCCGCGGGGCTTCCGCCTGCTGGCGAAGGTGCCGCGGCTTCCGGGCGCGATCATCGACCGCCTGGTGGAGCACTTCGGCGGCCTGCAGAAGCTGCTGGCAGCGAGCGTCGACGACCTGCAGACGGTGGACGGCGTCGGCGAGGCCCGGGCGAGGAGCGTGCGCGAGGGGCTGTCGCGGCTGGCGGAGTCGTCCATCCTGGAGCGGTACGTCTGAGCTCCGGCCGGGCACATCACCGTCCGGCCACGCCGGGTGCACCACCGTCCGGCCACCGTCGGGCGCATCGCCGGCCTTCGGTCCCCGCGCCCCTGGCGGGGCGTGGCCGCTAGTCCGCGGACAGCACGAACGACGCCTGGACCTTGCCGAAGCCGGGCGCCTTCGCCTCCAGGAGGTACGTTCCGGGCTTGGCCGAGCCCGCCGGCGGGGTCGCGCACTGCGCCGCACTGGGACTGCGGTCCCACTTCACGGTGTACGTGATGCTTTTGCCCGCCGGCACCCGGAACAGCAGGCTCCCCGCGCCCTTGGGGCAGTCGGACGACGACCAGAAGGTCTTGTCGCCGTCGGCCGGCGTGATGGTCAAGACCGCGTTCTTCGGACCGAGATCGACCTTGCAGTCGCCGGACGAGCTGTTCTTCGCGACGAGTTCGAAGGCGGGCGTCTGGTCCGGCGAGTAGGAGTTGTGCAGGCTGCGCAGGCTCAACGACAGCGCTCCGGACGTGCAGTTGGGCAGGGTGGAGGACGCCGGGAGCGCGTCCCCCGTGACGACGCCGCCGCCACCGGAGGCAGAACCGGATCCGGAGCCGTCACCCGAGCCGGAGGAACCGCCCCCCGAGCCGTCCGAACCGCCCCCGTCGCCGGAACCGCTCCCGCCGGAGTCGCCGCCGCCCGACTCGTCACGACCGCCCGGGTGTTGGCTGTACGCGGGCCCCGACTCGGACGGCCCCGGGGTGATGGTGTGCGCGGGATTCTTGCCGTTGGACTCGTCGGAGCCCTTCTTGCCGCCCCCGCCGCCGGACGTGACGATCCACGTGGTCAGTAGCGCCAGCACGGCGACCACCGACACCAGTACGACCCTCCGTCGCCAGTAGATGGAGGAGGGAAGCGGCCCGACCGGATTGCGCAGAGATCCCACGGACCGAACTGTACGAGAGATCGGCGCGCTCCCTTGCGTCACCCGCCGCGCGCGCACCAACTTTTCCGGATCATCATCCCGGCAACTGCCTTCATGGGCAGGGCTCTTCGCATTCCGCCACGCACGGTGACCACGCCATCACCCACGACGCCCGCCGATGCGTGGCAGGATCGGAAGGCCATGACTGAGAAGCTCCACGCCCCCGTGATCGCCTGGTTCGACATCCACGCCCGCGACCTCCCCTGGCGCCGCCCGGAGGCGGGCGCGTGGGGCGTGATGGTCAGCGAGTTCATGCTCCAGCAGACACCGGTGAACCGGGTGCTGCCCGTGTACGAGCAGTGGCTCGCCCGCTGGCCGCGCCCCGCCGACCTCGCGAAGGAGGCCCCGGGCGAGGCGGTGCGCGCCTGGGGCCGGCTCGGCTACCCGCGTCGCGCCCTGCGGCTGCACGGCGCCGCGGTCGCCATAACGGAACGGCACGGCGGGGACGTGCCGACGGACCACGCGCAGCTGCTGGCGCTGCCCGGCATCGGCGAGTACACGGCCGCCGCGGTGGCCTCCTTCGCGTACGGGCAGCGGCACCCGGTGCTGGACACGAATGTTCGCCGGGTCCTGGCGCGGGCGGTGACGGGAGTGCAGTACCCGCCGAACGCGACCACGGCGGCCGAGCGGCGCCTGGCGCGTGAGCTGCTGCCGCAGGACGAGGGGACGGCCGCCCGGTGGGCCGCCGCCTCCATGGAGCTGGGCGCTCTGGTGTGCACGGCGAAGAACGAGGGGTGCCCGCGGTGCCCGATCGCCGCCCGGTGCGCCTGGCGGCTGGCGGGCAAGCCGGAGCACCAGGGGCCGCCGCGGCGCGGGCAGACGTACGCCGGTACGGACCGGCAGGTGCGCGGCAAGCTGCTCGCCGTGCTGCGGGAGGCGCACACACCGGTGCCGCAGGCGCTGCTCGACCGGGTGTGGCACGAGCCGGTGCAGCGCGCCCGCGCGCTCGACGGGCTCGTCGCGGACGGTCTGGTGGAGCCGCTGCCGGACGGTCTGTACCGGCTGCCGCTGAGCTGACGCACAGCCAAGTCACAGCCTCCGCACCCCTGTTACGAGAACTTCGGCCCCAGGAATCGGCAACAAACCCCTTATAAAGGGACATTACGGCACGTCTTCTTACCCCGATCCCGCGGCCGTTACACAACCGACGGATAGCCGATTGCTAGCCGAAGGCTGGTCCGCACAGCGCCGTGACAACCACTCCGTAGCTTCTTTTCCGTGCCCGGCAGACCACGGGGACAGCGGAACAGCGGGACTTCTGGCGAAAGCCGAAGCAAACGGGGAACGGAGGCGGTTGATCATGGCGCAGGGCGAGGTGCTCGAATTCGAGGAGTACGTCCGCACCCGGCAGGACGCGCTGCTGCGCAGTGCGCGTCGGCTGGTACCGGACCCCGTCGACGCCCAGGATCTGCTGCAGACCGCGCTCGTGCGGACGTACGGCCGCTGGGAGGGCATCGCCGACAAGCGGCTCGCGGACGCCTATCTGCGCCGGGTGATGATCAACACCCGGACCGAGTGGTGGCGGGCCCGCAAGCTGGAGGAGGTCCCGACCGAGCAGTTGCCGGACGCGTCCGTGGACGACTCCACCGAGCAGCACGCCGACCGGGCCCTGCTGATGGACATCATGAAAGTCCTCGCACCGAAGCAGCGCAGTGTCGTGGTGCTGCGACACTGGGAGCAGATGTCCACGGAAGAGACGGCCGCCGCCCTCGGCATGTCGGCCGGTACGGTCAAGAGCACGCTGCACCGGGCGCTCGCCCGGCTCCGCGAGGAGCTGGAGGCCCGCGATCTGGACGCACGCGCGCTGGAGCGTGAGGAGCGGGAGCGTTGCGCGGCCTGACCGGGCCCGGGTCCGAAGGGACCCGCGGTGGTTCTCTGGCGGTGATCGCGGCGGTGGCCTCGATCGCCGCCCTCGGCCTTTTCGTCGCCGCGTGCGGCACGGGCGGCATGGGCGCCCGGGACGAGGGTCCGGCACACGCGTCGGCCGTGGCGGGCGCCGCCGTCGCCTCCCCGGCTCCGAGCGCGACCGGCCGGTACCGGCGAGTGGACGCCGTGGCTCTGCTCAAGCAGGACCCCGCCGTCTCCGGCACGGTCAAGCGCGAGCTGAAGCCGTGCAGCGGCAACGAGTACCCGGTCGACGTCTCGTACGGCGACCTGACCGGAGCGCCGGTGGACGACGTCGTCGTCAACGTCCTGACGTGCACCGACGCCGTCGGTATCGGCTCGTACGTGTACCGGGACGAGGCCGGCACGTTCAAGAACGTGTTCAAGACCGAGGAGAGCCCGGTCTACGCGGAGATCGACCAGGGCCAGCTGTCGGTGACGAAGCAGTTCTACGAGAAGGGCGACCCCATCTCCAACCCGTCCGGGGAGATCGTGACGCCCTACACGTGGAAGGCGGGACGGTTCACCCCCGGTCAGAGCGTTCGCAACGTGTACAGCAAGACTGCCGGAGAGGGCGCGACAGCGCCGCCCGACAACTGAGACCCCCCCCATCACAAGGACAGAGAGCACCGGGATGGCAGACCAGACCCACGTCCTGTTCGTCGAGGACGACGACGTCATCCGCGAGGCCACCCAGCTCGCGCTGGAGCGGGACGGCTTCGCGGTCACCGCCATGCCCGACGGCCTCTCGGGCCTGGAGGCGTTCCGGGCGGACCGGCCGGACATCGCGCTGCTGGACGTGATGGTGCCGGGCCTGGACGGGGTCAGTCTGTGCCGCCGGATCCGGGACGAGTCGACCGTGCCGGTGATCATGCTGTCGGCGCGCGCCGACTCCATCGACGTCGTCCTCGGCCTGGAAGCGGGCGCCGACGACTATGTGACCAAGCCGTTCGACGGTGCGGTGCTGGTCGCCCGGATCCGGGCGGTGCTGCGCCGCTTCGGGCACGCCGGCGGGTCCGCCCACCCGGACGAGACGCCGTCCGGGGTGAACGGCGGCACCCTGACCTTCGGCGACCTGGAGGTCGACACCGAGGGCATGGAGGTGCACCGGGCCGGGCAGCCGGTGGCACTCACCCCGACCGAGATGCGGCTGCTCCTCGAGTTCTCCTCCGCGCCGGGCACCGTGCTCTCCCGTGACAAGCTGCTGGAGCGCGTGTGGGACTACGGCTGGGGCGGGGACACCCGGGTCGTCGACGTGCATGTGCAGCGGCTGCGGCAGAAGATCGGCCAGGACCGGATCGAGACGGTCCGCGGCTTCGGCTACAAGTTGAAGGCCTGAGCGGGGCGGCATGCGGGGGATCTTTCGGCACCCGGCCCGGCGCATGGAGCGCGTGGGCCTGCACACCGGGCTCAGATGGAAGCTCAGCGCGGCGATCGCGCTGGTGGCCGGGCTCGTGGCGATCGCGCTGAGCCTGGTCGTGCACAACGCGGCCCGGGTCTCGATGCTGGACAACGCACGCGACCTCGCCAACGAGCGGGTGCAGCTCGCCCAGGGTTACTACGAGCGGTACCGGCGCTCGAACTTTCCCGACATCAAGATCGACGACCCCGGGCTGCCGCGCGCGATCCGGGAGAAGGTCGAGGACGGCCGCCGGGCCAGCGACGTCTCGGACCGCGGCGGGGGGCCGCCGGACATCTGGGCGGCCGTACCGGCCAAGGACGGGCATGTGCTGTCCCTGCACAGCCGCCTGCCCGACCGCTCCATGGACGTGATGAAGGACCTCGACCAGGCCCTGGTCATCGGCTCCATCGCGGTCGTCTTCGTCGGCAGCGCGCTCGGCGTGCTGATCGGCGGGCAGCTGTCCGGGCGGCTGCGCAAGGCAGCGGCCGCCGCCAACCAGGTCGCCAACGGCGAGACCGACGTCCGGGTGCGGGACGCCATCGGCGGTGTCGTACGGGACGAGACCGACGATCTCGCGCGCGCCGTGGACGCCATGGCGGACGCGCTCCAGCAGCGCCTGGAGGCCGAGCGGCGGGTGACCGCCGACATCGCGCACGAGCTGCGTACCCCGGTGACCGGTCTGCTGACGGCCGCCGAGCTCCTGCCGCCGGGCCGGCCCACCGAGCTGGTCCTGGACCGGGCCAAGGCGATGCGGACGCTGGTCGAGGACGTGCTGGAGGTGGCCCGTCTGGACGGCGCCTCGGAGCGGGCGGAGCTGCAGGACATCATGCTGGGCGAGTTCGTCGCCCGCCGGGTCGCCGTCAAGGACCCGGACGTGCTCGTACGGGTGGTGCACGAGTCGGAGGTCACCACCGACCCCCGGCGGCTGGAGCGGGTGCTGTTCAACCTGCTCGCCAACGCCGCCCGGCACGGCCGGCCGCCGATCGAGGTGACCGTGGAGGGCCGGGTCATCCGGGTCCGCGACCACGGCCCCGGCTTCCCCGAGGAACTGCTCGCCGAGGGCCCGAGCCGCTTCCGTACCGGCAGCATGGACCGTGCCGGCCAGGGCCACGGCCTGGGCCTGACCATCGCGGCCGGCCAGGCCCGTGTGCTCGGCGCCCGCCTGACCTTCCGCAACGTCCGCCCCGTCGGCGTCCCCGAGCACATCCCGGCCGAGGGCGCGGTGGCCGTGCTGTGGCTCCCGGAGCACGCCCCGACCGCCACCGGCAGCTACCCGATGCTGCCCTGAGCCGGGCGGCACGGGCCGAGGGCGCCCACCGGCCGGGGCCGGGGCCGGCGCCCGGGACGCCGTCCGCTCAGGCCCAGTCCTTGTCCATGTCCAGGTCGCCCTCGCGCCGCTGGGTGAAGGAGAACCAGTTGCCGGAGTCGTCGCGGAACAGCGCCTCCGTGCCGTAGGGGCGCTCCTGCGGCTCCTGGAGGAACTCCACCCCGCGCTCCTTGAGCCGCTTGTAGTCGCCGTGGATGTCGTCGGTGGCCAGTACCCCGGCGCCGAGCGCCCCCTTGGCGACGAGCTTCTTCATCATCTCCGCGGACTCGGCGTCCATCGCGGGCGGCCCCGGCACCATGAGCGTCAGCTCGACGCCGGGCTGGTCGGGCGCGCCAACGGTCAGCCAGCGCATTCCACCCTCCCCCATGGTCATGTCCGTACGGACCTCCAGGCCCAGCTTCTCGGTGTAGAACTCCTTGGCCCGGTCCTGGTCGAGGACCCAGACGGTGGTGATGGCGAGTCCCTTGATCATGGCTCTGCTCTCCTGTCGGCGGCGTCGTGGGGTGGGAGGGATTCCCGTTCGTCACCGTAGGCAGGGCTTGCCCCGGCCCGCTTCTCGAATGTTGCGGTCCTGAAGCCGCCCGCCCAGAGCATGGCGTAGCAACCGGGTATGAGGGAGGCTCCGCGGCGCACGTGCTTCGCCCGGTACTCGCTCGGGGCGAGTCCGGTGCGGGCCTTGAAGCGGGCGGAGAAGGTGCCGAGGCTGCTGAAGCCGACGAGGGTGCAGATCTCGGTCACCGTGAGATCGGCGCTGCGCAGCATCTCCTCGGCCCGCTCGATCCGCCGGTGGGTGAGGTACCGGCCGGGCGTCTCGCCGTAGACGTCCTTGAAGGCGCGCAGGAAGTGGTACCGCGAGTACCCGGCGCACGCGGCCACCGCGTCCAGGTCGAGCCCGGGGTCGGCCCAGTCCCGGTCCATGGCGTCCTTGGCCAGCCGCAGACGGCGGATCTTCTCCATGGGGCCGATGGTGGCACGCGGCACTGACAGTCGTCCCCGAGGAGCCGGGCCGGCGCGGCCCCGGCAAAGGCGAAGGCCCCCGGGGCGGACACCCACCGGGGACCTTCGGTCCAGGGACTGTTCGGTTTGGGACCACTCGGCCGAGGAACCGCTCCCGTTCGGGGAGAGGTCGGCTCGGGAGTGCTCAGACCGCCTCGACGATCGGCGCCGGAGCCGCGTCCGCACCGTCGGCCGGGGCCTTCTGCGGACCGCCCTTCAGCGGCACCTCCTTGACGAACAGCGAGGCGATCAGGACCAGCACCGCGATCACCGAGCCCAGCAGGAACGCCGAGTGCGTACCGGCGGACACCGCGTGCTGGTAGGCCTCGCGGGCCACCGCCGGCAGCTTCTCCAGGCTCTTCGCGTCCAGCTGCGCGGACTTCTCGGTGATGCCCTTGCCCAGCGCGCCGGCCCGCTCGGACATGACGTCCTTGACCCGGTTGTTGAACAGCGCGCCCATGATGGCGACACCGAACGAGGAGCCGAGCGTACGGAACAGCGTCGTGGACGAGGACGCGACGCCCATGTCCTTCATCTCCACGCTGTTCTGCGCCACCAGCATGGTGATCTGCATCAGGCAGCCCATGCCGAGGCCCAGCACGGCCATGTAGACGCCCGAGGTGAAGCGGGTCGTGTCGGTGTCCATGAGCGACAGCAGGTACAGGCCGACGATCATGAGCGCGCCGCCGACGATCGGGAAGGCCTTGTAGCGGCCGGTGTTGGTGGTGACCCGCCCGGCGACCATGGAGGTCACGAGCATCGCGCCGAGCATCGGCAGCAGCAGCAGACCGGAGTTGGTCGCGGACGCGCCCTGCACCGACTGCTGGTACAGCGGCAGGAACAGCGTCGCACCGAACATCACGAAGCCGGTGATGAAGCCGATCACGGACATCAGGGTGAAGTTGCGGCTGCGGAAGATGCGCAGCGGCAGCACCGGATCTGCGGCCCTGGTCTGCCAGAACACGAACCCGACCAGCGCGACGACACCGATGGCGATCAGTTCCATGATCCGCGCGGAGGTCCACGCGTACTCGCTGCCGCCCCAGGTGGTGACCAGCACGATCGAGGTGATGCCGACGGTCAGCAGCGTCACGCCCAGGTAGTCGATGCCCGCCTTGGACCGCTTCTTCGGCAGGTGCAGCACCGCGGTGACCAGCACCAGGGCGACCGCGCCGAGCGGCAGGTTGATGTAGAAGGACCAGCGCCAGCCCCAGTTGTCGGTGATGGTGCCGCCGACCAGCGGACCGCCGATCATCGCCAGCGCCATCACGCCGGCCATCATGCCCTGGTACTTGCCCCGCTCCCGCGGCGGCACGAGGTCGCCGATGATCGCCATGACGCCGACCATCAGACCGCCGGCGCCGAGGCCCTGCACGGCACGGAAGCCGATCAGCTCACCCATGTTCTGGGCCATGCCGCTGAGCGCGGAGCCGACCAGGAAGATCACGATCGAGCTGAGGAAGGCGCCCTTGCGCCCGTACATGTCACCGAGCTTGCCCCAGATCGGGGTCGAGGCCGCAGTCGCCAGGGTGTAGCCGGTGACCACCCAGGACAGGTGTTCCAGGCCGCCCAGTTCGCCCACGATCGTCGGCATCGCCGTGCCCACGATCATGTTGTCGAGCATGGCCAGCATCATCGCGATCATGAGCGCGAGCAGGACCACGCGCACGCTCTTCGGTTGTTTGCCCTCCTGGGCGCTTTCCACTGTGTCCGCCATCTCTTCCCACTCCCCCTGCGGAAGCTACTTACTTGCCGCCCGGCTAGTTACTACACTGGGTAAGGTAGCCCCGCTACTAGCCGGGCGTCAAGTAAGTTTGACCGAGGGCCTAGCCGGTCGGCAAGCAAGTTTCCGCGGGAGCGCGAGGAGTACGAGGATGGACGTCACCATGGACGGCACCAAGCAGCAGCGCCGCGGCAACACCCGCCAGCGCATCCAGGACGTCGCGCTCGAACTCTTCGCGGAGCAGGGCTACGAGAAGACCTCCCTGCGCGAGATCGCCGAGCGTCTCGACGTCACGAAGGCGGCTCTGTACTACCACTTCAAGACGAAGGAAGAGATCATCGTCAGCCTCTTCGAGGACCTGACGAAACCGATCGAGGACCTGATCGAGTGGGGGCGCAGCCAGCCGCACACCCTGGAGACCAAGCAGGAGATCGTGCGGCGCTACAGCGCGGCCCTCGCCGGCGCCGAACCGCTCTTCCGCTTCATGCAGGAGAACCAGGCGACGGTGCGGGAACTGCGCATCGGCGACACCTTCAAGGACCGGATGAAGGGCCTGCGGGACATCCTCATCGATCCGGAGTCCGACCTCGTCGACCAGGTGCGTTCGGTCAGCGCGATGTTCACGCTGCACGCGGGGATGTTCGTGATGCAGGACCTGGAGGGCGACCCCGAGAAGAAGCGCGACGCCGTCCTCGAGGTCGCCCTGGGCCTGATCACCCAGGCCCACGAGCACGCCCACAGGGCGGACTAGCCGGACCTTCACCTACCCGCGGAGAGCGTGGACGTACGGGACGTCGACGCTCCCCCAGGACCGCCCGACTTGCGGGCCCGGGCACAAATGTGACGCACACCTCTGTACGCCTACCGTTCAGTAACCCTACGGTTCCCCTCGCGCCACCCTCACCACAGATCATGCACCTGCCATATCCGGCACGCGTTGGACGTGAGAGGACCCCCACCGATGACCAGTCGCCCCTGGGCGCGCCGCATATCCGTGACCACCGTCTCCGTGGCCGCCCTGGCCGCGCTGGCCGCCCCGGCCCACGCCGCGGACGCCACGGCCACCACGAGCAGTTCCGCCGCCAAGGTCGACTACGCGACCTGGCAGAAGGACTGCCAGGGAGTCATGGACCAGGCCCTGCCGTACCTGAAGGACCGCATCGCCGCCGCCCGGCCCGGCGAGAAGCAGGCCATCGTCTTCGACATCGACAACACCACGCTGGAGACCGACTTCGGCTTCCACTACCCCCAGCCGGCCAACAAGCCGGTGCTGAACGTCGCCAAGTACGCCCAGGAGCACGGCGTCTCGCTCTTCTTCGTCACCGCCCGCCCGGGCATCATCGAGGCGCCCACCGAGTGGAACCTCGACTACGACGGCTACGACGTCTCCGGCCTCTACGTCCGCGGCTTCTTCGACCTCTTCAAGGACGTCGCCGCGTACAAGACCGCCCAGCGCGTCGACATCGAGAACAGGGGCTACACGATCATCGCGAACATCGGCAACAGCGCCACCGACCTCTCCGGCGGCCACGCCGACAAGACGTTCAAACTGCCGGACTACAACGGCCAGTTGTCGTGACCCCGGCCTGATCCACCCGGCTAGGCTCCATCCGCAGGGTGTTCTGCGGTCGTACGACCACGGGGGTGGCGGATGGAGCCGACGGTACTGGGCAGCAAGCTGGCCTCCAGTGTGATCGGGCCACTGGTGAAGAAGCTGTTCGTCCAGGACGGCCCGGGGGCGGGGCTGGTCGACAAGCCGGTCCGGCTGTCCGCGCTCGTGTCCTTCCGGGGCGAGAAGCGGGCTCTGGGCGAGAAGGACGTCCACCGGCTGGCCGAGCGGATCGTGGCGCAGTCGGTGGAGTCCCCGGGGGAGGCCCCGTTCCCCGCCGACGAGCGGGCAGCCGTCGCCGGCGCCCTCGCCCGCAGGCTGCTGGCCCTCGGCGACCTGGAGATGGACGACGTACAGGCCGTGCGGCTCGGCCACCGCGAACTGGCCGAGAAGCTGCACCACGGCTCGGCCGCCTCCGACGGCCTCTCCGCGGACGCCTCCTTCTTCCTCGACTCGGCGACGGAGTGGGCCTGTCTGCAGATCCTGGAGTTCTTCACCCGGCGCTCCACCTTCGTCGCCCGGACCCTGGTCGAACACAGCCGCGCGCAGGCGGAACTCGTCGCCAGGGTCGACGAGCTGATCGCCCGCACCCCGCGCCCCGGCGCCGCCGACACGGCCTTCGAGCGCCGCTACCTGCCGTACGTCGCCGACCGGCACAACCACATCACCATCTACGGCGTCGACCTGCGCGACTCCCCCGACCGCTGGCCCCTCGAAGTGGCCTATCTGAGCCTGGAGGCGACCGCGGTCGAGGACCTTCGGCCGGACCCGGCGCCGGGCGAGCGCCCGACGGGCGGGACCGGCCGGCTGCGGGCCGAGGAGGCGCTGCTCACCGACTCCCGCGTGCTGCTGCGCGGTGACGCCGGCTCCGGCAAGACGACGCTGGTGCAGTGGCTGGCGGTGACGGCGGCCCAGGACGGCCACCGCATCCCCTACGTGCTCCCGCTGCGCACCCTGATCCGCTCGGGCCCCCTCCCTGGCCCGGCCGACTTCCTCAAGGCGGTGAGCTGCCCGCTGACCCCGCCGGACGGCTGGACCGACCGCGTGCTGACGGCCGGCCGCGGCCTGGTCCTGGTGGACGGCCTGGACGAGATCCCGGCCGCCGACCGCCACCGCACCCGCGACTGGCTGCGCTCCCTGCTCCAGGCCTACCCCGGCAACCGCTGGCTGCTGACCTCCCGCCCGACCGCCGTACGCCCCGACTGGCTGGCCCAGGAAGGCTTCCGCGAACTGACCCTGGCGCCGATGCACCGCTCGGAGGTCACGACGTTCGTGGGGCGCTGGCACGCGGCCGCACGCGCCCCGGAGTACGAGGGCCCGCTGCTGGACTCCCTGCGCACCAAACGCGACCTGGCCCGGCTCGCCACCAACCCCCTGATGTGCGGGCTGGTCTGCGCCCTGCACCGCGAACGCCGCGGCTACCTCCCGACCGGCCGCAAGGAGCTGTACGACGCCGCCCTCACGATGCTGCTCGCGCGCCGGGACCGGGAGCGCGGCATGGACATCGAGCTGAGCGAGGAGGCGCAGCTGGAGCTGCTGCAGCGGCTGGCGTACGCGCTGGTGCTGAGCGGCCGTACGGAGATGGACGCGGGCACGGCCGAGGGCATCGTGGAGCGGTGCCTGCCGGCGGTCGCGTCGGCGCAGGGGGACTCGGGAGCGGTGCTGCGGGCACTCCTGCTCCGCAGCGGCCTGCTCCGTCAACCGGCCGACGGCGTCGTCGACTTCGTCCACCGCACCTTCCAGGACTACCTGGGCGCACGGTACGCGGTGGAGGAGGGCCACCTCGACGTGCTGCTCAGCCACGCGTACGACGCCCAGTGGGAGGACGTCGTACGCATGGCGGTGGCCCACGCCCGGCCACGCGAACGCGTCTTCGTGCTACGGCAGTTGCTGTCGGGTGACACCCCGCGACTGACTCTGCTGGCGCTGGCGTGCCTGGAGCACGCGACCGCGCTGGACCCGGCGGTCCGGGCGGAGGTGGAGGCCCGCGCGGCCGCGTTGATCCCGCCGCGCACGACGGACGACGCACGCGCACTGGCCGAGGCCGGTCCCCTGGTCCTCGAACTGCTGCCGGGCCCGGAGGGGCTGACCGCGGCGCAGGCCCACGGAGTGACGGTCACCGCCTCGCTCCTCGGCTCGGACGAACCCGACGGGGCGCTGGCGGTGCTGCGACGCTTCCGTGACCACCCGGACCTGGACGTGCGCCGGCAACTGGTGGGGACGTGGGGCCGGTTCGACGCCGGGGTGTATGCCACCGAGGTGCTGGAGCACGTGGAGCGGACCGACCTCGTGCTGAGCTGCGAGACAGCCGAACAGCGCGACACCATGGCGCTGATGCGCCCCTGGCAGAGCCTCCTCCTCGAAGGGCCGCACCGGATCGAGGACATCGTGGCCGCCACACCCGATCCCGGGGCGGTGACCTCACTCGCCTTGCGTGGCGATCCCCTCCTCGCCGACGTGGGCGAGATCGCCGCCTTCAGCTCGCTCGATCATCTGTGGCTGACGGACTGCCCGGCGCTGCAGAGTCTGGCGCGGCTGTCCACGCTGCCCCTCGAATTCCTCGGCATCGAGGGGGGCATCGCCGTGAACGGACTGCGTTCGCTGCGCTCGCTCCACCGCCTCTCGGTGAACCAGGAACTGCACGCCTTCGACCTCACCGATGTGCTCCCGGTCGGTTCGCCGCTGGAATTCCTCCATCTCGGCCGCAACAGCACCGACGGCACCGGACTGTGCGGGCTGCAGCACTGGACGACGCTGCGCAGGCTGAGCCTCGGACCGCTGACGGCACCATTGACAGCCACGGACTGGGAGGCGGTCGCCGAGCTGCCCGAACTCGTCCGGCTACTTCTGGATGCGGCCGTGATCCGGGAGCGGCGGCTGTGTTTCGACCTGACGCCCGAGCTGCCCGGCCTGGAAGTGCTGCAGGTCTCCGGGATGGCCGGGCATGAGGACCTGTCCCCCTTCGTTCCTCGACTGCCGGGACTGCGCAAGCTGATCCTGGCCGGCCGGCCCGGTTCCGCTCTTTCGGCCTCCGTGTACGCCGGTCTCTTCCCCGGCGTGGAGATCGTCCTGGTGGGCTGACATGCCGAAGGGGCCGGTGCCCGAAGGCACCGGCCCCTTTTCGGCTCGGTCGGAACGCCGAAGGCTTACGCCTCCTTGCTCAGGTTCGGACCCGCTCCACCGGCCGCCTGCTCGATCGGCGGGACGTCCGGCAGGGCCGACTTCTCCTCACCGCGGAAGGTGAAGGTCTGGGACTCGCCCTCGC
Source organism: Streptomyces sp. NPDC037126 (assembly GCF_055605965.1). Lineage (NCBI taxonomy): Bacteria > Bacillati > Actinomycetota > Actinomycetes > Kitasatosporales > Streptomycetaceae > Streptomyces > Streptomyces sp. NPDC037126. Next base: position 31,461 of record NZ_JBVJTD010000035.1, read on the forward strand.
CCTCGGTGTCCACGACCACGATGTGACCGGGGCGCAGCTCGCCGAAGAGGATCTTCTCCGAGAGCGTGTCCTCGACCTCGCGCTGGATCGTCCGGCGCAGCGGCCGGGCGCCCAGGACCGGGTCGTAACCCTTCTTCGCCAGCAGCTCCTTGCCGGACTGGGAGAGCTCGATGCCCATGTCCCGGTCCTTCAGGCGCTCGTCCACCTTGCTGATCATCAGGTCGACGATCCGCAGGATGTCCTGCTGGGTCAGCTGCGGGAAGACGACCACGTCGTCGACACGGTTGAGGAACTCGGGCCGGAAGTGCTGCTTCAGCTCGTCCTGGACCTTGTTCTTCATGCGCTCGTAGTTGGTCTTCGTGTCACCCGAGGCCGCGAAGCCCAGGTTGAAGCCCTTGGAGATGTCCCGGGTGCCGAGGTTGGTCGTCATGATGATGACCGTGTTCTTGAAGTCCACGACCCGGCCCTGGGAGTCGGTCAGGCGACCGTCCTCCAGGATCTGCAGCAGCGAGTTGAAGATGTCCGGGTGCGCCTTCTCGACCTCGTCGAAGAGGACGACGGAGAACGGCTTGCGGCGGACCTTCTCGGTCAGCTGGCCGCCCTCCTCGTAGCCCACGTAGCCGGGGGGCGAACCGAAGAGACGCGACACCGTGTGCTTCTCGCTGAACTCCGACATGTCGAGGGAGATCAGCGCGTCCTCGTCACCGAAGAGGAACTCGGCGAGCGCCTTGGACAGCTCGGTCTTACCGACACCGGACGGGCCGGCGAAGATGAACGAACCACCGGGACGCTTCGGGTCCTTCAGACCGGCACGCGTACGGCGGATCGCCTTCGACAGCGCCTTGACGGCGTCGACCTGGCCGATGACCCGCTTGTGCAGCTCCTCCTCCATGCGGAGCAGGCGGCTGGACTCCTCCTCGGTCAGCTTGAAGACCGGGATGCCGGTGGCCGTGGCGAGGACCTCGGCGATCAGCTCGCCGTCGACCTCGGCGACGACGTCCATGTCGCCGGCCTTCCACTCCTTCTCCCGCTTGGCCTTGGCGGCCAGGAGCTGCTTCTCCTTGTCGCGCAGGGAGGCGGCCTTCTCGAAGTCCTGCGAGTCGATCGCGGACTCCTTGTCCCGGCGGACGGCGGCGATCTTCTCGTCGAACTCGCGCAGGTCCGGCGGAGCGGTCATCCGGCGGATGCGCATCCGGGAACCGGCCTCGTCGATCAGGTCGATCGCCTTGTCCGGCAGGAAGCGGTCGGAGATGTAGCGGTCGGCCAGGGTGGCGGCCTGGACCAGAGCCTCGTCGGTGATCGAGACGCGGTGGTGCGCCTCGTACCGGTCGCGCAGGCCCTTGAGGATCTCGATCGTGTGCGGCAGGGACGGCTCGGCGACCTGGATGGGCTGGAAGCGGCGCTCCAGGGCCGCGTCCTTCTCCAGGTGCTTGCGGTACTCGTCCAGCGTGGTGGCGCCGATGGTCTGCAGCTCACCGCGGGCCAGCATCGGCTTCAGGATCGAGGCGGCGTCGATGGCGCCCTCGGCGGCACCCGCACCGACCAGCGTGTGCAGCTCGTCGATGAACAGGATGATGTCGCCGCGGGTGCGGATCTCCTTGAGGACCTTCTTCAGGCGCTCCTCGAAGTCACCGCGGTAGCGGGAACCGGCGACCAGGGCACCGAGGTCCAGGGTGTAGAGGTGCTTGTCCTTGAGGGTCTCGGGCACCTCGCCCTTGACGATGGCCTGGGCGAGGCCCTCGACGACGGCGGTCTTGCCGACGCCGGGCTCACCGATCAGCACCGGGTTGTTCTTGGTACGGCGGGACAGCACCTGCATGACCCGCTCGATCTCCTTCTCGCGCCCGATCACCGGGTCGAGCTTGGACTCGCGGGCGGCCTGGGTGAGGTTCCGGCCGAACTGGTCCAGGACGAGCGAGGTCGAGGGGGTGCCCTCGGCCGGGCCGCCGGCGGTGGCGGTCTCCTTGCCCTGGTAACCGGAGAGCAGCTGGATGACCTGCTGCCGCACCCGGTTGAGGTCTGCGCCCAGCTTGACCAGGACCTGGGCGGCGACACCCTCGCCCTCACGGATCAGGCCGAGCAGGATGTGCTCCGTGCCGATGTAGTTGTGGCCCAGCTGAAGAGCCTCGCGGAGCGACAGCTCCAGGACCTTCTTGGCACGGGGGGTGAAGGGAATGTGGCCGGACGGGGCCTGCTGGCCCTGGCCGATGATCTCCTCCACCTGCTGGCGGACCGCCTCAAGCGAAATGCCGAGGCTCTCCAGGGCCTTAGCGGCGACACCTTCACCCTCGTGGATGAGACCCAGGAGGATGTGCTCGGTGCCGATGTAGTTGTGGTTGAGCATCCGGGCTTCTTCCTGAGCCAGGACGACAACCCGCCGCGCGCGGTCGGTGAACCTCTCGAACATCGTTAATCGCTCCTCAGAGCGGTCAGGCAGTGGGGGGAACTTCCCCTCCCTGTCCTTCCGCAGCTTAGTCCCGCAAGCGGGGACCGCTCATTCCAACTGCCGACACCGTCCTTGGCCTCCTGACCCCGAACGCCGACATCTGCTCCAACCCGATGGTGCGAGACGATGTTCCCGCAGGCCAGGCAGTTACCCCACTCGCCGCTACGCCGATGGCGAACGTGAGACGGCCTGTCCCGCGCGTCGCCCCCTCCCACTAGGCATGTCTTACCCGCAGGCACTGACACTCCATGCCGCGTGCACCGGTTCCCTCCGCTATGGGCGAACAACCCCGCACTCCCCGTACCCCCACGCGCCCCCTTTTCCGGCACTCTGTGCGATCGACAGCGGACCCAGCGTAACTTGAGGGTCCTCCCGCCGGTTGCACTTGGCATGGTTGGCTCGGTATCCACCACTTCCACGGTCCCCCTTCCCCGCCGGTCCGTCGATCCGGGCGGGCCACAGACCCGCCGCACACCGTCCGGACCACGGTCGTGGGCCCGGCACTGGTACGAGAACGATCTGGGCTGGGCGACAGTGCCCGGACGGCCGCTGCGCCTGCTCACAGGGGTGCGGTTCGACGTCCTGGACGTGCCGGCCGAGGCGGGCGCGGGGGCGCTGCGGCATCTCGCGCCGGGCTCTCCGGTGGCGCTTCGGGGCGACCGGATGGAGCTGCTGGTGGCCGCGGGCAGCGCGGAGGAGCTTCCGGGGCTGCTGGAATGGCTGGAGTGGGGCGCCGTCACCCTGGACCTGCGGGCGCTGGGGGCGGGCGGCGCCATCGAGGCCCCGCTCATGCCGGGGACGCCGCCCGCGCGGGCAGGGTCCTTGCAGGGGGCCGCCGTGTGGCTGCGGCCCCCCGGGCCGGGGCGCGAGGCCGAGTCCTCGCTGCCGGCGATGCCGGCCGTGGGGCGCGAGGGGAGCGCCCCCGATCTCGTACGACTGATGGACACGGTGGCAGCACGATGTCACCGGGTCCGGCTTGGGCGCGCTTGTGCCGGGCCGCCCGTTCGCCGGCGGAATCGGCCGCCGGTCTCGTAGTGGGCCGTGTGGGAATCAGCCGCCGGCCATCTCGTGGCCGTGCGGGAATCAGCCGTTGGCCTTCTCGTACGCCTCACGGATGGACGCGGGAACACGGCCGCGGTCGTTGACCTCGTAACCGTTCTCCTTCGCCCAGGCGCGGATCGCCGCGGTGTCCTGGTTGCCGCCGGAAGCGGCACGGGCCTTTCCGCGCCCACCCGAAGCACGGCCACCGGTACGCCGGCCGCCCTTCACATAAGGGTCGAGAAGGCCACGCAGCTTGTCCGCATTGGCAGTGGTGAGATCGATCTCGTACGTCTTGCCGTCCAGCGCGAACGTCACGGTCTCGTCCGCCTCGCCGCCGTCGAGGTCGTCGACAAGAAGGACCTGAACCTTCTGTGCCACCGGATTTCCTTTCATCGATAACGTTGTGGGTCAGGGGTGTGCGGCGTCCGCCGTTTCGCCGCCCCTGTTATATGCAGTACTGCAGTACGTCGGAAAGCAAACCGCTTTTGCCGGAAAAACACAAACCCCTGGGAGTCCCACAGCGGACGGCCCCCGTCCGGAAAGCTGCGCGTTTCGGACATAGGGCACCTGGGCAATGACGATCACAGATGCAGAAGCATCCGGCTGTTGCCCAAGGTGTTCGGTTTCACTCGTTCGAGACCCAGGAACTCCGCGACGCCCTCGTCATAGGAACGCAACAGCTCCGCGTACACATCGGTGTCGACCGGTGTCTCGCCGATCTCCACGAAGCCGTGCTTCCCGAAGAAGTCCACTTCGAAGGTCAGGCAGAAAACCCGGCGAACGCCGAGCCAGCGCGCGGTCTGCAGCAACTTCTCCAGCAACTGATGGCCGACACCCGCCCCCTTGAGGCCGGGCTTCACCGCCAGAGTGCGGACTTCCGCGAGGTCCTCCCACATGACGTGCAGCGCGCCGCAGCCGACCACCTCGGCGTTGTCGTCGCGTTCCGCGACCCAGAACTCCTGGATGTCCTCGTAAAGCATGACCGTGGCTTTGTCGAGCAGGATGCGGTCGCGGACGTAGGCGTCGAGGAGGTCGCGAACGGCCGGGACATCGCTGGTCCGGGCCCGGCGGACGGTAAGGGCTTTTGCGGAGACTTCGGGACGCTCTGCTGACATGAGCGGACGCTATCGCCCGGCGGCGCCCTCTGCCGAGCCGGGGTTCTCCTCCCGCGGAGCCTGTGCGGCTTCCCGTTCCCCCTCTTCGGGGGCTTCCCCAGGGCGGGCCTCGGGGGCTTGGGGCGCTTCCGGGGCTTCTTGGGTTTCCGGTCCCTGGACGATGCGTACGGCATCCCTGAGGGCCTGGCGCTGTTCCTCGCTCATCATCCCGAAGAAGGCGACGAGAGCGGCGGCCGGGTTGTCGCTCTGCGACCAGGCGTCGTTCATGAGGGCGGCGGCGTACGCGGCGCGCGTCGACACGGCCTCATATCGATAGGCCCGTCCCTCCGCCTCGCGGCGCACCCAGCCCTTCTGATGGAGATTGTCCAAAACGGTCATCACGGTGGTGTACGCGATGGTGCGTTCCTGCTGGAGGTCTTCCAGGACTTCTCGAACGGTCACCGGGCGGTTCCACTTCCACACCCGCGTCATGACCGCGTCTTCGAGTTCTCCCAATGGGCGAGGCACAACTCAGAACAATAGTGGGAGATCCCGACAATGGCGTGCCGGACGTGCGCCAAGGCTACAAACAGGAACAAAAAGGGCGTACGGCTCGGAAGGCACCGCAGGGGTGCGGGAGTCGTACGCCCTGGTCCGGCGTCGAGCGGCAGGCGTGTGCTCAGGCGTCGCCGGCGGCGGGGGCCTGACCCACGCTCTCCGCGCGCGCGAGGGCGGCGTCGACGGCCGCATCCTCCTTGGCCTTGGCGGCGCCGCCCTGGGTCTTCACGATCACCCTGACCACACCGATGAAGAACACGGCCATGACGACCGGGGGCACGAGCGCGGAGACGTAGTCCATGCCCTCCAGGGTAGCCAGGCGGGAACGGGCGAAAGGGGCGGGGTGGGCGAACCGCCCCCACCCCGTCGAGGGACCTTCGGCACACTCGCCTTGACCTGCGCGAAAGCCCCACCGCCCGACACGCCGACGCCCCCGCGGCGGACGGGAACATCGCTTGCCCGGGTCCCCAGGGGCAGCCGAAGGCGGACGGCGCGGCGGCGCCGAGGGGCGGCCGATGGGGGCGGGGTCGGGCCCTTGCGGGGCGAGGTCGGCCCCATGGGGGGCGCGGTCGGGGGGGGGCGGGGGGCCGTGGGGGCGCGTCGTGACCCTGGGATGCGGGGTCAGCCGACCGCGAGTTGGCGCGGGGGCGCCGGGGGCTTGCGGCGCGGGAAGACCTCGCCGGGCGTGGGGACGGGCCGTTTCGGCGCGGCGGGCTCCGGTTCGGGGGCGGGGCGCTCGGCAGGGGCCGGGCCGGGCTTCGGAGCGGGCTTCTGCGCGGGTTTCTCCGCGTCCCTGGACTCCGGCGCCCGGACCTCGCCCGCGCCGCCCGCAAGGGCCGTCAGGCGCGTTCGGGCGGGCGGTACGGCGGGCGCCGGGACCTTGCGCGCGCCCTGGGCGAAACGCGCCCGCACATCCTGCTCGGCCAGCGCCTGGCAGCGGTCCAGGAGCGCCGCCGCGGCGGCGCTCCCGCGCAGCGCCCGCAGCGCGGCGAGGTCGTCCGGCGTCGGCCGGTGCCCGGCGCCCAGCGCCTCCTCCAGCAGGGCGAAATAGCCGGCCGCGGTACCCGGGAGCGCGGCCCGGTACCGGCCGAGATCCGCCACCAGGAAGGCGCGCAGTCTCGCCCCCTCGCACATCGCCTCGTCGAGCGACTCGGCGAGCCGGAAGCAGTCCTTGACGTCCTCGGCGGACGCCTGGCCGGGGTGAAGGGCGAGGGCGAGGGCGCGGCGGAGCACTCGCAGCTCCTCCACGCCGAACGCCATGCCGCCGCGGGATCCGTATGGCGTGGGCATGCGGGCGACGCTACCGCTAATCGGACAAAAGTGACGAATCGGGAAGTTGTGTCGCCGCGTGTCGCTGCCGGTTTCCCTCGACCGGGGTCACGGGCCTGGTCGGCGCCCGCGGGGCGCCGGACCGTCACAGCCGCGACACGTTCCGTTCGTACACCAGGCGCAGCCCGATCAGGGTGAGCCACGGCTGGTGCTCGTCGATCACCGAGGACTCCCCCAGCACCATCGGCGCGAGCCCGCCCGTGGCGATCACCGTCACGTCGTCCGGATCGTCGGCCAGCTCACGCGCCATACGGCTGACGACCCCGTCGACTTGTCCGGCGAACCCGTAGACGATGCCCGCCTGCATGGCCTCGACGGTGTTCTTGCCGATCACGCTGCGCGGCCTGGCCACCTCGATCTTCCGCAGCTGCGCGCCCTTCACGCCGAGCGCCTCCACGGAGATCTCGATACCCGGCGCGATGACCCCGCCGACGTACTCCCCGCGCGCGGAGATCGCGTCGAACGTGGTCGCCGTGCCGAAGTCCACGACGATCGCCGGGCCGCCGTACATGTCGACGGCCGCGACCGCGTTGATGATGCGGTCCGCGCCGACCTCCTTGGGGTTGTCGGTGAGGATCGGCACGCCCGTCTTCACGCCCGGCTCCACCAGGACCGCCGGCACGTCCCCGTAGTAGCGGCGGGTGACCTCACGCAGCTCGTGCAGGACCGACGGGACGGTGGCGCAGATCGCGATGCCGTCGATGCCGTCCCCCAGCTCGTCGCCGAGCAGCGGGTGCATGCCCATCAGGCCCTGGAGCAGCACGGCCAGTTCGTCGGCCGTGCGGCGGGCGTCGGTGGAGATGCGCCAGTGCTCGACGATGTCCTCGCCGTCGAACAGGCCGAGGACGGTGTGCGTGTTGCCGACGTCGATGGTGAGCAGCATGGCCGTTACTCCGCCTCGCGCAGGTCCAGGCCGATGTCCAGGCTCGGCGAGGAGTGGGTGAGCGCGCCGACCGCCAGGAAGTCCACGCCGGTCTCGGCGTACGCGCGCGCGTTGTCGAGCGTCAGCCGGCCGGAGGCCTCCAGCAGCGCCCGGCCGCCGGCGATGCCCACGGCCTCCGCGCACTCACCGGGCGTGAAGTTGTCCAGCAGGATCAGGTCGGCGCCCGCGTCGACCACCTCGCGCAGCTGGTGCAGGGTGTCGACCTCGACCTCGATCGGCACGTCCGGGAAGGACTCCCGTACGGCCTTGAAGGCCTGCGCCACGCCACCGGCGGCGACCACGTGGTTGTCCTTGACCAGGGCCGCGTCGGAGAGCGACATGCGGTGGTTGACGCCCCCGCCGCAGCGGACGGCGAACTTCTCCAGCGACCGCAGGCCCGGCGTCGTCTTGCGGGTGTCGCGGACCTGCGTGGGGGTGCCCTCCAGAGCGTCCGCCCACGCGCGCGTGGCGGTCGCGATGCCGGACAGGCGGCACAGGATGTTCAGCGCGCTGCGCTCGGCGGTGAGCAGGTCGCGCGTGCGCGTGGTGACCGACAGCAGCTTCTGCCCGGCCTCGACGAGGTCTCCGTCCTCGACGTGCCGCTCGACCTCGAACTCGTCCGTGCAGACCACGGAGAGCACGGCCTCGGCGACACGGAGGCCGGCGGCGACGCCCCCCTCGCGCGCGGTGAAGTCGGCGGTGGCCACCGCCTCCTCGGGGATCGTCGACACGGTGGTCACGTCCACGCCGCCGGCCAGGTCCTCCTGGATGGCGACGTTGGCGATGTCCTCGACCTCGACCGGGTCGAGACCGGCAGCGGCCAGCAGCTCGGCGAGCGCGGGGTCCAGCCCGCACTCCAGATACTCCTCGTCGCCGTCCGCGCCGCACGCGCAGCCGTCGCCGCAGCCGCCGGTCGGGGCGAGAGGAAGGTCGTCGGTGCTCACGTCTGTCACTGCTCCTGGGCGCTGGGTGTTACCGGATAGGGGGGAAGTCTGCGGTGTCGGTCGTGCGCACGGCCAGCGACCGGTCCGGATTGAGCCGTACGACGATGTGCCGCCGCCAGTTCGCGTCGTCGCGCTCGGCGTGGTCCTCGCGCCAGTGGCAGCCGCGGGTCTCCTCGCGCAGCCGGGCGGCGGCGACCAGGACACGGCCCACGCACAGGAGGTTGGTGGCCTCCCAGGTGTCGACGCCGGGCTCGGCGGTCTTGCCGTTCTCGGCCAGCGCGTCGCGGGCCTCGGTGTGCAGCCGCTGGAGCTGGTCCGCGGCCGTCTCCAGAGACTCCGCCGAGCGCAGGACGCCGGCGCCCCCGGTCATGATCCGCTGGATGGCGAAACGCGCCTCTGGGGCGAGCAGCGGGTGCGCGGGCTTGTCCGGGTGCGGCACCGGTGCGGGCACGCGCGCGTGGAGGCCGTCCGAGGCGTGGGCCGCGGCGATGTCGACGGCGATCCGCTCGGCGTAGACGAGGCCTTCGAGGAGCGAGTTTGAGGCGAGCCGGTTGGCGCCGTGCACGCCGGTGCAGGCGACCTCCCCGCACGCGTACAGACCGGGCACCGTCGTCCGGCCCCGGGCGTCGGTACGGACGCCGCCGGAGGCGTAGTGGGCGGCCGGGGCGATCGGGATGGGCTCGGTGACCGGGTCGATGCCGTTGGCGCGGCAGGCGGCCAGGATGGTCGGGAAGCGGTTCTCCCACATCTCGGTGCCGAAGTGCCGGGCGTCGAGGAACATGTGCTCGGCGTCCAGCTCCTGCATGCGCCGCATGATGCCCTTGGCGACGACGTCCCGGGGCGCGAGCTCGGCCAGTTCGTGCTGCCCGACCATGAAGCGCACGCCGTCGCCGTCGACCAGGTACGCGCCCTCGCCGCGCACCGCCTCGGAGACGAGCGGCTGCTGGCCCTCCGCGTCCGCGCCGAGGAACAGCACGGTGGGGTGGAACTGCACGAACTCCAGGTCGCTGACCTCGGCGCCCGCGCGCAGCGCCAGCGCCACGCCGTCGCCGGTCGAGACGGAGGGGTTGGTGGTCGCGGAGAACACCTGGCCCATGCCGCCGGTCGCGAGGACCACCGCGGGGGCGTGCACGGCGCCCACGCCGTCGTGCTGGCCCTCGCCCATCACGTGCAGCGTGACGCCGGCGGTGCGGCCCTCGGCGTCGGTGAGCAGGTCGAGCACGAGCGCGTTCTCGATGGTGCGCACCCCGCGCGCGTGGACGGCTTCCACGAGCGCCCGGGAGACCTCCGCGCCGGTCGCGTCGCCGCCCGCGTGCGCGATCCGCCGGCGGTGGTGACCGCCCTCGCGGGTGAGGTGGATGTCGCCCTCGTCGTCGGTGTCGAAGTGGGCGCCGGTGGAGATCAGCCGCCGCACCGCGTCGGGGCCCTCGGTGACGAGGATCCGCACGGCCTCCTCGTCGCACAGGCCCACGCCGGCCACCAGGGTGTCGTCGAGGTGCTGTTCGGGGGTGTCGCCCTCGCCCAGGGCGGCGGCGATGCCGCCCTGCGCCCAGCGCGTGGAGCCGTCGTCCAGGCGGGCCTTGGTGACGACGACCGTCGTCAGGCCCGCGGCCTCGCAGCGCAGCGCCGCGGTCAGACCGGCCACCCCGGAGCCGACGACGACCACGTCCGCCGAGATGCTCCAGCCGGGGGCCGGGGCGTGCAGTCGTATGCCTGTACTGGTGCCTGTGCTGGTCACGAGGCGGCTCCGAAGGTGAGAGGAAGGTTGTCGATCAGCCGGGTCGAGCCGACCCGGGCGGCGACGGCGAGGACGGCCTCGCCGGTGAAGCCGTCGCCGATCTCCGTGAAGTCGGACGGGTCGACGAGCGCGAGGTAGTCCAGTTCCAGCGGCGGTTCGAAGCGGGCGGCCTCGTCCAGGGCCTGGCGGGCGGCCGCCCGTACGGCCGCCGGGCCGCCGGGGGACGCGGTGGCCACCGCGTGCGCGTCGGCCGCCGCGCGGGACTCCCCTATGGCGCTCAGCGCCTCGGCACGCGCGTGCGTGGCGGGCACTTCGCGCGCCCGCGCGCGCAGCGCCTCCTGCGCGGCGTGCCGGTCGCGGCCCGCGAACAGCGCGCGGGACAGCGCGAGGGCGGTGGCACGCTCGGCGGGCGAGAGGTAGCGGTTGCGGCTGGAGAGGGCGAGCCCGTCCTCCTCGCGCACGGTCGGCACGGCGACGATGTCGACACCGAAGTTCAGGTCCCGCACCATGCGCCGGATCAGGGCCAGCTGCTGGGCGTCCTTCTGACCGTAGAGGGCCACGTCGGGGCGGGTGAGGTGCAGCAGCTTGGCGACGACGGTGAGCATGCCGTCGAAGTGCCCGGGCCGCGAGGCGCCCTCCAGGCGTTCGCCCATGGGGCCCGCCGTGATGCGCACCTGGGGTTCGCCGCCCGGATAGACCTCGTCGACGGAGGGCGCGAACAGGGCGTCGGCGCCCGCCTGTTCGGCGAGCTTCAGGTCGGCGTCCAGGGTGCGCGGGTAGCGGTCCAGGTCCTCGCCCGCGCCGAACTGCAGCGGATTGACGAAGACGGTGACGACGACCTCGCCGTCGGGCCCGGCGATCTCGCGGGCCGCGCGGACGAGGGTGGCGTGGCCCTCGTGCAGGGCTCCCATGGTCATCACGACGGCGCGGCGGCCCTGGCGTACGCGCGCGTGCAGCTCTTCCGCGGTGCTCAGCAGGGCGGTGGTCATCGGTCCTTCCCCTCCGTGCCGTCGGTGCCGTTCGTGCCGCCGATCCCGTCGGCGAGCACGCCGAGCAGGTCCTCCGCGAGTTCCGGCTTCAGCAGCCCGTGCGCGAGGGCCCGGTCGGCCGTCGCGCGGGCCATCGCCAGATAGCCCGCGACGGTCTGCGGGGCGTGCCTGCGCAGCTCGCCGATGTGCGCGGCGACCGTGCCGGCGTCCCCGCGCGCGACGGGCCCGGTGAGGGCCGCGTCACCGGAGCGCAGAGCGTTGTCCAGGGCGGCGCCGAGCAGCGGGCCGAGCATCCGGTCGGGGGCCTCGACGCCGGCCGTGCGCAGCAGGTCCATGGACTGCGCGACCAGCGTGACCAGGTGGTTGGCGCCCAGGGCGAGGGCCGCGTGGTAGAGCGGGCGGTTCTCCTCGCTGATCCACTCGGGCTCGCCGCCCATCTCGATCACCAGGGCCTGGGCGGCGAGCCGCAGTTCCTCGGGCGCGGTGACGCCGAAGGAGCAGCCCGCCAGGCGCTGGACGTCCACCGGGGTGCCGGTGAAGGTCATCGCCGGGTGCAGGGCCAGCGGCAGCGCGCCCGCGCGCAGGGCGGGTTCGAGGACCTTCGTGCCGTACCGGCCGGAGGTGTGCACGAGCAGCTGTCCCGGCCGGACCGCGCCGGTCTCGGCGAGCCCGGAGACCAGTCCGGGCAGGACGTCGTCGGGAACGGTGAGCAGCACCAGGTCGGCGCGCTCCAGGACCTCGGCGGGCGGCGCCATCGGCACGTCCGGGAGCATGGTCTCGGCACGGCGCCGGGAGGCGTCGGACACACCGGAGACCGCCACCGGGCGGTGCCCGGCGAGCTGGAGGGACGCGGCCAGCGCGGGGCCCACCCGGCCGGCGCCGACGACACCGACGGTGAGCCGCGCGGGGCGGTCCCTGAGGTCTTGCTGATGGACTGTACTCACGCGACGGCGGCCTTCCCGTTCCAGTCCGCTCTGGGTACCGGACGATTTCTCGTCATGTTAACGCTATCTCGGTCCGGCGCCGACCGGTTGTCCACAGGCTGTGGGTTACGCCACGCCTTCGTCGCCGCCGCGCCACCCGGAATATCCGGTGCCGCGCGCGGGCCCGGCACGGCATCATCCCGGGCATGACCGACATGGCTGGGCAGGGCCCGGAGCACGAGACCGAACAGGGCGGGGAACCGTCGGCACAGGAGGGGCTGCGGGAGCGGCGCGCGGCCGCCCAGCGGCGGGCACGGCGCACGCTGTCCCGGGCCGGCTGGGGCGGCACCATCCGCGAACGCCTGGCGCATCTGACCGAGGCGGCGCCCGGGGTCCACGACCTGGACGAGCCGGCCGACGTCTACGGCAACCGGATCGTGGCCGCGCTGGAGGAGCGGGTCGCGGGCCTGCTCGGCACGGAGGCCGCCGCGTTCTTCCCGACGGGCACGATGGCCCAGCAGGTGGCTCTGCGCTGCTGGGCGGGCCGCACCGGCGACCCGACGGTTGCCCTGCACGCCCTGTCCCATCCCGAGATGCACGAGCGGAACGCCTTCAGCCAGGTCAGCGGCCTGCGCCCGGTGAAGGTGGGCAGCGGTCCCCGGCTGCCCACGGCCGCAGAGATACGCGACTTCGAGGAGCCCTTCGGGGCGCTGATGCTGGAACTTCCCCTGAGGGACGCCGGTTTCGTGCTGCCCACCTGGCAGGAACTGACCGAGGTCGTCGAGGCCGCACGGGAGCGCGACGCGGTGGTCCACTTCGACGGCGCGCGCCTGTGGGAGTGCACGGAGCACTTCGAGCGGCCCCTCGATGAGATCGCGGGCCTCGCCGACAGCGTCTACGTGTCGTTCTACAAGTCCCTCGGCGGCTTCGGGGGCGCCGCGCTCGCCGGCCCGAGGACGCTGATGGAGGAGGCGAAGACCTGGCGGCACCGGTACGGCGGGATGATCTTCCAGCAGTTCCCGACGGTGCTGTCGGCGCTCGTCGGGCTCGACCAGGAGCTGCCCCGGCTGCCCGAGTACGTGCGCCACGCGCGCGTGGTGGCCGCCGCGCTGCGCGAGGGGCTCGCCGAGGCCGGGGTGGCGTGGGCGCGCGTGCACCCCGAGGTGCCGCACACCCACGAGTTCCAGGTCTGGCTGCCGTACGAGCCGGACGTGGTGGGCGAGGCGGCCGTCCGCCAGGCCGAGGAGACCTCGGTGATGCTCTTCTCGAACGGCTGGACCGAGCAGGGGCCCGGCCTGTCGTACACGGAGGTCGTCATCCGTGCCGCCGGCCTGGAGTGGACCGCCGACGACGTCCGCGCCGCCGTGCGGCACTTCGTGGACCGCCTGCCCGGCAAGGTCTGAGCCCGGCGCCCGAGGCACCGTACGGCCACCCGCCCGGCAAGGTCTGAGCCCGGCGCCCGAGGCTTCCCGCGCGCCTGCTCGGCCGAGGCGCGCGGCTTCGTGCGCCCGACCGCCGGACGCGGCCGGGCTACAGCGCGCGCGTGCGGAGCCGGCGGGCCAGGGCGAGCCGGAGGCGGCCCCGGGCCGGGCGACCGGCGACGACCGCGCGGAAGCGCCGGTAGTCGCGCAACTCCCGCAGGGCGGCGAGGTCGTGACGGCCCGGCGCGGGCGGCTGCGGCTCGCCGTGCACGCGGGCGCGGTGGCTGTCGAGGAGGTACTGCTGCGTGATGCTCATGACGGATCGGCCTTCTGGGGGCGTGGGCTTCTCACCGACGGCTCGGTGAGAGACCGGGCTCCGCGGCCGGCCCGGTGCCCTCACCCTGCTCGCGGCCCCGGACGGATGTCCCGCGGATTGACGGCTGCCGTCAATCCGCGGGGCGCTGTCAGTGGGCCGGTGCACGATGGAGGGCATGAGCGTGACCATCGACATCACCGGGCTCCCGCCGGAGCGGGTCTCCGTCGTGCCCTCGCCACTGGCGGAGCTGGGGATGGCCCTTCACGCGCTCAGCGAGCCCGGCCACCACCCCGACCTGCAGGGCTGGGCGACCGCCGCCTCGGCCCGGCTGGACGCCCGGCTGGCCGACCGGCTGTGCGAGGCCGACTTCCTGTGGCGCACGACGTTCTCGGACGTCTTCGCCCCGTTCGCCGGGCTCCCGGGCCGGCGCGCGCTGCCGGGCGCCACGCTCGCCGAGGAACTGGACCAGCTCGACGAACTGACGGACGGGCAGTTCGTCCACGCGGCCCTGGAGTTCACCTGCCAGCTGCGCTACGACGTCCGCGAGCGCGGCCCGCTCGACGACCCGGAGCTGCGCCGGCGCTCCCTGGAGCTGGCCGCCGCGCGCGGCGCCGTGCAGGAGCGGTTCACGCGCCGGCTGCTGGAGGATCCGCCCGTCGTCCGGGCCTGGTTCCGGGAGCTGATGCTCGACTGCGACGAGGCCTTCTTCGCCGACACCTGGGCCCGAGTCCAGCCCCAGCTCGCCGCGGACGCCCGGCACAGGACGGAACTGCTGCGCCGCAAGGGCCTCCCCGAAGCGCTCAGGTCCCTCTCGGGCGCCGTCTCGGTGGACGAGGAGGCCGCGCTCGTCACCGTCGACAAGCTGCTGGTGGGCCACGCCGCGACGGGCGACGGCGGGCTGGTCCTGGTGCCCACCGGTCTCGGCCGGCCGCATCTGATGGTCCTGCACCGGTTCGGCTGGCAGCCCTCGATCACCTACCCGGTGAGCGGCTCCCGTCCTCAGGCCCCGTCCGTCGACCAGCTCACGCGCCGCCTGGAGGCGCTGGCCCACCCGGTGCGGATGCGGCTGTGCCGGCACCTGGCGCGCGCCCCGCACACCACGGGCGAACTGGCCGACGCGCACGGCATGTCGGCGCCCGAGATATCCCGGCACCTCGCGGTGCTGAGGAAGGCGGGCCTGATCACCGGCTGCCGCCGCGGCCGGTACGTCCAGCACCAGCTGGACCTCTCCGCGGTGGCCCGGCTGGGCAGCGACTTCATCGAGGGCGTCCTGCGCTGAAGCCGCCCCGTGTGCCCGCCGGCGCGGGGGGTCTCAGCCCTGGCCACCCGCGCGGACCAGGCCGGTCTCGTAGGCCAAGACCACCACCTGCACGCGGTCGCGCAGGCCGAGCTTCGTCAGGATGCGGCCCACGTGGGTCTTCACGGTCGCCTCGGACAGCACCAGCCGCCCCGCGATCTCGCCGTTGGACAGGCCCTGCGCGACCAGCACCATCACCTCGCGCTCACGGTCGGTGAGCCGCTCCAGCTCCTTGTGCCGGGGCTCCTTGCCGCTGGACGGCAGCATCGGCGCGAAGCGGTCGAGCAGACGCCGGGTGGTGGAGGGCGCCACCACGGCGTCGCCGCTGTGCACGGCGCGGATGGCGGCCAGCAGCTCCCCCGGCGGCACGTCCTTGAGCATGAAACCGGAGGCGCCCGCCTTCAGCCCGGAGAAGGCGTACTCGTCCAGGTCGAACGTGGTCAGGATCAGCACCTTGGGCGCACCCGGCTCCGCGCAGATCCGCCGGGTGGTCTCGACACCGTCGAGCTTCGGCATGCGGACGTCCATCAGGACGACGTCGACGGCGGTGGCGCTCAGCACCTGGAGGGCCTCGACGCCGTCGCCCGCCTCCGCGACGACCTCCATGTCCGGCTGGGCGGCGAGCACCATCCGGAACCCGGTGCGCAGCAGCACCTGGTCGTCGACGAGCATCACGCGGATCGTCATCGGGTCCTCTTCCGTCCGTTCGGTTGTCCGGTGCCGGCGGCGGCCGTCGTGGGCCGCCGCCGGCCGGGTGTGACAGGTGTCAGTACGGGGTGTGCGGGGCGTCAGTGCGCCGGTTTGAGCGGCAACAGGACGCTGATGCGGAATCCTCCGCCCGGACGCGGGCCGGCGTCCAGCGTGCCGCCGACCATGCCGACGCGCTCGCGCATGCCGATCAGGCCGTGCCCCTGCCCGTCGGCGCCGCCCTCCTCGTACAGCTCGTGCGGGGCGCCCTTGCCGTCGTCCTCCACGAGCAGGCCGAGCCCGTCGTCGAAGTAGACCAGCCGGACGCTCGCCCCCGCGTTGGGCCCGCCGTGCTTGCGGGTGTTGGTGAGCGCCTCCTGCACGATCCGGTACGCGGTCAGCTCCACCCCGCTGGGCAGCGGGCGCGCGGTGCCCTCGACCTTGAAGTCGACGGGCAGTCCGGAGGTGCGGCACTGCTCGATCAGCTCGTCGATCTGCTCGACGTCGGGCTGCGGATTGTATTCCCCGCCCTCCTGGTGCTCCCCGGTGCGCAGCACGCCCAGCAGGCGGCGCATCTCGGCGAGGGCCTGCCTGCCGGTCGAGGAGATCGTCTCCAGGGCCTTCTTGGCCTGGTCGGGGGCGGCGTCGAGGACATAGGCGGCGCCGTCGGCCTGCACCACCATCACCGACACGTTGTGCGCGACGACGTCGTGCAGCTCGCGTGCGATACGGGCGCGCTCGGCGGCGACCGCGACCTTCGACTGCGCCTCGCGCTCCTTCTCCAGCCGGGCCGCGCGCTCCTCCAGCTGGGCGAAGTAGGCACGGCGGGTGCGCATGGAGTCGCCGAGCACCCAGGCGAGCGCGAAGGGCACCGTCTGGAAGACCACGATGGCGATCTGCCCGAGGAAGCCGGTGTGCTGGGCCGGCCAGCGGGTCTGGGCGAGGGCCGCCGCGAAGAAGCTCACCGTGAGGGCGAGCCGGGAGGCCCAGCGCGCGCCCATCGTCGCCACGGTGTAGGTGATCACCAGCATGGCGAAGTCGGCGACGGTCGTCTCCACGTCCAGCACCAGCTGCGCGAGCCCGGTGGCGAGCGCGAGCAGCAGCATGGCCTCCGGGAACCGGCGGCGCAGCGCGACGACGACGCACAGCACCGCCGACACGGCGATCCCCGCGGCGAGCGATCCGTGGTGGTCGGGCGCCCCGCTGAGATTGACCACGCTCACGCAGGACAGCCCGAACAGGACGACGGCCCAGAAGGAGTCGACCCAGGTCGGGTGTCGGCGGAGGAAGTCATAGAGGCGCTGCACGTAACCCAGAGTAGGGAAACCGGATGCGTGCAGGGGTCAACCGGAGGACCGATCCGCGCCCGGCGGACGTACTCCGCAAGGTGGAGGGCGTGATCAGCTGTGCGCCTAGTCTGGTCCCGTGGCGGATGAGACGAGGGCGGCCGGCTCAGGCGAGGAGCGCGGCTGGCGCGCGGCCACCGAGGCGGCGCTGTACGGCCCCGGCGGCTTCTATCTGCGCCCGGAGGGTCCGGCCGGTCACTTCCGTACGTCCGTGCACGCCTCGGCGCTGTTCGCACGGTCCGTGGCCCTGCTGCTGTGCCGGGTCGACGAGGCTCTCGGGCGGCCCCCGGTGCTGGACTTCGTCGACATGGGCGCCGGGCGGGGCGAGCTGGCCGCCGGTGTGCTGGCCGCCCTGCCGGCCGGCGTGGCCGCACGCGCGCGCGTGCACGCCGTCGAGCTCGCCGGCCGCCCGGCGGGCCTGGACGAGCGGATCACCTGGTCGAACCGGCCCCCGGAGGCGGTCACCGGGCTGCTGTTCGCCAACGAATGGCTGGACAACGTGCCCGTGGACGTCGTCGAGGTGGACTCCGCGGGCCTGCCCCGGGTCGTGCTCGTCGCGAAGGACGGCTCCGAGCGGCTCGGGGAGCCCGTGACGGGCCCGGCGGCGCGCTGGCTCGCCCGGTGGTGGCCGCTGCCGGCCGAGGAGGGACCGCGGGCGGAGATCGGGCTGCCCCGGGACGAGGCGTGGGCGTCGGCGGTGCGCCGGGTGGTGCGGGGGCTGGCGGTGGCCGTGGACTACGCGCACACCGTGGACACCCGCCCGCCGTTCGGCACGCTCACCGGCTTCCGCGAGGGCCGCGAGACGGCCCCCGTCCCGGACGGCTCCTGCGACATCACGTCCCACGTGGCCCTGGACGCATGCGCGGCGGCCTGCACGGCGGACGCCTCCCCGGACACGGCCGGCGTGCGCCTGCTCACGCAGCGGGCCGCTCTGCGGGCCCTCGGCGTCACCGGTGAACGCCCCCCGCTGGCGCTGGCCTCGACGGATCCCGCCGCCTACGTGCGTGCCCTCGCGGGCGCGGGCGAGGCCGCCGAGCTCACCGCGCCGGGCGGTCTCGGCGACTTCGGCTGGCTGCTGCGGCCGGTCGGGATCGCGGACCCGCTCGCCTGAGGCGGGCCTACTTGTCGATGTCGCCGACCACGAAGAACATCGACCCCAGGATCGCCACCATGTCCGCCACCAGCGTCCCGGGCAGCAGCTCGGTCAGCGCCTGGATGTTGTTGTACGACGCCGAGCGCAGCTTGAGCCGGTACGGCGTCTTCTCACCCTTGCTGACCAGGTAGTAGCCGTTGATGCCGAGCGGGTTCTCGGTCCAGGCGTACGTGTGGCCCTCGGGGGCCTTCAGCACCTTCGGCAGACGCTGGTTGATCGGTCCGGGCGGCAGCTCGGCGAGCCGGTCCAGACAGGCGTCGGCGAGGTCCAGCGCGTTGTGGGTCTGCTCCAGGAGGACCTCGAAGCGGGCCAGGCAGTCGCCCTCGCTCCGGGTGACGACCTTCAGCGTGTCCTGGAGCTCGCCGTAGGCCAGGTAGGGCTCGTCGCGGCGCAGGTCGAAGTCGACGCCCGCCGCGCGCGCGATGGGCCCGCTCACTCCGTAGGCGTGCACGATCCCCGGTGTGAGTGTCCCCACGCCACGCGTGCGTCCCCGGAAGATCTCGTTGCCGAGCACCAGGTCGTCGAAGACGTCCGTGCGCGAGCGCACGGCGGCGACAGCGGCACGCGCGCGTGCCGTCCATCCGGCGGGCAGGTCCTCCTTGAGGCCGCCGACGCGGTTGAACATGTAGTGCATGCGCCCGCCGGAGACCTCCTCCATGACGTTCT
This sequence comes from Streptomyces sp. NPDC037126, assembly GCF_055605965.1. Taxonomy (NCBI): domain Bacteria; kingdom Bacillati; phylum Actinomycetota; class Actinomycetes; order Kitasatosporales; family Streptomycetaceae; genus Streptomyces; species Streptomyces sp. NPDC037126. The sequence continues at coordinate 50,331 of NZ_JBVJTD010000035.1, forward strand.
GCAGCACCTCGCGCTCGCGGAACGCGTAGAACACCGGGGTGATCCCGCCCAGCTCCAGCGGATACGAGCCGAGGAACATCAGGTGGTTCAGCACCCGGTTCAGCTCGGCGAGCAGCGTGCGCGTCCACACCGCCCGGCCGGGGACCTCCATGCCGAGCATCCGCTCCACGGCGAGGACCACACCCAGCTCGTTCGAGAACGCCGACAGCCAGTCGTGGCGGTTGGCGAGCATGATGATCTGCCGGTAGTCGCGCGCCTCGAAGAGCTTCTCGGCACCCCGGTGCATGTAGCCGATCACGGGCTCGGCGTGCACGATGCGCTCACCGTCCAGCACGAGCCTGAGCCGCAGCACGCCGTGCGTGGACGGGTGCTGAGGGCCGATGTTGAGCACCATGTCGGTGCTTTCCGCGGCGCCGCCGATCCCGACCGTGGTCTCCGTCGTAGGAGTCATGGCCCCAGTTTCCCCTACGTACGCTGGCCCCATGGAGACGGGGAGCCCGGAAGCGACCGGGACACCGGGGGACGAGACGATCTGGCGGGGGCTGCCGCCCGGGCTGTTGCGGCTGCGCCGGACGCTGCTGGTGACGGGGACGGGAGTGCTCGCGGCCGCGGTCGCGCTGCTCCTGGGCCTGCTGGCGGGGCCCGCATGGGCGGCCTTCGCGCTGCTCCCCGTGGCGTGCGCCGCGTGGTGCTGGAGGCTGCTGGGGCGCAACTGGCGCTCGTGGCGGTACGCCGAGCGCGCCGACGACCTGCTGATCAGCCGCGGCGTCATGTGGCACGAGGAGACCGTGGTGCCGTACGGGCGGATGCAGCTGGTGGAGGTCACCTCGGGCCCCGTGGAGCGGCGCTTCGGGCTGGCCACCGTTCAGCTGCACACGGCGGCCGCCGCGACCGACGCGACGATCCCGGGCCTGGACCCGGCCGAGGCGGAGCGGCTGCGCGACCGGCTCACCGAGCTGGGCGAGGCCCGTTCGGCGGGCCTGTGACGGCCTCGGACGCCGGCGACGGCATACCGCGGCGCCCGCCGACCGCCGAACGCCGGCTGCACCCGGTGACGCCCTTCCGCCGGGCGTGGGCGCCGGTCGCCGTGCTCGCCGGATGGGCGGCGCACGACCCGAACGGGACGCAGGAGCAGCTGACGAGGCTGACCGGCGCCATGCTCCTGCTGGGACTCGCGGTGCTGGTGCCGGTGGCCGGCCTGTACGGTTTCCTGTCCTGGTGGTGCACGCACTTCGCGGTCACCGACACCGAACTGCGCATCCGCAGCGGGCTGCTGTTCCGGCGCTCCGCGCACATCCGGCTGGAGCGCATCCAGGCCGTGGACGTCTCCCGTCCCCTCCTCGCGCGCGTGGCGGGCGTCGCGAAGCTGCGGATCGACGTCGTGGGCGCCGACAAGAAGGACGAGCTGGCCTTCCTCGGCGAGCAGGAGGCACGCGCCCTGCGGGCGGAGCTGCTGGCGCGCGCGGCGGGCTTCACACCCGAGACGGCGCGGGAAGTGGGCGAGGCGCCGGCGCGGCAGTTGCTGCGCGTGCCCCCGCGCGCGCTGGTGTGCTCCCTGCTGCTGACCGGCGCCACCTGGGGCTCGCTGTGCGCCGCGCTCGTCGTGCCGACCGTGCTGTGGTTCGCCACCCACAACCTGTGGACGGTCGTCGGCACCGCGCTGCCGCTGGCCGGCGCGGCCGGCGCGCGCAGCGCGGGACGGTTCGTCACCGAGTTCGACTGGACGCTGAGCACGTCCCCCGACGGGCTGCGCATCGACCACGGGCTGCTCGACCGCGCGCACGAGACCGTGCCGCCCGGCCGGATACAGACCGTGCGGATCGTCGAGCCGGTGCTCTGGCGGCTGTGGAGGTCCCCGGGCCCGGAGGGGAGCGGGCGGGGCTGGGTGCGGGTGGAGCTGGACGTGGCCGGGTCCGCCAACTCCGTGCTGGTACCGGTCGCCCCGCGCGCGGTCGCCGAGTCGCTCGTCGCACGCGTGCTGCCCGGGGTGACGGTGCCTCAGGAACCGGCACGGCCGCCGCGTCGGGCCCGCTGGTGCCTCCCGGTGTGGTGGCGGGGACACCGCCTCGCCGTCGACGACAGGGTGTTCGCCGCCCGGCGGGGCCTGCTGCGCCGCAGGCTCTCGCTGGTCCCGCACGCCAAGGTGCAGAGCGTACGGCTCACCCAGGGGCCCTGGAAGCGCTGCTGGGGCCTCGCCGACGTCCACGTGGACACCGGCGCCGACAAGACCGTCACGGTCCGCCTGCGGGACGCCGTGGCGGCCGGGCGGCTCCTGCACGAGCAGGCGGAGCGGTCCCGTACCGGCCGCAGGGACGCCGGCCCGGACCGCTGGATGACCGGCTGACCCCGGCCGGTACGACACGGAGGCCCGGTTCCCCCGCGGGGGAACCGGGCCCGGTGTACGGCGCCTGGCGCCGGTTCAGGACGCGGCGCTGCGCAGCCCCTGGATGTCGATCTGCTCCGTCTCGTCGTGCGCGGTCAGGTCGATGACCTGGCCGACACCGCGCGAGCGGGCGTCGGCGGGCTTGAACTCCGCCTCGGCCTCCGCCTTGTGCACGGCCAGGGCCTCCTCGCCGACGACGTCGGCGAGGTCCTCGTTCTGCACGGAGTCCAGTGCGGTCCTCGGCTCTTCCTTCTGGGTGCCGAAGAAGTCGAAGCCGCCCTCGACCATCGGGCGCCGCGTGGGCGCGGCCGGTACGACGGCCACGGCGGTCGGCACCGTGAAGTGCCCCGCGGGCGGCTGTCCCGCGGGCTTGGCGTGCTCGGCCGGGGTCGTCGAGGCGGTGTCCACGCGCGCGTGCACGTCGGGGGCCTCGGACCGGTCCGCCGCCGCGGCTTCCTCGCCCGCCTCGTCGTCCATGGCGTCGGCGACGTTCTCGGCGCCCTCACGGGCGTCGGTGCCCTCGGCGTCCGTTCCGGACGGCACGGCCGCCTCGCTCCGGGCGGTCACGACCTCCTCGGCGCCTTCTCCTTTGGCATCGGGCCCGGCCTCGGTCCCGTCCGGCTCGTCCTCGGACACGGCGTCCTCGGCACCGGCGCCCTCGGGCTCGTCGTCCTCGGGCGACTCGGCGTTCTCCGGATCGGCGTCGGCGTCAGGGGCCGCGTCCGCGTCGGAGGGAGCGTCCCGGTCGAACCGGGCCAGGGCGGTCAGAGCACGCCCGTACAGCTCGGAGCCCTCCGAGGAGAACACGGCGTGCGCCTTGGGCTCGTCGGCCGAGGCCTCCTCGGAAGCCTCGGTGTCGGCGGTCTCCGCGGCCGGCTCGACCGGCTCTGTCGGCTCCGGTTCGGCGCTCCGGGCGGGCGGCAGCGCGGGCGCGGACGACGGCACGGTCGCCTCGATCTCCAGCAGCCGGCGGCCCTCCAGGGCGCTCGCGCGCTCGGTCTCCGCGGTGGCGTAACGGCGCAGCAGGGCGGCGTGCTCGTTGCGCAGGCCGGCCAGCTCCTTGCGCTTGGCGCGCAGCCGCTGCTCCAGCTTGGCGCGCAGCTCGCGGGACTCCTCGAGGTCGGTCTCCAGTTCGGCGACCCGCTCCTCGAAGCGCCATTCGTCACCCGCACGCGCGCGCGTGAGGTCGGCGACCTGCTTGCCCGCGTGGATGTCCCAGCGGCGCATCACGAACGCGCCGGCGAGCGCCGTCACGGCGGCGGCCCCGGCCAGGGCCCGCAACACCATGGCCTCGGAGAACACCCAGGGACCCAGCGCGCAGACGACGGAGACACCGGCGATCGCCGAGGGAGGCAACAGCCGGTGCAGAGGGGGTGAATGGCGGTGGCGTCCACGTGGCATGGCCAGAAACTTACCGCGCGTAGGCGAATCGCGGACCCCCGCCCCGTAAAAACACAGCCATCCCGTTGGCTTCACGGAGCGTCAGGCCCGGTCGGTTCAGTGGGCGACCAACCGTGAGCTGAGCCACTGGAGCGCTCCCGGGATCTCCCGCTTCCAGGTGTTGAAGTTGTGGCCGCCGCTGGGAAGGATGATCGACGAAATCCTGG
>NZ_JBVJTD010000036.1:0-52661 GCF_055605965.1 Streptomyces sp. NPDC037126
GTCCGGCAACGAGCCGAGGCTCCCGCAGCAGTAGCTAGTTCATGCCTGGCCAGCGAAAACGTCACACGAGGTTCGGAAAGAGAACGACCTCTTAGAACGGGACCGAACCCCAAGCCCCGTACGACGGATGGGGTGACTACTTACACAACGCCTGGCTCGCATACGCGCAGGAACACGGGGCCTACCCCGATGCCGCCGCCCTCGCGACGTACGTCTACGAGCGGGACCAGATCACCGGCGGCAACGGCCAGCCCATCACCGGCGCAGATCTGGAGGGCTTCGTCTCGACCTTCGGGCAGCGGGAGTTCGACGAGACCGAGCCGCCCATCGGCGAGGAAGCCGCCGAGCCCGCCGTGCAGGCGCCCTCTGGCGAGTCGAGCGAGGACCAACCTGAAGGGGCACTGGCCGGCAGGGGCGCACAGCCTGCCAAGGAGCAGCGCGGTCCCAGGGTGAGCGCCGCCATTGATGCCCCGCCGGGCGAGGGCGGCGCGACCGGGGTGCCTCCCGCGCCGACCACCGTCGACCGCTACTACCTCGCCTGGATCGAGTACCAGACCGAGCACGGCGAGGAACCCAGAGCCGAGCAGCTCTCCGCCTACCTTGCAACGAAGAAGGGCATGACCGGCCGCGGAGGAAAGCCAGTCAGCCCGTCCACCCTGCGCCGCTACCTCTTGCCGTTCCGTGTCTACAACGTCTGGGCGGAACACCGGGTGGGCAACGAAACCCCGTCGCTCGACGCGATTGCGCAGGAGTGCGCATCCCACGGGCTCACCGCGCAGCACAACAAGCCCCTCACCACCGACTACAGTGCCGAGCAGGCCGTCGACTTCGAGCGGCGCTGGCAGGCACTGACCCGCCACCATGCGCAGCCACAGCAGTGACGAGCCGCGCCCCGCTCGTCCTTGCGCACCAGTGATCCAGCCAGTGTCACGGCTGCGCAATCGAGAAACCGCAGGTCAACCCAACATTGAGCAGACCGCATGCCTATTGCGCGGCCAGTGCGCACAGCGGTCTCCAGCCTAGTCGCCGAGACAGGAGGAATCCCATGCGTGCCCTGCGCATCGCCCCCGACACCACCGTCACGGAAATCGACCTGCCCGAGCCCGATGCGCACTCCGCGGTCAGGCATCACATCGGAACGACCGGATCAGTTGATCAAGGGCTGTACCACCGGCGAGCCCTCCTGCACATCCATGGCGACGGGCACCGGATGGGCCTCGAGCAGAACATCACCGCATGGGCCCTGGCGAGCACCTGGCGAGGCATCGCTATGTACCCGATCCACGGGCCGGTCATCGTCACCGGACGCGCCCACGACGGGGCAGTGGCCGCTCTGGACGACGACCTGGCCCAGCACGCGCACTCGGTTGCGCAGACCGTTCGCGAAACACTGGGGGAGTGGCGCGCCCGGCCGCCCGCGTCCAACGAGGCGGCCCTGAGCGAACTGCTTGTCTACGCAGCTCGGGACGTCGTCCCCGGCCAGTAGCGCGGACTGCGCGGCCCTGTGCAGCCCCAATCACAGAGCCTTGCGCACCGCCGCGTTCGTGCCGTTGAGGAGCTCGTTGACGAGGTGCGTGGTCTCGATCTCCAGCGCGCACTCCAAATCCCGGTTGACCTGTTGTACGCGTGTGATGGCGGTGTGCAGCCCGGAGCGGTTCCCGCGCGCAGCCTCAAGGCGCATCCAGTCCCGATAGAGGAGCTCTGCCGTGGGGTCGACGTCGAGACCGGTCGCGACGGCCTGGCGGGCGACGCTGAGGTCGTGGTGGGGGCCTGCGGGGATGCGGTAGGTGGCCACGGTGTGTGCGACGTCGATGATCCGAGTGATCATTTCCTGCTGGTAAGGCTCGGCCCACGGCAGCGGCCGACCCCCGAACGGCTTGCCCCGCACCAAGCTCAGCGCCTTCTCCAAGTCGGTCAGGCCGGACGGGCCCAGCGGCAGCGAGCGTTCGACGAGCTGGAGGAAACGGGTCCAGTCACAGCGCACGCCGGGAGCGAGCCGGTACGGGTCCTCGCCCGCCTTGCGGCGCGGAACGTAGAGGTTGCCGGACGAGTCACCGCCCAGTGAGCTGCGCAGGCCCTGCATCCGCGCGTTGAGGGTGCTCGTCGACCACGGACTGACGGGATCCATGTCGGCACACAGCACGTCCGCGCTCCGCCCAGGCCTGAAGTACAGCAGGGCGGCGAGCTGCGCCATCCTCGGGCCGTGGCCGGTGTTGTCCACGCCCGTCACCTCAACCGGCCCCAGGACCCGGATCTCCGGAGCGTGCAGGTCGTGCGCCTCGCTCTCTTCCGTCTCCGACACTGTGGGCGCCTCGGCGGCCGTCGCCGGCTCGTTGGCCTCTGCCGTGTCGGTGGAGTCTGCCTCGGCCTGGGGCGCAGGGGCCAAAGACACGGCTGCTTCGGTGCCCGGGCCGGCTTCGTCGTCGAGTCCGGCCGACGATGGGCTGGGGGAGAGGAGACGGAGTCCGGAAGGATCGGTGCTGGCGGCGAGCAGGGCCGGGAAGACCTCCCCGCTCACCTCCGTTGCTGCGGGCGGCGACGGGATCGAGGCGGCGGCGGGCGCGATGGACTCCTCCGGCGTTGCCTGCGCGGGTTGCTGCATGCCTTCTAGCTCGTCCGGAACGTCCTGCCAGGGCCCCTCTGCGGGGTGGGAGGGTTGCCCGGATACTTTCAATGCGGTGGTGATCTGCAGGTAGGCGGCGTGCTCCAGGCGCTGCACGGTGATGTCGGTGCCGGCGTAGTCGAGGTGCTGCGGTTCGCTGAGGGAGGCGTTGATGATCTCTGCCTCGGGGAATTGCCCGACCGCCGTACTCGCCGGGGCGATCAGCGTGACGGGCACCGCCCCCGCCTTGTCGATGACGTCGGCGAACTGCCACGCCGTGTCCTCATCCAAGGAGGACGCGCACAGCAGCAGATAGGGCTGGTGCTGGGTTTCGGGGATCTGGTGTGCTTCCAGCAGGCGTTCGCTCAGATCGCGCAGCGCGTGCGTGGCTTGCCGCATGTGGGCGATCCGTGCGGTGGGCAGCAGCTGTGGCAGGTCCTCGCCGAACCCGATGGTGACGATTTCGACGTTGGACGCCCAGGGGCTCATGCCGAGTTCGAGGGCGAGTGAGGTGCACACCTCGGTGATGTGGACCGGGTTGCCGTCCAGCAGCAGCGCGGGTAGCTGCGCGAGGTTGAGCAGGAGCAGGTCGCCCGTCTCGGTGCTGCCGATCGTGACCAGCCCCGGGTATGGGGCCGGTACATCGCGGGCGGTCTCGTCGTCCAGGAGGGCGGCGTCGGCGGGCAGAATCCACCAGCCGCCCTGCCCGGAAGTGAAGGGCGCCATCGGGTCCTGGGCGAGGTCCTCGGGCAGTACCCCCAGCGCACGGGTCCCGATCCGGGCGGCCCGCAGCGGCGGCAGGATCGCGTCGTCCTCTTGCTGGGCCGCATGGTGGGCCAGTGTCCGCAGCGCCACGTCCAGGCGGGCAGCGCCGCTGGGCTCGGCGACCGCCGCCAACTGAGCCTCGGCACCCGAGGTTTCTGATGCGATGGCGATCTTCTCGCCTGGCTTGCGGCGGCGGCGCTGCAGTGTCCTGCGCAGGGCCAGGGCGCCGGTGATGGCGGCCGCCAGCAGTGCGCCGGCGCCGAGCACGATGCGCAGGTTCAGCGGGCTGCTGCTGACCGGGGCCGTCGCCGGGGTCACGGGACTGGGAGTGGCGGGGGAGGGGGCGGTGGAGTCGGACGCTTCCGGCTCCGACGGAGAGGTGGCAGAGCGCGAGGCGCTGTGGCTGGGCTCGGGCTTCGCGGACGCTGTTGCGGACGCAGAGGACTGATCCTGCTCGGGCTGCTCGGCAGGGCGACTGGGCGCCGACGACTCTGGTGCCGGCCCTGTGGTCTGGCTGGGGGCCGGCGTTCGTTCATCGCCCGTGCCGTCGCCCGGCTTCTGCTTGCCGTCGGGATTCTGGGTGGCCGGGGGCGTGGCCTCCTGGCCGCCCGACTCCCTGCCTTCGTCGCGGCCTTGGGCCGGTTGGTCGGACCGGGCTTCGGGAATCGTGATCTGTTGCCCCGCGTAGATGACGTCGGGGTCGGTGATCTCGGGCAGGCCGTGCGGTTGTGGCTTGTCCCGGCTAGCCTCGAACAACTGCGGCCAGTCGTCGCCGTGGCCGAGTTCCTGCTCTGCAATTTTCGACAGGTAGTCGCCCGAGTGGACCGTGACGACATGCCCGCCCTTTTCCTCGGCAGCGGGTGTGCTGTCACCCAGTTGCGTACGGACGCCTCCCGCAGCCGCCGCGGTCTCGGGCATCTGCAGCTGCCAGCCGGGCTGCAGAAAGCTGTTCGCGCGGAAGACGGTTCCGTCGACCATGGTGTGGCCCTCGTTCAGGTTGGCGATCTCCCGCCACCGCTCGCCGTCCCCCAACTCCCGCTCGGCGATCCCCCACAGGCTCTCCGCGGGCCGCGTCTCACGGACCGTGTACGTCGTGCCGGTCGCTGCTGTGTTCGCTGCGGGCGTCCTGCCCTGCTCGGTCGCGGCGGCCTGCGGGGCCTGGGTCTGCCCGGGCACACGAGCCGCGGTGGTGGCGGGGGCGGCCTGGGCGTCAGAGGCCAGAGCCGAACCCGTCGGAAGCAACACGATGATGCTGCCGATCAGCAGAGCCGCGGCGCGCTGCGAGGCGCCCATGCCGCGCGGGGCATGCCATGTCCGGCCCCGCGCCTGCGCGATGAGTTCGCGCACGGCGCAGAACGTGAACTGCGCCCACCCGATCCAGCCCACCGTGACGAGCAGCAGCAGGAAGACGCCGCCGGTGTCCTGCCGGTCCAGCAGGTGCACTACGTCGTCGTGGGTGGCAGCCCAGATGACCGGGGTGGCCCACGCCAGCAGCAGCGGCAGCCCGGCGACCGCAACTGCCAGGACCAGCAGACTCAAGCCGGCCTTGAGAACCCGCACCAGGGTGCGGCCGGTTGTTGCGGCGGGGGAGGGGGTGGTGCGCATCAGTTTCCTTCGGGAGCCGTGACGCCATGCAGGAGGGTCGCTTTGCCATGGCCGGTTACGGACAGAGAGCCGATCCCCACCACCGACAAGAACTTCGTGTCGTAGGAGCCAGTGACCGTGACGGTGAGCGTCTTGCCGTCGCCGGACACGCTGACCGTGCCGGTGGCACCGGCCGAGCGCAAGTAGGCCTGGGCCGCGGCGGACGCGGCCTGCGGATCCACCACGATCGCCTTCCCGTTGATCGCATCGGTGGGATCGATGGCTTGCCCACCTGCCCGCGCAGCCTCGCCGGCGATGTAGTCCGCGCGTTCCGTGGCACGCATCTTGCTGCCGCCGTCGACGGCGACGCCGATGATCCCGATCAGCGCGATCACGCACACGGCGACGAACACGGTGACGCCTCCCGCATCGTCCAGCCGCCGCGCTCGGCGCAGGCAGATCTGTCGGAAGATCATCAGTCACCACGCTGCCTGTACTGGTCCACCACCGAGGTCGCCCTCGAAGTGAGCGTCTTGGATCCTGGCAGGCCCGGAAGCAGAAGGTCGGACAGATTGACCGTGCAGGTCACGGTCACGGTGACCGTACCGACCTGCCCCACCGGCACGCTGAGACCACCGGTGTTGATGCTGACGGATGTCGACGCGCACTTGATGCCCTGGTCGCTGAGTGACTCGGCAGCCGCCGACTGCGCGGCACTCTGCGCGGCGGCCGCTGTGCGGTGGATGGATGCTTCTCTCGCCGCGTCCTCCGCCGCGGAGTCGATCTTCGCGCCGGAGGTGACGATCCGGCCGCCGGCGATCGCCAGACACAGAAACATGATCAATGCTGGAAGGACGATCGCCGCCTCGATCGCAGCGCTGCCCTCATCGCTGCGTAGGTCGCGTGCCCAACGGGCCATGGATCGCACGTGATTCACTCCCCCGGGACGGTCCAGCGTTCCACGGGTCCGGACGCCGACTGCGTGACCTGCAGACCCGGCACACCCGGGATCATCGACAGGGCCGTGCCGGACACCTGGACGCGCACGCGCTGCCCGTCGCTGCTGGCGGAGACGCTGTAGCCGCTCAGGCTGTCACCCGCGGTGCGCCCCAGCACGTTGCGCGCCTGGGCCGCACCGTCGGCCGGGCTCGACTGGTAGGCGCGGGCGGCGCTGACGCCCTCGCGGGCAGCGGTCAGAGCTATCTGCCGGGCGTAGTACCACATGGAGGCCTGGATGACGGCGACCGTGGCGAGCAGCACGAACGGGAAGATGATCGCCATCTGGATGGAGGTGTCCCCGCGGTCGTCGCGCCATCTTCGCCCCTGCCACCAGGCCGTCAGCCGCTCGGGAGGCTTCATCACAGTCCGCTGAGCTTGCCGTTGTACTTGGCGATCACGACGGCGATGGTCCCGGCGATCAGTACGGCCCCGGTGACGGCGGCCACCCAGATGATGACGGTGGTGGTGGAGATGTCGCCACGGTCCGGGCGACGGGCAGCCTCCTCAAGGCTTTCCTGCACGCGCTTGGTCAGCCGGAGGACCGCTCCATTCGCACGCGCCCAGGCACGCGCGCTCCGGCGGCCACGCCCCGGTCCACCCGATGCGGTGTCCGGGCCGGTGTGCGGGTGCTTGGTCGCCCGGAGCACAGCACGGCGGGTGCGGGCTGGGGTGTGCTTCATGTTCCTTACCTCTCTGGAGCGTTGAACGAGTCGTGGTGGTCTTTAGACGGTCAGCATGCGGATCACTGCCGGGAAGGCCATCAGCAGCATCACCAGGACGGCCAGGAGGGCTCCCGGCGCGGTCATCTTCTCGCTGGCCGTGTTCGCCTCGGATGCCTGATCGGCCAGCAGTTCGGCATTGAGCGCCGCGGTGCGGGCCCGCAGCGCCTTGTAGACGGCGGCGCCGTCGGTAGCTGAACCGCGCATGATGTCGGCGACACCGTCCAGGACGGGCAGGTCGTACTCGTGGGCGAGTTCCGAGAGCGCTTGATACGGCGGGATCTTCTCCAGCCGGGCCCGTCGCAGCGCGCCCTGCAGATACAGGAAGGGCCAGCCCTCGCCGACCTCGGCGGCCTTCTCCAGCGCCTCAGCGGGCCCGGCATCGGCGGCCCGCTTGAGCGCGACCAGGTCCAGGTAGGCGGACAGAGCGTGCGCGAACTCCTCCCGCGCGCGCTTGGCCTGGTCCCGCACGGCGAGATCCGGGGTGATGAACAGCAGGGCCGCGACGAGGAGTCCGACGCCGGCGGGCACGTAGAACGGCAGGCCTACGCCCGCGATGATCCACGGAATCGTCGCGATCACCGGGCAGAGCAGACCCAGCGCGGCGAGCGCGGTCTTCTTGAGCATGAACTGGCCTGGCCCCTGTCCGAGCAGGGCCAGGTTTGTGGTGGGCACCCGGATGCCCGGAAGCCGCTCGAGGCGGGCCAGCAGCCATCGGCCCCATATCTCCTCGCGGTCCAGCTCCGGCTCGGGCATCGTCAAGGGCGCCGGGGCGCTGCGCCTGAGGGCTGGCCCCAACGCGGGCTGGGGCGGCAGGAGTTCGCGGATCAGCAAGGCGACGCCGGCGCCGACCGTGCCGCCGGTCAGAACAACGGGGACCAGGTTCACGACGCGGCTCCTTCCGGTTCTCGCGGGGTGATCGGCAGGTCCGCCTCTGGGGCAGGAGCAGGCAGACGGACGGTGCTGGTCGGGTCGGTGATCAGGAAGCGCGGGATGCGGCGGAAATTACCCAGCTGCCGCATCAGGGCGAGCACGCCGATGAACCCGGCGGTCAGGAAGGCCAGCACGAGCTGTCCGAGGAGGGAGGAGTACGGCTTCGTATACGACGGCACGAAGAACCCGGCCACCACGACGCCCACGGTGATGATGGTCATCCACCGCACGGTGGTGCGCGGCTTCGCCCGGTCCGCCTCGATGGCGCGCTTCTTGGCGACCTCCTCGCGGACGGTGCCCGAAAGGTCTTCCAGTGCCTGAGCCAGGCCCGGGCCGCGGTCGTTGACCGAGAGGATGAGCGCGGCGACCACCTTGTCCGCGGTGACATCGTCCAGTTCCTCGGCGAACGCGCGGAGCGCTCCGTCCGGCCGCCACCCCAGGCGCAGACGGTCGGACAGGTTGATGATCTGCGGGGCGAGTTCCTCCGGTGCCCCCTGACGGCTGGTGATCATCGCCTGTTCCAGGCCCATGCCCAGTCTCAGCAGGCCGGCCAGCCGCTGCGTCCACTCGCTGAGCGCCTCCAGCTGACCGATGCGCGCCTGCGCCATCTGAGCCGGGCTGATCAGCCAGGGCACGCCGATGACGGCCGCGCCGAGCAGCGCACCCCCGACGAAGTTCCCCGAGACCAGCCACACCGCTCCGAAGACCACGACGGACGCGACCATGAGGGTCCGCCGCCGCAGCCGGGCGTCCTCGCCCTGGTTCTTCCCACCGCGCAAGGCCGCCTGCCAGCGCTTGAGCAGCGGTGCGCGACGCGGCGCCGTGGTGCCCACGAAGCCCGCCACGACACCAATTGCCCCGCCGACCACGGCCATGCCGCTGAGCAAGGCGAACAGCAGCGTCATCGGCTCACCCCCACCTTCAGCGGCAGCGGCGCCGTCCAGGCGCCGTACGACTCCTGCAGCAGCCCTGAGTGGAAGCCGACGCGGCGCAAGTCATCGATGCAACCCGGATCCATCCTCGGAACCGCCCGCAGCTCCCCCCACTCACGGCCGGGAGAGAAGACCTCATTGGTGGCGGGCCGGCCGTTCTCGCCGATCCCGGTCAGCTCCAGCACGTGGGAGACGTAGCGGTGCCGGCGGCCGCCGATCTGCGTCTCGTCCGTCATGTCGACGTACACGACGAAGTCCAGACCGTTGGCGATCTGCCGGTAGGCGAGCTGCTCGGACAGGTTCTCCTGCGCGAGCGCATACAGCTCGGCGATCCGGTCGAAGATGATGTCCGGGCGCCGGGCGTGGATCGTGCACAGGTTGCCGCCGGACCCGTTGGTCAACGCCTGCATCATGGCAACGACTTCGGGACCGCGGACTTCACCGACCACGATCCGCTCCAGCGACATCCGCAGCGCTGGATGCATCAGGTCCAGCAGGGTGATTTCGCCAGCGCCGCGCCCGGTGACGTCCTTCTCCCCATTGGACTCCCGCCCGACGAGGGAGACGACCTGCCTGTGGTAGCCGTTGGCGTGAGCGAACAGCTCGTCCTCGGTCTGAATGGTCGCGAACCGACACTCCGGGTCGAACTCCTTGAGCATCGCCCGCAGCAGTGTCGTCTTCCCGGCCTTCTGCTTCCCCGCGATCATGATGTTCTTCTCTGCGCGCACGGCGGCGCCGAAGAACTCGCGCAGGATCGGGTCGATGGTCCCCAGTCGCACCAAGTCGTCGAGATTCGCATGGGAGACCCGGTGACGGCGGATGACCGCATACGTCATCGGCCCAAGTCCTGTGATGGCCTGGAGACGGGAGCCATCCTGCAGGGACAGGGCGAGGGTGGGGTTCGCAGTGGAGATGGTGCGCTCACTGTGCCCGGAGCCCCGAGCCAACTCCCGCAGCAGCTCCAGCAGCTCCTCCTCCGAGTCAGCTATTGGCCCCACCCGGCGGCGTTCCCCGTCGCCGTAGTCCAGCCACACCTCCTGCGGGCCCTGGATGATGATGTCCTCGACACGCTCATCGTCCAGGTACGGCTGAAGCCGACCGGCCCTGAAGAGCAAGTCGTACACCGCGCGCCGCAGCGCCTCGTCCTCCTGCGGCGTCATCGCCTGCGCGTCCGACCACAGAGCGACCGCCTCAGCGATCCAGTTCAAGCAGCGCTGCTCTTCACTGGCCCGGTCCATATCGGGCTTGGTCTTGAGCAGTTCCTCACGCTGCCTGGCGACCTGGGACGCAATCTCCCGGGCCACCCGGTAGTCGACGGTGACCTGAGGAACCACCGCGCCGAGCACCTGCGTACTCGAGGCAGCACTGGCAGCCGCTGGTGCGCCGGTGGTCGGTTGCCACTCCCGAGGCAGCGGAGCCACCGTAGGGTCGGGGTGCAGGGGCCTAGCCTGCATGGGTCACCTCCCCGCCTGCTGTGCGCAGGCCGCGTGGATCGAGGCGGGCCCGGCGCACGGCGACCCGTTGGAGAAGCAGCGTGCTGCACGTGCGGGCAGCCTTCATCAGAGGTGACTTGGGGAAGGTGCGTGGCTGTTCGGCGCCGTCGGACAGCACGCGGGCATCCTTCGGCGCGTACGGCAGCGTGGCGATCACCGGTACCTGCAGCACCCGCTGCACCTCGCCCGCAGGATACGGTCCCTCGTTGACCATCAACACGCTGACGTCACCCACACGATCGTTGAGAGCGCGGACCCGGCTCTCAGCAGCTTGCAAGCAGCGCAGGGTATTGCGGACGACTACGAAGGCGGCGTCGGCCTGCTCGGCCAGGACTCCGGAAGGGCCATAGGCCCCTCGCCGACCGAGGTCGATGAGGACGTCGTGGCCGCTCTCAGCTTCGATGCCGCAGAACATCTGCGCGAGGATCTTCCACACCTGGCCGAGGCTCGCCGACTGCGAAGGGTCGGTGATGCCAGGCAGCAGCAGCCGATCGCGCGGCGAGTCCTGCCTGCCATCCTCACTACTCAGGTCGATCAGCTGCCGCCAGAAGGCCTCACTGAACTCCCCCTTTCGGGCAGCGACAGAGAGGTTGCGCAGCCCGTACCGGTCGCCGAGCGTGCCCTGCAGCAGACCGTGCAGCACGGCTCCGCCGTCCGGGTCGCACTCGGCCAGGATCATCCGCCGGCCCGCCTCCAGCGGCCACGACAGCAGCAGAGCCAGGGCACTCGTGGTCACGCCGGGTGAGCCACTGCAGCCCGCGAGCGCGATAACAGCCATCAGCCACCGTCCGGAGCAGCGAGGACCAGGCGTAAGGTGCCGGCTGCCTCCCAAGCGGCGGCCGTGGGGCCGTCCGTGGCGGAGGTGGCCACGTCGACGACCACGATGCCCGTGCCGGGGGCTGCATCGGATGCCTTCACCACTCGCCCGTCGATAGTCTCGGGTGCGGCACCGGACGATTTGCCGGCGTTGTCGACGGCGCCTTGGGCGGGCACGTGGACCAGTTCCACCTTCTGGCCCGGCACTAGCGTGGTGGCCGGTACCTGCTCGGGCTTGAGCCCGATTGGCACCAGTTGCTCGCCAGCCTTCACCAAGGAATCCTTGGTGACCTGCGAAGGAGCTAGCAAGGATCCCGGCTTGAGCTCCACAGCGGCGCGCTTGCCGACCACCGAGTTGAGGTCGGTGCTGCGCACAGCCTTAACGGCCGGGTCCAGGGCGACCGATGCCTTGCCGAGGTCGCTCTCGGTAAGAACCTGGCCGACTTGGACGTCGCGGACGACAGTGATCACGTCGGTGCGGTGGCCGACCTGGACCAGCAGGACGGCAACGCCAGCCCCTCCCGCGGCGATTAACGCCAACGACAGGGCGATGACGCCCGGGCGTCGCCGACGGGCCGACACCCGTGGGGGAACCACCGGGCCAGCTATGCGCCCCTGCTGGGGAATCTCGGCCGCACTGCTGGCATTACGTGCTTGGGTCTTACTCAACGTTCTGTCCTTCCGGCAGTCCTGCTACCTGACGACCTGCACCTCGCCGACTGCCATCTGCACTTGAGATTGGCGAGTCTCGTTGAACTGCCCGGTCTCACCGCCGCCGTTGACCTGCCAGTTGACAGTCCAAGTCGCGGTGGCCGACACCGTGTACTTTCCGCTCCTCTGATCGGCGGACGTGCGGCTGTAGGTGTGTCCGCAGGTCGGTGAGTCCTGCTTGCCGTAGGAGTCGGCGTAAGGAGTGCCAGGACCGTTGCAGATCACGTCCGATCCGTCGCCTGTCTGCCAGTCGATCTGCGTCACTTTCGCGGTCGCCGTCACCGTGACCCCAGCCAGCGACGCTGAGGCGGTGTTCGGACCGTACGTGGTGGGCGACGGGCGGACCCACAGCCACATCGACATACCGACGATGTACCGTCCTGCGGCCCGCGGGCTGGTGATTTGGGGTCCGGTCAGGAGCATCCGGTCGACTGCCTGCCGGGCCAACTGCTCAGGATTGACGTTCACTTTCGGGGCCTGCGCCGCCCAGAAGACCTGCGGTGTGAAGGGCATTCCCAGGTTCGCGCTGCCTGCGGCACCCGCAGCGGCGTCACCCACACAGACACGGGTATAGATTGCGCCGTCGCCGGGTTTGTGCCCTTTCCATACCGGGTCGCTAGGGGGCGGCTGAGGGTCGAGGCGCTCCACCGCACAGAGCTGTGGGCTGACCTTCGCCTTGCTGCCCGTCTGCTTGCCGGCACCTCCATTCTTTCCCGCACCGCCAGGAGTCCCCGGCTGCTGCACACACACCGTCACCCAGCTGCTGGCCCCCTTGCAGCCACCTCCGATGACCGGACCGTCATCGGCCGCCGCCGGTGCCACCGCCCCGCCCAGGAGGACAGCACCCAGGGACAGCATTACTAACGACCTTGTCAGCATGTGTGTTTCCCGTCGGGACTCAGCGCCGTGAACATCCACTGCTTCCCCCACTTCTCCGCCGTGGCCGTGGTGATGTAACGCAGCGGCTGGTTCGACGGAAACGGTTGCACCTTGCCCGTGCTCTTCTTGATCGTCTTCCATTTCGAGATGTCCAGGCAATCCTGCAGGGTCGCCTTGGGGACCGGACCCGTGAGTGTCAGTGACGTGACTTCAGCTCGATGGGTCGGGGTACCGGTTGTGGCCGTGCCAGCCTGCTTCATCACGAGCAGGTCGCCAATGGTCCTGCCGAGCGCATCTTTAGTGGCGTACTTCTTGAGGTCAGTGCCCTTGATGTCCGTCTGGGCGTACGCCTTGACCTGCTCGGCCCAGAAGGCGCCATAGGCCTTGAGGACCGCCGCCTTCTCTGCTGCTTCCGGATCTGTTGAGGAGCTTGACGCCGACGGCGGCGCAGGAGCCGAGGGGGGTGTCGAGGGCTTGTGGTCGCCGTGGGAGGAACTACAAGCGGTCAGGACGAGCACGCTCAGCGATACGTACGCTGCTGCGAGATTTCGCAAGCGAATAGCGGAATGAGTGGTCCTGTGTGCACGGCGGTTCAAGTTGCCTCCCCGAACGAACGCGCTGCGTGACGCCCACATCCGAGGCTCTGCGCTGGTGTGGGCGCTGTCCGCGGCCCGGTCAAGCTGCGGTTATGCGTTTGCGTGACTGCAAGATTACGCATATGCCTGTCAACTTCCCAGCTATATAGTCGAGTTCTCCTGTACAACTCGGGACGTATACGGTCACTTTCGGAACTGGATGTCGATTTGTAGTTCTGTGTCTTCGCTCGTCGCACCCGCGTACCGTCAAGGAGGTGCCGATCGTCGAACGAACCTTGCCTGCCCGCTGTGTGGGAGAACGAGATCTCGACTCGCCAGTTCTGCCGGCGGTTGGCCTCGGTTGCGTCGGAGGCCAGTGGATGCCGCCCGCCGACCCCGTGCGTGTCGAAAGCGACACCATGGCGCGCAGATCCTGGGCCAGCACCCTCTGGACGGCGACGGCGCGCTGCTGTCGCCGTGGAGGGAGGGGCCGAGGTAGGTCCAGGCGGTCAGCGATCGCCATCGCGATGAGGCCTTTGGTGCTGTGGTCTCCCGACTGGTCACAGCTTTGCTTCCTTTCGGTGAAGGATCTGGGGCCGGTCATGGCGGCGGCGGGACCCGGCCAGGCGGCGTGAGGGGGCTGGGGGAGAAGAGGGGCAGGCGCGTCTCACTGCTGCCGGATTGGCGGCCAGACCGTGATGGCGTCGCCGTCGAGGGTGATGTGCCGACCCGGGAAGCGGAGGCGTACCGCGCTCAGGTCGGCAAGGTCGAAATCGCTGCTCCCATGGACCACGCACGCGTCCCCGAAGTACGAGACAACCCGCGTCCGAGCGGGCCATCCGGCTTCGACGATCGATTCCGCAGTGCGAACAAGACCAGCGGTGTGTGACATGCGGAGTCCCCTAACATCCGTACACAGCAAGGCATGTCTGAGATCCGCCCATGTTGTGCAGATGTAAAATAGATGTTCGCGTGAGCAAATTTCAAGTGGTTTGGGGTGCAGTTGCAAGGCTGCGACATTCGGTCACAGCCACCCGGGCGTCACAGCTCGGTCCACGGCCGCGAACCACCGCCGGCAAGAGGCACCCAGGCAGCACCGGTAGGGCCCCGCTCTTCGAGGTCCTCCAGGACGGCCGCCCCCATCGGCACCTGCCGTGCCAGCGTGCCCACGAGGGGATGCTCCGCCACCATGGCCTGCAGGTCGCTGATCCGATTGCCCAGGACGTACCGGGAGGCCCCGGTCAGTACAAACAACACTCGAGGAAAGACGGGATACCAGCGCAGCCACACCGGGCCGGGAGCGGCGGGCTGACGCGAGCGTGGCCGGCCGAAGGGCTGGGGTTCGTACGACCACAGCCGTGCGTAGTCGATCAGCTTGGAGGCGAGCCGCTCACTGCCCATCGTCGCCCGGTCGACCTCGACGAAGGCCCGCAGCTTGGTGCGCTCATCGCCCTCGATATGGGTGTAGTGCATCACCGCGTCTGTGATGATCCGCTCGCCGTCGCTGAGCGGGTGGGAGACCTCCGGGGTCCAGTCCAGGTGGCCGTGCTCGTCGCCGCGCCGGCGCGCATCGGTGACGAACGCGAGATGAGTGCGGACCACGGTCAGGGTGTGTGGAGTCTTCAGCGAGGCTGCCGTGGCCGAGTTGATCGGGTACGCGGGGCGTCCGCGCAGGGCGGGGAAGTCACGGGTCAGCCGGGCTCCTTCGCTCGTCAGGTACCAGGCGCGGGACCGGTTCGACTGCGGCAGCACGGTGTAGTCCACCAGGCCGTCGCGGCGCAGCTTGTTCAGCGGTGCGGAGACGGTCTGCCGCGCTGCGTCGGGCCGCAGCAGTGCATGAAGTTGGTTCGTGGTCGCCATCCGGTGCTGGCCGAGCACGGCCAGGAGCTGATGCGGTAGCGGCTCGACGGGGCTGGGCGTACGGCCGGACGGCATGGCCTCAAAGGCGGTGGTCACTTGTATCCCTTCTTCTGAAGACGGACGGCGGGCTCGATGGCGGAGGCCTGCTGGGCGAGGAAGTCGCTCACGCGGGTGAGCTGGCTTTCGGCCCGGTCGGTGAGCCGGCCCAGCGGGGCGGCGCCTGCCGTGGCCCGGGCGGCACGCTCCAGTGCCCCGGCCTGGCCCGGACGGAAGTAGTCGGCGAACACCTCGTCCAGATGCGGGCCGGTGATCCGGACCGGACCGACACGACGCCCCCCGACGGTCAACGACATGTAGTGATCGAACCGGTCCAGCGCGGCGACGACGTCCGGACTAGGACGATCGCCCCACTCCGCGGTGATCGGGGCGATGGCGGACTGCGACCCCGCGGTAGACGCCAGGGTGGAGGCGTTCTGCACCAGCGACAGACGCACCGGGATGGGCAGGCGGGCCAGCAGCTGGGTCATGCCGTGGACGTGGACCCTGTACTTGCGGAAGTCCTCGAACATCGCGGCGATCGTCTCCGGGGCCGCGCCTGTGAGGGTGATCAGCTCATCGAAGTAGGGCCGGAACGGCACCCGCCGCTCTTCCGCCGTGTCCCTCCTGGAGCGCACGGCCCGCAGCAGGTCCCGGGCTAGCAGCGCGGTGATCAGCCGGTCGGTGGGCCCGTTCCCGCCCGGACACACCCACACGATCATCCGCGAGTCCATCGCGGCCCGGATGTTGTAGACACCGGCCGGCTGACCGAGGAACGCCCGGGTGACGGGGTTGGCGGCTAGGCGAGCGATCGGGTTGAGGACGACGGCGAACGCGTCGGGGGGCAGCGTCGGGAACACCGTCCGCCACCACGAGCGGGTCTCCTCGTCCAGGCGTGTCTCGACCGCGGTGAGCGCCATCGTGCGGAAGACCGGGTCGGTCAGCAGGGAACGCACGTGAAAGACCGTGGCCTGGTCTTCCGGCCGCCCGGCCTGGCAGGCGGCCCCGTTGACGGCCACCAGCACCGCCAGAGAGGCGGTGAAGATGGTGAGCGCGCGGGGAGCGGTGGCGTCATCCCAGCCGAGCACGGATGCATAGGCGTCTGCGGTCGCCTCGACAACCTCGTGCGCGACCTGGCCCTGGTGCATGCCGATTGGGTTCCAACAACTGATGTGCGGACCAGGCCCGCTGGCGTTGAGGTCGATCAGCGCGATCCGCGGCATCAGGTGGTCGTGGGCGAGGAAGGGCAGTGCACGCGGCCACGAGTCGCGGTGCGGGTCGACGAACATCAGCCCGCCGCCGGCATGTGCCCAGCCGATCGCCTGGGCGAGGGCGCGCTCAGTCTTGCCGCCGCCCGCCTTGCCCACCCCGACCTCGAACAGCGTCTCCTTGGCGTAGGTGGCGACCAGACGGCGGCGGTCGTCCGGGCCGCGGTAGATCCCCTGCAGCAACAGCTCGGGATCTCCATGTTCGAACGTCGGCAGGTCGCCGGCGAGCAGAGGTAGACGGCAGTGCGTCGTGGGCGGCTTGAGTAGGCCGGTCAGCTCTTCCAGCCGGACCCAGTTCGAACGGGGTGGCTGGCATTGCCCCAGAGTCCAGCGGCGTTCGAAGCCGCGCCGGCTGGGCCAACGGTCTGCTCCGAACCGCCAGGGACCTACCCTCCAGCCTCGCATTGCCCAGCGCGAGCCGCCGCCGAACACATCCAGGGCGGCCTGGAGTTGGGCGAGCCGGGCCTCGGAGCGGCCCTCGGTGTTCGACGCGCACATCACCAGCAGCTGCACGCGCACCAGGTGATCATCCTCGGCGAGCTTGCCCAGTGCCTCCTGCGGGTCCACCCTGCGTGGGACGGGCGGCATGACCAGCCGGCGCCCGCCTCCGCCCTGCTTGCCGACGACCAGTTGCTGCAGCTGCCAGGTGAGTGAGTCCTCGATGCCGATAGCGTCCTGCCGCACCCACCCGGCGGCCCGCTGGGCTTCGCGCCGTTCCGTGCGACGTGCGTTGCTCATCAGCTGAAGACGGCGCGCCCGGAGTGCCCACTTGGGCGCGCGCTGGATGTCGAGCCGGATCTCGGCGAGGTCCCCCAGCTCGGCACGGAGGTCCGAGACGGCGTCGATCAGCGGCTGCAACGGGTCCGGGTTCAGCGGGACCTCGCGCAGGGGTGCGGTCGGCTTGCCGCGCAGGATGAACTCCGCCCGCACCGCGTGGTCACGGGGCCTGTCGACGAGGGGACGAGCCCGGTTCACAGTGACGGCTGGACCGAACGGCGTGATCGACAGCAGGCGTTCGCCGCCGGCCGGGCCTTCAATGCGGTAGCGCAGCGGGCTGGAGCCGTCGGCGCGCAGCCTGATCTGCACCGTCTTCGACCGGCGTGGCGCCCACCACGGCATGCTCGTCGACGCCCGGGCGAGTTGCACACCCCGGCGGAAGATCTCCTCCAGACCAGGGTCGAAGTGCCGCGATGGTAGGAGCTCCAGCGCCATCCGTTGGGCCGAGGCCTTCCGCGCCAGATGGCGAACCGCCGTCGCGCCCGCGGCCCAGACCGCGACGGCGGCCAAGGCCGCCGCCCACCAGTAGGTGATCAACCAGCCGACAGTGTGAACGACGCCCCAGACGAGGCCGAGCAGCGGGCCGGATGTTGATGCGGAGGCCTGGCCGGTCAGGAACGGGGCTGCGGAGTCCACGTGGACGCCCCTTTCTTTGCGGTGGTGCGGGTGAAGTGCCAATTGGTGATGCGGCCGTCGGTGAAGGTGCCTCCGCGGTCAGTGCCAGCCCACACCAGGTGCACCACCGCCTTGTCCGGGCTGGCGTCGCGGCGGGCGATCGCGGCCTGGATCCGGAAACGGGCGGTGGCGAACGCCGGCGCGAGGCCCTGCCGGGAGGCGGGGAAGACCGCAGGCCATCTCGCGCGGCCGATCCCGGTGGCGTCGGCGCGCAGGAGGTCGCGTCCTGCTGATAGCAGTGCGCTTGCGTCGCGGGAGGGAAGGTCTGGGGGCCAGGTGGCCTCCAACGCTTTTTGGATAGCCGCGTCGCCGGCCGTGCCTTCGCCGTGCGGCGGCAGTGCGGACTCATCGGCCGCCGGTGTCGACGCCGTGGCCGTCGAGAAAGGCGTACGGACGGTCGGCTGATCAGTGGTCGGCGGAGAGGCCCCAGGTAACGGATCCGTGATTGTGCGAGCAGTCGGGGATGCCGTCGGGGCCGGTGGCTCCTGGCCGTGCGGCATGCCGAGGAGGGCGACGCCGACTACGGTGAGCGTGATGGTGCTCAGCACCAGCAGACGCGGTGAGCGGGGGTTGGTGGTCACAGCAGCCGCGCTCCCCCCGCGTAGCCGGACATGGCGTTGACCGAGTCCAGGCGGACGACCGTGCCTGGGCGGGCAGCGTTGATCATTTGGCCGCTGCCTGCGTAGATCCCGACGTGGTAGATCGTGGAATCGCGTCCGGGGGCGTAGGCGTAGAAGACGAGGTCACCCGGCTTGAGGGCGCTTGTACCGAGGCCGGCAGGGATCCGACGGCCGACGCCGGCTTGCGCGGCCGCAGTACGCGGCAGGCTGATGCCGGCCTTGGCATAGACGTAAGTGGTCAGGCCCGAGCAGTCGAAGCCCTTGATGCCGGCGCCGCTCTTTCCGCTGGGCGAACAGCAGATCCCGTACGACGGGCCCTGGGCGTTGCCGCCGCCCCACGAGTAGGGCACGCCTCGCTGTGAGAGCGCTGCCTCGATCACGGTGCGGGCGTTTCCGGGCAGGTTCTTCAAATTCGAATCCTTGGCGGCCGCCGTGTACTGGTCGATCCAGCCCAGCACGTCGGCGACGTATTCGCTGGAGTGGTTGTACTGCAGGATCGCGGCCCGAAGCTGCGAAGACTTCGTCAGATCACGGCCCTGGCCGCACAGGTAGACGGCTGCCCCCAAGGCGGCGTCGTCGGCGTTGTGCGGGTCGGCGACCTTGTCCCCGTTGCCGTCCCTGCCGACGCTTTCCCACGTCGAGGGCAGGAACTGGAAGGGGCCCACGGCTCGCTCACCAGTGGCGGTGCCGTCCCACTTTCCGCCGTCGCTGTCCGGAAGCGCGGTCGTGTTGCCGCCCGCTCCGGAGCCGTCGAGGAGCACTCCGTAGATCTTGGGTCGGATGTCGCCGTTGTCTGCGATGTTGTGGCCGATGGCGTGGTTGGACTCGACCTTGGCGATCCCGGCGAGGATCGGCCAGCGCATGCCCTGGCACTTGGGCACGTACTGTCCGACCTGCTGTACGGCCTTCTTGTAGGCGGCCAGCATCCGCAGGGGGATGTCAGCGGCGCTGCCGCCCTCGGCGATTCCTCCGTCGTCCTGGGTATTCGTCTTGAGCGCGACATACGCGCTGATCGCGTTTCCCACCGGCGCGGCACAGCACACGGCGGCGAACATCAGCAGCGCCACGACGCAGCCGAACCGCCTCACGCGGCGTCCAGGTGGTTTCACTCCTGGCCACCGTCCTCGTTCGCCTGCTCCTCGCGTCGGCGCTCAGCAGCGGGGGAGGTCCGCCGCATCAGCTCCTGCATCCGGGCCCGCGCCTCCTCGCGAGCCTGGCTACGCGCGCCTGCGCCGCCAGGAAGCACGGGCCCGTCGAGACCGGGCCGAGGCAGTGGCGCAGAGCCGTCCCGGCGCGGGCGCCGTGCTGGGGACGCAGGTTCCTGGGGACCGCCCGCCGACTGAGTGGGCTGCACAGAAGCGGAGGCCGAGCCGGCCGAAGGACGTCCGGACACAGGCCGCGGTGGCGTGGCCGAACGGGGGGCAGAAGCCGCGGTGGCTGTGGTCGGCAGGCGGCGGCTGGTGAACGGACCGGGTCCGCCACTGTCGTCGTGTGCCCGCAGGACCCGGGCCACATGGCGCCCTGTGTCGCCCCAGGCGCGGCCGTCCTCGCGCACGGTGTTGCCCCACACCCGCACCTGCTGGCGGGCGTCCTGGGAGTAGCGCGAGCCACCCGTCCGGGCCCGGCGCACGGTGGTCGGCAACCCCACTGTCGCCCCGTACGCAACCCGGCCGCCCCGGTGCAGGAGCCGGTAGCCGCGGAAGCGAACGAGCCGGTTATGGGCGCGGGTGGAGAGCAGGGTGCGGTCGCTGTTCTGGTCGTGAAGCACCTGGCCGGTGTTGCGGTCGATGATCTGACCCTGATCGTCGCGGTACCGGTCGGGCGGGCCGCCAGGCCTGCGCGGACCGCTGCCGCCCTGGCCGCCCGGCCCTCCATCCGAAGGACCACCGGCCTGCGGGCCTCCATCGGCCGTGGGCTTGCGCCACTTGGCCAGTTGCTCCTTGTCCGGGCGTCGGCCGACCAGCAACCACCAAGCGCCCTTCGTGCCGAGCCGCGCCCCCAACCCGCCCACGGCCGCGGCCGCGGTGAGCGGGGCCAGACCACGCCCGGCCTCGGCAGTAGCGTCCGCTAGTAGTCCGCCGGTGTCCACCGGCATGCCCGCACCGTCGAACAGCGAAGTGAGCGCGCCCATCAGCCGCTGCCGGGTGCCCAGCATCCCGAACCTGCCGCCACTCCAGCCGGTGAAAGCGCGCAGTCCTGCGCCGTATCCGCCCATCGCAGCAGTGGAGTTCATGGCGAGCGCGGCGCCGAGCTCGGAGGTGTCGCCGGGCATGTGGGTGCCGCCGACCTTGGCGTAGCGCATCCGCATCGCCATGCGCCGGCCGAAGGAGGCGATGCCAGTCAGCAGTCTGCGGTGTCCGGCGGCGCCGGCGATGGCGAGGACGTCGATGAGTAGGATCCGCTCGACCATCAGGTTGGGGCCGTTGGTGATGGTGGCGTCGACGGCAATCCCGAAGAACGGGATGAACGCGCATATTCCGACCACGGCCAGGACTGCGATGCCCCACAGGGACAGCCACTTCCACACGCTCTGGCGTGCGGGCCCGGGCAGCATGCCCGCGACGAAGGTGACGCCGCCGACGGTCGCCGCGGCCGCGCACACGCCCTGGGTGCCGAGCAGCACGATCGCGCTGGACAGCAGCATGCCGCAGATGAACAGCGCGGCGATCAGTAGCAGGAAGGCGCCGCCGACTCGCCACCACGTGGGCTTCTCGGCGTAGGCCGCGCACGACTTGCCGACCGGGCCAGCCCTCTTCATGTCCGAGAGGAACGCGGCGAATGCCTGGTCCTCGTCGGTGACGATCGGATTGGAGGCGTCGAGGAGTTCGCCTCCGGGTGTGAGTGAGGGGAGGTCGTCGCTGCTGGGCGGCTTACCGTCAACGTCGCGTTCGCAGTACTTCTTGGCCGGCCCGTGGATCAGGCGGCAGGCATCCTTCGCCTTGTTCGACGGCGTTGAGCTGGGCATGTACCCGCCGGTGACCCACTTCAGATGGATGGCATAGGCCTGGCGGTCGGATTCCTTGGCCGGGTCTAGGATGCGACCGTACTGAAGGAGCATGTACGGCTTCACAATCAAGGCGTTGGTGATCGAATCCTGGATGGGCCGGGCCACCTCTGTTGAGGAGACCGGTCCTTCGCCTTCCCGCTCCTCGCACTTGATCTCGGCGTTGCCGGCCATGCCGTCGCATGGGTCCTTGCTGGCGAGTTTGCCGCCCCAGTTGTAGGAGTTCACGCTCTTCTGGGCGACCTCGGCGGCCACCTGCTGGGATTGCCCGAGCGGCCCGCCCGGGCCAAGCAGGGTGTCGGGACGGATGAGAGCCGAGGCGGCGATCGCTCCGATGAGCAGGGTGAGGAAGATTTCGCCCAGACCGCGGCCGACCCGGCCACGCACGATCATGAATCCAGCGAACACAAATGCCCAGGCCAGCAAGAGCCCCTTCAGACCGAGTGTGTCGACGACCACGCTGTCGTAGGTGTCGGCGACCCTCTGCGCGGGCTTCGCGAGGAGCTTGAGTAACGGGAACCGGAAGGCCACCTCGATCGCCCACCCGGCCAGCCCGACCAGCAGCCGGATCAGCGTGAACAGCCCGGACAGGGCGAAGGACAGAGCCTGGCTCTTGAAGGCGACGATGGAGCCGCCCTCGGCGCTCAGGTCGTACCCGTCGATCGGCACACCCTCGGACGAGTAGATGTTCAACGGAGCGAGCAGGTCCCCGGTCTCGCCGTTGCTGCCGGCCGCGTAGACGACCTGCGTGTTCACCAGGAGAAACACGCCGGTGAGCAGCACGATGAAGCTGGCCGAACGCAGGGTCGCGCGGTCTGGACGGAACACGTCAGCGCCGCCTTTGCCCAGCGATACCGCGCAGCCGCCACACCACGAGAGCACCCACACCTGCACCGGCAGGCACCAGCCGCCACGCCCCGCCGGTCACATTCTGATGGCCGGCGAAGGCCTTGGCCGCGGCGCCGCGCTCGCAGTACGCCTTGGCCGGGCCCACGATCAGGGCGCAGGGATCCCGGTGCGCGGCGTCGGCGGCAAAGGCCCGTCCGGTGTGTGGCCACCACCCCTGCGGAACGCCCACCCCGAGGGCGAGCACGACCGCGGCGCCGGCGACCGTGACCACGGTGAGGACACTCACGGCGGCAGCGACGCGCTTCGAACGGTCCCACGACAAAGTGGTCATCAGACGGTCTCCTTCGGACTGGTCTGTACGGCCTCACCGGCGAGCGGATCCGGCACGGAGGGGGAGACAGGGCTCGTGCGGCGTCCTGGCGTGGTGGTGATGGATGTGGTGATGCGCGGGATGCGGGGGATGGAGACCTTGATGCGGCCGGTGTTCTGTCGCGGGCAGGTCAGCAGGAACTCGCCCTCTCGGCCCTTCTGGCCGACGGGGGACAGGCCGGTGGTCACCAGCCGCAGCAGCTCACCGTCATTCGGGTCGAGCCCGACGAACTCCAGACCACGACGGGCGCGTTCACGGTCGGCAGTGCGGGCAAGCGCCCGGTAGGCCATCAGGCCCCGGTCGGGGCCAAGTTCCTCGGCATCGTGCGAACCCGCCAACAGGCCGGCGCCGTGCTTGCGCCCGTCGTGGAGGATCTCGTGGACCAGGGCCGTGCCCTCGGCGGACGAGGTGAGCCAGTACAGCTCGTCCAGCACCACCGCCGTGAACCGCTCGGGGTCCTCGAAAGCCGTCTGCCGGGCGATCGCAGCGATCAGGTAGAGCACCGCCCGGCCGATCAGCGCCTCCAGCGGCTGCTGGTGCAGGATCTCGGGGTTGGCGAACGCGGCCTTCGGCGGCAGCTTCAGACCGGTGGTGGTGATCACGATCATGTCGGAGGCGCTGGAGGCGTCCAGCCGCACCGGCGGCAGCGTCGGGTCGAAGACCATCGCCGCCAGAGAGTTGGTGGCGACGACCCGGATGAGGCCGGCGAGGGTCGCTGCCGCGTCCTGCCGCTTGCCCGCCTCGCGCGCGGCCATCTCCTCGAGGACCTCCAGCACGCGGTACATGGACGGGGCGTCGCTGAGGGCGGCCTGTTCGACGGCGTGGTGGAGGACTTCGCCGTTGGTGCTCATCGGGCCGACGCCGAGCTGCAGGGTGAGGTAGGACAGGGCATAGTGCCGTCCCTCCGGGCCGTCGAACATGCGCAGCGGGTCGATAGACACCTCGGCCTGGGCGGCGTCGATGATCTGGGCGCGGCCCTTGGCGGCGGTGCGGGCGAAGGTCGCCCACTCGCGTACAGGGGTGCGGTCGATGCAGATCGCGCAGCCGCCGCGCGCCCACACCGCCTCCGCAATCAGCTTCTGCAGGACGCTCTTGCCCGCGCCGAGATCCCCGACGATGCCCATGGAGGCGGACGCGTCGACCTTGGGCGCGTCCGCCACGTTGATCATGACGGGGCGGGTCGTGCCGCAGTCCAGGTCGATGCCCAGGAACATGCCGTTGGGGTCGCCGACCTCCGCAGCGGTGAAGGCCCCGCCCAGCGCCCAGTCCTCGGATACCTGGTGCTGGGTGAACTCCCGCACCACACCGGGCCGCACGGTGCCCGGCAGGCCGAGGGTGAACAGGGCTTCTTGCAGGCCGGCCGGGCGGACGGCGCGGTAGTCGGCGCCGCCGAGCAGTGCGGCCAGGGCGCGGACCCTGGCGTCGCAGATGGCGGCGGTCGGCCCCCACACCGTCAGCACGGTGACGGACTGCACCTCGACCTCCACGCTGGTGCGGGAGAGGCGTGCGTCGAGCTCGCCCAGGTCGCGGGCGGCCTCGGTGAGCGAGGCGGGCATGCCAGTGGGGCGGGCGTCGTACTGGTCGGCCTGGTCGATGAGTTCGTTCTTCTTGCGCCGCACCTGGTCGCGTGCCTTCTCGGCGGGCACGAGCGTGAGGTCGACGGTGTAGTCGACGGGAAAGTCGAGCATCTCGAGCTGGGCGAACAGGTCGGCGGCGTCTTGGCTGACCGCGGGCGGGCACTCGGCCAGCGCCAACTGCGCCTGGTAGCCCACCCCGTTGTCGGACTCGACCTGCAGCCAGCGCCGTCCCAGCGGAGAGCCGGTGTTCACTCGCCACCAGGCCTTGCGGCCCGACCGGGTGATCTGTCCTGCGCTCTTGAGCTCGTCGATGTCGTCGAGGTAGGGGTCGATGCCGCCTTCCTGCAGGCGGACCTGGCCGAGGTCGGCGTAGCTTGGGGAGCGCAGCGCCCCCTCACGGACCTGCCCGCCATACATCTCGCTGGTCTCGGCCTCCGCCAGCAGCGGCTCTGCAAGGCCGCGGTGCAGGGCGTGCTGGATCATCCACACGATCTCTGCCGGGCGGGCCGGGCGGAAGGCGATGCCGCCGGCGAGCGTGGCCTCCACCCGTGAGGCCTGCTCGCGATACGCGCTGACCTCGCGCCGGGCCACCGGCGCCGACCGCATGCCCAGCATCGGCGCGACCTCGGCCCACGCCGCGCCGAGCGACGCCGACACCTGAAGGCCACCTGTTTCGGTCTGCAGCGGCACGGCCAGCCACAGGGTGCGGCGGTGCATCTCCTGGTCGTCCAGCAGGTCGAGGGCGGCCTCGACATTTTCCACCCACGGGTGCCGGCCCGCACCGGGTGCCTGCTCGACCGGCTCGATGCCCTCGATCATCCTCAGGGCGATCTCGCCCGGGTCGACCTGCGCGCACAGACCGTACAGCCGCGGGGCCCCGGACAGCGAGCGCACCAAGTGGGTGATCTTCGCCAGCTGCTCGTCGCGGACCGGGGCGGGCACGTAGGTGCCCTGGACGGTCTCCTCACGGCGACCCTGAGCGTCCGGGCCCGGGTGCAGGCGGTAGACGGCCCATACGCTGCCCTGCGTCGACCACACCAGATGCCCGGCGATGTGACGGATCGGAACCCTCACCGCGCACCCCCGCCCTGCTGGGCGAGCGCGAGCAGCTGCTGCACACCCGACACCGGCCCCAGCGCCGAGGGAGCAGCCGGCTGGGTGCGGCGGGGTGCGGACGAGCGGTCTCTGGCCGGGCTCGGGTGCGGCGCCCGGGCCGGACGCCGCTGCACCGCACGGGAGGGTGCGGCCTGCGTAGCGGAGACGGGCGCGGGCGTGTCCTCGATGGTGAAGCCGCCGAGCAGCGGGTGCACAGCGCGGTCGCGGGCGGCCCGCCCGCCGATCCGCCCACCGCGAGGCTGCCAGCCCAGCAGCACCCACCCGAGTGCGGCCTGCATCGGGGCACGGCCCCGGACCTTCGGGCGGCGCACCATCCAGATGACCAGGCCCCACCCGACGATGGGGACCGGCCCCATCCACGACCACCAGCTGATCGTCTTGACCAGGAGGAAGCCGCCGCCGACGGCGACCGCGATCTGCGCGGGCGTGTAGGGGCCGAGCGGGATCTTCCAGTCGGCGACCTTGCCCAGCACCCAGGGATGGCGGCGGGCGGCGGTGTAGAAGCGGCCCACCCGTGCCGCGGCTGTCGCGCTCACAGCCAGCCTCCGACGCCCTGCGAGTGGTCACGAGAGGACGGGAGTTCGGACCGGACGACCCCAGGAGCGGCGGGCGCACCCTTGGACGGGTTCTTCACCTCGTCGGTGAACATGTTCGCCAGGTCGTTGCGCGAGTTGTACAGACCGAGCGCGATCACCATCAGGAGCAGGGCGCCGATCCCCGCCTTCAGTGAGAACTTCTGGATCATGATGACGACGACCAGGCAGATCAGACCGGCCTGAAGCCCCTTCGTCGCCCACTCCTTGAACATGTTGATCCAGCTAGTGCCGAGGTCGTCCAGCTGCCCGGCGAGCATCAGGCTGTGCATGGTGTTCATCGGGCACCCCCGTCCTGAGCCGTGCCGGACTGAAGCGCGGCGACTTCCCACCGGCCCGAGCGGGCCCTGAGCGTGAGCTCGTACGCCAGCGGCCACCGGCCGGTCGCACCCCGGGCTTCTACCGAGGCGAGCACCCGCACCGTCGTGCCGTCCGTCGGCACCTTCTCGGCGGCCGCGGCCTCCTCGACGGCGGACACCTCCTGAACGGCGACCGCCGTGTACGGGGCGGGGGAGACGGCGGTGAGCTGCACGCCGGGCGCCAGGTAGCGGTCGACCTCGCCGGCACCCGTCAGATAGGCGGCGAGGAACTGCCCGATAGCGGAGGACAGATTCCCTTCCGGGACGGTCACGGCGTACGACGACTTCGGCACCTCGGCCCGGGTCGGGCCGGCTACCACGCCGGGCGCACCGGTCACAGTGAACGAGGAGCCCGTGCTGTCGGCTGCCACCGGCACGGCGTAGTACCGCACCGATCCGCCTGCGTATTGCGCAGCCACCGTCACCGACCACGCACCGTCCGCCCGCTGCGCACTGCGCACCGCCGTCACCGACTGAGGCGCCGATTGCGCATCGGCCGGGCCGGGCAGCTCGACGTCCGGCGCCATCGACTGCGCAAGCCGCGCCTGCGCACTCGTTTCGTCGGTCGCGCTGCTGCGCAGCCACGCGCCGACGAACACCTGCGCATAGCCGCCCGGGTCGGCGGCGGATGTCGCGGGGCGCACGGCGGTGGGCTTGGCCGCGGGGGCTGACGCGACCGTGGTCGGGGTGGAGGCGACGGCGACGCACAGGGCGATGGGGCCGGCCGCGATGACGGTCCAGACCGCCACGCGTGAGAGGCGGACGCGGCGGCGCATCGCCTCCAGCCGGGCGCCGGCCGCCATCGGAGCAGCGGCCTCGCTCTTTGAGGCCTGCGTGCCAGGGAACATGGTCAAACTCCCAGGTCAGGACGTGTAGTTGCTGACCTTGAGAAAACCCGGCGACCCCGACCCGACCACCGACCATGAACCCCCGACCATGGTCACGATGGGGACACGAAGACCATGGTCGGGGTCATGGTCGGGCCAACCATGACCCCGACCATGGGGCTGCCGCGATCTGGCGGCAGGCCACCGTGTCCGGCGCACGTTGACCTGACCGGCGACCGCCGCGCAATCACGTGCCGCCCGGCCACAGGGCCCGGACACCGATGCGCAGACGGAAGCCGGCACCGGCCCGTGTCAGAGGCCTGCGCAGTGCGCGATACGGACCTGCACAAGAGAAGATCAGGAAGGCCGGGCGGACTGCGCAATCACTGAGCGCCCAAGCCGAAGGCGCGTGTCGGCCCGACCATGAGCCCGACCACGGCAGCTAGACGGCTCCGTTGCCGGATCGTGACCGATGGTCGGGGCTCGTGGCCGTCAGCCTGGTCGGGGTCGGCCGGTGAGCTGACGCCATGGAACACACGCACGCCTCCACGCCCAGGACCCCCGGCCGCCCCACCGCGACGAGCCCGGTGTGCCGCCGTGGGCACCGCCCGCGGCATGCGTCGGGGACACGGCGGTGAGCCGCTTCGGGGCGGGGATCCGCCGGGGCGTGATGGCGGCCGATCAGTTCACCCAGATCGCCAACGCGCTGTTTCGTGACTCCGGGCTGTCGTTCAAAGCCAAGGGGCTCTTCGGGTACGTCAGTACGCACAGGAATGGCTGGCAGGTGACGGTCACCGACCTCGTCCGCCTGGGCCCGGACGGACGCGAAGCGGTACGCACCGGGCTGCAGGAGCTCGAGGTCCACGGCTACCTGATCCGTGAACGCCTGCGCCGCCCGGACGGCACCCTCGGCGAGATCGTCTACTGCATCACCGACCGACCGGCCACCTTGGACGTCGCGCTGATCGAAGCCGACGTGATGGTCACGTCCCCCGAGGCTGAGCCTGTCGGCGGCCTGCCGACGGGGATCCGTCGGGGCGTGATGGCGGCCGATCAGTTCACCCAGATCGCCAACGGGCTCTTCCGCGACCCCCAGTTGTCTTTCAAGGCCAAGGGCCTGTTCGGACTGCTCTCCACGCATCGGGACGGCTGGCGGATGACGGTTGCCGACATCGCACGTCGTGGCCGCGACGGTGACTCAGCCGTCAAGAGCGGGCTGAAGGAGCTGGAGAAGCACGGCTTCCTGGTGCGGGAACGGGAGCGCGGCCCAGACGGCACCCTCGGTGCGGCGGCGTATTTCCTCACCGACCTGCCCGCTCTGCAAAGCAGCAGGTCACAACCAGAGTCGGGTTTTCCACCAGTGGATGACCCTACGTTGGCTGATCGGTCCACTAAGAACACCAACAGAAAGAAGACCACTAAGCAGAAGACCAGCCCCCTCCGTCCCTGCCGCGGCGACGCGTCGCGAACACCGGGACGGACGGACCGGCCGGACACACCGACGTCCCCGCCGGCCGCGCCTGCGGCGGATGAGATGCACCCGGGGATCCGGCTGCTGCTCGACCTCGGGGCGGCTCGCCCCGAGCTGCTGCTGACCGGGCAGGCGCTGACCGATCAAGGCCGCGTCGTGACCGTGATGCTGGAGGCCGGCTGGAACGCTGAGCAACTGCGGCACGTCATCGCCGCCCGGCCCCTGCCCCATCCGGTACGGACCACGGTCGGCGCGATCATCGCCGCCCGCCTGCGCGCTGCCCAGGCCTACCCGCCACCCGCCCTCGCGGCCGACCACCATGACCAGCCCGTGTGGGACGCCCAGCCGCCGCAGCCGATGACCGGCTCCGCCGCCGCCCGCACGGTGAGCGAGGCCCTGACCTACCGGGCCCTTACCGAGTGCGCCGGCTGCGGCGTTCCCGGAACCGCCCCCGGCGAGGACCTCTGCCCGGCCTGCCTCGGCTGGCCGCTCTGCCGCACCTGCCCGGGCCCCACACCCCGCCGCGCTCACCCCGCAGGCGACGGCCGCTGCACCACGTGCGCCTCCGCCCTGACAGACCACCACCTGGAAGGAAGCACCTCGTGACGGACACGCTCCACACCCCGCCGCCGACCGCGGCTGCGCACCACGAGCGCCCCTTCACCCGTGATCCGGGGCGGTGGGAGAAAGAACGTTCCCGAGCCCTGCGGACCGGCCACGTCCGCGATCACACCTGCTCGGCCGCCTGCGAGCCCGTACTCGTCCACGAACGCACCCTGTGGGGATGGCTCGCCTGGACCGTCCCCGGCGACGGCAGCCCGCCCGAGATCCCCCACCAGATCGCGGTGCTCACTCCAGTCGCCACGCGTACGCAGCGCATGGCCCTGCGCTGGCTGACCCGGCGCCCCGCCCAGCGCATCGCCGTGGACACCGTCCCCGGATCGCTGCGGCTCGCCGCCGCGGCCGTCGCGCTCGTCAGTGTGGTCGCCGGCCTGTTCGCCATCCGCCACGGAGTCCCGGTCGACGTCGCCCTGCCGGCGATGCTCCTCGCCCCGCTGCTCGCCGAACACCTGCCCGACAGGCTGGACAGCCGGGCCCGCGAACACGTCCGCATGGTCGAAGGCGACGTCGCCTGCCGCTACCTGCAGCGCCTGGCCGCCCTGCACACCTCCCTCGTCCAGGCCGCCGCCGGCAGCGAACGCTACGACCTGCGCCGCTCGGCCGAGGTCGGCCAGGGCTTGCTGTGGGATGCCGCAGGCCTGCTCCGGACCCGGGACAGCCGCTCGGCCTCAGACGGCCTCATCGCCCGTGAACGGCTGATGCTCCAACTCGCCCACCAGGTCGCACAGATCCTCGAGCGCACCGCAGAGGACGGGACAGCCGACGCGAACCAGGCCTCCGACCCCGGCCGGCCCCTGGGCCCGTACCCGCCTGGCCCCCGGCCGACGACCCATCCGGCCGCTCGTCACGCACCGAACCCACCGCTGCAGAAGGGAACCCTCCCCATGACCCAGCCCGAACCCACCCCAGCTATCCCCACCACGGACGTCTACCTCCTGTTCGCGCACGAGCCCTACTACCCGGCCGCCGCCCAGGAGATCAACACCACCGTCGTGGCCGCAGCCTCCCTGCTGCACCCCCGCGTACGGCAACCCGACGGCGCCCGCATCCACGACCGCCTCACCCGCGGCCGCCGGCCGGGCGAGATCGTGCCACTGTCCACGCTCACCCACGAACTCGACGGCGGCGCGCGCTGGCCGGAGGTCGGCGACTGGGAGGCAGCCACCGAAGACCTGCTGCAGCTCATCCGCGACCACGACTGCGACGCCCTCAACCTGGGCCTGCCGGAAATCGCGCGGGCCCTGTTGTGCGCCGGCCCGCACAGGGAGGTCCGCGCCGTCGACCCCACGTCCGGGGCACATCGGGCGTACGGGCCCGCCGCCCGGATCGAGGTCCTCGTCGAGGTCGGCCGGCACCTGGCCTGGGCGGAAGCAGGATCTCCCCTGTGGCCCGGTGACGGCCTGCTTTCCCCGATCACCTCCGGGGATGCCAGCTGATGTTCGGCTACGAAGCGTAGAAAGTCTGGGGGGAGCTCCGTCGGCTGCTGGCCGGACTCCGACACCGGAACCACGGCTGTCACGGCAGGTTCTGCTGCCGATGTCAGAGCGGCCTGACAGACTCCGCTCGACCCGGCCCCCTCTCCGAAAGGACACGCGCACAGTGACGATGGGCTTCCTGATCGGGGTGATGTGGTCCCTGACGGCAGGCGTCGCGACTCTGGCGGGGCCGATCCACGTGATCCGCCTGCGCCGGGCGCAGGGCCTGCCCAACCACCCTGTGTTCACGGTGGGCTGGGTGCTCGGTCTCCTGGCCGCCTCCGTTGCCCCGTGGGTGCTCGCGCCGGCACTCGACCCGGACGGCAGCATGGGCAACCTGCGGGAGGCGTGGGTGATCGGTTTGCCGATCGGTCTCGTCCTGGGGCCGGTTGCCGGCGTCCTCTGGGCACGAGCGTCTCTTAACACGCTCAGGACGTACTTTCCCGAGCGGCTGAGGCAGAAGTAGCAGGAGATCCGTAACGATGGCCGGTTCCGCGAAGCCGTGCGGCTTCGCGGGGGAGAGGTGGCTGGCCTCTCCATACCGGCCATCGTGCGGCGTCTGGCCCGCCGGGAGTTCGTCGATCCCTTAAACCAGAGGCCGCGGTCTTACGGTATCCCGCCTGCGGCGGGTCGGTGCGCTGCGGTCAGGAGGGTGAGGAGCGGCGGGATGCCAGGTCCTCGAGGCGGGAGCGTTTCCAGCGCTGCTGACGGGGGCGGCCGCCGCTGCCGCGCCGGTACTCGTATCCGTCGGGCTGCTCGAGGTCGGGCAGGAGCCCGTGCCCGAGTGCGCTGATGAAGCTGTCGGCGTTGCTGTATCCGAGGATGCGGGCTGCCTCGGCGGCGCCGACCAGGTCCTCGTTCTCGTCCTTGTCGGCCGGCGGCAGCACACCGCGCTGGCGGGCGACAGCGACGACGGTTGCCCGCCGCCACTTCTTGCGACCGGGGCCGCGGCTGCCTTCTTCCTTCACCTGGGCGTCCGGCTCGGGCAGTTCGGGGATGCGCCCCTGGTAGAGGGCGCTGGAGAAGGAAGCCGGGCTTCCGTAGCCGAGCAGTGCAGCGACCTCGGCCGTACCGAGCAGCTCGTCGGGGTCGCCGTCCGCCGACACCTCAGGCCGCGCTGCTGTCGGAGCGGAGCTGCGCCGGCCCTTGCCGGGGCGGCTGGCGACCCAGGCCACGATCGTGCCGCGGCGCCACATGGGGCCGTCGACGTCCTCGTCGGGCTCGGGGAAGTATCCGGGCCGGTCGCGGAAGTACCCGTCGATGGTCGACGTGCGGGTGTAGCGGAGAAGCTGGGCCACCTCCCGCTTGGTCAGCAGCTCGTCCTGGTCGGCCTCGAGTACCGCGGCCGGCAGCGCGCGCTTCTTCGGGGCACGCTGCGCGAAGAACGCCGCGATCTCGTCGTGGCGCCAGAACCGCTTGCGGCCTTCCGTGTGCGCGACCGCGGGGAACCCACTGTCCGGGTTGTTGCTCCAGTCGCTGATCCGGGGCTTGCTCGTGCCGAACTCGGACACGATCTGCGCGGTGTCCACGAGCCGGTCGGCGGGAGACATCTGGGCCCCTTTGGCAAGGATCGGCAAGACGATGCCGGCGCCCGGGACGAGCGCGACAGGTTCGATAATGCCAAAGCCGGTGGGTTGGTGTCCAGCCCGCCGCCAGGCCGGCCTACAGCACTTCCTCGCCCAGCAGGCACACCCCGAAGTGCGCCGCACGCTCCTCCAGCTCCGTGTAGGCCATCGCGGCCGGCGCGGAATCCCACGTCATGAAAGCGAGAGCGGAGACCGCCTCGCTGCGCGTCATCCCCTGCTCCCACGGCGCGCACGCAGCGGCGCACCGCTCGGCGAGCTCGGCGTCGGACAGGCTCGTGGTCTCGCGGGCAACGCCGGCCTGGACGTCGGCGACGCCCTCGCACCAGGCGCGGTGGCCCCTGGACAGCAAGTCGTGCAGCCTCTCCGGGTCGCTCGCACGCTGGGCCTGGGCGGTGAGTTCGAGCAGCAGGGCGGTGGGGTTCGTCTCCATGGTCATCTCCTCCATCCACTGTAGGGGGCGCCCGCTGCGCCGAGGAGCGCAGGGGGCGGTGGTCATCAGTTGTGCACGGTGCAGCCGTCGCACAATGCGCGGCCGGCGCGGCGGGCCAGTTCGGGTTCCTTGCGGGGCTTCTTCTTCAGCGCCGCCCGTACCTGTTTCTTGAGGGCGGTGAACTCTGGGCCGTCGTCCGGGCAGACGACGCCCGGGTCGGGCGCGCCGCACTGCTCGGCGTGCCGGATCAGGTCGGTGATGCGCCAGTCCGCGCGGAAGCTGTCGCCCCGGGCCTGTTCGACCTCGGCGTACAGGTCGGCCAGCCGCGGCCGCCGGCTGATGGAGAGCAGCACGTCGCGCTTGGAGGCGAACACGCACAGCGAGCAGGAGCAGCGGGAGGTGCCTGCCCAGTCGCCGGCGCCGGGCACCGAATCGTACGTCCAGGAGTACGGCACCGGCGCATCGGTGTGCCACTCCTTGACGGCGGCGGTCGGCCAGTCCTTGACGGGCAGCCACTCGTCCACGATCCGGGCCCCATTGACCTGCACCGTACGGAAGGTGGCACGCTTCTTGCGGTCGGGGCCCTCGTCGCTGCGCAGGCCCATGACCTTCAGGATGCGTACCGGCCGGCCGAACTCGCGCCCGAGCCGGTGGACGATGGGGTCCAGGCGCTCGAGACCACGCTCTCCTTGGCGCTCTTGCGGCAGTACGGGCTGCCCTTGCGCGGGAAGCGCCCATAGAGCGCGATCTCCGTCAGCAGACTGTGCGGCATCCGGATCCCGTCCGGGCCTGGCATCGTGCGGGTGACCTCCAGGTGCCGGTCGGCGGGGACCCCGAACGCGGCGCTCTGCAGGGCCGCGAGCTCGGACACCCCCGGGTATCGGGTGCCGTCGAACACGACGGACGGCCACTCCAAAACCCCCAGACTGGAGTGGTACGAGATGACCCGGTCGGCCACGCCGGCGGTGCGGGCAGCTTCCATGAACACGGCCATCATGACCGCGCTGTCCTTCCCGCCGGACAACTGGGGCGCGAGCAGATCGTACGAGGTCAGATCGGGTGTGATGGGCGGGAGGGTGCTGGGGCGCGAAGGCATGTCAACTCCACTGAGACGAGCAGCGGACGGGGGAACTCAGGGCAGACGGCGCCGCGGGAGCGCAGGCGGGCGATGGTTCGGGGTCGGGCCCGATCGGGAGCGTCACGGCGTCTCACCGCCGGTGGCCTCCTCCGGCAGACCGGCGCTGGCGAAGAGGGACATCTGCCCGTCCGGTGCGAGCGCGGGCACGGACTTCGAGGGGCGCGTCGCCGACCGCCGGGCGGTCGGCTGCACCTCGGAGGCGTCGACGGCGTCGGCCTCCTCGGCTTCGCCGTCGGGCGCGTGCGTGCAGGGGCAGCTCCAGCGGCAGGGCCGCTGGCCGGGGCCGTAGCGGATCACCGCGACGACGAAGCCGCCGCGGTCGGTGATGGTGCCGGCGTCGTCGTCGACGTGGGGGCCGTTGCGGCTGATGCACTGGTGGTGGCCGGTGCGGCAGGGGTGGCAGGTGCCGGCCTCGCACGAGCACCACCGGTGGAAGCCGTGGGGGTAGGCGTCATCGATCTTGCGCAGTGCCTTGGTCCAGGCGTTCGCGCGGACCCAGGCGCCCTCCTCCACGGTCATGGGGGAGGCCACGGCGGAGGGGACGGGGTCGAGGATGCCCATGATCGATGCGCCCACGTAGCGCAGCCAGGTCGTCATGTGTCGTCTCCGAACAGAGTTGGGGTGGTGCGGAGTTCGTTCATCCAGGTGAGGAGGCGCGGGAGGTTGGCGTCGGAGCCGAAGGCGAGGTAGGTGCCGTCGGCGCTGGTGCAGCCGAAGGCCTGTGCGATGCGCAGCCGCCGGCGAGAGTTGACGCGGCCCATGTGGACGTCCAGGCCGCGCTCGCGGGCCTCAAGGGCTAGGCGGTGGGCGGCTGGTGAGGTCTTCCACTCGGTGCTGCCCGCCAGGAACAGCACGTCGATCAAGTCCCAGGGGATGAGGCCGTGCTCGCTGCCGTCCTGGGCGGCGAAGGCGGCCGGGATGCCCAGGGAGCGAATCTGCCGCAGCCAGGGCAGCGACTCGGTCAGGGTCGCTGTGGCGTCCATCGGGACGTCGGGGGCTACGGCCCACAGGCAGCGGTCTGGGCCGTAGCGGTCGATGGTCGCCCTGAGCCAGGCGAACCAGGCCTGCTCGCCGGGCCAGCCCTTGCCGAACTTGCCGTTGTCGCAGGCGTACAGGCAACCGGGCGGGATCACGTCGCCCTGGGCCGGGGTCGTCATGCAGGCCAGAAGTCCGGCCCGCATGGCGGCCCGAACGTCATCCCCGGACGGCGTGGCCAGGTACAGCACGGCGCAGAGGACGAGACGAATCAGGGGGTAAGGCCAGGGGAGCGCGCATGAGGTGTCCTTCCGCCAGAGAGAGGGGGTGGTTCAGGTAAGCGGGAGCTGGGCGGTGGAGCCGGAGATCAGGGCGTCCCATGCCGGCTCGAAGTTCTTGTCCTGCTTGTTGATCACGCGGGCGGGGGCGGTGGTGAAGAGCTCCTCCGCCATCGGCCAGGTCTCGCGACGCCGGCGCACCCAGGAGCGGGCGCGCCCGTACACCGGGTCGTGCTCGACCTCGATCCCGTGCCGCTCGGACACGGAGATCAGCCGCTGGCCCAGCTGGCGTGCGCGGCCGAGGTCGACGCGCTCGGTGGAGCGCATGACCGGGCGCCGCTCGCCGGAGGCGGACAGCAGGAACAGGCGGCGCACGTGGTACAGCGCCCACGGCATGTCGAGCTCGCGCTCGAAGGCCTCCAGACAATCGCGGTCCCGTGGGCGGGAGGGGTCGAAGCACTCCAGGAGGGTGCGCTTGCCGTACAGCTTGGCCTTGGGGTTGAGGCTCATCGCCGTGTACTCCAGGCGCAGCACCTCGCCGGCGATGTCCGGGTGGGACCGCATTCGTTCCAGGTGGGCGGGCAGCGCGCCCATGGACACCGGGAAGCAACAGAACGTGCAGTACGACTTCGGCCAGTGCACACCGAACCGCTTCAGCAGGTAGTCCTCTACCTGCTGCCGGTCCCAGCCCCAGTCGAGGAGCGGGTAAACCCCTCTCCGCCCGGGGAGCTTCGAGGCGGCCTCGTCACGCAAGCAGCGCCCGGCCTCGTTGGCGTTGAAGCCCATGACCTGCCGGAACGGGCGGCCGCCGAAGACCTGGCCGAGCCACCAGTCACCGACGGCGCCCTTGGCCCACAGGCTGCATTTGCGGGTGCCGGCCTGCTGGGGAACGGTGCCGACGGACTCCAGGTCGTCCCACCGCGTCCACGGCCCGCGGACGAAGAGCCGCTCGGGTTGGCGGGAGTCGTCCAGGACCGTGAACCCGTCCTCTCGCAGATGGCCGTTGCGCGCCAGCTGGACGAAGCGCACGCCGTGTTCGCGAAGCAGCGGCAGCATGAACTCCTCGACCAGGAGCCGGGTCTCGGGCCACTCGCTGCCGGTGGCCGTGTAGAGGACGGCAGTGCGCTCCAGGTCGATGCCGTGCGCGGCGGGGTCGGTGAGCATCCGGGCGAGGTAGGCGGTGGAGTCGGCGCCGAGGCCCCAGTTGATGACGGTGTCCAGGTCGTCGGGGGTGCTGAGGCCGGGCAGCGACGGGGTGTACGCGGTGCGGGGCATAACCTCCGTCACTCCTTCCGGGGCCCGTGCCCGGCCGGAGAGCCGGGCACGGACGGGCGGTTGGGCTGGTCAGCGCGGGGCGGCGAGCGCGTGCGCGGGGTCGGGGACCAGGACGGCGCGCTGCTCGGCGAGCAGGCGGACGTTGCCGTAGGCGCGCACGTCGCCGGTGGGGGGCGGGACAAGCACGGGCCGCTTCAGGCCGGCGGCGACCTCGGCGGTGTGCATCGCCGCCTCGGCGTGGTCCAGGGCCTCGATGAGAACCACGGCCCGTACGAGCGCGGCGAGCAGGGCGGCGCTGGCCCGGAGCGTTGCTCCGCTGGCCGGTGTGCCCGGCGGGAACAGGCTGACCACCGCGCCGCCGCTGGTGGGGATCGAGCTCAGCAGCTGGGCGTGGTCGTGCGGGTGGGCGCGGTCCAGGCCGCGCGGCAGGACGGCGAGCGTGGCGTGTCCGGCCTGGGCGGCGGCCCGGTGGGCGGTGGCGTCGACGCCGTAGGCGAGGGTGGCGGTGACGGTGTGCCCGGCCTCGGCGACGGCGGCGGCGAAGGCCTTCGTACGGGCGAGGGCCTGGGCGGTGGCGGCCCGGTTGCCGGTCACGGCCACGGCACGTGAGGTCAGCTCGGGCAGCTGCTCGCGGCCGCGCACCCACAGACCGAGCGGGCAGTCGGGGCCGAGGTCGGCCAGGGCGGCGGGCCAGATGTCGTCCGACGGGATGACGAACTGGCACGTCAGCTGGGCGCTGCCGAGTTCCTCGTGCGGCTTGTACTGGGCCAGGCGGCCGCTGGCGTCATGGTCGACGCCGTACTGCCAGACGTCCTTGGCGGGGTGATGGGCGAGGTGGTCGGCGACCTGGTGAGGGGGGAAGTGGGCGGCGAGCGCGGCGCGTGCGGCGCGCTCGGACAGGGCGGTGTCGGGCACGATGTACCTCCGTGAGAGGGCGGCGGCCGACGGCATGCCGGTGCCGCGATGGGGGGGCGAGAGCGCGGGCGCGGTCAGCGGCTGGGCGCGGTGACGGCATCCCAGGAGTTGCGCGGCGGGGACTGCCACCAGTCAGCGGCTGGCGCGGCCGGACGGGCGGGACCGGAGCGGTGTGCGGGCTCGGGGGCGGCTGCCGCACGCGGTGCCGGAGTGGGTGCGCGTCCGGCGAGGACGGCGGGCAGGGTGTCGTCGATGTAGGCGACGTGGTGGGCGAGGTCTACACCGACCTGGGCCGCGTCGAGGCGGAGCATGTTGTCGCGCAGAGCCAGGTTCCCGGTGGCGATCACATGGACGGCGTCGGTGAGGCACTCGGCGACGTGCCGGGCGAGAGGCCCGGTGACGGTGCAGATGACCGGGACCGGCTGGCCGTCGTGCCACTGCCCTCGGGTGCGGTCGTACTCGCGCGGGACCTGCACCACGGTGAACCGGGCGGCGGGGGTGCCGCGTTCGGTGTGGCGCAGCTGCACGGTTCCGAAGACGCGGCCGCGGATGACAGCGGTGGTCTCTCCGCTCATGGAAGTACTCCTCGATGCGACGAACGGTCTGGCGGTGCCCGGGAGCCACCCAAACTAGTTCCATAATACCTAGTCCAGAGCGGGTGTCATCCCCTTTTTTTCCTTCGGGGTGGAGACACCCGCCCCGCTGAGGCCGGCTCCTGCCTACGGCTCGCGGAGCTCGCGCTCCGCCTCGACTCCGCTGGTTGGCTTGGGCGTTCGGCAGGGTCCGGGCCCCTCGCAGCAGGTCGCCGCAGCCGGGTTGTCCCACTGGCAGGCCGGGCAGCGCCACAGCAGGCCGGCGGCCCGGGCCGCCGCGAGGATCGCCGCCTTCTGTACGGCGTCGGCCGTGCTCAGCAACGCGTCCAGCAGGGGCGGCCTGGGCGCGCTCTGTGTGCCGGTGTCGTCGAGCACGACCGTGTCCTCGACCTCGACGCGCAGCGGCACCGTGCCGTCGGGCCGGACGAGGTGATCGGGGACACTGTCGAGGTGAACGGACACCCGGACGGCGCCGGCCTGGTGGTCGAGGTAGGTGAACACCAGGACGCCGTCGACCTCCAGGCAGGGGAGATCGCCGTGGGTTCCCGCGTGGAAGACGGTGTTGCGGTGGGCCCGTTCGCAGGCGCCGGCGTCGGGGAAGTGGAAGTCGAGCGGCACGATCCGCGTGCGGTTCCTCCCGCGGATGGTGTCGGCGTACAGCGAGTAGCCCTCGTCCGGGCGGTTGTCGCGTTTCGGCCCGTAGTAGAGGTTCACGGCCGTGCGGTCGTCGGCGGGCGGTTCCTCAGGGACGCCGTCCTCGCCGACGAGGTTGTCCCAG
This sequence comes from Streptomyces sp. NPDC037126, assembly GCF_055605965.1. Classification (NCBI taxonomy): domain Bacteria; kingdom Bacillati; phylum Actinomycetota; class Actinomycetes; order Kitasatosporales; family Streptomycetaceae; genus Streptomyces; species Streptomyces sp. NPDC037126. Next base: position 38,475 of record NZ_JBVJTD010000036.1, read on the forward strand.
GCTCCGCGCACATGCTGCGCGAGCGCGCCCAGGGCCGTGCCCTCGTCGGTGAACAGCTCGATGCCGTCCTCGTGCCGGTCCCAGCGGCGCAGCACCCAGGCCCGCCCCGGCGGGCGCGGCGGAATGTGCACGACGGCCGGGTTCGGAGCCGTGGTGAAGTCGAACTGCTCCAGCCAGTCGCCGAGGATGTCGACGACGTCCGCGCCGGGCCACTCGTCCGTGCGCTCCTCCAGATCGGTCATCTGCCGGTGCAGCGAGATGACGGCTTTGCCCACAGGGCTGTCAGGGTCGGGGATGATCACGATGGGCTCCTCTCGGTGTAGTGCGACCCGGTCTGCTCAGAACTCGCCGAGCAGACGGAGACTGACGTGCCAGCGGTGGGGGCCGGCCTAGTGCTCGGCAGAGGCGGTCGCCTGACGGAGGTCGTCCTCGTAGCTGTGGTTGATCCACGCCAGCACGCGCAGTTCGGCTTCGGCCGGGCTGGAGGCTCGATGGCGAACAAGGTGGTGGCGGAGGGCCACCCCTCGTCCGGCCGCTCGAAGACCGTGTCGCCGATCCGCTGGGCGTGCCAGGTGGTCTCCGGGTCGCCGGGAACGGGCGGCAAGGTCACGGGGTACGTGGTGGGCATGCAACGTCCCTTCTGGATGGCGTAGTTGGGGCGGCACCGGGGGCTGCCCCGGTCCGGCGGGCTAGGGGTTCTCCAGTCCCAGGGCCTTGTGCAAGAGGTCGAGCAGGGCGGCGTGGTCGGCAGGCAGCACGGCCTCGCGCAGGGTGCGCTTGCGCAGGACGGGCGCGTTCAGACTGATCCCGGCCGGAGCCCCGAAGGCGTCCTGGCGAAACACCAGCCGGTAGTGCCGGGCCGCGATCATCCATGCCTCGTACCGGTCGGCGGGCCGTCCGCTGCGGGCGGTGTGCCCCTCGTCCGGGGTCAGCTGGGGACACGGACATGAGGGATTGGCGCAGGGGCGGCCCGGGGGATGGGAGGCGAGCACGGGGCGGGAGCGGTAGTGGGTGGCGGTGCCGTTGAGCATCGGGCAGTGGGCGGCGGCGTAGGGCTGGCACTCCGGGTGCAGCCCGGGTTCGGGGGAGTAGCCCTGCTCCTGGTCGGCGGGGCGGACGATGACGAAGAACCGCTCCTCAAGAGGCTGGGAGCAGATCTGACACAGGTGGCCGAGGAAGGCGCGGCGGGCGCGGTCGGCGTCGAGACTGCCGAATACGGCGTGTCCGTTGTGGATCAGGGAGACCCACGGCACGACCAGTCCGCCGGCCAGCGGCCGGGCGAGGCAGCGCACGGGAATCGCGGGGCTCATCGAAGTCACACTCCCTTCGCGGGTTACGGGTGAGGACGGGATGGCCGGGTGGTGGGAGCCGACCCGCCGTCCGGCCGGACGGCGGGCCGGGGTGGGCGCCGGATGCACGGCGCCCACCGTGTGCCGTCGGTCAGCCGAGCGGGTAGAGCACCAGGGCGGCGACGGCCTTGTCCGGGATCTGGGGGAACAGCCTTCGCAGTTCGGGGTCGCGCGCGAGTTCGCTTTCCAGGGGGTAGACCTCGCCGGTCTGCTCGTAGTCGGGCGCGTAGCGGCCGATCGCGTAGGTGCTGAACGGCGAGTAGAGGTTGCCCTCGGCGTCCCGGGACAGGACGACCAGGGTCTTGCCCGGAAGGCGGGCCCAGTCGTTGCCGATCAGGCGGCGCAGTACGTCGAGGGTGAGCGGCTGGTCTGCCTCGATCGGCTGTGCGGCCTCAGCAGAATTGGACTTGGACATGACGGACTCCCTGCGGTCTTGATCGGTGGTAGCGGGGGCCGGGCACCGTCGGCGCCCGGCCGTCGTCCGCGCGGTCAGTTGTCGGTGGCGTCGTTGGTGGCGTCGGCGTCCTCGTTCCGGTGTGGGGCGAGGGCCTGTTCCTCGACCTCCGACAGCCGGTAGGAGCCCTTGTCCTCCTGACCGAGCTTCTCCAGGAGCAGCAGGTAGGCGGCCTGCTGGGGGGTGAGGTCCTCCCACAGGAAGCGGACCTGCATCCGGGCCTCGTGCCAGCCCTTCGGCTCGCGCATGTCGCGCTCGAAGGCGGCGGCGACGTGCGCGAACAGCACGTGCGGCAGCCGGGCCTTGGACAGGGTGACCAGCTGCGACAGGCACACCCGCTCGAACGGCGTCTCGGGCAGCTTCACGCCGAGCAGTTGGGCGACGTCCTCGGCCTCCTGCCGACCGGCCCACTTGCCGTAGAAGCGGGGAAGGTCCAGCAGCACCCCGGCGGCGAACCGCCAGGCTTCCTCCGGCAGGGCCTTGCTGGAGCGCACCAGCCGGGAGACGAACTCCTGCCGGGGACCGGCGGCGGCCTTCCAGGCCCGGTTGCACGCGGTGGTGCGGGCCCGTTCGGCGGCCTTGGCCTCGTCCTCGGCCGTCTTCTCCGGCTTCGGCTTGGGGCGGGCCTTGTGGCCGTAGGCGGCCGGGTCGGCGCAGAACCACACTGGCTGGTGCTCGTCGTCGAGCCGGGCGCTGTGGCCGGGGCAGTTCTTGTGGTTGTCCTCGGTCAGCGGGTTGCCCAGCGTGGTGGTCAGGTCCGTGAGCGGCCGGGCGGTGTCCTTCTCCCCGTACGGCACGCGTGCGGGCAGCAGGGGGACTTGCGCCTTCTCCAGCGCGGCGATCGCCTCCTTGCGGGCGGCGCGGTCGGCCTGCTCCGCCTTGAGCAGCGCGAGTTCCTGGTCCCAGTGACCGCGCCCGCCGTCCTCCGCCTTTTCGTCGCGGGCCAGCGCCCGCAGCAGACGGCCTTCCGCGTCGGGGACATCGGCGACCTCGGCGAGCGTGGCCATCTGCTCCAGGTCCATGCCCCCGGCAGACGCGCGGCGCAAGGTGGCGTCGTCGAGCTGCTGCGCGCGGCCGAGCCGCTTGCCGGTGCCGCGCTTGAGCCCCAGGGCGCGCGCGGCGGCCTTCTGCTCGACTTCGCCCATGCCGATCAGGGAGAGTTCGGCGGCCTTGAGGGTGTCCTTGGCGGACATGCCCTCGCGCTGGTGGTTCTCGATCAGGGACAGGAACCGGGTCCACGCGTCCCGGCCGACCAGGTCGGCGCGGACGAAGGCCTTGATCGGCCGCCTCTCGTGGCCTTCGGCCTCGGCGGTGGCGTTGGCGATCTGCGCGGCCTGGGTGCGCCGCCAGCCCTTGAACGCGCCGTAGGTGCCGTCCCGGCGGGGGCGGACGCTGACGGGGTCCTGGACGCCGACGGCCTTGACGGAGTTGATCAGGTCGTCGTCGGGCTCGGTGTCGTGCTCGCGGGCGTTGCAGTCGTCGCGATCGATGAGGTCCGGGTCGAGCAGGACGGCGGTCAGGTGCGTCTCGTCGGTGTCGACGGGGGCGGACTCTGCCGTCTGGTCAGTGACAGGGGTGGTGGCTGTGGCCATGTCTGGCCTCCTTGCGCTGGGTTGACGGACTTTCAGCGGTGCCGGGAGGGAGCCACCCCGACATGTTCCATAATACCTATATCTGGCTGTGGGGCAACTGAATTTCTCGGCGCTGCCTGAGCGCCGCATGGCAGGTCAGGACGCCTGTCGGCGCCTGGCCGCGTGTACGGAGCAGGCGTACACGGCGCGGGTCCCGCCCCGGAGACGGGGGATGGATGCCACCCGCTCGGTGCAGGGCACACCGCAGTCGACGCACCTGCGGTCGTCGTCAGGTACGGGGGATGGCGCGGGCGGCGGAGTCTTGACGGCGGGGGACATGGCGGAACCTTCTTCGTGGTCGGGCCGGGTGTACGGGCGTACGCACCCTCGGGCGTGGGGAGTTACTCGGCCTCGCCGGCGGTGGCCTCGCGGCGGTGCTGCTTGGCCATCGCCCGGGCGCCCAGCTGCGAGGGGACGGTCACGCTCCAGCCGCAGGAGCAGCGCGCCACGGTGGAGCCGTCGTACACCTGACCGCCCTTGCGCTCCCGGCCCTCTCCGGTCAGGCCCCGGTCGGACGGCCGGTACCAGCCGGACGGCTCCCCGGTGCTGATCAGGTGCCGGGCCTCGTGCGCGCACAGCAGCCGCAGACCTGCGTCTGCCACGGCGGCCACCCTGAAGTGATCCCACTCGGAGCCCTCCAGGCGGCCGGCGAGTTCCGCACCGGTGGTGCTGCGCAACTCGATCCGGCCGTCCGGCCACACGCGTGCGAAGGCGCCGGGACACTCCAGCCGACCGAGCCGTCGCACTGGCGGGGGATGCCGTTACGGTGATCCGGCGTCATCCGCGCGAGCAGCCGGACCGAGCACATGGCGGCGGACGGGTGGCGGTGGTCGGCCGTTTCGGGCGCGGCCTCGGCGACGGCGGTCAGCCAGGCCGGCGCGAGCGGGTACGCCTCGGGGTGCAGCGTCAGCAGGGCTGCGCGGTCGCGGCCGTTGCCGGAACGCACGGCGGCCCGTACGAAGTCCGAGGAGCGGGCATACCTGCGCACGGCCACCGGACCACGACCGGTGGCGAACCATGTCTGCTGACGGTCGGCGAGTGCCGACAGGTCCGCTGTCTCCAGCGGGGCGGCTGACAGGGGCACGGCGGAGGCCCTCTCGTGAGCGGGACCGGTGGGTGGTCTCCGGCGTGGCGGCCGGATGTCAGCCCTGGACAGGGCCTTTGGCCTGGCTCTCGGCACGCCACTGCGTCAGTTGACGGACGCATGCCGCTGTCGGCGAGACACGCGTGCGACGTGTCGGGGCAGGGGTGGCGGAGCACATCGATCGCGTCACCGTCCGGGTCGTGCAGGTAGGCGGTCCATCCCGCACTGCCCCGGCCGCTGCCGTGGTCCTCCTCCGAGTGGTCGGCCGAGCCCTGGTCGTCGATGCGGATCGTCCAGCCGTCGACCAGGGGGACGACGACGGCGGTGCGGCTGCCTCCGGTGCCGGTGAGGCTGCTTCCGTGGAAGGAGGCCAGTTCGAGGGCGCGGATGAGGATCTCGCCCGCGCGGCAGGGGATGTCGCGGGCGGCCACGAGCCCGGCGTCGAGGCGCTCGCGCAGGGCGGTGACCACATCCAGGACGGCTGCGGCTCCGGCCGGGGCGGCGGTGAGGCGGGTGTGCAGCTCGTCGAGTACGGCGGTGGCGGTCGGCGCGCCGGGCAGGTGCTCGACAAGGTTGGTGTGGAGGAGGAAGAGCCGTGCCACCCAGTGCCGTGCCGGGCTTTCCGGGGTGGAGGCGCGGAACTCCGGACAGGTGGGGTCGTCGCAGGCGAGGTCGTACGCGCGGGTGATCCCCTCGCGGGTGAGGGCCCGCAGGGTGCGGACGGCAGCGACGATGCGCGCGGGGTCGGCGAGCGGGAGAAGGTCACGCTGGTCGGTGGCGTGGGCCTCGTAGAGGACCCCGTCCCACAACCCAGCCAGTTCTACGGCGCGTTCGGCCCGGTGTGCGAGCCGGGCCAGCCGACGGGGGGCTCGCTGCGTCCCCAGCGTGAGGGCGGCGCCGGCCTCACGCTGGAGCGTGTAGGCGTGCTGGGCGTGGGTGGTGAGCAGCGCGGCCGCGTTGTGCAGGTCCACGGATAGCCTCCTCGCTCGCTTCCATCTGACGTGTTCCATAATACCTATTTCAAAGGGTGGGGCAACTGAATTTCTCAGCGCTGCCCCACCCCGGAACGCGCAGATCAGGGCCTGGTCGGCGGGTCGCTGTACGTGACCTGGATGCCGTCCAGCATGACGGCCACCGTTCGCCCTGGGCTGGTCAGGAGCCGCGCGTAGGCCTCCATGTCCTTGTCGTGGCGCTCGACTTCGCGTTCGGGCGCCTCGAAGCGGGCACCGGGCCGGATCGCCCCCCAGGGTTCCAGCAGCCGTGCCACCTTGGCCTTGCCCGGCTCTGCGCTGGGGTAGATGTGGAATCCCGGCGTCTGCGTGTAGTCGACGTCGGCCAGGCCGTAGGGCATGTGCCCGGCGGTGGCCAACTCCACGGCCAGCATTCGGAATTGCTCGTCCTCGATCAGGTCTGCAGACAGTCCCGGCAGGTCCATGGACGCGACCTGGGCGCGCCGGGTGGCGTCCTCCTCGCCGTTCGCGCTCTCGGCGATCCCCTGGGCCCACTCCCGGTCGTCGTACGTCCGCACGCACGCGCCGGTGAACTCGTCGACCAGGTCCCACCCTTCGCCCCCGGCGGCAGGGGCGATCCGGAACCGGGTGCCGGACTGCTCGGCCGGGGGCTCGGCGAAGAACACGTACCCGCTGCCGTGCGGCTCCGTCGTTGCCAGTCCGGCCCGGCGCAGGGCGTCGGCCATGAACGGTGCCACGGCGCGGGAGGGCCCGTCGAGCGTGTGCCACCAGGCGACGGCACACCGGGCGGTCAGCCCCAACGGGCGGCGTACCGGCTGCTCGGAGATCGCCACCCCGCCCCGGGGGCGGTCGAGGAATCCGGACAGGGCTGCGTCGGCCAGCTGGAACGTGGCCACCTGGGGGGCGGTGCGCTCGCGCAGCTCGGCCAGGGCGGCGGTGTGCGCGGGCAGCAGCCGCTGACGGATGTGGTCGGCCGTGTGCCGCGCGGTGGCCTTGGCCTGGCTCTCGCTGGGGCGCGGGCGGGGCAGGGCGGTGACCGTGATCGCCTTGACCTCGATGCCGTGCGCGGTGGCCTGCTCGGGCAGAACCGCGGTGACGGTGATCCGGGTCCGGGGGCGGTTGGGGGTGAGTTCCAGGGCGCGGCCGTCGGCGTAGACGACACGCACCCGGCCGGTGTCGCCGTCCGTCCCGGTGCGCTCGGCGCCGAGCTGCTCGGCAACCGAGCGTGCGAGGGACTCAAGGCCGGCGGGGGTGGACAGGTCCATGAGGGTGCTCCTTCGAGGAAGTGGGGGTGGGCGGGGGAGTCGGGGCGGTGCGCCTACGGCGCAGGGGGCTTGGCGTCGCGCTGGGAGGCGTGGCGCTCGGCGTCGGCGCAGGCGTCCTCGGCGGTGTATCCGGTGTCGCACCATGCGTGGCAGAGCTGTCCGGGCGGGGCGTTGCAGGTCTCGCAGCGCTCTTCGAAGTCCTCGGGCCTAAACGGCGGCGGGCTGCTCATGCCGGGACGTCCTTGATGTGCTCCGCCACCAGGCGGGCGGACAGCACCGGGGCCGTCGTCATCCGGGCCGCGCAGCTGGCCTGCCAGATCTGCCCCGGACTGGACGGGGAGACCTGGAAGTTGGTGGCCGGGCTGACCTGCCACGTGCGGCCGTGCGGGTCGGTCACGGTGTAGGTGAGGTACTGCGGGTCGTCCTGGCGGCCGTTGTCACTCCAGCCAAGGCCGGCGGCGGTGAGGGCGCGGCCGAGCTGGGCGCAGCGTTCCGGGGTGGCGTGCGCGAAGGTTGCCACGGGTCGTCTCTCCTCGTGATCAGGGGCGGGTGCCGGGGCGGCCTGGCAGTAGGCCACCCCGGGGAGCGGCCGTATCGGCCTGGGGGCGGGTGAGCTCGCGGTGGATGCGCTCGCTGGTCTCGCTCGCCTCCCGGCGGGCCTGCTCGGCTGCGGCCTGCGGGCTGGCGGCGTAGACGACGTTGGCGCTGCCGAAGGTCTCTTCGGCGTCCTCCTGGTGCTGCTCGTGGACGTCGGCCCGTTCGCCCGGATCGGCGGGGGCCTCCTCCACGTGCCAGATGTCGACGTCGCCCCCGCCCGTCCACTGACCGACCACGAAGTACGCGCGCTCTGTGCTCTCCGGCGCGGCGGCGGGCCGGGCCAACCCCTCGCGCTCCGACCGGAAGAGCGTCAGACGGCGGCCCTCGTCCTCGGCTGCGCGTGTGCTGATCTCGGCCCACTTCGGGAGGTACTCGGCGCGGTGGGCCAGGCTCTCGCGGTCCGGTGCCAGTAGGAGTGCGAGCACCGGGTGAGGACGGGCGGTGAACCAGCGGGCCAGCGTCCACCATGCTGCCAGACTGCGGGCGGCCTGGACCCGGTGGGCCTCGGCCTCCTCTAGCCAGCGGGCCTGCGCCCGTTCGGCGTGCGAGATCATCGCGTCCAGCCACCTCAGCAGCTGCGGGGTGTCGTGGCGTCGGGCCGCGTGCTGGAGGCTGGGGAAGTCGCTGCGCGCGGCGTAGTGTCCGGCGCACGCGCGCAGGATGGCGGTCAGCGTCTGGCTGGCCTGCGGGGGCGCGGGCCGGTCGTCGGTGTCGGTCAGGTCGCGCTCCAGCCATCCCCAGGGCACGTCGGCGGAGGCGAGCACCCGGACCGTGTTGCCGTGGTAGGCGCGGCCGCGGATGCGTACCAGCGGCTCGGCGGGGAGCTCGCGCGCGCTGACGGATCCGAGACTGGCGCGGACGGCGTCGAAGCGGTCCCATCGGGCGGGGCTGCTGGTCGCGGTCACGTGGACAGTTCCCGTGGCTGCGCCGGTGAGGGTGTAGAGCACGGCTCCGGTGGCGTCCGGCTCGGAGGGAACGGCGCGGACGGTGCCGGACGGGGTTGCAATGGTGATCACAGGGTGTCTCCTCGTGAATGGGGAGTTGGCGGGCGGCCCGGCCTCCGGCGGGGCCGGGCGGGGGCCTTAGCCGGTGACGGACGGGTCCGGCAGGAACGGGGCGGGGTATGCGCGGGCGACGGGCGCTGAGCTGCCCCCGCACGGCCGTACGGCGGCCTGCACGGCGGCGGGCTTCATGCCGTGCAGCCATTCGCGCTCGATGCGCCACCCGCAGACAACCGGGTCTGGTTCCTGGTCGGTCTGCACGACCAGGGTGGCCAGGACGGTGCAGCTGCCTTCCAGGGCGGCCGTGACGGCGGCCTCGATGACGGTGAACTCGTCCGGGTCGGCGTCCAGGTGCCATGCGGGGGCGGTCGTGACCGTGACGGTGGCGCTGGCCAAGCGGTACCGGCCGTCGACGTCCACTGCGGCGTAGTGCAGGCGGTGACGTCCAGCCCCCAGGGCGGTGAAGAGCTGGGCGAATGCGAGGTGCGCGCGGTCGCGGGCGGAGGTGATCGCTTCGTCTCCGGGGTAGGGCAGGCTGCGGCGGGCGGGCTGGTCGGGCTGTGGGTTCGGCACGGTGACTCCAGCGGGGCGACGGGTGGGGGCCGGCTGCGCGCGGCGGGCGGGGGTGTCCCGCGCGCTGTGGCGCGCGGGCACTGGTCAGATGACGGGGCGGCGGCGGCCCAACTCGTCCAGGCGGCGGATGTCGGGCGCGGGCTCCTGGAAGTGGCACCAGGTGCGCCCCATGAAGTCCTCGGCGGTGTAGAAGTGCACCGTCCGGGCCCGGCCGCTTCCTCCTGCCGTGGTGTACGCGGCGGCGTACCAGTAGCCGTTGATGTTGAACGGAACGGCGTCTGCGGGCCACTCGTGCGGGACCGGGGTCAGGTGCGCTCGGCGGGCGTGGTGCAAACGGCGGTCGGTGGTGAGGTCGACCGCCATGAAGTGGTCCCGCTCTTCCGGGTGCTGCTCGCCGAACTCGTCGTCCTGCTCCCAGCAGGCGTCGCAGTGTCCGAACCACGTGCACGGCAGGAGGTACAGGGGGTGGTCGTGCATCTCGGTGATGGTGCCGTGGTAGGTGACGCGGCTCCCGATGAACAACCGGGGGGCGGGCGCGGTCTCAGGCATGGGCGGCCTGCCAGGCCTTCGTGTTCCACTCGCGGGTCAGTTCGTCGGCGTACGCGACGTCGCGCGCGGACTCGGCGTCCAGCGCGGCCACGACCCGGACGCTGCCCCGGATCTGGTCCGCGCGGCGCTGGGCGGCGGCGGCCTGCTCCTGGCGCTCGGCCTCCTCCTCCGGCACGCGCTGAACGAGGTGGATCCGGTCGTCGCTGGTGAAGATCACGAGGTAGCGGCGGAAGTCCTCGATCCGCGAGGGGCGGGCCGGGCCGGTGGTGGTGTCGGCCAGCGTGGCGCGGGCCTTGTCCAGCAGTTTCGCCACTTCCTCGGTCGCCTTCACGCCCGTGCCCCGCTGGTGCTGGTTGCGGCCGTAGTAGACGCGTGCCTTGTCGCGGACGGGGGCGAACTCCACCGGGGCGTAGATGCTGATCATCCGGCGGGCGTAGGCGTCGCGCTGGTCCCGCTCGGCCTGGGCGGCGCGCGCGGTGTCGGTCACCTTGCCCTGCGTCCAGCTCAGCGCGGTGGCGGCGCACGACGTGCCGTAGTACCCCACGTCTTCGGCGGTGCCGTCCTCGTTCCCGTCGGCGTCTAGCGGCATGAGCGCGACGGTGCGCTTGAGGCCGCGGCGGCCGCAGCAACCGCACGTGTCGTAGTCGTCGACGATGCCTTTGATCGTCCACTTCGGGATGGGCATGGATGGCCTTCCGTGGGGCGGTGGGTGGGCGGTGGGTGTCGAGGCTGCTGGGCGTCCGCCGGCGCGGCCTGGGCGCAGGGAGGGGGCGGACGTGTTCTTGGCGCGCGCTCTGCTCCGCAGACGCGACGCGCTGCCGCTACGCGGCAGGGGCCGGCGGGCAGCGCTCCGCGCTGCTGGGTGCGGGGTTGAGCGCTCCGGGCTCGGGGGCGGGTGCGGCCACTGCTGGCCGGTGGGGCCGGGTGGGCACCCCCGTGGGGGAGTTGGGGTGCCCACCCGGCGGTCAGGGGGTCAGACCGTGGTGAGGGCGAATGCCTTCTCCATCAGGTCGTTCGCCGCTCCGCTGATGACCCGCTCGGCGCGGGCGTTCGCCTTCTCGGCGTCGGTCTTGCCCCGGGTCGGGGCGAAGTGGTTGGCGTACTCGGTGAGCGCGTTGTATCCGGCCCACCGCGTGCCCCGGATACCGGCCTGGGTGTCGGCGTGCTCGAACAGGTTCGAGATCGCCCCCCAGCGCTGGCGCTGGTTGGTCTTGGCGCGGGCGTGGTCGCTGTCCTTGACCGGCCACAGCTCGTCCACTACCGACTTCAGCTCGCTGAGCGTCATCTCGGCTTCGATCATGCGCTGTGCGGCCTGCTCGAACTCCTCGGCGTACTTGAACGTCAGACCGAGGGCGGAACGGGCCTGCGCGATGCGGGCCTTGGCTCCGGCGGTGTGCCGCACCACGAACGAGGACCGGGCCCCGTGGATGGCTGCGCGCATGGTGTTCGCGCACACCACCCGGACCGGCGTCACCACGATGCGGAACGCGCTGCCTCCGTCGTGGCTGTTGAACGCTGCGATGTACAGATCAACGTCGTCGTTCCCGCCGATCGTGAGACCCTGCGGCATCTTAATGGTCAGGAACACCTGACGGCCGTCCTTGAGCGATCCGGCGGTTTCGAAGTGCGCGCCGGACTCGTCGGCCAGCAGGTTGAGGAACTCGGCGTGTTCCTCGTTCTGCACGGGGTGGTAGTCGCTGCCGACCACTCCGAGCGTCTGCGTGCGGCCGGTCTTGGGGTGCGTGCGCGCGGTCGCGAAGTGCTGCGGTACCTCCAGCGGCGTGGTTCCCTCGGCCGTGATCTCGGTTGCGGTCAGGGGGAGGAGCCGCACGTTCCAGCCGGACAGCGACGCGAGGCGCATGGCTTCCTCGGCGGTCATCGCGCCGTCGGTGACGGTGCCGAGCTTTTGCCAGGCGCTCGTGTTGGCGGAGGCGAAAGCGGCGGTGCCGTCGGTGAACTGCTCGATCTCGTGAGCCACTTGGGGCTTCCCTTCTGGTGACGAACTTTCGGCGTGTCCGGTAGGGGGCCAACCCTTCCGAACTGGTTCCATAATACCTAACTCTGGAGGTGGGGCAACCGCTTAAATCTCCGGTGCGCCCCACCCCCGGGGCAGCCTGCTGACCTGCGGTTACGACTGCGGCGGCATGTGCCGGGTCAGGTCACTCCTCCTGCTCGGCAAGGGCGGTAACGCCGTAGTAGAGGTACTCCGGCACGTGGAACACGTTGGTCTCGACCGGGTAGTACTGCGGGCGCTCGGTGACCATCCGGAACCTCCGCCATCCGTCGACCGCGTCAGTCTCCGACCACTCCAGAACCTTGCCGAAGCCTGCGAGCGTGTCACCGACTGCGAGGTGCTTGACCTGTGCGCGGTAGCGCATGACACCGTGCCGGTCGTTCCCCTCCGGCTTGACCACATGGGCGCGCGGGTGGGTCTTGAGCTGCTCGGCGATCCTCTGACTCATGATCAGTTCCCTTCCGCGTGGGCCTACTGCTGCCAGTGCTGCGGCAGTGCCGTGATGCTCCACGCGTGGACTCCGGTCAGTGCGGTGACGAACGCGCCGTTCCTGTACTCGCTGAGCCGGTAGAGCGTGGACTCTCGTCCCCGGTGGTCCAGTTCGCGCTCAATGCGCGTCACCCAGTAGCGGCCGTGGCAGCACTCCTGCGACCCGTGGTAGCTGACCAACTGCCCGATGCTGGGGCCACTGTCCGCGCGCATGGCGGCGGACAGGTTGGACAGGGCCGTACCGAACGTGTGGGGCGGCAACGGCACGTCGGCCAGCGCGGGCCCGGTGTGCCCGGTCCGTACGCCAGAGATCCATCCCACTTCGAACAGGGGCCGGGCCACCTCGCGCACGTCGTGCGGGAAACCGGTGTTCTCGGGGAGCTGTTCCAGTGCCGCCCGAAATGCGGCCTCCATCTGCTCTCGCTCACCCTCGCTCGCCGGAGCGGCGCGGTGGGCCGGCTCGATGCTCGTCATGCTCACAGTGAATTTCCCTCCGGTTGGTGTAGGTGCTGGGGCTGTCCGGGGGGCCCGGTAAACCGGACCCCCCGGAATTGCTTCCTACTTCAGTCCGCGCGTCCGCAGGAATTCACTGATGCGGAATGCGACGGCTCGGACCGAAAGGGATCCTCCTCGGAACGTTCCGAGAATGCGGGGCCCGGTGTCGCTGTCGTGGATGATGTGAAACTCAAACCCCTGAGCGACCGGCAGAAGAATTCGGATGGGACCGGCCGTGGTCTCAAACCGAATTGACGTGGTGTTGTCGTCCTGGTTGTGCTCGATGACGGCGTCCCGCAGGAGTTCCGGGCGCGGGAGGTAATTGGCGATCCGGCGGGCCTTGACAGCCTGAGGGGTCGTGATCTCGTCCGTGCTAGGAGCCACCTTGCCTCCGCTGATGACGATTTCCACGCTTACGCCTTTCTGTTGACGAACGTTCGGCGGTGCCGGTTAGGGGGCCACCCTTCCGACATGTTCCATAATACAGCAACCTTGATCTGTTGCACCACCCCACGCGCAAACTCCTGCGCTATCTCCTGCGCTATCCCCTGTCCTCGGCCAGCGGCCGGCCTTCCCAACATCCCAGGTCAGATGGGCTCTTACGCGTGGTCGGGGGAGCTGACATCCCCTCTGCTGCCGCTCTCCCTGCCCGAAGAAGAAAGAAGGAGTGTGGGGGCGGGCATGGGCGGCGCGGCGGCTTCGGGGATCGGGGCCGGGGTTTTGGGGTTGCGCGTCGGCGGGGCCTCCGCGCTCGGGCGCTGGCGGGGTGGTGGTGTCCGGCCGCCGGAGGCGGACCCAACACTCCCTCTCACTCTGGCTGTCGGGCCCCGGAGGGGCCCTATTGCCTTTTTCCGGTTTCCGTGTTGCACTTTCCCCACGGAATCTCAATCAAATACCCTCGTCTCTAAGGGGGATCGGAGATTCCCCTGAACCCCGCTCAGCCAAACCAGATGACGGTCTCTCAACTCAAACCCCAACACCCCACCGAAACAACCAAATACCCGCACCGATGTTTGTGCCGGAGGCACAAACCCATTTGTCTGCCTTTCCGTGCCGGAGGCACGGGCCGTTGTGGAATGGCCGGAGGCCAGTTCCACAACCCCCGCCGGAGGCGGGGCAATTCGCGCGGGGACGCGCGAAACGAGCGAAGCGAGGGTTGCTCCTGGACGTCCTCGGGCTGGGCCTTTAGTCGCTTTCTTGCGACCGATGGAATTCCCGCTGAAGCCTGATGGTCCGTTAGTTCAGGCTGGGGTGTGGTGTGCTGTGTGGTCTCGCGCTGCGCCCGGCATCCTGAGTTCACAGGTCAGACTAGGTGTCAGAGGAGCCCGGTGGTGCGGCTCGGGCCGGTAGGGGTGGTGGGGCGTGGTTCCAGACTCTACCCAGGCCTCAAAATGATGCACGGGGTGTGCCCCGGTTCCGCCAACGGAACATGCTGCATCACCCGCCGTAGCCACGGCAGGAGTTGACCACCCACCCCGGCCACCCCCTCCCGTAGCCAGCCCGGCCCCGCAGGGGCCCCGGCCCGGGAGCGCAGCGGACCGTGCCGTCCCGGCCGCAGGCCGGGACATGCCCCTCGGAGCGCAGCGAAGAGGGGTCGGCCGCGCAGCGGCCGAACGCCCACGCGCAGCGTGGGCGGTGACACTCCGTCACTCCCCCCCGCGCAGCGGGGGCGAGTCCCTGCCCTGCGCGCAGCGCAGGGGGACCCGCTCCGCGGG
>NZ_JBVJTD010000037.1:0-51781 GCF_055605965.1 Streptomyces sp. NPDC037126
AGCGCGGGGCGCGGCTTTGATGAAAGGTCAGCGCCGGAATTCGTTTCCCACCACTCACCCGAGGAATAACGAATTGCGAAGTCGTGGACCCGAGCCACAGAACGGTACCTCAGATATCGGAAAGCTCGAATTCCGGCGTGCGGAGGTACCGGAGCCGAACGGCCCCCGGGGCCGGGCGGCGGAACCGTCCACCGGCCCCGGCCACGCTTCCCCCGCTTTTGAGCGTCACGGTCGGCACCACCCGAGACTCAGAGCCGTTGCTGCTGTCCCCTGCCTGCACCGGACCACGGTGCCGCACGCGAAGCGAGCTCAGCCACGGAGGCCGGCTCCCACGATCTGGTGGTTGTCGACGGCGACACGCCCGCCGCTGCCAGCTGCTTGTCCCGTACGCACCGTGGCGTGTCAGCCGGGGTTCGCGTGGTGGTTGAGCTCTAGTGACACATAAGAGCGTTCCGCGCCGAAACCGGCTCTGACCTGCGGTGATGCGAAACCGTTTGTTCTAGGTTTCCAGAACAAACGCGTCCCGGGTGTTCTGGAGATCCAGAACAAACATCGGTCACGCCTGACGGTACGTCAGGTAACTGTGAGCCACTGTTTGTTCTGCCCCTCCAGAACAAGCCGGTTTACCTAGTGCTACCGTGCTGCTCGAAACGTTGATCATCTCTGGAGGACTGTGCTGATGGAACAGCTGCCGATCGTCCGCCCCGGCGAGCGCGTGGTTGCGCGGTCGGACGGCAAGGGCGGCTTGATCCTGGGCGTGGAGAAGATCAAGGGCCGGGAGTTCGCCGCGAGCGCGGAGTGCAGCGGCTACGTGCTGGACGCCCGGCTGCTGATGGACGTGCTCGGCAGCCTGAAGATGCCCGGCTCCTGGTTCCAGGTCTGGTGCAAGCTCGTGGCGCTGCAGAACGCCAACCGCGCCGACGACCAGACCCGTGCCGCCGCCCGCGGCTTCGTGAAGACGAACCAGCGCGACCTCCAGGCGCGGTGCAACTTGTCGGCGGCCTCGGTGAACGAGGCGTCGCAGTTCTTCGCGCACATCGGCTGGATGCGCACCGCCAAGCGCGGGGTTCTCCAGCTGAACCCGTGGCTGACGGTCGCCGGCACCTCCGGCGAGCAGGAGAAGTGGCAGGCGCTGTGGAACGGCGCGGAGGGCCCGGCCTGCATCATCCCGCACGCCGACTACCCCACCGAGTGGCGCCAGGCGCGGGAGGCGGAGAAGAAGGCCGCAGAGGCCGCCCGCCGCAAGGAGAAGGTCGTCACGCTCCGGCAGCGTCGGCCCGTGCGCAAGGCGAGCGCATGACCTCGCGCGGCATATCCTCGATACAGCGTCGACCTGATCGAAAGTGGTGAGGCTCCGTGAGCAGCTCTTACGTCCCCAGCCCTCCCACAGAGGCACCCGTCATGATCTCCCGTGACGTCCTGCGCCTCCTGGCCCTGGTCGACGTCTCCACCGCCGGCCGCCGCGTCCTGGACCAGCTGCTGTACCTCAGCGACCCGGAGACCGGCACCGCCGCGATCAGCCAGAACGAGATGTGCTCCGAGCTGGGCGCCAGCAAGCCCACCGTGAACCGCGGCTTCAAGGAGCTCCGCGAGTGCGGACTCGCCTGGAGCCTGGAAGACGGTCTCTACCAGCTCCACCCGCTACTCACCGGCGGCGCGGTCTCCTCCCCCGTCATGCCGGTCCCGGAGATCCGAGCCGCCGAACCCGAACGCTTCACCGAGCAGCGACGGGCCCGGTTCGCCGCGCAGACAGCCAACCTCGCCGCCACCGGCTGAACACCCCACCGAGGGCCCTCACCGGCCCTCCAGCGGCCTCCTGGCCCCGCGAAGACCCCAAGGCGCTGCACCCCTGGTGTAGCGCCTTCTTCATGCCCGCCCGCGATCAAGCCGGTAGCACTGGCTAAACCGGGTTGTTCTGGTGCAGCAGAACAAACGCCGGGGCGCTCCGTGCAGCAGCGGCCACCGCGAGTCGAGCGCTCGGTAGCACTAGGTGAACCGGGTTGTTCTGGTTTTCCAGAACAACCCGTGGTCCGGTGCAGCAGGGAGCAGCAGCGCCCGCTGCTACTGGGAGGCCAGCCTTGCTGCACGAGCAGCACCCGTGTGCCGTCTGGACTGTGCGAGACCGCGCTGCACGCCGAGCCCGCCTTGCAGCAGCCGAGCAGCACGACCAGGAGCACGAGCAGCACCAGGAGCAGCGGGCCGGTGCAGCGAGCAGCGGGCCGGTGCAGCGAGCAGCGGCTTCTTAGCTGGTCAGACCTCGATGTACGCGACGACGACCACGGTGCGCAAAGCCGTGACCCAGTACAGCAGGCGCACGCTCTCGACTTCGTCGGTGTACTGGCGCAGCTGGGGGCCGGCGGAGTCGCCGGGCAGCGCCTCGCCGATGTCGGGGTTGACGGAGACGACGACCAGGGCGCGGTCGAGGGCGTGGATCTCCGCCTCGCTGGTGATGTTCTCCAGCTGCTTGGCGGCGGAGTCGGAGAAGGCGATCCGGGCGCGGCGCGGGCCGTGCTGCGGGGCCATCAGGCGACGGCCGGCCTCTGTGCGGCGAGCCGGGCGAGGTGGGCCTCGCGCAGCTCCTCCCACGGCGTGCAGTCCTCCACCGAGGGCAGGCCGTTGGTGGCGATGTCCTCCAGGACGGCGGCGAGCTGGTCGGCGTTCTCGCGGGTCTTCGCCGCGTACGCACGGACCGCGTCGGCGGCCGCGGGCTCCAGCTGCTGCCGGGCGTGGTCGGCGGTGGCCGGCTGTTCGCTCATCGAGGGCTCCAGGGGGCAGAACTGGCGTCTGCTCCAACGGTATCGGCCGCTCCGGGCCCTGGGGACCACTCCGGACGAACCGGCTCGTACGAGGACGCGGACCCAGGCCAGGGAGACCCATCTCCCGGCCCGCTACCCGATGACACAGATCAGCTGAACAGTGACACAGTGAGCGTGTCCACCTGGGAAAACAGGGGGTCGATGACACAGATCGGCCCACTGTTCAGGCAGGCGAAGGATCAGACCCGGATGCGCACCGTAGTCGCTCCGGGAACGGTGTCACGCTGATCGGCGAGTGGCCCGAATCCAGGGGTCGGGCCCGTGATTCCGGGCCGAACCGCCAGCGTGACACCCCAACGTGACACCCGGATCGGGGCACGTGACACCGGCGAGCGTGACAGCGTGACAGCCACCCTCGGTGATCACAGGCGCGCCGGAGCGGACCGTGCGAATGCTGCGCTACGACCGGACACGGGCAAGGAACACAGCGAGGGCACCAGCGGCCTCGGGTTCGGTGGTGGCGAGCCGGGCCGCGAACGCCAGCTGGTCGACGTCGACGCCGGGGACCAGACGGGCCAGTTCGGCGAGCAGCGCGGCGTGCGCGAGGACCGGCGGGGTGAGAAGACCGGCGGCGGCCTCGCGGGCGGCCGGGTCGCGGTAGTGCCCGAGGTGCGCGGCGAGGGCGTGCGCGAGCCAGGCGTCGACGTCGGCCTGGACGTACCCGCCGGCTCGCCGGGTGAGTTCGTCGCGGACAGCTTCGTCGCCCTCGCGGGGCTCGGTCTGCTCCAGCGTGCCGAGCTCGCGCAGCGCCAGGAGCTCATCGGCGCGGGCCGCGATCCGGGCGGCCTCGCGGTGCTCGGCTTCCCGGGCGGCGGCGGCCGCGGCTTCGGCGGCAAGCTCGGCTCGGACGACGTCGTCGGCCTCCGGGTCGTAGACGGTGCCCGGCGCCGCGTCGGCGAGCAGCTGCGCGATGCGCTCCCACTCCGCGAGCTCCGCAGGGCCGCGGACGTCGTCCGCCAGGTCCTCGTGCCTGGAGTCCTGCCGGGCGTCGAACCGGGCGTCCTCGAGGGCCGCCGCGACGGCGCCGGCGTCCATGCCCTTCGCCCGTCGCCGTACGACGCGGCGGCCGATGCGGGCGGGGTCGACCGGCTCCCGGGGCGCGGCGACGCGCGGGGCGAGCGGACGGCGCGCAGTGCGCCGGGGCGGCCAGGGCGTGGTCATCATCGGCCTCGTATTCGTGATGCGGGATTCGGGGCGGGCCGCCGCCAGAGCGCTGTACGGCGGCCCGCCGGATTATTTATAGCAGGCCCGGAATTTGACCGGGTCAGAATAGGAACTCGATGGCCTGGACGTGCGTGAAATCTGCGCGCAGGCCATCGGCGCGGGTGCCCCATTCCGTGAAATACGACTCGGTGATGGCCTCCGCGACGATCGGATGCAGATCCTCCTCCGTCGCTCCGGCTTCCTGTAGCTCCAGGATCTGCTTCGCGTAGGTGGGTGAGATCGGGGTGGTGATGGTGCGTATGCGGCCGTCGTCGGAGCTGCCTGTGCAGGTGAATCCGAAGTACGCGGTCACCTCCACCATCATCCCGCTGGAGGTGGACGCCTGTTCGCGTGCCTGTGCCCTGACCTGCGGTTGCCACTCGGATTCGGTCTCCTCCACCAAGGTCGCCTGGAGGCGCTTCTGTGGCTTCTTCAGCTTCCCGGCGCGGTAGCGCTCGATCGTGCGCGTCGAGGTGCCCACGCGCTCCGCCAGGCTCCTGGCCGACCCCTTCATCCGCGTGAGGAGGAATTTCACCTGTGCATTTGCGGACTTCGGCGCGGGCCGGGTGAACACCTTCCGCTTCGCCCGCGCGAGGGCCTCCAGGATCTTGCCCCGGCTCGGGGCCGACTGCTGCTGCTCGTGCTCGCTCATACCTCCTAGGGATCACGGATCACCTGTGGACAGACTCCGGGCACCGCGGCTTCAAGTCGCCTGCCAGTGAGGGGCGTTAGGCCGGAGGCCGGGTGGGGGAGGGTTGCGGTGACAAGGGGAGGAACGCCGTGGGGAAGCGGAACGGGGCGCGCAAGGGCGCCCGACGGTCAGGGAATCCGGCACGCCGCGAGGCGGAGCGCCTGTTCTCGGGGGACGTGATGGGCGAGCGCATGTACGCCGCCTCATCCCCCAACGCCGGGGTCGCGGTGCAGCCGGGCGAGATCATCCCCGTGGACGTCCCGGCCTTGCCGGACGGCGTGATGCTCCGGGACGCCGAACCGTCCGACGCGGCGGCGTTAGAGCCCGTGATGCGGCTGGCCGACCCGGACAACCCCGATGGCTCCTGGCGGCAGCTTCCCACCGCGATCCGCCAGAGCCTGGAGGCCGACAAGTACACCCGCGTCCGCGCGGTGCAGGAGACCGAATCCGGCGCGCTGGTCGGCGGCACGATGACGCTGCCGGCGGCGTGGGCGTTCACCCACCCCATGCTCATGGGGTCGCCCAACGCGCACATCATCGCCGGACTGGTCGCCACCCTGGACTCCCTCGCGGTGGTCGAAGCGTGGCGCGGCAAGGGCATCGCCCGCGCCCTGGTCGCCGACGTGGAGCGCGCGGCCGGCGCCCACGAGAAGGGGAAGTTCGGCGCGGCCATCCTGTACGTCACGCACGAGCCGGAGCTGACGGACTTCTACGCCGGGCTCGGCTTCACCCTCTCCCCCGACGGCATCGGCATCCCCACACCGGCCGGCTTCATCTGCCACGGCCCGATCAAGGGCTTCCGCTTCTCGGTGAAGCCGCTGCGCACCGGCGTCCAGATGCAGCCCATGCCGACCCCCTACGGGCGGCAGCTGGTCATCCGTGGCGTCCTGCCCGGCCCCGCGCACTGAGCCGGTGACCCGGGCGAGCCGCCCTCGTTGAGCACGGCATCGCGTGCATGACCATCCGACCCCCGCGGATGCGCGAGCGAGCCCGGACCAATCGGTCCGGGCTCGCGGGCTGTTCGGGGCGTGGCTGCTACAGGTCGAACTCGAGGTGTTCGACGTCGGTGAACCGGACCTCCTCCAGGCTTCCGGCGCGGCGGCCGCCGTCCTGGAAGTAGACCTCCTTGAGCGCTTCGGCGGCGATCTCCCGCAGGCGGTCGTCGCTGGCACCCTGCTCCTGGGCCTCGAAGAGGCGGGCGGCATAGCGGGGCGGCAAGGCGACGGTCAGGTGCCGGATGCGGTCCTGGTCCGTCGACCCGATCGGCGCGGTGTAGCCCATGCGGGCGCGGGCGTCGATGACGATGCCGCCGGTCGTCGCCGCCTTCGCCTTGGCCTTCGCCCGGATCTGCGGCTGCCACCGCTTGGTCACCTCGCGCTCCAGGCGCGCGGCGAGGTCGGCGCGCGGCTTCTTGGCCTTGCCCGCCACGTACCGCTCCACCTGCCGCTGGGACATGCCGAGCAGTTCGGCGACCGCCTTCGTGCCACCGAGCTGCTTGACCATGTACCGCATCTGCGGGCCCGCGGACTTGGGCGCGGGGCGGGTGAACGCCTTCTGCACCGCCTTGTCCAGGCCGTCCCCGAACATGCTCATCGCCTGCGTACTCCCCTACTCGCCGTTGTCGACGTCGGTGACGGTGCCGTCCTTGATGTACCGGGCGAGGTTGAGCTCCGGCGCGTTGAACCGCTCGCGGACCTCTTCGCCCCACAGGACGTCCTGGGTGCCCTCGTGCTTGACCAGGCCCGGGTTGATGCCGAGCTTGAACCCGCCGGGCAGCGGCTTGCCCTCCCGGTAGGGCAGGAAGTCCAGCGGGCTCGGTCCGTTCGCGGCGTAGACGACGCAGTCGGACAGGATCGCGATGGGGTACTGGCCGGTGAAGGCGGCGTGCTTGACGATCTTGCGGTGCAGGTTGATCCGGGTGCGGGAGATGACCGCCGCCCGGATGTCGGGCCGCCACGTCGGCCGGGAGAGCGCGCGCCACGGCTCGCCCGGCCGCCAGCCCTCGCCCCGAGGCCGCTCGCGCAGCTTGCCCAGGCCGCCCTTCACCGTCGCCTTGACCGCCGAGACGACGATCGCCAGCTCCGGGTCACGGGCCTTGTAGCCGTCCATCGCCGCGAGGAAGTCGGCCGGGGCCAGGTCGGCGTCGACGCCGAGGTCGGCCATCGTGGCGAGGAACGCGTCGCGCAGCCGGTTGTACCAGCCGTCCAGGTAGCGGCCGTTGTCGTAGCGCACCCATGCCTCCAGCGGGCGCACCTCGTAGCCGAGCTCCACCGCGTACGCCACGGTGGGCGTCGCGTACCAGGCCGGGCCCTCGGGCCGCTCGCCCTTCGGCGTGAACGGGCTCGGCAGCAGGCTGCCGTCCAGCTCCACCCACTCCTTGCCGACCTTCACGCGGGACAGGTCCACGTGGCTCAGGTCGACCAGCCACGAGCCGGGCAGCTTCGGGTCGAACGCGGGAGCCTTGACGTACGTCGCCTCACCGAGCCCGACATTCAAGCCGTTGGCTCCGGCCGCGAAGGCCATGTTGACGTCGATGCCGACCAGGTGGCGCAGGGTGCACTCCGCGTCGGTCATCGGCCGCGCCCAGTCGTACGCCTCCTCGAACAGCTTCTCCGCCGGTCCGCGCACGTGGAACCGGGGCAGGTCTTTGAGGACCGGGTGGCCGTCGGGGACCTCGCACGGCGGCCAGTTCATCGGGTCGATGGCGTCCTTGCCCAGTGAGCCGGGGGTCTTGTCGTCGGCCTGGCGCAGGACGCCGGTCTCCTCATCGCGGACGGCGTAGGTCGGCGGGTGCAGGGCGGTCATCAGCTCCAGGCCGGTGACAGCGGTGGAACCGCGCGGCGTCATCACCCGCGACGCGTACGCGCCCAGGACCCGGGCGAGCTCCGCCGGCGGAAGCTGCGCAGCGTCGCCCCAGTGCCGGGTGTCCAGCGCGTTCCACGACGGGATACACAGCTGCACACACTGGCGGTCCGAGCCCTTGGCCGGGCGGTAGATCCGCGCCCACGGCCCGAAGCCCCTCTTCGTGAGCTGCCAGTCGGCGCGGGTCAGCTGCTTGATGACCTTGTGGCCCTCCGGGATCCGCCCCGCGTGCCGCTCCTCCTCGGTGAGGGCGACGGGCAGGCCGTAGCGCTCCAGGGCGGCCTCGGTGAGCACGATCAGCGGGTCGGCGGGCTTGCCCGGTCCGGACAGCTTCGGCTGCCCGAGCTTCGCCTCCTTGAGCGTCCAGTCGATCAGGGACGGCAAGGACTTGGCGGGCACCTCCAGGACCAGGCCGCCGACGCAGTACGCCAGGACCTTCCCGTCCTCGATGTCCAGAACCGCCAGCGGCCCGTTCTCAAACCGCGGGTCGGTGCCGCCCGCCGGGGTTCCGGCCGGGGCCGCCTTCTTCGCACCGGGGCGGCGCGACGTCGACGTGCTCCTGGTGGTGCTCGCCGGGCGGGTCGCGGCGGCCGGAGCAGCGGCGGCAGGGGCCGGGGCGGGGGTCTGGGTGTTCTCGGTTGCAGTCATGACCGCAGCCTCGGACGCCTCCTCTGTGGACAGAGGACGGGCTTCCGTCGGGGCGGGGGCGCTGGTGAACGTGGCGGGCACCGGGGCCGGGTAGAGCTCCGCGAGCTGCTTGAGCAGTCGCGCGTACGCCTCACGCTCCGGGCCGCGCGGCTCGGTCGGCTTCTTGGTCGACTCCCAGGCGGACACCGTGGCCCGGCGGACCTTCAGCGCGCCGGCGACGTCGTCCAGCGTCAGGCCGTGCGCGACCCGCAGCCGCTTGCGCTCCTCCGCCGACGGCAGGGCGGAGCGGGACGCGACCAGCGCGTCGACCGCGTCGAACATCTCGGACATGGAACACCTCCTGACCCACACTCTACCCCATGAACCGTAAGGTTCGCGTACATCTACCGTACAAACACCGTACGAACCCTCTTGAGGGTGAGGCGACGTTTCATGCTGACGTCCGCAGCGGGGCCCGCTGAGGCGTCACCGCCGCCACCGTCCCGGCCTCCCTCGCCGCACGCTCCGCACGGGCCCGGCGCAGAGCCGCGGCGCGCGAGACGTCGGCCTGGCGGCGGCGCTCGGTGCGGGCCTGCTCGATCGGGGCCGGCGCATCGTCCGCGACGGCATCGGGCTCGGGGAACGCACGGCGGGACAGCTCCCGCATCGCAGCGGTCTGCCGCTCCACCGCCTCCGCGATGTGCGGGTCCACCCGCGACGGCGGCACCGCCTCCTGGTGCGCGGCGAGCGCGCGGCGGTAGCCGCCCGAGGCGGTCTCCCGGGTACGCGGCGGCCCGGCGGGCGCGGCCACGGGCTCCGGGCCGGAGTCGGCCGGCTCGGTCACCGCCACCGTGCCGGGCGCCAAGATCCGCAGGGACCGGACGACCGTCCGGCCCGCCGACTGGTTGGCGGCCGCGATGATGCGGGTCTGCTCCAGCCGGGCCTTCGTCGCCCAGGCCGCCGACTCCGGACACACCGTGAGCTGCCCGGCGTCGGCGTCGTACGACACGGCGGCGACGTGCCCGGCGAGCTCGGGGGCGATGGCCGCCCACCGCTCCCGCAGCGTCGCGCCGGCGGCCGGGAGCTCCCACGCGCGCTCGGTGACCAGCGCGCCGATCGCAGCCCCCAGGCCCATCGGCTCGCGCCCGTCCCGTCGAACCGCACGGACCGGCCGCGGCTTCGCCTTCGCCTTCTGGCCGCCGCCGTTGGCGCGCGCCGCCTCCATCGCGGCCCGCAGCGCGACCCGGGCCAGGTCGACGCCGGACACCTCGCTGCCGCTCATGCCTGCCCCCACGGGGTGTAGCCGAGGTTCAGGTGACCGAGGCCCGAAAGGCGCTGCACGGTCGCGACGAACGACCTGGTGAACAGGCGCTGCGCGGAGTGCTCGCCGTACCGGGCGATGTGGTCGTGGACGATCTGGTGGTCGTGCGCGGCGCGGGTGCGCCAGTCGAGTACCTGCTCGCGGGTCAGGTCCTCGAGGACCAGCTCCTGGTCGTCGTCGACGTCCGCGACCTCCGGGCCCGGGACCACGGCGGCCGGACGGGGCGCGGGCAGCACGACCGGGGCCACCGGCACGGCCGGGACCTGGTCCTCGGGCTGCGCGGCCGCGGCTTCGGCACGGGCCTGAGCTGCGGCGGCCTGCCGGGCGCGGACCTGGTCCCACTCGTGCACCTGCGCCCACGCCCTGGCCGTCACGTCCTGGTGCAGCTGCTTGGCGGTGGCCGCCCGCCGCTCCGCCTCCGAGGCGCCGGGCATCGCGGCGTCGACGGCGGCCGCGACCGCGCGGCGCTGGTCCCGGCGGTCGGCCTGCTTCTCCTCGCACCGGGGGCAGTCCTGCCCGGAGTCGAGCAGCACCCGGTCGTCGCACCGCACGTCGCCGCACTGCTGACGCTGCGGCAGACCGACGCCGATCAGCCAGCCCACCGGGTCCTTGATCGGCCCGGCCAGCCGCATCTGGTCGGCCAGACGCCGGGCGAGCCGGTCGGCGAGGACCTGCGGCGCGTCCGCGCGGCCGGCGAACCCGACCACCCTGCCCAGCTCGCTGCGCGCGGCGGCCTCCACCAGGCGGCGGCCGGCCGGACGCTCCAGCCGCGCCCACACCAGGTCCACCGGCGCCAGAACGGCCCGCAGATCCTCCGGCGGCAGAGGCACCCTCCCCCGCTGCTGCCTGCCCTGACCCGCACCGTCCACGACCCGCACCGCACCGTCGGCCACCGGCCCGCGGCCGGGCTTCTCGCTGATCATCGACGGGGACTTCTCCTGCTGTTCCCCGCGGAGCGGGCCGCCGTCCTCGCGCACGCACGCGCGGTCCGGCAGACCGTGGTTCCCACCACGGCCTTCGCCGGAAAAGCCACCAGAGAGCGCAAGAGAACCCCCAGGAGTAACCCCAGAAGCGTGGAGAGCGTGGTGCTGTGCAGTTGCGGTGAGGTCTGCCGATCCGGCCACCCCGCCCTGTCCGGCGCCCTCGATCCCAGTCGTCACAAGGGTCTCGCCCGTCTCGTCGGACTCAAGATCTCCGGATGCAGTACCGGCGAGGTCTGAAATCAGGGCCTTGGCGACCCGGCGGGCCTCCCGCACGGCCACACCGTGGGCCTTCGCGACCGGCACCAGGCGCACCCGCGACTGCGCGTTCAGGCCCGAGCTGGTCTCCTTGCGCACCACGTCCGCGACGCCGTGCTCCTGGAGGCGCTTGAGCACCTTCGCCCCGGCCGCCGCCGTGCAGCCCAGCAGCCGCGCGACCGTCGCCGCCGGACGCCCACGGCCGGTGTCCACCGACCCGGGGCACAGCTGCAGCCAGCCCGCCGAACCCGCCGTCAGCACCATCAACAGCAGCCCGAGCCGATCCGTCGCAGCACCCCGGCCCGTACGACCGGCGAGCAGCCCGGCCGGGACCGGCGCCTTGTCCTTCGGAGCCCACCCCGGACCGAACAGCACCTCGCACAGGCTCAGCAGCACCGCCAGCTCGGAGCGCGACAGCGCCAGCGGGTGCCGCCGGTCGCCGGCCTTCTGCGCCCGGTACATCGGGATCACCCAGCACTCCAGGCCCGTCGCGTGCCCGAAGGCGTTCGTCGCGACGTTCGAGCCGAGGAACCCGGCAGCGCGCAGCTCGGGCAGCACCGTGTGCGCGACGGTCGACTGCGACACCCCCAGCCACCGACCGAGCTCCGCCGCCCAGATCGACGTCTCGAAGTCCTTGCGCACATCCGCCTTCGCGGTCAGCACGACCGACGCCAGCCGCGCGCCGTCCGACGCACCGGCCAGCGCCGGGGACGCCACCAACGCGCGCACCGCCGCGAGCAGCCGGGCCCGCATCGTCTTCGACAGCTGGAGCGGGTTACCCAGCTCCAGCCGTGCGACCGGACCGGCCTGCGCCGGAACCGACCGCAGCCGACGACGCGACGCCCCGCCGGCGAACTCCGTGCGCGGGCGCGGGAGCACGGCGGCCGACGCCGCCGCGGCGCTCATCGGCCCACCCGAACGGACGAGAAAGAGATCATCTCGGCAGCCTTGCGCAGGTTGCCTGTGGACAGAGTCCGAGCAGCGGCGAAACCCCTGCTCCCTCCCGCCCGGCGGGCAGGAACTTCGGATCGCGTCCCGCCCCACGGGACGGAGCTCCGGAGCACCGCGGCGGCCGGCGCCGCCAGGAGGACATGGGCCCCCCTCTTGGTATAGGTGTCGCGGACCGGGGGGCGTGTGACACTCCACCCCGAAGAATCTTCGTGATTAATGCCGTGAACAGGGCAAACGGGGTGAGCGAATCCCGTCACGCGGGAAAGGCGGGGGGCTCGAACCAGGCTGAATCGGACACGGTCGAGCTGACAGAAGACACCGATCTCGTGCACTATGGCGGGGACACCAACCTTCATATGGATCGCCCGACCGCGACCAGGCCCCTGCCAAGGGACCCGACCACGGCCGAACGGTTCGTCGGATGGACACCAACCGGGCCCCCGAGCCCGACGGCCTGCCAAGGCCGCCGAACGCGGAGAACCGGACGGACACACATCTGGTGGCTCAACAGAGGCCCCCTGCCAAAGGGGCTCCTGGAGAGCCGGGGTGGCCCGCTTGCCAAAGCGGACCGGGTGGAGCAACCCGCTTGCCAAAGCGGGGTGGTGCTGAATGGAAGAGACCCAGCTCGATGAGCTGGAGCCCAGAACCGGGGCCAACCGGGATCTGAGCGCCGACCTGGACGGTGTGTCCGGTCGGAAGACGGGCCGCGCGAGGCCAGTGGATGCCACTCCACCTGTCGGCGCGCGCGGCCGATGGCCGCTAGGTCATGGCCGACCCCCTCGAATGCGAGAGCGGAGTCGGCGCATATCCAAAGGCGAGTCCGATGGTGTGATCGCAGAAGAGGAACGGCGCAGATGCGCGTGCAGTTCCGCAGACGCGGGTACTCTTCATCCCGCGATCACCTCCCATCAGGTGTCGCCCAAACGGAGCTTCGCCCCGTTCGAGAGCCCTGGGACCCTGCACGGTCCTGGGGCTTTCGCCGTTTCCGATGATCCACAGCCTAGCCCTAGAACCGGACAGAGCTGTCGGACGAATTCGAGCAACGTCCGAGCTGCCAGGAATGTTGAACTCGCCTGCCGGGAGGCGCGCAAGGAAATCCCCGTCAGGCGGGAAGCCCGGCGGGACAGTGTTGTCAGCCACCAGTTCTCCCTGGTCAGCGGGTAGTGACGTGGTGAGTGTGGCACGCGACTTGCCGCGGCGTCTGGTGACATTCGCCGGTGACATTTGGATGTCACCGGCGAATGTCACCCCCTCTGGCATTGCAACGATCGGCAGCACGCCGCAGGAAGACACAGCACCGTCGATAGGCCCGCCACCGTCCGGAATGGCCGTCACGCGAGCCTGCCCAGATGGGAGTTGACCGCCTTGGCGGCTCCAGCAAGTTCGGGGAGCTCCACCACGGTCACCCCGGCCTGCACCAACTGCTCGTAACCGACGCAGTCGTCGACGAACAGACTGGGCTCGCGCCAGGCGATGACAACGCGCGGAATTCCGGCCGCAAGGATCCGCTGAGCGCACGGGGTGCGCGGCGAGCGCCGCTGGGAGCAGGGCTCCAGCGTGCTGTAGATGGTCGCCTCGGTGAGGCGCGGGTCGCCCTGGGGAAGCTGAGCGAGGGCGACCTCCTCCGCGTGCTCGTGAGGGTCGGTCGCGCGGGAGTAGCCGGCAGCCAGCTCGGTGCCGTCCGCGCCGACGATGACCGCGCCGACCGAGTAGGCGCCTGTAGCTGGAGGGCACAGCGCGGCGAGGTCGATCGCACGCCTTATCCAGCGCAGGTCCTGGTCTCGGCCGGGCGCGTACATCAGCCGCGCTCCTTCGGCGCGTAGCGGATGAGCACGACATCGTCGATCGCGCGGACCTCCAGCACTCGCATCCGGGCGGTCGATCCGCCGGGGTAGTCGGCGGCGCCGAGGAAGCGGGCCGCCTCCGGCTGCCCGACCAGCAGAGGGGCGATGGCGAGGTGCACCTCGTCGGCGAGGTTTTGCGCCATGAGCTGGGTGTGGATCGTGCCGCCGCCCTCCACCATCAGCTGGCGGATGCCGCGGCGCCCGAGCTCATCGAGGACCAGGCCCCAGTCGAGGTCCGGCCCGACACTGACGACGTCGGCGAGGTCTCCGAGCGTCGCGCGGACCTTCTCCACCGCGTCGTCCACGGTGATGACGAGCTTGTCGCCGCCGAAGTGCCAGAACTTGAGGTCAGCGGAGAGGTCACCGGACTTGGTGACCGTGACCTTGAGCGGGTACTCCGGCTTGCCGTCGGCCACACGCTGCGCGCGCCGCTCATCGCTGTTCACCAGGAGGCGCGGGTTGTCCCGGCGCATGGTGTTAGCGCCGATCAGGATGGCGTCGGACTCCGCGCGGACCTGGTCGACGCGGTCGAAGTCCGGGGCGTTGGAAAGGCGCAGCCGCTCGGGGCTGGTGTCGTCCAGATAGCCGTCGACCGACATGGCGGCGGACAGCACGACGTACGGGCGGGCAGTCATCTGCTCAGGCTTCCGTTTCAGTCTCGTGGAAGAGGGTGGAGTCGAAGGCGGCGCGGAACTCGGAGACGACCGGTTCGCGCCGCCAGGGGATCAGGGCCTTGTCGAGGCGGGTGAGCTCGTTGGTGATGCGGCCGGAGCCGGTGTCTTCCGCCACGGTGAGCGCGTGCATCCCGATGGTGGCGGCCTGCTCCGGGGCGTGGGCGCCGGCCAGCGCGACGGCCTGCCGCGCCATGTAGACGCCGCGGTCGCGGTGGTATCCGTCGGGCATCAGTCGGATGGCGTCGGCGAACGCGTCCGCGGCCTGGTCGTGCTTGCCGAGGGCCTCCAGGCCCTGGGCGCGGTGGATCTCTACGTATGACGCGTTCAGCCAAACGCCCCAGGGCGTCGGGTCGGCGGCGGCGCCATCGAGGGCGTTGCGGACGTCGTCGATCGCCCGCGCGCTCTCGTCAGCGTCACCGCGCAGGGCGTGCCCGTACGCCTCGTACGTGCGGGCGACGGCGGCGAGCCGGCTGCGCGGCCGCGCCATCCGCTGGGCGGCTTCGGCGAGGTCGACCACGTCGACCAGGTCCCCGGTGTCGCCAGCCAGTTGGGCCTTGCGGGCCATGACGTACGTGCTGAGGTCGCCGTCGCCGACGGTCTGCGACCACTGCATCGCTCGGTCCAGCCAGTACGACGCGGCTTTCGGATTGCCCAGGTCCTGGTAGAGCCAGGAGAGGAGCTCGCCGTACTGGGTCTGCAACTCCATGAGGTCATGCCGGTCGACACCCTTGGCGTCACGTCGGAGCACCTGGATGACCTCGATGTGGTCACGGACCGCGCTGACTGCCCGGTGCGGCCCGAGCAGGTTGTCGGTGTCGATCAGCACACGGCGGGTGCGGCGCAGGTGCTCCACCGGTGTCGAGCCGTACGCCGATGCTGCACGTGCCTTGCGGACCAGCCCTGGTACGGAGCCCGAAGTCGCAGATGCCGGCGAACCGACACCGACCGCCGCAACGGCTCCCAGCCCCACCCCCGCGCGCAGCAGCGCACGCCGATCCAGAGCCACCCAAACCACCGACCCATCAGCTAGACGACACGGGACAGAGATCCCTTCACCGTCCGACGCTGCCTGGTCCGGTAAGGCCAGGGCCAGATCCACAGAGGACTTGGCCACATGAACCGATGGATTGGCCACATGGCCACGGTCGTCGTCGAGGCTCTCCCACAGCCGGAACAGCATGCCGTTCGCGCCCAGCTCGCGGTCGAGCAGTGCGGCCTGCGCACGGTCAGCCTTCCGCTCTGCGCGCTCGAATCGTGCCAGGTGGCTGTGGTCGATCCTGGCTCGCTCGGCCAGGCCCCGCAGGCTCAGGCCGCGTGTCTTTCGCAGCTCGCGCAGCTGGTATCCCCAGTTGTGCAACGGCGAGACCCACGGGGTCAGCTCGTTCGCCTTCTGCGCCATCCCGCCCCAATCCCTGTGGCCAGTGTGGCCAGTTCACTCGGCCACATGTCAGATCTGGAACTCGCGTCTCCCCCGCAACTAGAACCGACTTGAGCAGTCGAGCCCGGTCAGGGGGTGTGGTCAGTGGTCGTCGTCAGGTTCTCCGTCGTCGTCAGCGAGTCGAGCGCTCGCATGGCGGCGGATCGAGTAGCCGATCTCGAATTCTTCGGCGCTCATCCTGGTGTCGTTGAGCTCAACCACCCTGCCGTCGGGGCTCGTTGCGACTCGCACGACGCGCAGGAGCGGAACGCCTACGTCGGCCGGAAGGTTCAGCGCCTCCGCCTCTTCGGGGGAGGGCATGCGAGCCGAGACACCCTCGCTCCAGCGCAGCGGACGGTGTCCCATCTCCTCCAGGCGGTCGTAGATGCCGCCGGGACCGGTGTCGGCCTCCGCGAGCTGGGTGCCGCGGGCGATGTCGGCAGGGAGGTAGCTGGTCGCCAGTTGCTTCGGCTTCCTCGTCTCGGGGTCGCCCATCACTCGGTCTCGGATCAGGACCTCAGCACCGGTGTCGAGCCCCATGAGGCCGGCCAAGTCGACGGGGATCACGCCCCAGCGGATGGTCGGGGCCTCCAGCGCCGCCCAAGTCTGGGCGGTCTGGTCGAAGAAGTAGCCGATCTCATCGCGGAACACCTGCCGCGACCGGGTGATGCGCCGCTTCTCCGGACGCTCGCGCACGATGGTGCCTCTGCGGCGCACCGCGACGACCAGGCCCTCCTGCTCCAGAAGGGTGATTGCGCTTCGCACCGTCTGGTAGCCGGCGCCGTACTGGTCCTGAAGTTCGGTCAGCATCGGCAGCTTGTCGCCCGGCAGGTACCGCCCCTCGCTGATCTGCTGCCGCAGGTCAGCGGCGATCTCGCGGTACGAGACGGGCATCGGAGCCACCTTTCGGAGTGCTGCTCGGATCTGATTCTAGGGCTAGCTCTATCAGGCAGCGATGGGCGAGCACAAGCGATCGACACGAATAGAGCTATCGCTATTGACTCGGGGCGGCTCCATGGTCTCTACTAGTCGATAGCGATAGCCCTAACGCTCCGTTGAGCAGGGGTTACGCCCCTCAGCACCACCGCAAGACCGCAGTAGTCGTCCGCCCCTCGGGGCGGCCGGAGTAGCCCTCCTCAGCTCGCTGGGATCCGAGGGCGCGAGAGCACCATCGAACTCCTCCGGAGCCTGACGGCCGCGACAACTGCGTGCACGTCGCAGCGCTGTGCGCTGTCTGTCCTGCGGGACGCCGGCCTCGTGCCGTGCGGCCCGGAGGGCGGAGAGAGCATCGCGACCCGCGCCCCCGCCACTCCGTCCGTGAGGAGTTCAGATGTCTGCTTCGACCCTTGAGCGCACCGCCCGCCCCCGCCGGAGCCGGACCCGCTCCCGCACCGTCAACTCCCGCCCGGCGCTGGCCCTCTCCACTCTCAAGCCCCACCAGTACGACCTGCGCCCGGCCTGCGCGTCGCTGGTCTGCCCCGACTGCGAGACGTGGGTGCCGATCACCGGCCTCCAGACCAAGAAGCCCAAGGTCGTGCCGCACGACACCGGCCGCGCAGGCAAGGACGCGGCCGTCCGCTGCCGCCTGGGCAGCAACCGCCTGGTCACGGTCAACGTCACGGTCCGGAAGTGGCAGGAGCGACTGGAGGACGGTCACGCGGAGACCGGCCACCGCCGGAAGACCACCGTGCTGCGCAAGCCGAAGACCGCGGTCGCCCCGGCCGTCAGCCAGATCGCCGCGCAGAAGCAGACGCCGGCGGATGACGAGCCCGGCGACGGCCGCCCCCTGTGGCTGCTGCGCGAGATGAAGTGGGCGTCGACCGAGTCGGCGGTCCGCGACGCCGACACCCGCCGCGCGCAGCTGCCCGACGGCGATGCGCCGCTCGGTGCGCCGCCGGTGCCGCTCACGACGCTGCACCCCAAGCGCCGCGCGAGCTGACCCCGCTCCGGACGAACGACCAAGGCCCCGGCCACCCCGCAGAGGGGAGGCCGGGGCCTTGGCTGCTCGTACAAGCAGTCAGCTCCCCAAGTGGGGAGTGATCGCGACAGCCCTTGGGATTGCGGCCCGGGGACTGTCCAGGACCTGACTCGGAGGACCTGATGCAGCTCAGCATGACACGCACCACGGCGCAGCCGCGGGCCGGGATCATCGACGACATCGAGCGCGAGGACGACTCCAAGGGCTACGAGCCCGAGGACGCCGCCCGCGTCGACGTCGCCCTGGTCCTCGTTCTCAACCTCGCTGCGGTGCAGACCGGTTGGGCGGTGGCGGCATGACCGACGCCGAACGCGAGGCGCTCTCGCAGAAGAACCGGGAGCAGAACCAGCGGTCGGAGAGGCACCAGAAATGAGCGCCCGACCGACCGACGACCTGTTCGTCCGCTACATGAAGGCTTTCGAGGACTCCACCGAGCACACCGGCGGCTGCCCGGCCTGCCAGGGCGAGACGCCGTGTGCTGAGGGGGTGCCGATCCACGATCGGTTCGCTCGCCTCCAGGACGCCTACAACGCACGCCAGAAGCAGCAGCGCTGATCCCCGGCCCTGCCCGTCGTCCCCGCGCCGTCCCGGCCGGGGCCGGCGGAGAGCGCCGGGAGTTCCCGCCCGCTCCGGCCGTCCGGCCGTCGACACAGAACAGCCCCAGGGTGGCCGCCCCGGGGCTGTCTCTCGCACTGGACCTTCTGGGAGGCCCTGATGAATCGCACCTCCATCGTACGCACCCCGTACTACGGCGCCGTCTCCACCGCTGCCGCGCCCGAGCGTCCCCGCGCGGCCTGCGCTGATGAGGACCCGGAGCTGTTCTTCCCGATCGGGGACAGCGGCCCGGCCCTGCTCCAGGAGGAAGAGGCCAAGGCTGTCTGCCGTCGCTGCCCGCTGATGGAGTCCTGCCTCCAGGGCGCGCTGGAGCGCGGTGAGGCCGCCGGGGTGTGGGGCGGGCTGTCCGAGAAGGAGCGCCGCTCCCTCAAGCGCCGCGCCGCCCGCAACCGCGCTGCCTGACCCGTTCTGGCGGCTGCCTGATCCGCCCGCACCGACCGCTGCACCACGGCGGCCGGGACGGGCGGTGACGGGGAGCCGGACAGCGCGAGTAGTCCACGCGCGGGAGCCAAGGGCAACTCCCCTCCCGCCTCGCAGCGCACCACCACGCCGCTCGCCCGCATGCCGGGCCGCCGGCCTTTCCCACGGCTCCGCCCGGGAACGACCTCGAGCTTGCTGCTCTCCACTGGAGGACCGATGGCGCACACCATCCCGCTCAAGACACCGCTGGACGACACCGGCCTGCCCCACCGCGCGACTCCGGCCAGCCCGGCGGATACCGCCCCGGCCGATGCCTCGCGGTACTACCACCCGCACTTCGTGGACGCCCGGCCCGCTCCGGACGGCGGCAGCATCGCCTTCCGCTTCAGGGCCTTCACCGGCTTCGAGTCGCAGCCGGAGATGCCGGCCGCCGCGTACGACGACCCGGCGATGAACTGGGAGCTGCGCGACCAGCTGCGCGACCAGTACACCGCCGCCCGCGTGCTCTGGTCCCAGTCCCGACTGCGCCGCCAGGCCACGCCGCTGCTACACAAGGCGGCGCCGCTCTGGTCGGCGTGGACGGCGGCTCGGGACGAACTGGTCGCCACCTTCGCGCAGTTCTGGAGTACCGGAGATGGACACTGGCGGGCGCAGCTGATGCGCCTGACGGACGCGGAGCGCGCCGCGAGTGAGGCCGCTGACGCTTTCGAC
The DNA here is from genome assembly GCF_055605965.1 of Streptomyces sp. NPDC037126. Classification (NCBI taxonomy): domain Bacteria; kingdom Bacillati; phylum Actinomycetota; class Actinomycetes; order Kitasatosporales; family Streptomycetaceae; genus Streptomyces; species Streptomyces sp. NPDC037126. The sequence goes on from NZ_JBVJTD010000037.1 coordinate 19,369, forward strand.
GGTGTCGCTCTCCAACTCGCTCAGGCCGCCGCCGACCAGGTCGACGTCGCCGGGTGGGACGAAGCGCTGCCGCTGGCGAAGGTCGCGGGGGAGCTCGGGTACGACGCGTCGGACTGGAAGATCCACCACGTCGACGACTACACCCACCCGCTCCCGCAGTACCGCATCGTCCGGGACGGCGTCGACCGCTGGGGTCGCGCCACCCCGCTGGCCGCTTCGGCGACGCAGCTGATCGAGGAGCAGCGGGAGCGGCTGCGCGAGGTCGCCACCCTCGCCGGTGACACCGACCCGGCCCGCCGCGCGCTCGTCTGACCCTGCCACGGGCCACTGCTTCGCGCCCGCCCGGCGGGAGCCGCATCGAGTTTCGAGTCCGCCCCGTGACGCTTCGCGAGACCGGTCGCCCGCCCCCCGGGCCGCCGGCCTTTTCGTGCGCGCGGAGCGGGTAGAGCCGGTGCCAGTTTCGTGATCAACCGACCGCACCGACCCCCGCTTCGGGAACGCGCCGCCGCGTTTCGGGAGCAGCCCCCGCCGTTTCGCGCACGCCCTGAACGCCCCCTCGGAGGCCCCACATGACGATCACCGACTGGCCGCGCACCGCGGCTGAACCCGACCCCGACACGAGCGCACCGGCCGCCGTTTCGGGAACACCTCAGCCGGTTTCGCGGACGACCGGCACCGTTTCGGATGCGCCGGAGTTCGTTTCGGATACGGAAAGCGGAACCGGAACGGGCCGCTCCCCGGCGAAGCTGACCGGTACCCAGAAGTGGACCACCGGAGCGATCGTCATCGCCGCGCTCGCCCTCGCGGGCATCGGCCTGTACCTGTCCTTCGAGCACGTCGCGGACTTCGCGTTCAAGGAGCTCCGCTTCGGCTCGCTGGGCAAGGGCCAGCTGTTCGCGGTCGGCGTCGACGTCGGCATCATGGTGATGATCGCGGTCGACCTGCTGATGGCCTGGCTCAAGCGCCCCATCAGCTGGATTCGTTATCCGGTGTGGCTGCTGACGGCCGCGACGGTCGTCCTCAACGCGGCGTCCGGTGCCCCGGAGGGCGCCTGGAAGCTGATCGACTACGTCGCGGCCGGCGCGCACGGCGTCGTGCCGGTCCTCTTCATCACCGTGGTGGAGCTGGGCCGTGACGCCATCGACCGCGTTGTCCGGCCTGAGCAGGCCGAACGGGACTCGATCCCGTTGCTGCGGTGGATCCTCGCCCCGATCGCGACGGCCCGGATCTTCCGCCGGATGCGGCTGTGGGGCGTCACCTCCTACCCGGAGATGATCCGCCGTGACCAGCAGCTCATCGCGTACGAGCAGTGGCTCAAGCGCAAGTACAAGGGCGACATCTCCAAGGCGTCCGAGGATGAGCTGCTGCCGATGAAGATGGCGCCGTACGGCTACACCGTCGACCAGGCCCTGGCGATGCCCGATGAGCAGGAACAGGCAGCTCAGGAGCGTGCGGAGGAAGCCGAGCGTCGCCGCCTGGACGCGGAGACGCGCAGCGAGGTCGCCAAGGCGGAGTCCGAAGCCGAGCGGCTGCGCGCCAAGGGCAAGGTGGAGTTGGTCCAGGCGGAGGTCGACGGCCAGACCGGCCAGGCCCGCGCCTACGCCCGAGCCCAGGTCAGCGCCGCAGAGCGGGCCGCCGCGCTGGAGAAGGAGGCGCTGGACAACGCGGTGGTCGCCGAAGCCCGAGCACGTGAGGCGGAGGCGGAGCGCAAGGAGTCCGACGAGCGCGAGGCCAGGGCCGCTGCTGATCTTCGGGCGGCGGAACTGGAGCGGCAGGCAGCCGAGAAGCGGAAGGAAGCTGCGGAGGCCGACCGGGTCGCTGCGGCGGAGGCTCAGGCGATCGAGACCCAGACCATCGCCGAAGCCCGCAAGGCCGCTGCCGAAGCGAACCGGCGTGCTGCCGAAACGGAGAAGGCTGCTGCCGAAACGCGGCGGGCCGCTGCCGAAGCCGACCGCAAGAAGGCTGAGGAGGAGCGCCTCCAGGAGGTCGCTCTCGCCGACGCCGCGCGTGCCAAGCGGGAGGCCGCCGAAGCCGAGCGGGCTGCTGCCGAAACGCGGCGGGCTGCTGCCGAAGTCGAGCAGCGCGCGGTCGAAGCCGAGGACGTCGCGAAGCTCAAGCCGCGCGAGCGGGCGGTCCGCCGGGTCGCCCGGATGATCCTCGTGGCCGGCGGCGACGCCGACCGGCTGCCGCTGGCCGACATCCAGCACGAGCTGGCGGTCACCTCGCCCGGTACGGCCTCGGAGTACCGCCAGGAGGCAGCCGAGCTGCTCGCCGGCGGCTACCGCCCCTGATCCACCGTCCGGCACACACCAGTGAGGGCCAGCCCGCGGGATTCGGGCTGGCCCTCGCTGCGACTGCCGGAAGCAGTCACAGCCCCCACAAGTACACCAGGAGGGAATCCCCGCCGTGAACAGCGAAAACGACCCGAACTACTCCCCTCTGCGCGACGTTGCGCAGAGCCCGGAGGCAACCGCCCGGTACCTGGCCGACGTTCAGCGGGTCCTGCTGGACATCGGCAAGAACCTGGAGACCCTCGCGCACGAGACCCGCGTGCACCTGCGCGACACGCACGTGGAGGGCGACCGCTGGTACCACGCCAGGCTGCGCGCGATGCCCGTGGAAAAGGCCCTCGGGCAGGTCCTCAAGAACCTGAACAACCTCACTGAGGGCCTGGAAAAGAGCGCCTATAAGCGCCGTGCCCACGATGAGGCCGTTGTGAATACGGCCAAGGACAGGAAGGAAAAGGAGCTGGAAAGGCAGCGGAAGAAGAACCCGCCGAGCCTCCAGGCCGCACCCAATCCGCCCCAGCAGGGTGCGCAGACCCAGAATTCCGGGTATGGTGGCCCCACGTCGATTTACGACCTCGGTAGGAGGGAGTCGGCGTGACGCGCCCCCTCAGCAGCATTGAACGCTCCATTCAAGGGCGGAACAGCTGGCTGCAGGAAGAAGAGCGCAAGGCGATCGAAAGTCGCGGGGAAGTCGGCCGGATGGAATTCTGGCTCCGCGTTACTCGGTCCGAAATCTCCAAGGAAATCAAGGCCGGACGCGGCGACGTCATCGCCGCATTCACGCTGGTCTGCCGCCTCTTCAAGCTCGTGCTGGAGAAGCGGCAGGCGGGCGACCCGCGGCTGTTCGACCACCTCATGCAGTACGCGGACACCGTCCTGAAGCAGCACGGCCCGCGTAGCTGAGCGTCACCCACGAAGGCCCCGCCGGGCTCCGGCGGGGCCTCGCGCGCGTAAAGCGTGCACACGTGCACGTGCACGCGCGTGCACACGAGACCCCACTGTCTGTCAAGTCCCCTGGAAGGGAGGTGCCCTGTGTCCGACGAGTCCGACGACACCGGCGGCGGAACCCTGGTCCACGGCCCGTGGAGCGGCGATTCCACGTACTCGCTGCCGCCGACCCCGGATTTCATCGACACCATTCCGCCGCCGGAAGACATTCCGGCCGCTCCCCCGGAGACCCCGGAGGAAACGACGATGGAGCTGCCGACGATTCCGGCTGCTCCGGACCCGGCAATGGCGCTGCGCTCGGACGGGATTTCCCCGCCCGAAGCAGACGATGACGCGGATATCGAATTCGAAGGCGAATACGTTCAGCCGCGTTCTCTCGCTGACCGTCTCGGTGACTGGCTGGAATTCCGGCTGGAAACGGCGCGGGCCAATCACGAAAGCGAAGCGCCTTTCCGTGAGGCTGAAATAGCACGGAAGGCGGCGCTGCTGGAGGGCCGCACCGCGCAGGAAGTCGCGATGATGGAGCAGAACGGAAAGCTCCACGCCGCGATGATGAAAGCGAAGGGCGACAAGGCGGCGGCGCGCGGAAAGGCCGACGCCGACCGCACGAAGTCGTCCAGCTCCGGCCTGGGGGCGGACAAGGGCCGCTCGAAGGCCGGCGGCGGGGGCGGGTCCTCGCGCGGCGGGGGCGGCAGCGGTCCGTCCCGCAACAACTCCGGCGCCGGGCCGAACCGGTCCGGCGGTTCGCGCGGCTCCAACTCCGGCGGCCCCGGCGGCCGTTCGGGGACCGGATCGACCGGGGGCGCCGGAGGCGGCAAGGGCGGCACGAAGGGCCCCCAGTCGGGCTCTGGCGGCCGCGCAGCCGGTTCCGGGCGCAGCGGTCAGTCCGGGGGGTCGAAAGGCGCTCAGACGGGCTCTGGCGGCTCCGGCCGGAACGGCAACTCCCGGGGTGACGGCGCCAGTCAGGCGTCCGGCGCCCGTGCCGAGCGGGCCCGCGGCCGCCAGGAGCGCGCCGGGGTCCGGCAGGCCGGGCGGCAGGAACGGCGCACCGCCGGGCACGCCGCCGGTGTCGCGGACCGGAGCAAGGACCGCGACCAGGCCCGCGCCCAGCAGCAGCAGGCGTGGGAGGACCGCCGGGCCAGGAAGGCGCAGCGGGCTGAGGCTCGGAAGGCGAAGCGGGAAGCCGCGGCGTCGGCCGACCCGGGCCGCACCACGCTGGGCAAGGCCGTCGGCGAGGAAGCACAGCGCCGCTGGGACAAGCGCCGCGCCGACGCGAAAGCCGCCGCGGACGCGAAGGACGCCAAGGCGGCCGGCACCGAGAAGGTGAGCCTGACCAAGGATAAGGACTCCAAGGCCAAGGGCACCGACGGCAAGGACGCCAAGACCACCAAGGACGCCCCCGACGGGGCCTCCAGCGCCGCGAAGGACGGCAAGGCGGGTGATACGCCGGGCACCGACTCAACGGCCGGTGACGGGGCGTCTGACGGCGCGAAGAAGCGGCGGCGGTTCCGGCGTCGGCGCACTGGCAGCACGGGCCGGGCCGGACGACGCGGACGTACCCGCCGCACCGGCCGCACCGGCCGGACGGGACGCGGTCGTACGGGCCGCACGGGTCGTACCGGTCGGCGTGGCCGTCCGGCGGACAGCCCGTTCGGCGCGGAGGACTCCACCCCGACGGTGGAGTGGCCCGACCGTCCCACCCGCCCGCCGCGCGCCGACGCCAAGGGCGGGGACGACATCGTCGACGCGGACATCGTCCCCGACGAGCCCGCGGCCATGACGACCGGCGTGCGGGGCCTGCCGCCCGCGCCGGAGCGGCACACCGCACGGCCCGGCACCAGTCGGCCGACCAGCACGGAAGGGAGCAGCGTGAGCAGCTCGGAGGTCAGCAGGCCGTCCGGCGGGGGTGGCCTCGCCGCCCAGCACCGCACGGACATCACGTTCGACGAGTACCTGATGGAGATGGCGAACATCGCCATCCAGGCCGCCTCCGACCAGGAGCGGGCCGAAGCCCTCGCGGAGGCCCTCGACAAGGTCGCCGACGCCCTGCGGGACATGGCCACCGACCTGATCGGCGACCACAACGTCACCACCGAGGTCACCGAGCTCATCTCGGACCTGGCCGACGCCGCGGCCCGCATGAAGCAGCAGGCCGAACGGTGCGCGACCGAGTGCGGGTTGGCCCTGGAGGCCGCCAAGCTCGCGGCCTCGATGGTCGCCCGCATCTACGGCCAGGACATGGCTGCCAAGGAAGACGCGGGCCTCAAGTACGTGTCGGCCGCCGCCCACCACGACTAGGAACAGGGAGGAAACCCGCTGATGAGTAGCGATCTCGCACCCCGCCCGAGCAGCGCGGCGCCCGCCGTGGCCGACGGCGACAACCGCTACAAGGCCGTCCAGGCCAAGCTCGACACCCTCGGCCAGGCGCTCGACGACGCCGGGCTCGGCCTCGAGGAGCTCATGCGCAGCATCATGAGGAACGCCAAGCGCGCTGAGGACGCGGCCCGCGACGTCGGCAACGCCGAACTCGACCCGAAGTTCGTGGAGCTGACCAGCAACGTCAGCGTCGCCCTCGGGGGCGCCGGGGTGCAGGTCAAGAAGCTGCACGACACCGCGCAGGAGACCGCCGACCTCACCTACGAGACCAAGCGCACCCACTCGAAGCTGTACGGCGCGCTGGACGACATCCGCTCCAACCGGCGCGAGAAGACGCCCCGGCCCGGGTTCTTCAACCGCTGACCGCTCCCCTCACTCACCCCTCACACGGGCGGCCCCGCACCACGCGGGGCCGCCCGTGCTCATTCGCCGAAGGAGAAGCCGGTGACCACGCCGCGCAGCGTCGCGCTCGAACGCCTCGCCTACACCCTCGCCGCGCCCGTGCTGGCCGTGGCTCCGAACCTCTACCCCGACAGCCCCGTCAACCAGGTCGTGCAGCTCGCCGGCGCGGCCGGGATCGGCGGCTGGTTCCTCGCCGCCAAGAGCGATGAGCCCGGCGCCGGACGCAAGATCCTGCGCTGGTCCCCGCTGGTCCTGGCCGCCGCCGTCGACGTCGCCGCTGGGCACACCACCGGCTTCGGCCCGTACTGGCTGGACGGGCTGCTCGCCGCCGGATGGGCGGCGGCCGGCTACCTGGTGATGCCGTTCTCCCGGCACACCCGCCGCCGCCACCGCCCCGCCCTCGCCGCTCCGGCCCCGCAGCCGGCGCCCGCCGAAGTCCTTGAGGAGTCGGTGGCGCAGCCGGACGACGGAGCCGACCTGCTCACCCGCGACGCCCGGGTGCTGTGGGAGCAGGCCGGGATGCCCGGCCGCACCCACATCGTCAAGGCCACCCGGCACCCCGGCCAGCAGCACGACATGACGATCCTGCTGCGCGCCTCGGAGACCGGACGGCCGATCACCGGCCTGTCGGAGGCCGCGGTCGCCGCGCCGTTCGGCGTGCACTCCAGCGACGTCGTCCTGGCGGAGGTCGCCATCCAGCCCGGCCGCCAGGGCGGCCCCGGCTGGATGGAGGCCCACATCACCCCCGACGCCAACCAGCGGCGCCGCACCAAGCCGACCGACCAGGAACGCTGGACGGACAAGGTTGGCGGGCCCAAGGGCGGCGCCCCCGGCTCCGAGCTGGTCCACAAGACCCGCGACGACGAACGCGGCGTCACCTTCTACCGGGCGAAGATGGCCGACCCCACCGAGACCCCGCGCATCGACCTCGCCAAGGTCTGCCGCGCGCTGAAGCTGCCCGAGGACGACTCCTGCGTGTTCGTCCTCATCGACGGCGCGGAGTTCCTGATCAGCGCGTTCGATGAGCCGCCGCTGTCGCAGATCTTCTCCGCCACCCGCGAGCTGCTCACCCCGGACGCCAAGGGCATGTACGTGTGCGGGTTCACCATCACCGGCCAGCCGGTGAAGACGATGGTGTACCAGCACGACAAGAACGCCCCGGCGCACGGCCTGACCCTCGGGGTCAGCCGGTCCGGCAAGACGCAGTTCTTCGCGATCCACATGGCCGCGCAGTCCCTGGACGGCCAGGTGGTCTGGCTGGGCACCGTCCGCAAGGACGAGAAGACCACCGTGCTCGGTCGCTACATCGACCGGCAGGGCTCGAACGCGCTGTGGATGGCCCGTTCGCTGCGGGCAGCGAAGGCGCTGTGCGAGATCCGCGCCGATATGCCCTGGCCGCACGACGGCCAGCCGCACGACTACAAGCCCGGCGACCCGCGCTGCCCGTACCGGCAGCTGAACGTGTACGGGGATGAGTTCATGACCGCGGCGCAGGACGCGGACTTCGGCGAGTTCATCCAGAAGGACGGCGAGGACCTCACGGTCACCGGCCTGAAGTACGGCATCGGCTTCAACCCGGCCGGACAGTCGCCGTTCGCGCACAACGGGTTCTCCACGGAGATGAAGGACAACCTGCGGCAGAACTCGAGGCCGGTCATCTTCAACATGGGTTCGCCCGGCGCCACCCGCAAGGCGGCGGAGGGCACCATGGAGAACGCCTACGACGTGCCGACCATCCCGGCCCGCTACTCCCGCACCGAGGGTTCCGCGATCGAGCGGGCCATGCGCGGCGAGGCCGACCCGGAGAACGGCGTCAGCACGGGCGGCGTCGCGGTCATCGTCCTCGACAACGGCCGCGCCGTTCTCATGCGGTCGCTGTACGCGGACTTCGACACCGACCTGTCCGAGCTGTTCCCCGACGAGGTCAACCGGCTCACCGACCACGAGATCAGCGAGCTGGAGAAGCGCGGCCTGTGGTTCGACTGGAACGAGCCCGTGAGGCCCGGCGAGTTCTGGCCCGAGCCCGACGAGGACGACGACGGCGAGGGCCGCTCCCGCCGGCGCGGCGGAGGCGGCGGCAAGGGCGGCGGCGGGCGCGGCTCCAAGGGCGGCGGTCGCCGCTCCGAGCAGGTCGCCTCTCCCCGCCAGGCGCTGGAGGCCATCAAGAGCCTCACCGACGCCTGATCACCCCCACCCATCCCCGGGGCCGGCCAGCCCGAGCACGGCCGGCCCCACCCGACCCCTTGTGAAGGAGCACCACCACCGTGGCCCTGTCCATCTCCGCCGCCGTGCTGCTGGGCATCATCGTCGTCGTCCTGGTCAAGGGCGGCTACGTCCGCGTCGGCTCCGCGCTGGCCTGCACGCTGTTCGGCTTCACCCTCGCCGCGACCGGCCTGGCCCCGACCATCAACAGCGGCCTGGTCTCGCTCGCCGGACTGATCTCCAGCTTCTGACTACGCCTCGGTCCACGGGGGGTCGGGCGTGTAGTTGAGCCCCTCGCAGAAGCGGCAGTCCCACTCCGCGGGGACCTCCCACTTGTCGACCCAGAAGCCGACCTGCTTGCCGACGAAGAAGTTGTCCCCGCCGCACCACCCGCACTCGAAGACGAACTCCACCCGATTCCCTCCACCGCGCCTGTCGGATCGAGGATGCCCGGGGCGCCGGTGCGGTGACTACCCACCCGTCAGCCCCAACTCACCCGCTGCACAACGCCGGAGGGCGCCGCCGGACACGACTCCGGCGACGCCCTCCGCCGTTGCGCGCGGCCACTCCCCCACGCGCCCTCCCGGCCATCACGGCCAGGAGGGCGCGCCCCTTCCCGCGTGATCGGAGACCCCCGATGGACCCCCTGAACACCACCCAGTCCGGCATGCCCGAGTCCGAGGCCGCGGCCGAAGCCCGCCGCCTGCTCGACGAATGGGCGAGCAAGCCCGTACGCCACCACCCCACCTCGTTCCGCGACGACACCGAGACGCCGGCCTTCGGCACCGCCCCGCCCGTGAAGCAGGAGGACCACCGGATCGTCCCGGCCTGGGCGGCCGGGATCGCGGTGGCCTCCATCGGCGTGGGCGCCGGGGTCACCGGCATCGGCTGCGGTGCCTGGCTCGTGCTCCAGGGCCTGGCCTCCGTCACGTTGAACAGCGTCCTCATGGTCACCCTGCCCTTCGCGGGCCTGGCCATGGCCGCCACCGCCATCGGCGGCGCGATCAGCAAGGCCCGCGCGGCCGTCACCAAGAACGTCTTCGAGGGTCCGGTCACCCACCACACCGAGATCCACAACAACAGCACCACGCGCGGCGCGTTCTTCGCCCGCACCCGCAACGAGATCCGCTGACCGGCTCCGGCCAGCGCGCACCGCCCACTCACCGATCCCTTCGCCGAAGGAGCAGCTACGCCATGCCCAACAACGACAAGCCGGTCAACGGCCAGGAAACCCCGTCCTTCCTCGACGTGCTCAACCAGCTGCCGCCCGTGCCGCCGGCCCCCGAACTGGACGGCAAGCCCGGCGCCCGGCGGCTCGCCCGGCTGCGCGCCGCGTGGAAGGAGTCCTGGGAAGAGGGCGGCTTCCTCTACCAGCGGTGGGAAGAGGTCTTCCAGGCCCGGCACGCCAGCTGGCACGAGGTCGCCAACTGGATCAAGGCCGCCGCGCTGTTCGGCGGGCTCAGCCTCATCGTGCTGATGCTGGACGCCGCCGGCGACATCGCCTCCGCCACCCTCAAGGGCCTGTCCACCGTCCCGGCCACCAGCGCCGGTGACGGCAGCGGCCTGTGGGGCACGGTCGACCACCCCGTCCGCGTCTTCCTCGCCGACCAGGCCGCGCACCTGTCCGTCGCCCCGGCCGCCCTGTACGCGTTCTGGCAACTGACCGGGCTGCTCGGTCTGGTCGGCGGGTTCTTCGGCAACGCCGGAGCCCGCATCGCCTGGCTGCTGTTCGGGATCGGCAGCCTCGCCATGATCTGGTCCACCGCCCCGGCCGGAGGCCGCGCCGCCGCCACCGGGCTCGCCGCCCTCATGTGGGCACTGGCCAGCATCTTCGCCCTGCGCGGCTTGACCCTGCGGCCCATCGTCCACAACCACCCGCCGCAGTACCAGTTCAACCCCGCGATCCACCTGCACGCCACCATCCCCGCCCCCACCCCGGCGGGCGACGACCTCGGTCCCGACAACATCCACCCGCTCCAGCGCTGACCAGCGCCGCCCCGTCCACACCACCACCGCGCACCGAAGGGAACCTGATGAAGCCGCAGCTGGAGCAGACCGAGTTCTGGGTCGGCACCTTCCACGGGAGCCACGACGGCCTCCCCGCCAAGGTCACCGCGACCCGCGACGACACCCGCCCCGAGCCGTACACCTGGACGTGCACGTGCGGCGCGTCCCGCTCCTTCCCCACCGAGCACGACGTGTTCCCCACCGCCTGGCGGCACACCCACCCGACCCGCTTCGACCGGCTGCGGTCGTGGGCCGCCCGCCTCTTCCGCACCGCCCGCTGACCTGACGCTCTGCCTGGCCCTCGCCCGCCCCGCCTCCGGGGCCGGCGAGGACCGGACAGGCCGCCCGGCCGCACGCACCACCCCACCCCGAGCGAGAAGGAGACCCCGTTTTGGCTGCGAAAGCCCCGGCCGTCATAGGAGTGCTCACCGAGCCCCCGGCGCCGACCTGGTGGAAGGTCAACCGCCACAAGGTCTTCGGTGTCACCGGGCTGCTGATCGGCTACCTGGTCGGCACCCACCTGCACGGCGCCCCGGCGCAGCAGCCGGAGACGCCCCGGCCGGGCCACACCACGCCCGCGCCAGCGACGCCCGGTGAGCACTCCACGCACACGGCCCACGGCCTCGCCGCATAACCCAGCCGCACCACCACTGCACCCCGCCGACACCAGCACGACGTCGGCGGGGTGCAGCGCTGTTCACCGACGACTGGAGGAACTGCTCGTGCTCATTCCCCGCCCGCGCCGCCGGATCGGCCGGCCCCGCCCGCAGCGTCCCGGCCCCCGCTACCCGCACCGCCCCGACCGGCTGCCCGGCGCCTGGAGCAGGTGATGCCGCGCCCGAGGAAGAAGCGCCGCCGCCGCGAGGTGACCCGGGTGCCGCGCAGTGACGCGGCGCTGCCCGAGTACGACCGCAGCACGGTGCCCGAAGGCTTGGTCACCCGCAGGCAGTTACGAGAGATGGGGCTGAGCCCCGGCGGCAACGAGGGCCCGGTCGCGATCCTGCGCTGCAGGCTGTGCGCGACCCGCCCGCAGTGGTCCTGCCGTCACCCCACCCGCGGCTACCTGCTCCGCGTCGACCTGGCGGTGCCCAAGCGGGTGCCGACGCTCGCTCAGGAGTGGGCCCTCGATCAGGCGATGGCAGCTCGGCAGACCTGTGGCCAGTGCGGGAGGCGGTTCTACATCTGCCTCTCGAAGAAACTCGGCTGCTGCCTGGAGTGCTTCGACGGCACGCCCGTCGACCCCAGCAGCCTCATGACCCTCCCGGCCCCGGACGTTCACCGGCTGGCCGCGTGAGCCAGCCCCGTCCCGACCGCACAGGCCGGGACGGGGCCCGCACAACCGGGCGGCCGCAGCACCGGCAAAGGCCGGCCGCCCGCTCCCTCACCCCTTCGAGCTCAGGAGAGATCCAGCATGCAGCATCGTCCCGCCGTCTTCGCCGCCCTTCTCGGACTCACCCGCGCCGGGAGCGCGATCGGAGACTTCTGGGTGCAGTCGGACTTCTGCGCCCGCGTGAAGGGCGCCTCCGACGACCACCCGGTCACCTACGTCGACCCGGACACCGAGGAGAAGACCACCCACGGCACGGCCGACGGCCGTAAGGCGTGCCTGACGCACTGCCTGACCTACACGGCCACGCAGGCGATCGTCGCCGGGGCCGGCGCCCGCGCACTCGGCATCAAGGTCCACCCGGCCGCCGCCGCGGCCGCGCTCGCCATCTCCTTCACGACCCACTACGCCGCGGACCGCCGCGTCCCGGGCAAGGGCCTGCTGGAGAAGATCGCCACCAAGACCGGCAAGGGCGGCTTCTACAAGCTCGCCGACTTCGGCATGAACGGCGCCTTCCACCTCGACTCCGCCTGGCACCACGGCTGGGAGACCGTCGCCGCCGTGGTCGCCACCACCAAGGCCACCACCCGGTGACCGGCCGCCCCCGCACCCGCCTTGACCGGGTGCGCGCCTCGGTCGGCATCGCCCAGCTCGCCCTCCAGCAGATCGAGGACGACCTGAGCGCCGACGACGTCGACGGCCAGGAGCTCGCCGCGATCCTGCGCGAGCTCCAGGAGGACGTCAACGTCCCCGGCGGCCTCATCCCGATGCTCGCGCAGCTGGTCACCACCGCCGCCCGCAGGGCGGAGCAGATCGAGCCAGACCGCGACGGCGACGCCTCCTGCCCCCTGCACGAGGCCGCCGCCCTGCTCACCGACAACGCCGGGCAGCGCCTGAACTGGGCTGCCCGCTCCCTCGACCCGCAAGGAGACGACGCATGACCTCGGTGCTGTACCCGGACCTGCCCGAGAACGGGCTGATCGTGCTGATCGGTGCCTCCGGCGCGGGCAAGTCGACGCTGGCCCGCACCTGGCCGGCCTCCCAGGTCCTCTCCCTCGACGCCCTGCGCGGCACGGTCAGCGACGACCCCGGCGACCAGAGCGCGACCGGCGACGCCGCCGACGTCCTCAAGCTGATCCTGGAACGCCGGATGGCCCGCAAGCTCAACACGGTCATCGACGCGACCAACGTCGAACAGTCCGTGCGGGTGGAACTGGTGATGGCCGCCAAGCGGCACGGCATGCCGACCGTCGCGGTCGTCGTCGCCACGCCGCTGCCGGTGTGCCTGGAGCGGCAGGGCCCGCGGTCGGACAACCGGCGCGTGCCCGAGGACGTCGTCCGCTCCCAGCACCAGGCCATGGTCCACTCCCACCAGCGGCTCACCGCCGAAGGCTTCAACACGGTCGTCTTCGCCGACGCCCTGTACCGCCTGGAGCCGTTCCTGAAGCGGCTCTCGCGGGTGAGGGAGGCCGAACTCGGGCGCGACGGCAGCGACGGCCTGGGCGACCTGTGGCTGGCCCGCCGCTTCTTCGGCCCGGAGATCCTGCCGTTGTGGCGGTGGCGGCCGGGCTCGGACCTGGTGACCGGCCGGGACCGCGTCGCGGAGATCCGCCTCGGGCAGCAGTACCTCACCCTGGCGCTGCGCGAAGACGTCGACGGCGAGGGCGACTTCGGCTTCGACGTCCTGCTGCCCTGCCCCTTTGACCCGGAGTGCGCCGGGCAGGCGTGGGCGCCGGCCTACTCGGTCACCGACCTGCACAAGGCGCTGACCGGCCACATGGACAGCGACCCGGACATCGTCTGCACCGTCCACGGCGGCCTTGACGACGTCGACCAAGAGGCCGACGACCACGACCTCCAGGGCGACGACCCCGAGGGCCGCGCCGACCTGGAGGCGCAGTACGCGGACGCGGTCGCGTGATCCGCGCGGTGTGACGGGCGCTCCGTGCCGCCCCGGCCTCCAGCACGACGGAGGCCGGGGCGGTCGCGGTGGTCCCTCACCACCGAGCACAGAGAGGAGCTGGACGTCATGTACCTGCGGATCTACGAGGTCGACGTCCCGATACACGACACCACCGACCCGGCCCGGCGCGGCGTGCACGTCTTCACCGGCGTCGCCGACTCCCCCGCCGCGGCCCTGCGTCGCGCCCATGAGGTGTACGACGCCGCGCTCGCCGCGCACACGGCCGGACTCGAGATCCCCGGCAAGCAGCCGGACAGCTGGGGAGCGCGCGGGCTTCGGCCCGGCTGGCAGATGGAGTGGCCCGCCGCGAAGGCCGGCCTCTGGAACAACCCCGTCAGCTGGACCACCCGCAGCGACTTCGCGCTGTAGCTCCGCCCCGGGACAGCCGCTCTGCTTGGCGGCTTCGTCGGCTGCCCCGGGCCCATCCATCCCGTACGAGACGAGACGGAGAACCCAAGTATGTCGTCCCTCCTGCGCGTTCAGGGCCAGATCGGCCAGCGCACCCTCTTACTGACGACCGCCGCCGTGCCGTTGACCGGCTGGGCTGTCCACGCGGTCACGCTGCACCGGCAGCTCGCCGCGACCCGCCGCGACCCGCTGACCGGCCTGCTGCGCCGCGACTCCTACACCGCCCGCGCGCGCCGGCTCCTGGCCCGCCACGACGACCTCGCCGTGGTCATGGTCGACCAGGACCACTTCAAGGCCGTGAACGACGACTTCGGGCACCCGGCCGGGGACGCCGTCCTGGCCGCGACCGCCGCCCGGCTCACCGCGTGGGCGGGCCCGCGCGCGTCCGTCGGCCGCTTCGGAGGCGATGAGTTCGCCGTCGTCGTCCAGGTGACCGCCGCGCGCCTGGAGCAGCGCCTCGCGCAGCTGGTCCGGATGCTGCACACGCCGGTCGTCCTGGACGACGGCCGCACCGTCGACGTCGCCGCCTCGGTCGGCGCCGCGACCCCGGCCGTGATCGGCACCCGCGACCTGAGCCTGTTGCAGCGGGCCGCCGACGCCGCCCTGTACGACGGCAAGCACTCCGGCCGCGCCCACCTCGCCACCGCCGCGCACACCACGCTTCCGTCCGTCAACGGCCGCCGGGCCGGACGGCCGGGCACAGCAGTCTGGGGGCGAGCGGCATGAGCACCGGAACCCTTCCGCCGGCGGGCGACTGGATCCGCGGAATCAGCGTCAGGCAGCCGTGGACCACCGCCATCGTCGCCGGGGCCAAGACGATCGAGAACCGCCCGCAGCCCTGGTCCTGGCGTGGCCTGGTGCTGCTGCACTCGGGCCTGCAGATCGACCGGCCCGCCCTGCGCGTGCCGCTGGTCGCCCGTACGATCCGCGGCCGCGACCTGCCAACCGGCGCCGTGATCGGCGTCGCCCGGCTGACCGGCTGCCACCAGGACCCGGACGGCTCCCCGCCCTGCACCGAGTGGGCGGAGCCCGGCCTGTGGCACCTCGAGCTCGCCGACGTCCAGGAGCTCGCCCTGCCGATCCCCGCACGCGGACAGCTCGGGCCATGGAAGCCCACCGAGGACCTGGTCGCGCAGGTGCGTCAGCAGCTGCCCGACCTGCGTCCGTGAGCACCCGCCGTCGACCCGCACCCGCACCGCCCGAGCCGCCCGCCGTGCCGGTCCAACTCCTGGACTGGCACGACGGCAGGCACTTCGCCTGGCCCGAGCGGTGCGTGCTGTGCCGGAAGACCACTCCGCTGAGGTCCCACGACGGAGAGGCCGTGCACAAGACGTGCGCGGAGCTCTGGAACGCGGCGCATCCCGGCGAGACCCGGTTCGTCTCCGACCCGCCCAAGAGCGGCAAGAGCAAGGACCACGCCTGAACATCCCCTCCAGACGGAGGCCCCCATGAGCAGCACCGAACGCGACGTCGACCACGCCCTCGCCTACCCCGAGCCGCCCGCCTCCCCGCTGTGGCACCGCCACGGCGCGCAGGCCCGCCCGCTCACCCCCGAACAGCAGCGGCGCAACCGCGAGCTGCTGGACATCGCGCAGCGCACCACCCGACCCCGCTCCCCTCGCCCCACCGAGACCCTGGCGGAGGCCAGCTGATGGACACCAAGCACTGCGCCGTCGACGGCTGGGTCGACGCGATACCCGGCCCCGGCCCGCGCGGCACCGTCTCCTTCGACCTGGTCGTCCGGCCCGTCGACATCGACGCGCTTGACGCCGACGCACCCGACACGGTCGTCACCTGCACCAGCGGTGACCCCCGGATCACCCACGAGCTGCTGAACGGCATCCAGCCCGGCGACCTGCTGCGCGCGACCGGCACCCTGGTCCAGCCGCCGGCGCCCGGCGAGCCCGCCCGGCTCACCGTCGACGCCCTGGAGGTCCTGGACACCGCGCTGGTCCCGGTCCTGCGGGAGATGGTGCTCGACAGGTACGGCGACTACGTCGTCATCTTCGACGCCGACACCGACGCCGTGCCCGTCTTCACCGCGCACGGACGGTGGGTGGGTCTGGCGGACAACCCCGACGCCATCGCCACCCTCATCGACATCCACGAGCGCGTGAACGGCGGCGACGCCTGATGGCCACCACCACCGAGCAGGCCCGGACCGTCCTGGAGCGGTTCCCCGCCGGAGCTCCCCGCGGCTCCTGGCCGGCCGAAGAGTTCGCCGCCGCCCAGCGCGCCCAGGGCACACCGGCGCAGGTCGTGATGGACCTGCCCAGCGACCAGTTCCTCGTGGTCACCGACACCACCACCCAGTAGCACCACCCCGGAGCGCCGCGCCCCGCCCTTCCCGGCCGGGCGCGGCGCTCCGTGTGTTCCCGCCCCTCACCACCGAGCAGGAGGCTCTCCCTTGCGCTCGATCCGTCTGACCTCGTTCGGCTACCTGCACCTGCCCACCGGCCCGGACGGCTTGCCCGTCCCGCCCGTCGCCGACCGGGTCGAAGACGTCCGCGACCGGCTCCGCGACCCGGCCGCCGCCCGCAACATCCTCGACCTCGACGGCCTCAACCCCCGCGTCCAGGACGTCGTCCTGAACACGCCCGGCGCCCGCGAGCTGCTCGCCAACCTCGCCGATTACGCCGACCTGCCCGCCGGCCCCAGTCGCATCGCCATCGGCTGCGCAGGAGGTAGGCACAGGGCATCCGGACTCACCGAACTCCTGGCCCGCGAACTTCGCGCCCGCGGCCGCGAAGTCGTAGTCGAGCACCTGCACGTCCATCTGCCGCGCGTCCTCAAGACGCCCGCCGGCGCCCGCACCGAGAAGGAGACCGCCCGATGATCCGTCGCTTCCGTCGCTGCGGCCACGGCCCCGGCGCCCTCACCCCCGAGGACCAGGCCGTCGTCGACCAGTTCCGCGCGATGCTCGCCGCCGTACGCGCCCCCGAGCCCTGGACGCCCGGCCGCTCCCAGGACATCGCCGTGCGCGTCGGCCCGTTCATCGAGCGCGCCCACACCCGGCCCGGCGACGACCACGGCACCGAGATGATCGCCGTGGCCCTGGTCCACCCCGACACCCCGCACGCCGCGGCCTACCGCCACGGCCGTCAGCTCGGCTACGCCGACCGAGGCTGGCTGCGCTGCGAGACGAGCGCCATCCTCGGTCTCTGGCAGCCGGCCTACGCGATGCTCACCCACGCCGCCGCGAACCTGCCCCTCCCCGACGACGTCGGCATGGGCCCCGCCCACTACGGCGTCCACGTCGAAGCCCGCCGCGCCGACGGCACCGGCTACACGCTGCTGCGCCTCGGGCCCTACACCCAGACCTGGCTGGCCTCCCGCGACGCCGACCGCCTCAACACCGAGCTGGAAGGCCGCGCCGCACTCGTCATCCCCGGCTTCACCGTCACCGCGAAGGACGCCGTGTTCCACGTCAGCGACCACGACAGCTACGCCGACCCGCACGGTGCCGACGTCACCGCGCTCCTGGCCGACGCCCTCGCGGGGGTGAGCGCATGACCTCGGCCCTGTACGAGATCGAGACCAGCGAGGGCGACGACGGAACCATGCACCCCGTCGAACAGCTCTGGACGCCCGGCGAGGACGCGGTGGAGAACGGCTTCCTCGCCCACTCCGGCCTGTACGTCACCGGGATCGACGACCCGACCGACGACCACCTCTATCCGGTCGCGTTCCTCGTGCTCGGGCACCAGAAGTGGGCCGCCGCCATCGAGGCCGCCGCCGCGTACATGGCCCGGATCCACGGCTGGCGGAACCTGCACCTGTACCCCGGCGATGACCCTGCGGTCCTCATCCCCCGCATCCCGCGCGCCGTCCACACCCACGGCGTCTTCTTACGACACCCGCACCCGGACCACGGCTGCGGATGCGAGTGGGATGACACCTGGCGCATGGTCTGGACACCCGCCACCGAACCCGGCGCCATCCCCATCACCGCACTCCGGCACCCGGCCGCGCCGGTGACCGCCGCCGGCATCCCTGACCCCGACCAAGGCGCGCCCGCGAACTGGGCCCCCTGACGCTCGTTCCACCTCGAAGCCCCGTTCCCTGGCCCTGCGCCGGGGGGCGGGGCTTTTTGCGTTTCCGGGCCCGGATGCGTCAACTCCGCACCCTCCAGCACCCGATGGATCACGCACCCAGACCTGGACTCCCCAATAGGGGAGTGATGCCCGCAAGCCAGTCCTGGCAAGGGTTGAGGGTGTGCCAAGATGCCACTGCCGCGCACGGTGCGGTCCACACATGAGCAACGAGGAAGGGCACCCCGTGCTGAATCCAAGCGGAGCGACACAGGCGATCGAACCGCCCGAGGGCGCCACAGCCGTCGGCACCGGCAAAGGTGGCGTCGGCAAGTCGACCGTCGCCGCGCACCTCGCCGGCGAATCCGCCGCCGCTGGACACCGCACCCTTCTCATCTGCGTGACAGGCCAGGACGACGACGACCTCGGCATCAAGCGCTACGGCCGCGGAGTGCAGCCGCAAGGAGTCACAGCCCTGGACGGCGAGGGCTTGTACCGGGCCATCCACGACCGCGTTCCGCTCCAGCCGATCCGCGAGGTCCGGCCCAACCTGGACGTGCTCCCTGGCGGACCCCGGGTCGCCGACATCGCGAACGTCCTGATGCTGCGCCTCATGCAGGAAGGGCCGGGCGTCGTGCTGAGCCTCGCTCGCTCCCTCGCCCCGATCGCCCCGCTGTACGACCGGATCATCTTCGACAGCGCCCCCGAGCAAGACGCCCTTGAGCAGCTGGTGCTCGCCGCCGCCCGCACGCTGATCGTGCCCACGCGCTCCGACGAGTCCTCCATCAAGGGCATGGAGCGCATCAGCAAGAACTTCAAGGTCGTCAAGCAGCAGGTGAACCCCTACCTCCAGATGGCCGGGGCCTTCCTCTACGGCTCGAACCCCTCCGCCACGCTGATGCACAGCTCCGTACGCGAAGACATCCGTGCGACCTTGGGCGAGGGCACGCCGATCCTGGAGACGATCGTCGGCTACCGGGAGGTCCCGGCCCGCAACGCCCGCAAGAAGGGACTGCTGTTCGGCGAGTACGCCGAACTGCTCCCAAACTCCGCGAGCCCGTACGACGTGAAGGCCGGCCGCGCGAAGGCGGAGGACGTCGTCCCAGACACGATCATCCCGCTCTCCAAGGAGATGCGGTCGCTGACCACCGAGATCTTCGAGCACCACAGGAGGGTTGCCTGATGGCTGGCCTGTTCGACGTCGACACCACCCAAGCCCCGCAGCAGCAGGCGGGAGGTCTCTTCGGCGGCGGCCTGCCCGCCGCAGCCGCCGGAGCCAGCGTCGTGGTTCAGCCGCTCCCCGGCACCACCCTTGCCTCCATCCCGGCGCCCTACCAGCCCCACGGCACAGACGAACTCTCCGACCAGGAGCGCCAGGACCTCGAGGTCTGCAAGGCCGGCGTCGACAACCTGCACCAGGCGTTCTGGATCGCAGGCAAGGCGCTCGAGACGATGAGCACGGCCGAACTGCACCGCGAAGAGAACCCCAACTTCGCGGAGTGGATCTGGGAGAACTGGGAGATCTCCGAGTCCCAGCTCTACCGGCTCATTGACGAATGGCGCGTTGGCGAGGCGCTCGCCAACCTCGGGCACAAGCCGCTGGAGTACCACGTTCGGAAGATGACCGAGCTGCGTCGTCAGACCAGCGACAAGGTGGCGATCACGGTCTACGACACCATCGTCCGGTGCCGGCCGCGCGTCACGGGCGAACTGGTGGAGAAGGTGGTCACCGACCTCGGTTTCCTCGCGAAGGACGTGGACGCCGCCGACGTCGGTCGCCGGGTCCGCGAACTCCTGGCGACGCCGGAGGGGGAGACCGGCACTGAGTCGAAGGGCGATGACGTCCCCGACATCAGCTCGCTCGGGAAGGACTCCCCAACTGGGGAGTCCAGCCGGAAGCCCAGTAATAGCAAGGCCGATCCCCTCGCCGAGAAGGACATCGAGCGCCTGCAGAACACCCTCGCGTCCCTCCAGGAAGCGGCGAAGAAGATCAACAAGGCGGCGGCACGACGGGCCGTCGAAGCGCAGCCCGACGTCGCCGCTCCACTCATTCAGGAGATCGGCTCGCTGCTCCAGCAGATCGACAGGGCTGTAGCCATCAGGCTCCCGAAGGCGGAGTGACCCGAAGCTGACCGGCTTCACCGGACACGCCAGCGGCCCACCACCTCCCCGGTGGTGGGCCGCTGGCGTACACAGTCAGTCCTGGAACTCCGTGCTTCGCACCCCGTAGAACGACGGGTTGGCCGGTCGCACGGCGGACTGCTCCAGCGTGTCGGCGAGCTTCACGAAGCCCTCGCTGCGCCGGACCACGGCGAGGAACTTGCCCAGCGCGTCCTTGTCCTCCCAGAGTTCCTGCGCGGTGCTGATGATCAGCGACTTCAGGTGCTCCGACTCGCCCACGCTCTCGTCTGCTGCCACGGCTTTCCCCTCCTGGTCATCGGAGCGGTCAGCCAACCAACCGATGTCGGCTGCCCGCAACACCGCATCGGTTTCACGCGGGAAAGTGGCCGAAGATCTCGGGTCAGGGGCCGGAGAGGATGTCGTGGGTGCCGATCCGGCGCCAGACGATGTGCTGCTCGCCGTGGACTATCTCCGGGCCGTACTGCCACGTTGCGCGGCCGTTGCCGTCCCAGGTGAGTTCGAAGACGCCGGGTGTGCGCCGTACGCCTTTGATGCGAAGGCCGGCGCGGAACGGGCGCCCGGTGCGGAGGTCGTCGACGAAGGCGGTGACGGCGTGGCGGAAGGCGCGGCGCTGTTCGGGGGTGAGGCGGTGGTGATCGGCAGTGAAGCGGGGCAGGGCCTCGTAGGTGGGCACGGCGAACTCCTCCAGGACGCACGAAGCCCCCGGCCGGTCGGCCGGGGGCGGTGGTGGCTGGTCGTGTTGAAGGGCGTCGGTGACGCGGTGCGCTCAGCGGTGGTGGGTGGTGATGCGGTGGTGCGCGTTGGATGGCGTTGGAGTCGGCTGGAGTCGGATTTCGGGTCGGGTGGCGCTGATGTGGTCGGCGCGCAGCATTCGCACGGCCCGGGTCAGTTGCCGTAGCGGGCGTCCATCAGGTCGGCCCACTGCTGTGCGCGGGGCATGTCGTTGGCGCAGTAGGCGCAGTAGGGCACCGTGTCGGTCCGGGTGGGGTACGGCGTGTTCGAGCGGACTTCGACGGCCGTGCGCAGCGTGAGCGGGCGGCGGCACAGCGGGCAGAGGTCTCCGTGGAGCAGTTCCGTTTTCATGCGGCGGACTGTGCACAGGGCGACGGCTTACCGTCTCGGGCTGGCCGGACGGCCCGCCTGGCGGGCGCTGCGGTAAAGATCTGGTGATGGCCTCCCGCCCGGCGGGAAGGACCAGGGATCGCGCTTTTTCGCAGGTCAACGCCGGGGTTCCATGGGCCGGTGATCAGCAAAGCGGAGGTTCGCCCGGGGAACGGGTGGCGCTATCTCTTCCGTGGCGTGATGGTCGGCGACGGCCGCCGCGCCGCGGGTACGCCGCTGCGCGCCGCCCAGGACGAAGCCGGTGTCCCGCCCGGCGTCTGGAAGGGCCGGGGCCTGGCAGCGGTCGGCCTCACGGCCGGGGACGTGGTGACCGAGCGGCAGGCCGAACTGCTCCTGGGGGAAGGCCGGCACCCGGACGCCGACCGGATCGAGCGCGAGCGCCTGGAGGCGGGCGACGATCCGGCGAAGGCGAGGCGGGCGACCGTGCTGGGCAGGCCCATCGAGCACAACCGCTCGTCGAAGACCGAGAAGGCCAAGGAGCGGACGCCCTGGCTGGCCATGGACCTGGTGTTCCGGGCACCGTCGACGGCACACATCGCGTGGGCGCTCGGAGATGACGACACCCGGCTGGTGCTGGAGCTGTGCCAGGACATCGCCAGGGACAAGACGCTGGCGTGGTTTGAGGATTCGGTCGCGGAGATCCGCTGGAAGAGCGGCGGCAAGATCCGCAAGCCGGTCAGGGACGGGCTGATCGTCGCGGTGTTCCGGCACTACGAGTCGAGAGCTGCCGAGTCGAAGCCGCTGCTCCACGATCACGCGGTGGTGTCGATCCGCGCCCGGCGGCCGGACGACAAGGGGACGTGGGGCAACCTGTCGGCGGACTCCCTGATGGCCCACATCGTCGCCGCCGACACCCTCTACACCCTCTACTTCATGGAGGAGGTGTCCGCCCGGCTCGGGTGGGCGTGGGAGCCGCGCGAGGTGACGCCCGGCCGTCGGCCGGTCATGGAGATCGCCGGGATCGACCAGCGGCTCATCGGCTGGCAGTCCACCCGCCGCCAGCAGATCGAGGACGCGCTGTCCGTCCTGGTGGCCGACTACGAAGAACGGCAGGGGCACCCGCCGGGGGAGCAGGCCGCCTACGCGCTGGGCTGTCAGGCCGCCGACCAGACGCGCCCGCCGAAGCGCACGGTGATGCTGTCGCTGACCGAGCTGCGCGAGCGATGGCGCGCCTCAGCGATACGGGCGTTCGGCGCCTGCACCATCTACCGGCTCGCACAGCGCGCGCGAGCGGCGGCCGCGGCGGTGTGGGCGCGGGTGCGGCCGGTGGTCGACGTCGCCCTGGCCGCCGTCGACACCGTCGCCGTGGTGTACGTGATGCGCGGCGCCTTCAAGCGCCGGCACCTGCTCGCCGAAGCCCGCCGCCACCTCTCCTACGCCCTGCGCGGCCGACCTCACCAGCCCGGCCTGGACGACCAGATCGTGCAGGCGGTCGTCGACGACTACACCCGCCCCGTCGGGCGTGGCCTGAAGATGACCGCCGACCTACGCGCCCTGTACCCGAGCGACACCGAGGACCAGGCCGTGCTCCGCCCGCTGACCCGCAGGCGCACCGCGCCCCAGTACGAGCGGGCCCGCCTCGCCGCCGGCGCCCTGGCCGCCCGGGTCCGCGCCGCCCGCCGTGCGGAGCGCCTGGGCTCCCGCCCCCTGCCGTACGCCGTCGCCGTGCCCGCTGCCTCGAGGTCGCACCCGCAGCCGTTCCGCACCGGAGGGAAGGACGGCCGCCTCCAGGAGCCGGAGACCGGCGTGGTCACGGTGGAGCAGACGCGCCAGACCTTGGAAGCCGCCGCCGCGCAGGTGGCCGCCACGATCCAGGACAGCCGGCGGGCGCGCGAGGCCACCCACGGCCCCCGACCGCAGCCCGCCCCGGCGACGGCCCCGCCGCCACACACCCAGCAGCCCGGCATCCACCACACGCCGGGCCGGACCACAGGAGGAGTCACGTGAGCACCCCCGACGAACAGCCCAACCCCGAAGACGCCCTCGCCCGCGCCCGTGCCGCCCGCGCGGAGATGGCCGCCGCGCTCGAAGAGGACCAGGAGCCCGAGCCCGATGAGCCCCTGGGGTGGCAGCCGCTCTGGAAGCGGCCCCGGAAGCCGAAGTCGAAGGCGGCGAAGAAGGTGGAGCTGCGCAAGCAGAGGCGGCGGCTCCAGGACGCCGCCAAGCGTCGCCTCGCCGCGGGGAACTCGCGCCGGCCCCGCTCCCGGCAGAGCCGGATCGGCAACGCGGCCGCGCGCCGCGATGCCCGCGCCCTGTCCCGGGTGCGGCACTCCAGTGCCTGGCTGTGGTGACGATGCCGGGCATCGTCCACCGAGTGGAGCCCACGATGTTCTGCATCCGGTGGCGATGCACGACATCGGGTGGGCTCCACTCAGTGGACTCCACCCGATGGGCTCCACCGAGTGGACTCCACTCCGGTGCGCCGGATGACGATGGACGCCACCGTGGTGCGCACCGCGATGGTGCGCCACCGTGTCCGGCACCGCACCACCCCGCCGATGCCCGGCACGCTCGCGCGCGCTGGTGCGCCGCACTCGATGCTCCGCACCGCACCGGCGCGCCTGCCGCCGCCGACCCCTTGTCCGGGTGCGGCCGGCCGCACGCGACCCCCTTGTCCGGCTCCGCTACACCCCCTTGTCCAGCTCTGCTACCGCGACGTTTCCCCTTGACATAGCCGGTTTCGGCTTGCGATCAGGTCGCGGTCAAGGGGGTGTGTGATAGGGGAGCGCGCCCGGTGTGGTGCGGTGATGCCGGGGAGCCACACCGCTGTGGCGCCCGGCGGTGCGGTGCGGTGGAAGCGGTGCGGTGCGGTGGTGCCGGTGGAGCGCACCACGGTGGTGCGGATGTGCGCCGGGGATGAGCGCCGGACCGCACCACCGTCGTCCCGAGGGTGCGGCTACGCGGTGGTGCGGTGCGCCGGGTGCGCCTCCATCGCCTGCTTCATCCCCGCGGCCTCCAGCTGGCGCAGGACGTCGGCGACGTCGCTGTGGTCCTCGGTGAGGATGTTCTCGGTGAAGCGGGTGATGGTGTCGGCGATGCCCGGCGCACCGGCCAGGCACACGCTGTGGCACAGGAGCTCCAGCAGCAGGCGCCCGAGCGCGGCGGCGAGGAAGGAGTGGGCGCACGGCTCCCCGTCGTGGTCGTCCTCGGCGGTGATGGGGATGAAGATGCGCGCGGCGACGTCCAGGAGCAGCCGGTGCAGCTCCGGGCCCGTGTCGTCGGCGACCGCGCAGGCGGTGTCGATGTCGCCGGCCTGCATCGCCCGGATGTAGGCGAAGGCGTCGGCGACGTCGGCCGGCTCCATCGGGGCGAGCGGCGCGGTGACGGTGTTCTCGGGCATGGGTGGCTCCCTCTTCGTCGGGCCGCCCCGCTGATCGCGGCGGCCTCGAAGACACCCTCGAACTGCGGCCCTGTGGACAGAGTCCGGCCGCTGACGGGGGAGAACTCTCCCCCCTCCGTTTTGATCACGATGCGGTCACGACGGAGGGGTTTTCCCAGACCGGCGTCACACGGAGCCCGAATTCCACACCTGTACGAGGTGAATGGCGGGATAGGCCCGCCCCACCCTCCAGGAGCACCCTGTGGCGAGCACCGCAGACGAGCCCGAGCAGACCCCTGACCAGGCCGGAGAAGCCCCCTCCGTGGACCCCTCCATCACCCCCTCCGCGCCCCGTCGCCAACGACCGGGAGTTTCCGCAGGTCAGGCCCAACGGACAGGGGGCCGCCGAAGGTCCGACAACCCTCATGTACCGAGGAAGCCACAGCACAGGAGGACTTCGACCGGGCCTCGACGCCGGGAGCTCCTGCAAGCACTGGGGATCTTCCAGAGGGCTACGCCCGATCAGTTGTGGAAGCTGACCCGTCCAGACAACCGGCACGACAAGCTCACGCGGGACAACCTCCTGGATCTGGAGGACCACCACCTGGTGAGGATCGAGTCGGTGCAGGAGGACCAGCGGCAGGTGTGGGTGCTGACCAAGCGAGGACACGGCGAGGCGAAGGACCTGCTGGAGCCGAAGGGCATACGGGTCTCGGTGCTGCGCAAGCAGGAGTACGACCCGGACACCGGGGAGCTGCTCGGCACCGGCTACGACGACCACGCCGCGGCGGTCACCTCAACGGCCGCCGAACTCCACCGCGCCGGGATCGGCCACCGGCTCGGCTTCCAGACCGAGATCGGGCACCGACTCGGCAACAGCTACGTGCAACGGGCGGACCTGGTGGTCCGAGCGCCGGAGGCCGGGGTGCCGGTACTGCTGCTGGAGATCGACCGCCGTACCGAGGACGCGCACGACCTGGTCGCCAAGCTGCGCCGGTACTGGGAGTGGGGCCGGCTGCTGCCGAAGGACGCGGACAAGCACACCGTGGACCTGGTCCGCTCCCGGCCGGACGCGATCGACCACGTCGACCACGAGAAGCGGCTGTGGCGCCGCGTCTACCCGCCGACCGGCCGGGAGGGCCTGGTCCCGGTGGCGTTCGTGTTCGCGGACACCACCGAGGCGAAGGTCGCCAACACCGTGAAGGTGCTCGAGGAAGCCGGCCGCCTCTACTGGGCACCGCGCCGGTACCGGACCCTCCACCGGGGGATCACGGCGAAGGACTACGGCCAGGCGGTGCCCGTCGTCGTCACCACCCTGGAGAAGCTCCAGGAGCACGGCGCGGACGCGGCGGTGTGGCGGCGGCTGGGACGCAAGGGCGAGCAGACGCTGACGGCCGCGCTGGACAACCCCGACGGCGACGTCCTCTTCCGCGACCAGGAGGCCCGCGCCGACGCGGAGGAGGAGCAGCGCCGCGTCGCTGAGCGGGAGGCGCAGCGCCCCGTGTGCAAGCGGTGCGGGCAGAAGTTCACCGACCAGCGCTGGGAGGAGACCACCGCGCACAGGACGGCCTGGAACGCCGGGGACGTGTCCGTGTGCGGCACCTGCCACGCCGACGACGTCGCCCGCGAGGAAGCCGCCGCCGAAGCCGCCCGCCCCCAGGCCGCCGCACCGCCGGAGCCGGAGGACGACCCCGAGCCGGACCGGGGCCGCGGCTGGTTCCGCCGGCGAGCCTGACCGCACGAGCCCGCTGTGCGGTCGGCAGCCTCCAGGCCGCACAGCGGGACCGACCCCGAAGTCACCGCACCACAGCGCGGGACGGACAGGCCCATCCGACGGCGGCAGCCCGCCGGAGGCCCTACACAAGCCCCATGAGACGCAGCCGAGAAGAAACCGCACCCCAGGATCTGCCGGGCGACCTGTGGCACGCCCTGGCCCAGCTCCACCACAGCCATCCCGACCCCGTGGGTCGTGTCGGGCCGCTCGCCCGCCCGGCCGGGCTGCTGGCCTTCACCGCGGCCGCCGACACCATCCTCGCGGCCCGGGTGCAGCTGACCGGCGCGGAGACGATGCGCCAGGTGAACGAGACGCTCCGCGCGATGACCGGTGACCTGCCCCACGCTCACTTCACCGGACCCGGCGTCGCCCTGGAGCTCACCCTCAGCAGACGCCAGGAGCTCCCGGTCCACGCGGCACATATCGCCGGACTCACCCGACTCTTCCGGCACGCCTCCGGCACCATCGGTGCCCGAAGCACCCCGGGCGGTGGCCGCTGTTTCCACTGCGACGGGACCGGGCTCGCCCGACCCTTGTGGGAGCCGGCCGCCGGGCACGCCTGAGAATCGGCCCGCCACAAGAACGCTCGCGCCCCGGGCCGCCCTTCTGGACGGAGCGGGACGCGGGCGGGCGGAAGGAACTGAGGCTTACGCCGGTACGGGCGCCGGTGCCGGGCGCAGCGATGCGAGCGGGGAGCGCCGGCCTTTCTCCACTGCGCGCAGCTGCTCCCAGTCGACTTCGGGGTGGGCGGGGATGACCGCGTCGATGGATGCCGTGGTGTAGAGCGCGACGTCGACGGCCCCGGCCCGGCTGGTGCCGAAGCGGACCTCGATCGACTGCGGGGAGCGGACCCAACCGAGCCGCACCATGTGGTCGAAGTCGGCACGGCGCACCCGGAGCCGGGCAGCGGCCTGCTCCGGTCCGAGCGGGGTGTCGGCGGCGACCAGGTCCGCCAGGTCCTCGCGGCGGCAGACCTCCGCGACCTGGTCGGGGTGATGCAGCGTCCCCTCGGGGTTCGCGCTCAGGTCGACCAGCAGGCCGCGGTCGACGAACCGGCGCACCACGAACGCCGTCACGTTCGCCTTCTCGCCGATCACGTTCGGGGTGCCGAGCGCGTCGGCGATCCGGTCCGCCGCCGCGCCACCGCCAATCGGCGGGGAAGACATGGCGGCCCGGATGGCGTCGGCGTCCAGCGCCTCCACAGCGGTCCGCGACCACTGCCAGGAGGAGGCGTCCGGGTCGGGGATGAGGCCGGTGTACCGGGCCCACCGGAAGGCCGCTGCGGGCACCTTCAGGCGCTTGGCGGCCTGGCTCGCGTCGTACTCGGTTCGTCGCATGAGATCACCTCTCGCTCGTTCGCCGGAAGCGGCGGACAGAACATGACAGAACACGCGAAAACCTGTCAATACCCCTTGGAAACAGGCAAGTTGGACGCACACCGCTAGGACTGCGCCCGCGTACGCGAAGGAAATTCACCCGCCCGGATGCCGCTGCCGAACGGCCCGGACGGTCGCGGTCGGGGCGACCAGGGACCCCCGACCATGAGGCCGACCACGGCAGGCCTGCCCCCGACCACGGCTCTGGGGCGGGGAGTGTCGGAAGTGACACGCAATTCGAACAAGCGATCTAATGCCGGTATGGACGTGACCGACTTCCCCGACGACCTGGTGCAGACGCAAGCCGCCTGGAACGCCACCTACGACGCGCTCGCCGCACACCGCCCCCGCGACACCACCGCCCTGCGCCGCCGCCTGCTTCGCCTGTCCGTACGGCTGTGGTGGCACCCCTACTGGGAGACCGTCGCCTCGGTGCCGGCGGCACGGTCCGAGCTGCGCCACCTCGCCCGCGCCCATGGAGCCGTCCGGGCCGCGTGACCGGTCGCCCCGGTCGACCAGGAGCACGAGGTTGCGCCAAGGGTTGCGCCTATCTGTTGCGCTGGATGTTGCGCCAAGGGGTGCGCTAGGTGTTGCGCGGCCCGCAGGACTGTCCCCGTGTCCGTGCAGGTCACCACGCCGTTTTGCCGTGGTCGGCCTGCTGACATCCCCGTTGCGGCTGCTCTGCCCATGTCCCTTGGCTGGAGTGAAGGAGGAAGGGACGGGCGGGACGGGCGGCGCGGCCGCGGCCGGGGATCGGGGCGCGCTCAGCCGGTTGCGCGTCGGCCGGGGCCGCCGCGCCTTGCCGCCGTCAGCCCGGCAGCGGAGGCCGGGACGGAAGTCGCCGGCGCCCCGGTGCTGTCCTTCCGGTGCCGAGCCCCACCAAGGGGTGAGGCGGGAGAGTCCCGCCGGATGGAGGTACCGCTGTGATCGTCCGACTCCTGGGTGGCCCGCTCGCCGGTCGTGTACTCACGACCACCAATGCCCCGTGGGCCGGAGGTTGGCTCACGGCCGGTGACGCCGACTGGGGCCTGTACGTCCCGGTGCACCGAGACCCGGCGACCGGCATCGTCCTGGCGGAGGCCCGGGTGACCATCCGGCGCCGCCGGTAGCCGGCCCCCGGGCATCTGCTGCAACACCCGAGCCGCGTTGCACACCTGACCTGCGGAGACGGGCCTGGATGCCCGTCCGGGACCGCTGTTGCACCACCGTGTTGCAGAGACCTCACGCACGAGACCCCGGGACCATCACGGCCCCGGGGTCTCGCACAATCCGGCTCAGCGCCGGACCGTCATGCCCAGTCGATGCCCAGCTTCCGCAGCGCGCCCAGCTGCTCCGCGCTGAGCTTGTCGCGCCGGGACTTGGTGTTCGAGACCCACACGCCCAGTTTCACGGCCACCGGCTCCGCCTCGCCGTCGACCGCGATTTCCTCGCTGTGGCCGCGCGGCACTGGCCGGTCCGCACCTTCCCGCTCCACCCACTGCGCAAGGGCCTCCAGGCCGCGCTGGAACGCCTGTTGCGCCTTGCTCGGGCCCTTCGCCGCACGGGGCGCCGCCGGGGCGGGAGACGGGGCCACAGGGGCGCTGATGCCGAGCGCGGTCAGCCGCTCCTGCTGCTCGGGCAGGAGCTGCGCCCAAGTGCCCGGTTCCTGCTGCCGCCACCGCCACTTGCCCACGTCGTCGCCGTCGAAGACGACGCCCGGCGCGATGTAGGGCAGGACGCCGTCGGCGTCGACCAGGTCGGCGAGCACCCGGTAGTGGCGCTGCCAGTCCAGCGGCCACGGGCAGTCCCAGTCCGGGTCGATCTCCGTCAGCTGCGCCGCGCGCACGGCGGCCCGCTCCGGGTCCTTGCCCAGACCGTTCTTCGCGCCCTTCCTGCGGAGGTTGGCCATGTACTGCCCGACGGGCACCATCGCCTCGCCCTCGCCCCACACCGCGTCCTGACGCGGCGCGAGGTGCCCGGTGGCCCGCCGGTACGACCGGAGCGCGGCGAGCTTGGCCTCCCACGCTTCCTCGCCCGGCTCCCAGAGCATCCCGGCCTCCGGCGCGTCCAGGAGGACCTTGCGCCGGTCCTCCAGCTCACCCGCCCGCAGCGCCTTGCGCTGCTGGTGCACCCACCGCCCGAGGGGGAAGTCCTTCGTGACGCCGACCTCGACCTCAACGTCATAGGGCACGGCGTAGACGCCGGTGATCTCGTTCTCCGCCCGCCAGCGCAGCAGGGCCTGATAGCCCTCCAGCCACACCAGCGACTCCGGCCGGTACACCCGGGTCCGCAGGAATGCCGCGATCGTCGCCGCGTCGCGCGGGCTGGAGAAGTGCAGCAGCGCGGACTCGGCAGCAGCGTCGGTGTCGTCCTGCTCCTGGTCGTCGCCCTCGCTCTCGCCGCCAGCCCCGACGATCCGCCCGTCCTCATCGCGCTGGACGTGGACCTTGCGCTTGCCGCTCGTGAGGGCGCGGGAGGCGAGCTGCTCGACCAGGCGCTCATCATGCGAGCGCAGGCCCTGGAGCACGGCTACGAGGGGCCGGAAGCTGGCGCTGGCGACCATGTCGGTCGGGTCCTCGTTCGGCTCCAGGAACACCGGGACGATGATCCTGGCGACCTTGGTGGAGCCGTCCTTGTTGAGTCGGAGCGCGCGGCCGATGTTCTGCACGATCTCCACCTGGGAGCCACGGGTGTCGGCGAAGCAGACGGCCTCCACACCCCGCTCGCCCGTGATGTCCACGCCTTCCCCGAGCACGCGAACGCTGGCGAGGAAGGCGCGGTGCACCCGGCGTCCGGCCGCGTCGATGCCGTTGGCGAACTGGCGGATCTTCTCGCGCCGTTCGGCGACGGTGTGGTCGCCGCACAGCCACGCCGACCAGACGCGGTCCGGCGGGACGTGGCGGCCGGCCTCGAGTTCGTAGAACTCCGCGTCGATGGAGGACTTCGGCAGTTTGTCGGCGGCGGCCAGGTCGTCGTCGGTGGCGTCGTTGACGTACAGCTCGGCTGCCGTCTCCGGGAGCTTGTCCGCGAACGCGGCGGCCTCCTCCACCTTCTGGTGGAACGTCATGACCGTACGGAGGTTGTACGCGGCAGCGTGCTCCAGGAGCGCGGTCTGCAGGAGCGCCAGGCGCCGGCCGCGCCGCGCCTCCTCCGACTC
The DNA here is from genome assembly GCF_055605965.1 of Streptomyces sp. NPDC037126. Classification (NCBI taxonomy): domain Bacteria; kingdom Bacillati; phylum Actinomycetota; class Actinomycetes; order Kitasatosporales; family Streptomycetaceae; genus Streptomyces; species Streptomyces sp. NPDC037126. Next base: position 50,190 of record NZ_JBVJTD010000037.1, read on the forward strand.
CCCCAGAACGGGGGAGGGGTCGCGGATCTCCAGGACGTCGATCTCGAACCCAGCGAGGATCTCCCGCTCGATCGCCTCCGAGAGTCCGAGCTCCGCGAGCCACGCGCCGTACGTGCCCTCCGGGTCGTCGGCCATGGTCGCGATCTCCGCCTCCTGGCCGTCCGCGCCCTTCTGCGGCCGGGCAGCGGCGAGGATGCGCGGGGTCGCGGTCAGGTAGAGCCGGAAGTCCGCCGGGATGCGTGCGTTGTCGTGGATCGCCGCCCACGGCCGCCCAAGATCACCGGCGGTGCCGTGGGCCTCATCCACGATCGCGAGGTGGAAGCCGTCCATGCGCTGGCCATAGAGGCGGTCTCCGCCCGCCAGAGCGGCCTCCAGCGGCCCGCGAACCTTCCGCTGGCCCTCGGGTGCGTCGATGTCCTCGCGGTCCACGAGAGAGGCGTACGTGGCGAACACGACCACGGGCCCGTGCCCGGCCCACAGGGCGAGTTGGATCGGGTTGGTGGTGGTCCGCACGCCCAGCTCCTTCAGCACCGGGTCGTTCTCCAGCGAGCACACCGCGACCATCGGGGCCCGGTGGCCCACCAGCCGCCACGCCTGAGCGGTCTGCGCAAGCAGGTCCAGGGTGGGCACGGTCACGAGGATCCGGCCGTCCGCGAACGACTCCAGCGCGCACGCAGCAGCCGTGATCGTCTTGCCCGAGCCGGTCGCTGACACGATCGTGCCCCGGGCACCCTGCGGGGGCACAGATGACCTTGCAGGGAATCCCACCCACCTGCGAAACGCGGAGCGCTGATCTACCTGGTGTTCCTTGAGCTGAATCGCTGACATTTCCTTGCCTCCCCGAGCGGTCAGTTCCTGTGGTTTTTCAGAGGGCCACGTGCGGAATGCAGGCCGCGCCCAAGTCGTTCCAGATCGACGCATCCGCCTTGTGCCAGCCGCCCGGCTTTCCGTCCTTGAAGGGCGGCTTGTCGTCCGGGTCGTAGTGACCGGCATCGAGCGTGCAGACCACGACGTCCCCGTCCGCGTTCCGCGTCCGAGCCGTGCACAGACCGCCGGCCTCACCCAGCGCCTCCAGCACCCGCCGCCGCGCCGTGGTGTGCGGGTGGGTGCCCGGCAGCACGCTCTCCCGGACGAACCTCTCCAGCCGAACCAGGTCGGCCCGCTCACGCTGCCTCACGTCCGCGATGTGTACGGCCAGTTCAGCGGCCCCGGACGACCGGCCGCCGCGCCGGGACCACTCCCGGTCCGCGATGCCCACCAGGGCCTCGCTCACGGCCGTCACGCCGTCATCCCAGCCGTCCGCGAAGACCTCGCCCCGAGAGGCCGGCGCCATGCCGCCCAGCTCCACCACCTGGCACTGCGCCCCGGCGACCGCCCCGGCCTCCAGCGCGGCCACCAGGTCGTCCGCCTCGCTCGCGGGTACGCCCTGCGCCTCCAGGAGCGCGAACACCTTTAACCGGGCGTTGACGCCTGCCGTCTGGTACTGCGTCACCCGGCGCAGAGAATCGCTGCTCAGCGCGGGATCGGGTCCGGTAGATTCGTGGTGACCGGTCATCTGTGGTCGTTCCTTTCGGAATTTGGGGGAGTTCCCG
>NZ_JBVJTD010000038.1:0-51229 GCF_055605965.1 Streptomyces sp. NPDC037126
TCCTTGCCACCGGAGAACAGGATCACCGGGTTCTCGAACTCGCCCGCCACCTCGCGGAAGATGTGCACCGCCTCGGACTCCAGCGCGTCCAGGTGAACCGCTGACACCTTTACCGGCATGCATACGGTCACTCGACCAGCCGCCTTCGCTTGAGCAGGTCAGTCAACATCGCCGTCGACTCGTCGACCGACTGGCCGTGGCCCTGAATGATCAGGTCAGGGGCTTCCGGTGCCTCGTACGGGTCGTCGACGCCGGTGAGCCCGGTCAGCTCGCCGGTGGCTTGCTTGGCGTACAGCCCCTTCACGTCGCGCACGCTGCACACCTCGACTGGGGTCGCCACGTGTACTTCCAGGAAGGGGGTGCCGCTTTGGCGGTGCCGCTCGCGTACGCTCTGCCGGCTGTCCTGGAAAGGTGCGATGACCGGCATCAGTACCAGGACGCCGTTGCGAGCGAGTACCTCGGCGACCATGCCTACGCGCCGAACGTGGGCGTCTCGGTCGGCACGCCCGAAACCGAGCCCTTCGGAGAGGGTCGCACGCATGACGTCTCCGTCCAGCACCTCCACGCGTCGACCGAGGGACTTCAATTGGAGTGCCAGTTCGTTGGCGATGGTCGTTTTACCTGCGCTGGGGAGTCCAGTGAGCAGGACCGTCGCTCCCGGCCAACACGTACAGAATTTGGACGTCATTGCGTTCATCCCCCTTCTCGGCGTCGAAATTATCGATACGAATCAAGGTAGTAAGGGCCCGGTGACCCGACTCCGGTCGTGTCGTCGAAACCGGTGAGGGCCTGCAGCTTGGCTGCTCCTTCACCGTCTCGTCCCGTCGTCACGACGTAGGTGGTCGTCGGCCCGCTTCCGTTACGTTGGTTCACATATCTCTTCACCGCCCAGGCCACCGGTTGATCAGCTCCCAGCGGGGCATCGGTCACGTCGTGATAGGCGGAAGTCCCGTAACGGCGATAGATCGCGGGATTGGCGAATCCAAGGGGCTTTCCGCTGGCCTGCTGAGCCAGTGCCTGAATCCCTGCGAAGAGCGGACATGAGAGGCTGGTTCCGCCCGAGCGGCTTTCGGCGTACTTCACGGTCTTGCCGTCCGGCATGGTGACGGTCTCTCCGACGAGCATTCCGGTGACCGGATCAGCATCAAGGGCGACGTCCGGGACGACACGCATGGACCGGGAGCTTTCTGTGCCGTCGGGCAGGTGACGGCTGAGCGTGGAAGGGACCACCGATTGCTGGTACCAGGGTTGCGGATAGAGAACGCTCGTTCCGCCGCCTGTTCCTCCCGACCAGTTCTGTGGGTAACTGCCGGGGAGCGACGCCGACCTGGATGTGTCCCCGTTCTTCAAGGGCAGTCTGTACTGTCCCCAACTGGTCTCGTATGCGTAGGTGTTGTCTGCGTTGAGCATGAGGGAGGTACCGCCGACTGCGGTGATCAGAGGATCTGAGGCCGGGTAGTCGACCTGGAGGCGTTGGGAACCACTGCTCCGCCCGGCGGAGGAAGAGGGGTCGTCGTAGCCGGCGTCCCCTGAGGAGAAGTAGAAGCCGATGCCTTCGGCCACGCCTTGCTCGAAGATGCGGTGGGACACGAGCTGGTCCTGCACGGCATAGCTGTCAGTCGGTTGGCCCCAGGAGGCGCTGACGATGTCGCTCAGGTGTAGATCCACGATCTGCAGCAGAGCGTCGTTGAATGACGCAGGGGAGCAGTCACGTGCTCCGAGGTAGACGATGCCGGCGTCCGGAGCCATGGCGTGAACTGCTTCCACGTCCTTGGTTTCTTCGCCATACCAAGTCCGAGGACCGCAGGTTTTTACTTGGCTCCATTCCGAGCTGAGTATCTCGCGGTATTGTTGGGCTCGGAGCGGTTCTTGATGCAGTTTCGAGTATTGGCTGAGATCCGATTTCATTGTCGGTGAAGCGTATGCACCGACCACCGCCACCGTGACTCCCTTACCGGTCAGGCGCGAGGTTCCCGCTCCATAGGCCGTCCGCAACTGTTGGGGTGCGTAGCCGCACGGAGCCCAAGGCAGTTGGTGACCGTTTTGACCGATGATTTTGGAGTCGAGCTTTGTCTCGGGGGAGTTACAAGGCTTGGGCCACCAATTCTCTTTCGGAGGCGTCATCAGGGAGGGGTCTGGCGAGGTGTCGTCCACCTGGTCGAGGCCTGTGATGGTCAGGACCGATTTTTCGAGCGATGCAGGAATCCTGGGCTGTTCCACGGGGGCGAATCCGCGCATCATGCCGCCGGCATAGGAGTGAAAGGACACCGAGAAGGCCTTCTCGGCAGCGCTCACGGGTCCGCTGGCCGTCACATAGTGATCGGTCTGGTTCGTGATCTTCATTCCTGCTGACGTGAGCCACGACGTGACGGCGGACGTCTGTGCGGCGGTTGGGCCGAAGCGCTGCTCGAAGGCTGCCGGTGACAGAAAGTGCCGGTAGAGCGGATCCTCGGGGCTTGAGACCGATCGCTCGTACTGATCCAGCTCGCTCTGCTGACGACCCGAAAGCCAGATCCGGGCCTGCACCGACTGATTCTTCGGGGCTGGCCCGTGGTCGTTCCGGTGTGCTGCCCAGGCGGCTCGCGCGAAGGGCACCGGCTGGCTTCCCGTTCCAACGTCGGCCAGACCGCCTGGCCCCAGCACCAAGGACGCGGCGACAACCGGCAGGGCTATGGCGCCGGCCAGCCGAGCGGACCTCCACCACTTCTCACGCACGCTCATTCATCCCTTCGGCCATAGCCTCATGGCCGCGTCCGAACATCGCGGTGTAAATTCCCCCGCGAGTCACGAGGTCCTCGTGTTTGCCACGCTCGCTGATCTTTCCTCGATCCAGAACGATGATCTCGTCCGCGTTCTGAGTGGTGGACAGGCGGTGAGCGATCGTGATGACGGTCCGTCCGGCAGCGAGGGTGTCGAGCGCTTGCTGCACGGATCGCTCGGTCTGGGTGTCGAGGGCACTGGTCGCCTCGTCCAGGATCAGCACTCTGGGATTACGAAGCAGGGTGCGTGCGATCGCAATACGTTGTCGCTCGCCACCCGACATCCGCATGCCACGCTCTCCGACCATGGTGTCGTAGCCCTTTGGCAGCCCGACGATCAAGTCGTGGATCTGAGCCGCCCTGGCCGCCTCGATCAGTTCGGTGTCCGTGGCCTCCGGCTTGGCAAAGCGGAGGTTTTCCGCAACGGAGGCGTGAAACAGGTACGTGTCCTGGGCTACGATTCCGATGTTTGTGGCCAAGGTGTCGAGACTGAGGCTCCGGATGTCAACGCCGTCCAGCAGTACGCGGCCGGCGGAAACGTCATACAGTCTCGCGGCCAGGTATCCGATGGTCGTCTTGCCGGCGCCGGTCTCTCCGACTATGGCAAGGCTGTTGCCCGCCTCGACGGTGAAGTTGAGGCCGCTGAGTGCCAACTCGCCTCCGGCGTAGCCGAAGTCGACGCCCTCAAAAACCATGGTGCCGCGCACCTCGTCCAGGTGCACAGGCTGAACTGGATCAACGATCGTGGCCGGCAGGTCCAAGTATTCAAAGATGCGCTCGAACAAGGCGAGCGACCCCTGCAGGCTGACCCCGATGCCCAGCAGCGACAGCGCCGGGTTGAACAGTCCCTGTTGAAGTGAAACGAAGGCGATGAGGGTGCCGAGGGAGATCGCGGCATGCCCGCGGGCAGCTGTCATGCCGCTGGACCAGTAGATGAACACGGGCATCATCGCCATGATGGTCTGGATGATCGACTGCCGCCAGCGTCCGGCCATGTTGGACTCAACCTGCAGATCGCTGAGGGTCTTGGACTCCACGGCAAATGCTTCGGTCAGTTCCTTTGACCGCCCCATAGTCCGCGCCAACAGCACGCCACTGACGGACAGCTGCTCCTCCAACATGGACGACATCAGAGACATCTGCTGCTGACGCCGGCGCGTGTAGGCCCTGCGCAGCTCCCCTACCCGTCGGCTGATGAGCACGAAGAGTGGCAGAACCGACAGGGAGAGGAGTGCAAGGCGCCAGTCCATGACCAAAAGGGCGATGAGGCTGGCGACTACTGTGGTGACACTGGAAACCAGCGAACTTGCTGTGCTTGTCACCGTCGCCTGCATGGACCCAATGTCATTGGCGATCCGCGACTGTACCTCGCCGGTGCGCGTGCGAGTGAAGAACTCCAGCGGTAGTTCCTGCAGGTGGGAATAGACCGCTGTGCGGAGGTCATGCATAACCCGCTGCCCCACGAACGTGGAGATAAATGACTCAAGCACCGATATGGCACTCCCAGTAATGGAGGCGAGTGCCATACCGAGCGACAACGCGGAGAGCAGACCTACACGCCCCTGGGGCAGGGCTACATCAAAGAGCTCCCGCACCATGAGGGGCACCGTAAGAGCGATGAGAGAGGCGCTGCCTATGAGCAGAGTAATGACGAGCAGCCGTCCACGGTAAGGGCGAAACAAGCCCAGGATTCGCCGCAACGGGACCTTGTGAGGACTCTGCCCTGCGCCCGCGTCTATCACCGCGCGATACTCCGTCCTGCATCTCCGAGTTTCTCTTGGGCAAATTGCCAGATAAGTCGGTTGAATTCATAGCGCCCAGGGCTCCGCATCTCGACCAGGCTCGCTTCAACCAGCCAGTCCAGCGCTTCGGCGAGAATCTCGTCATCAATCTCGGCGCGCGTTCGGGATCTGACTATCTCCGCTGCCTCAGCAAAGGTGACATTTCGGCGCGGCGCACCCCCGAGCGCGGCGAAGACTCGGGCGGCCTGCGCGGGAAGTGCCTCATAGGACGCAGACAAAATCCCACGCATGCTGGACCGCGGGTCGCCGGGTGTCTCGAAAATGCTGAGCAAGCTCCGCGTCCCGACCAGTCGTGCCGCTACTTCTCCTATTGAGCTGTGTGGCTGGCTTCGGACACGCTCTGCCAGTACTCGCACAGTCAGAGGAAGGTGGTCACTCAGATCGAGCAGCGAAGCCGTCACCTCGGGCTCTCGTTCGATCCTTTCCTCTCCCACCACAGCCGCGAAGAGTTCGTACGATTCCGAGGCGCTTAAAGAACTCACGTGGAAGCTGCGTACTCCGTCACGCACCAGGAGCCCTGTCATCGCATTCCTGCTGGTCACCAGAACCAGGCTCTCCGATGCTCCGGCGAGGAAAGGGCGAACGTGGTCCGGCGTTGCGGCGTTGTCAAGGATGATCAGCGCCCGCCTCTTCGCCAGAGTCGTCCTGTAGAGGGCAGAGCAATCCTCATAGGCCAGCGGTACCGCGTGGTCTGGCACACCCAAAGAGCAAAGGACACGCCGCAGCTCTGGTTGCTGATAGGGCTCGTGCAGCCCCGGCTCTACGTAGACGACTCCGTCCGGGAACTGAGTTGCTACGCGGTGAGCCCACGTCAGAGCCAGGGCTGTCTTTCCGACCCCGGGAGCCCCGGTGAGAAGAGCTGCACTCGAGTTTCGGCGTTTGAGCAACTCGTCCAGTCCGCGGATGTTGTCGGCGCGGCCTACGAAGGTTGCCGGCGCGGCTGGTATGTATCTGGCTTGCTGCTGCACGGCATCGCGTTCTGTACGATCAGTTCCGAGTCTATCCGTGGGACTGCTGTGTTCTGCATCCGAGCGGACGTAGACGGCTCTGATCAGGTCGTTGGACTCCGCTTCGCTCAACCGCATCGCCGCTGCAATACTCTCCAGCGAATGACGGTACGGGCGAAGCGTGAACCCCCGTTCAATGTCCCGAATGGCTCGCACACTGAGTCCTGACACGTCGGCCAGAACTTCCTGCGTCATGCCCGTTGCCGTTCGGAACGATTTTATCTTTTCTCCAACGTTCCCCACGAGACCGAATTTACATGGACGTGACCTTTGACTTGGCGATGTCTTGGCAAAGTTAGGGGCGGGAACTGGTCAAGACTGAGGTATTAAGGGTTGGCGACTGAACTGTCGCTCAGTTTCCTCAACTTACCCTCAAGCTCGGAGGCGAGGTCCTCAATGCGCTTTTCAACGGCACTGTCCATCGTTCTCGCCGGGATCTCCGTTTGGAACGGCTTTTTCCTGCTCGGGTCCTTCGAGTAATACTGCCCGACCTGGGTGGCTTTTTCCATTTCGGCATCGGTCAGTGCCGCACCGAAGTGCCGCGTAACTTCCCGGAGCGACGCGCCGAGGTCAGCCCGAATGCGGTCATAGGGCAGGACGAAGGCGCCCCTCTCCCCCAGTTCAACGCCCTTTGCCGCGGTCGTCAGCCAGGCAGCAAGGCTTACCGCTTGCGGGGTCGGCAGATCCGTGAGGCCGGCTTCCAACATCAGTCTCCGCCCTGGGGCGAACATGTCGTGGTTCACACGGCCCTTGCCGTTGGCCCAGAGTGGAGGCGCCGCAATCTCCGACGCCATCACCTCGAGGCAGGGCCGCCAGAGAAACACTTGCGCTGCCTGGGGGAAGCTCTTCGCCCAGAGCGGCTCTGCGAGAATGTTCCAGCTCGCGAACTTCCAGACCTGGTGCTTCTGTTCGGAGGCTGTCGGCGGCAGGCAACTGCGCTGCAAGGCTCGTACCAACTGCTCGCTGTCGGTGTCGGCCACGTCCCCAGACAGGGCTTTGGCTGCCGTCGCAGACAGAAAGGGGGACTCCTTCAGGACCATGAATTGGGGCAGTGCCGACAGAGCATTGGCAATCAACGTCGACCCGCAACGCCCGGTGTGGAAGATCATCCCTTTCACAGGCAGCGACGGTTGGTCACGCAGAAGGTCGCAAATGTCCTTCCATTCACCGGCCATCGCAAGCGGACGTGGACGTTCGCGCAGTCTGCGTTCGATGGTGTCGATCATGAACGGCTCCGTGAACTGCTCCCCCGACATGTCGAGGCACCCCACGGTTGAACTGTTCGTGTCGAAGTCGTACATGACCATCGAGCGCCTGTTGAGAGGTGGCATGCGACCTTCCGGCAGATGTTGTGGGAGCCCGTTCACTATCCTGTCGCTGCTCTTTAGAAGGTGAGGAGTCCCTCACGAAGGAACGTCTGGGCCAGTAGCAGGCGCCCGGGGAGATCGAGGCGCCCGGGGATCTCGGAGGGACGGAAGCTTGTCCGTGCCTCGGCTGCGAGCCATTCAACCTGCTCCGCCACCTGTGCGGGCAGCTCGATCACCTTGTTATGGAAGTGCACCTTCACGGTGGATCCGGCTACCGCTACGTGGCAGAGAACATCCGGCCGCCGGCGCAGCACCGACTCAGGAGTCAGCCCCCTCATGCTTTCCAGGTCCCTGAGGTGCCCCGAGAGGTTCGGTGCGTTCACCGACATCGCCTGGGCGGCCGCACTGTCGATGATCCGCTTGGGCGACAGCTTCTCCTGCAGGTCGGCCAACAGGCCGCTCAAGGTCTCCGCGGCAGTGCGTTGCAGATCTGCATTGCGAGCGAAGCCGGCAGGGAGCGCGCGGCGGTACCGCACATCCTCGTCGAACAGCTCGACCATGGCACTCTGGAGTACGGAGGCCCAGTGAGCCTGGTGCGCACCGATGGTGAGGTGGATCGATGCCTCGTCGTTCGACGAGGCCGCGTGGACGACGCCGCGAGGCAGGTAGAGGAAGTCACCAGTCCGCATGGTGATTTCCTGTTCCGGCGTCTCATCCCCTTCAAACTTCTTCCCGAACTTGGGACGGTCGGCCAGGGGCAGCTCGTAGGGTGCTCCGTACAGGCGCCACTGCTTGGAGCCGTGAACCTGGGCGATGAGGACGTCGTGGGTGTCATAGTGCGGCTTGAAGCCCCGTGCCTTGCCCGCAGGGGTCAGGTACACGTTCACCTGGAAGCCGGCACTGACCTCGGCGCCCAGCGCCTGGACCAGATGCTGCAGGGGCTCCCACCGGTCATCGAGTGAGTTGAGGACGACAGTCGAGCCCTGGCGATAATGGTCGTAAATGGCCTCCAGGGTGTTTGTGCGTCCCAGGGGGCCACGCTTCGCGATCTCGGTTATCGGGGTCTCGTTACCGTCGACGACCACGCGAATCGTGTCGAAACTCGGTCCCGCCAGTGTGAGCAACCGGTCTACGTCGTCGAGGGTGAGCAAGTCCGCGTAGTAAGCGGGTTCCTGACGTTCGATGTGAAGCGGCTTCTGTTCCCAGTACTCATTGAGGAACCGCTTGACCTCTACCGGGTGGATCAAGCGCTCCATGTCGAAGACGGTGTCCAGCGAATCGCGCTCGTGAGCCACGAGATCTTGCCCTTCTAACGCCTAAAACGGTTGTTATTTACCGGTGCCCCGCACAGTAAGGCCGAGGTATGCGCGAGGCCGATCGCCTGATAATCAATGGACCATTATTCAGGCGATCGACCTCGGAAGCCGGCCTGCGCACGCCCTTTCAGGATGAGAAATTCAGCCCGATTTGGACATTCTTAGCAGGCCTTTCCGTATGCCATACGGCTACTTCAGTCGCCGACCGCCGACTTACCAGTCGCGGTCGTCCTTGTGGTCCTCGTTCCAGCTGGCCAGGGCGAAGTCCTTGTCACCCTTGTTGGCGTCGTTCGGCGTGACAACGCCGGCCGGGTACGAGATGTTGATGCTTGCCGCGTCGAGCGAGTACTCGTCAGCCATTTTTAGCTCCTTATCGGTGCCACTGGTCACAAGGTCTTCGTGACCACTCCCAAGAGCATCTTTCGAACGGCTGGAAAGCACCAGGCAGTACGACCGGCGGAGTTTGTGGCGCAGACCGGCACAGTTGACCGGCAGAGTACCGGCGGCCCCCAACAGTCGTGGGCGACTGAACGCAAAAAGGCCCAGACGAAAGTCTGGGCCATGTGAGACTGCGACGTTCCACCACCTGTACAGGCGATGGACGAATTAACTATGCCTTTGCCGGAGCGTCAGCGTCCAGCTCGGCGAAGAACGCATCGGTGATTTCCCGCGCCCGACGTTCGTCCGCGATCGGCTCGCCGAGGATTCGTTCGGCCAGATCCGTGGCCAACTTGAAGACATCCTCACGCAGTGCCGCCTCGGCGACGATACGATCGGCTTCCAGCTGGGTCGTGGCCGCAGCCACGAGCTCCTCGCGCTGTCGCTGGCCCTCGGCACGAACCTCCTGGATCAGGAGACTGCCTTCCTCGGCCGCGGCCTGCCGGATACGGGCAGCCTCGTGGCGTGCCTCGGAAAGCTCCGCCTGATACTCAGCATGAATCTGTCGTGCCTGCGCGTAGACGGCTTCAGAGCGCTCGATGGTGCCCTCGATGGCATCTTGCCGGGCCTCAAGGACCTTGGTAATACGCGGTACCAAGAACCTTGCGAATGCGAAAAAAACCACTGGGAAACAGATAACCGCAGTGATGAGGTCGTTTACCTTTGGATCCAAGGGTCCCATAGGAAGATCTTAACAGCGGCCCACGGCGGCGGCCAAGCGCGCCTGTTATTCACCATCGCCTTACCGTCACATCTTTCGCCTAAAATGCCATCTTTCCGACCGTGTCCCCGATGAAATCAAGCCACCTGGGTGGCCGGGGGGCAGAGGTGCCGGTCCGTCATGGAGCAGTGCCCAACCGAGCGCGCGCCTGTTGGCGGCCCGGGCCAGCGATGACCCCGCGATGCTCACAGCCCTCGCTCGGCTCGACTTTCGGCCTGTTCCCGGATGATCCCGCTCCGTGCTGACAGGGAAAATATGCGGCGCAGACGGCAGCTACAGCGCTCGAGACAGTACCGGTTGCCGGTACGCGGCGGAATCCCGCGGAGCCGGCGGCAGCTCAGCCGCCGACGCTAGGTGACCGTCGTCGATTCAGGCCGACTAACCGCCAGCGGCCGCCTTCCTCGAGCTTGTGGGCAAAGCCGCCTGGCTTCGCTCACTCCAAGCGCCACGTTCGGCAATCGGCTCCGCGGGGGGCCGCCGCCTCATCCACGGGAATCAGCCTTCAGCGGACGCGGGCTGCGGCTGGGCCCATGACAGAGCTGCGGACTCCGGGATATGGAAGCGACCGCCTGCCAGCACGAGTCGCACGGCCCGCAGGGCATCCAGGCTGGCCAGAGGGTCACCGTCGACGACCAGGATGTCAGCTCGGCACCCCGCGGCGAGGCGGCCGGTCTGTTCGCTCACCCTGAGAGCGGAAGCGGCGTTGACGGTGGCCATGTCGAGGATGCGGTGCCGTGGAACACCCAAGTGCTCCAGGAACTCAAGGCTGGAGATGAGTCCGCCGAAGAAGGCTCGTGGAATGCCGGCATCTGTCCCCGCCACGAGCCGGACCCCGCTCTCGGCCATCCGGCGTGTGGGGGCGAACAGCTCAGCGGCCTTTTCGGGGCCGACCCGGTCGGCGAAGGCCCGCCAGTTCGGGTGGTTGGCAAGGCAGACGTGAATCTCTTTGGCGATGATCTGCGCGAGGAGGTCCTCCCGCAAGTCGGACGTGCCGTCCTCGGTCATCCAGCTGCAGTGCTCGATCGTGTCGACTCCTGCGGTGATCGCGGCAGCGATGCCCTGTACACCGTGCGCGTGGGCTGCCACCGGCAGACCGAGCTGATGCGCTTCCTCCACCGCGGCGGAGAGTTCTTCGGTGGTGAACTGGGGCTGCCAGATCGAAGGGCCGCCGCGGGTCAGACCTCCGCCTGTCGCCATGACTTTGATGACGTCCGCGCCGTCCTCGGCGTTCTGGCGCACCTTCTGGCGTATCTCTTTCTCGCCCTCAACCTCGCCGCCGAGGAACCAGCAGTGGCCCTTGGGAGGTGTCAGCGGCGCGGTGGCGGCCAGAATCCGCGGCCCGGCAATGGCGCCTTCGCTGATGGCATCCCGGAGCCGGACGGACAGGCCTCCCCGGTCGCCCAGGTCACGGGTGGTGGTGATGCCGGCGTCGAGCAGCTGCCGGGCGCGGCCGGCCATGGCCAAGAGCAGCGTCGCATCGTCGCTGTCGGTGAGCGTGGCGACCGGGTCCGGTCCTGCGTCGAATGCCAGGTGGACATGGCAGTCGATCAGTCCGGGCAGCACGGTGGCATCGGGAAACGCCATCACCTGGCAGCCCGGCTCTGCGTGAGCGAGCACGTCGTTACGTGCCCCGGCTGCAACGATGGTGTCACCGGAGACGAGGACCGCGCCGTCGTCGATGTGGGTGCTGCTGGGACCGAGCAGGATGCGTCCTGCGGTGATGAGTAGCTGGTTCACGACGTCTCGCTTTCTCATGTGGTGTGTTTGGCCCTGCCGAGGACGCCTCGTCGTCTCACCGCGTCCGACAGTTGGGCGAGTTGCAGCACGTCGTCTTCCAGGCTTTGCGTCAGCGGCATCGCGACGGCTTGGGCGGGCGCCGCTTGGGGCTGTTCGCTGCGTAGTGCTGTGTAGAGCTGGTCGGCCAGGTCGTCGGCCCATCTCTGCTGGCCCTCCCCCGGCCCTGCGGGGGGTGTTAGGAGGGGGCTGATCCGTACCAGGCCGTCACGGCACTCGATCACTCTGCGGTAGTAGCGGCGGTGCACGCCGAGCGGGAGCAGGAGGTCGCGCCACGGTGTGGCCGGCATCCGGTAGAGGGCGTGCTCGGGGTACGCGTCGTTGAGCATCTGCCACAGCGGTCCCAATCGGCGGTACATGCGGCGGTGCTGACGGCGTATCCGCACTGCTGCGATCCGAGTTGCGGCTCCCGGATAGCTGACTCCGATGAGGAACAGTGGCACCGCCAGCGCGATGATCACGCTTGAGGCAAAGGTGACGGCGTGGGGCACGGTGCCCCCCTGCCAGAGGACCACGGTCAGCACGGTGCGGATCGTGCACGAGGCAGCCATGGCGCCGATAGCCACTGCCGCCAGCCATAGGCCGGTTGCCAGCGGTCGCTGTGAGGCCCGGGCGTAGGCGCAGGTCCATCGCAGGGCCATGGCCAGGGCGTAGACGAGGTACACATCCGCGATGAGGTAGAAGCTCACCAGAGCCGGATCGTGCAGGTTGGATTCCCCGAAGTTCGCGCCGTGATCATGAACCCCTGTCGCGGCGGTCGCCGTGACGAGGCCGATCGCGGCAAGAGTCAGGAAGAGTGCCTCGCGGCGTGCGCGTCTGTTGCCCTCGGTCGTGTCGGGGGCGGCCGAATACAGGTAAAAGCACATCAGCCAGTAGGCCATGCTGAGCACGAGCAGGTTCTGCACCAGCCGAGGGGCTTCCGGGCCGCCCACGGAAACGATCCAGTTGGCAAATGGCGGTCTGGCCAGTACGAAGGAGCAGGCGGCACTGATCAGGCACAGCGTGACCGCGCGCAGGGCCGTGTCTCGGGGAGCCTTGATCAGCTGAAATATCTTCCATCCCAGCGCCGCGGCGAACGCCAGGCTCAGGCCCACCATGATGACGGAGACGATCACAGCCATCCCTGCCTGTCGCCCAGCGCCGTCTGGACTCGCCCGACCGACGCGTCGGTGGGTGGTGCTGGTGCGACCCGGTCCAAGACCGAGGCCCACTCCAGGATGATGGTGGCGACGAGTTCCGCCTCTCGCTCGTGCTCCTGGTCGTAGGACGTGCGACGCAGTGCCCGGCGGATCGCTTCAGGCGCGATATCGGGCATCATCAGGCCCAACAGCTCCTCGTCGCCGTCGTCACTGTCATGGTCGGCCAGGATGTGGCCCACCTCGTGCAAGATGATGTGATCCTGGTGGGCTTTCGTCGTCTCACGCTGGTAGACGATGAAGTCGCTGGCGCCTGTGGCAATCCAGACCCCGAAGGGGCCCGGCACGGGCAGGGAGTAGGGCACCAGATGGATCGGCCGGCCGCGGCGCTCGCCCAATGCGTGGCACAGGGCCTCCACCTTCAGAGGCGGTTGAACGTCCAGGGCTTGGAGCTCCCGTTTGCAGCGGCGACGAAGCTGTCGCTCCTTCAACCATTCCCCCTAGATCAAGGCCGAACTTCATGTAGGTGACGACGGCTCATGCCTTAGGGGACATCCGTGCTGGTTGGCCGCCACAGGCCGGATCGCACCGGGCCTGGGCACTGCGCGGCACGACTCGTTCAGAAACCGTCTGCGACGGAACATTAGCGAAGGGCTGACAAGGGGTTGGCAAAGTCCGCCGGCGCGGGAGCCCGGGGCGCAAAGCTGCGGCTATGCGCATCCGCCCGCGAAGGTGTGCGGCCCGGACATGGCGGTGGGTGCGCCTCTGCGTGGTCGTGTTGCGGGTGCGCGGATGTGACGGTCAGGCATCGCCGTTCTGTGCGCCCGCCTCTTCTCCCAGGCCTTCCAGCTTCCGCAGCTGACTCACGACTCCGGCCAGGGTCTGACGGCTCGAGTCGGAAAGGCCATGTGCCCGAAGAGCAATGTTGCGCACGTCGCTCTCCTTGAGCGCTTGCAGCAGGGCGAGTTGCTCATCGATACGCCGTGCCTGCTCGTTGTCGAGGAAGTAGGCAGGGCTGACACCGAAGTAGCCGGCCAGAGCCTCGAGGTGCTTCATGGTCGGATTCGTCTTCCGGCCGGTTCGCAGCTGCCAGATGTAGGTGCCGCTGATCGCCCGTTCCCCCGCGGCGATGTTGATGGCCGTGGCGACGTCCTCATGGGACGGTGCCTTCTGACCCTTCGGCGCCGCAGTTTCGAACAGGTGATCGAGCTTCTGCGCAAGAGTGCGGCTCACCTCACCCCCAGCATCGTGCTCGGTCGTGCTGCTCATCCCCCGACTCCTTGCTAGTTCATGGACGCCCGGACCCGAGTGTACTGAACAACCCTCAACTACCGGCATACCGCGACGAGTTTGCTGGTCATGAAGTCGATCTCATGTCTATTATCCACCTGAGTCATGAACTGACGTTAATGGGGGAGCGATGGCATGGCAACAGACGCCCGTCCCACGGGACACAGCCGAAAACGGAAATGCCCACACCCCGCTCACCCCGACTGACCAGCGGAGATCGGCAGGCGACTCCCCTGCCGCCGCGGGCCAGCCACAGCACCAGACACACCCCCACTCAGTAGGTGCAGCGCAGTGAGCACACACGTACCCGACGATCCGACAGCTCTCGATCACACGCTGGAGGTTTCTCTCGGCCGGCGCGCCCCCTTCACCCAGGTTGGCGACTGGGTTCTGCTCTCCGGTGCAGACTCCGACGCCCGAACCCTGTACTGGGCGCTGTCCGCCCACCTCAACGCTTCGCGGGACGACAACGAGGTCTGGCCGGGCCTGCTCACACTCGCCCGCATCCTGGGACTGAAGAAGCCCGAAAACGTCTCCAAGTACATGCTGCAGCTGGAAGTGATCGGTGCCGTCGAGGTCATCCGCTCCACCACAGGCCTGGTGCGTCGCAACCGCTACATCGTCCACCAGACCCCACCCGTCGGCTACTGCGGACCGCGGTCCATGGCCGACTGGTACGCCCTTAACCGCGCCACTCCCGACGAGACCCCCGAAGAGCGCGAGGCCCGCGAGGCCGCCTTCGACTCCTGGCTCACGGCCACACGCCAGAGTCTCAAGGAACACTGCCAGCAGACCGCCCACGCCCGAGCGCTGGCGAGGCGAAGCCGCTCGCCTCTGCCGCCGGCCGCGTCCTTCCTCGGCCTGAACTCCCGTACCCCCGCAGCAGGTGGTACGGGCCCGGCTGGAGTTTCCGTCAAATCAGCAGGCCAGACCGTACCCCTTGCTGTGGGGGTACGTACCCCCACCACAAAGGCCTTCGCACCCCCGCAGCAAGGGGTTGAAGTAGACCAAGAAGAACAACACCAAGAAACCGCGCCTGCGGCGCGAAGCGTCGCCACCGGCCGAAGGCCTGATACAGCAAGTAGTAAGCGCCCCCGCCCCAGCAATGCCACCGAGAGACCGCCCACACTGCCGGCACAGCCACAAGTGCGCCCGCCCCGCCCTGCCGGCCAGCGGATGAGCCGAGCCCAAGCGCAGGCCGTTCAAGCCGTCGAGGCCGGACTTCCCCAGGAACTACGTGCTCTGCTCCCCCAGTGGCGCCCCGCAGCTCTGCGGGACACCATCCTCCGCGAGCACCAACACCGCACTGCCGAAGAACTGATCGCACGAGCCGACCGCCGCTGGTACGCCTGGGGCTTCGCCTCGACCGCCGACATCTCCACCGGCGGAGCAGGCTTCGCCCGTCCCGTCGGCGTCGCGGTACGGCTCATAGCTTCGCACCGGTGTCCCATCGGCAAGTGCGGCCGCGAATGCCCTGACCCACGGTGCGAAGACGGCGTCATCGTCGACAGCGACAAGTCATGCCCCCGGTGCATCGAACACCGCAGCGATCACCGCAACCGGGCAGCCATCCAACCGAATACCCCCGCTCACCGGAGCAAGAGACGGCTGCGGCCTGAATGTGACGAATGCGGCCGGCCCATGGTCGGTGCAGCGCACCCCGACGGCATCTGTCGGGACTGCCGACAGACTAAGGAAGGCACGCCAGGCAGTATCCGACGTGCCGTGTGAAACAGCACATCGGCGGTCGAAGCTACCTCCGACAAGGACGGAGCGACACTCTGGGGGTCGCACTGGGCATCGGAGCTGCGCTACTCATCGGCGGAGTTGCTGCGACGGTTACCGCAGGGAAACGTCGCCACTGAGCGGCACAAGTGCGGTTGCTAGCCTGGCAGGCACACGCCAACCGAGGTGTAACGGGGAGAGGCTTATGTCCGAGTCGGCAGGAGATCGGCACATGGCGCACGATCATGCCGCACACCCAGTGGGTATGCGGCTCAATCACCTGCAGGACATCCCGAGCGGTGGTATGCCCGACCTTGCCCACTCTCCGGACGAGAAGAAGACAGCAGCGGACGCTCTCCGCAAGCACATCGAACCGGATACCAAAAAGGCCGGGCAGCGGGCGGACGACGAGACAGGCGCCGTGGTAAAGGCGTTCGATGCGAAGGACGGACACGGCTGGCTCACGTCCACTTCCGTCAGCAAGGCGCACAAGATCTGGGGCGAACAGGTCCAGAACTTTCTGATCCGGCTGGCGGGGGATGAATCGGCCCTCCGGAACAGCAACATCGTGTTGACCGGAACGGATACAGGAGTGGCCGGTACGGCGCGCAAGGTGTCCGTGTTCGACACGTACTCATCGCCGCCGGAGCACTGACAGACAGCCGAGTTGTCTCGCACGCCACCGAATTCACTGCCTTCGACGGGATCCATGCCGACCTACCACGAGATCCTGACGACCGACCTGTCCACGCTCACCACAGCCGCCGAGCGCTGGGACGACATGGCAAAGGACTTCAACAAGCAGGAGACCGCGTACCGGCGGGACGTCCACGGCATCACCCTGCTACCGACGTTCGCGGGCGAGAGCCGGCAGGCCGCCAACGCACGATTCGGCGTCAGGCTCACGGAGTTTCAGAGCGCCCAGACCGAGGCCAAGGCGATCGCCTCGCTCCTCCGTGAAACGCACACTCAGTTCGTGGACCTGCGCAAGAAGCTGGAGTCCGCCCGCGACGACGCGATCGCCAAGGGCATGAAGGTGTCGGACCAGGGCGTGGTCTCGTACGACACCGAGAAGATGAGCCAGGGCGAGCGGATGGCTTACGTACACGACCCGGACTACCAGGACAGCATCCGAAAGGACGTCTCCTCCTGGCAGGCCCGCATCGACCAATGTGTGAAGGACGTGGACGACGCCGACAAAGGCGTCGAGGTGGCTTTTACCGCCGTCGTGAAAGGTCCCGACATGGGCGACGGCACGACCCCCGGCTTCAACGGCAAGGCCCAAGGCGACATCGACAAATATGAGGCCCAGGAAGCGGACGACATCGCCCGACGGGTCGCCAAGGGCGAGAAGGTATCCGCCGCCGACCTCACCGAACTACGCCGCACTTTCCGGGACAACAAGGACGACAAGACATTCAGTCAGACCTTCCTGGACGGGCTGGGGCCGGAGGGAACACTCAAGTTCACGAACAAGCTCGAAGACCTGGCGTACTTCGACGACACCAAGAACAAGAGCACCTACATCGAAATCAATGGCGGCCTTGCGGACTCCCTGGCGGCGGCCACACGGGTGCCGGACTTCAAGGACTCCGAGGGCAGACACCTGCGCTTCGGGACCGCCGCGTACAACGAGGCGTTCCAGGCCTGGACGAAGACCGACGACGCCCGGTTCTACAACAAATGGCGTGCGGCGCTACGTGAACACGGCGACGACAAATATGCCCTCGAAGCTGCCGGAAAGAAGACCGAGGTCGGGTACGGGAGCGGTCAGAAGATCCGCGGCTACCAGAGCCTCGCCACGCTCATGCATCAGGGGCACGGCTACTCGCCCCAGTTTGTCGCAGACATCACTGACGACATGATCGGCATGGAGAAGAAGGACCCCGGTATCTGGGATCTCTACGGCAAGTTCAGCGACAAGGACGGCGATGGCTGGTTCGCGAACGACCCTGTCGACGGCGCCCTTGAGGTCATGTCACGCAATCCGGAAGGGGCGACCGGCTATCTCGACCCCGGCACTGCCACCGGCCAGGAGCGCCTGGACTACCTCCTCGGCCACGGACACGACAGCCGGAACTGGAACATCGTCCACACCACGCACGAAGGCGCCAAGACCGACTACGTGGGACCCGACGTGGAGGACAGTGACGCCCGCAAGGGCCTCGGCGATGCCCTGGAGGCCGCGACGACCGGCCAGGCACCGGGCGGCTATCATCCGGTCGGTCAGCACACCGAGCCGCAGGCCCGCATCCTGCAACACACCATCGACACACTGAACTCGGACAACCAGGCGAAGAAACTGCCGAACAACCTTACGCTTCCGCTGGCGCACATCCTGACGGCATACACGCCGGACACCCATGAGATCAACGCGCAGTCGGATTCCCGTTTTGAACTCCCTCCAGGCAACACAGGCTCGGTCTGGAGCGACAAGAACGGAGCACACATCACTGTTGCGCGGGACTCCCTTACCAAGCTCATGCGCGGCATAGCCAATGATCCCACGGCGTTCGGCCACGTCTACGCTGCGGAGCAGCACCACGCTCACGACCTATTGGCCGCTCTTCCGCAGGACGCCGACAAGACGGTGATCAGTAATCGCATCACCGACTGTTCGCGGGCCATGGGCGCGTATGACGGAGTCCGCGCCGACATCATCTTCGGTGAACGCTTCAACAAGACGCAGTGGGCCGCCGACTTCAACCACGGCCTTGGCAGCTCGCTCAGTACCGCGCTGATGTTCAAGCCGAAGAACGCCGAATTCCTCGGCCCAGCCGGAGACGTGGCTTCCAGAGCCCTTGACCTGTACACGTACGAATCGAACAAGGAGCACGTTGCCGAAGCGAACCTCAAGGCCACGCAAGACAACGTCAAGCTCTACGCAGCCGGACAGCACGACGTGGAGAACATGGTCAGAATGTGGGGCCAGAGCCGCGGCCACGACATCAACAGCGACTGGACGAAGCAATATGTCCACGTCGGTCAGCAGGACTACAACTACGGCCGCGACCGGGCCCTCGATGTTCTCCGAGCCGACCGGTGACGCCGAAGGGTGACACCGCCCGAACGGGAAGAGCACGATGAAGATCTTTGCAAGCCGCAGGCAGCGCTTGGTCGGCTGGTTGGTGGGCGGCATCCTGCTGACGCTGTACATCGTGGCGCAGTCGCTCTACAGCACTGGCGTCTACGCGTCCTGGCGGGATCAGCGGTCCCTGGACTCGGCATGCGGCGGCACCCTGGCTCAGGGGGGCCTCGGCGATGCGCTGAATTCCTCGCATGTGCGTGCCAGAGCCGCCGACGACTCGGAGTACCTGGCGGCCTGCCTGATCAACAGGCCCGACACAGGTCGGCATGGCGGCGCTCTCCAGCTCATGCTCCGCTGGAGCGATCAGTCGGCCCCATCCGAGGCTCTCGCCCCGTTCAGCAGGAACGCCAACGGACTCCAGGGACAGGCGGCGCCGCTCGGCAACAGCTGGCCGGGCTTCGTCCGGTACGACGGGTCTGCGCAAGTCGTGGTCGCCCTTGACTGCCAGAACCACAAGGGCAGGGCCCTGGTGGCATACGGCGACCTCATCCAGTGGCCGGAGGACGCCAAGACGAGGGAACCCGTGCTCACCGGGCTCGGCAGAGTGACGACGGAAACAGCGCAGAAGGCGGCTGCCAAGTACGGGTGCCAGGCGCAGGGCGGCAGACAGCTGACCCACGTTTCACTCCCGTCCCCGAACGGGAAGACAGCCCCTCAGCAACTTACGCAGGCCCAGGGCTCCTGCGTCGCGCTCCGAGGACTCGCCGGCCAGGCGTCCGACGCCGGGACGCCCCAATTCGTCGACTACCCCGCGGACTCACATACGCCGCAGGTTAACTGCTACCTGTTCACACCTGCAGGGAAGCCAGGCTACGGGCTGTACGCGTACTACGGTGCCGTCGCCAAGGACTTCGAGTCGGTCAACTTGACCAACCGCAGTGACGACTACGCCTTGGCCACCGCCAGGTGCCCTCAATCGGATCAGGAGGCCGTATTTGTGCTCGACCACCTCTACGACCGGGACACCGACAGCTACCCCGTCCCCCATTACTCAGCGTCGTTCGCCACATCCGCATTGAAAGCATTCGCCGAGCACGAGGCAAAGCAGCGCGGCTGTACCGACGTGAGCATGATGTCCCGATCATGAGGCGCAGCCAGGCCCTCACAGGTGGCTGATCTGAAGGGTCTTTTCGATGTGCTTGCCGGCCTGCTCGTGGTGCCGGTGGGGCGGCCCACTTCGTGCAATCGAACATGCGAACGACCTTGCTCCCGTGTCCCGCCTCGAGGTGAGCAGGCCCGGCCCCCGTACCGGACTGGACACTGGAGCTCGGCTCAATCGTGATGCGCCCGCGGTGTACGTCCACGAGGGCAGCTGCTGGAACCGGACAGCGCGCCAAAGGAGTCGACCGGACGACCGCACTGCGGGCACTCACCGAAGGCGTGCCGGCCTGCCCGCACTGCCGGCCCGACAGCGGGCTCGGCTTCCTGGACGGATGAGCGGCCTCGTCAGGCCTGGAACAGTGGCACCTCGTTTACGCCCAGGTCGGTGCGGATGCGGACGTTTCGCACGGGGTGGCGCCACCGGCCGTCGTCGACGGCGGTGTCGGCGAGGAACTCCGCGGCGAGCTCGGGCTGCACCGGCGTGAAGTCGAGGTAGCCGCGGCCCCAGCCGGCGGAGAAGCGGATACCGCGCCAGGGGTGGTCGACGCCACCCGGATGGAGCCGGGCCCCGACGTCCCGGCGGGCTGCGGTCGGCAAGGGTGCCGTGCGAGCGACGAGCCGGAGACGGCCGGCACGGTCGTAGCGACCCAGCAACAAGGCTGTCGGCGCTTGCACGCTTGCCCGTGATCCCGCCGATGACGCCCTCCGCCGTCTCCTTGGCGCGTACCTTGATCCAGCCTCTGCGGCCGCGCCAGTACGGCTGAGCGAGGCCTTTCACCACGGCCCCCTCGATCCCGGCCGCACCCCAGGCGGGGTCCAGCCAGTCTTCGCCGACGGCCCGATCCGTCGTGGCCGGGCACAAGGTGAACGGCGCGACCAGGACGCCGTCAGCGAAAAGGCCCTCGAGGATCGCGCGGCGCTCCCGGTACGAACGTTCGGCACCGTCGGCCTTCAGGACGTCGAACACGATCAGGTAGGCCGTCCGCTCGACAGCGGCTGCGTGGCCTCGCGGCCGCGGCGGCGCGCCCGCGTCTGCAGCGCGCCGAAGTGCAGCCGGCCGTCCTGGACGACGACAAGTTCGCCGTCCAGGACGAGAGACCGGCCGAGGGCCAGCGCGGCGACGGCCAGGTCGGGGAAGGCGGAGGTGAGGTCGGCGCCGTTGCGGGACTGCAAGTAGGCGTGATGGGGCCGCGCGAAGAGGATCGCCCGGTACCCGGCCCTGTTCTCCCGAAGCTCCCGCGAAGTGACAAGTAGCTCTCCGTGATCAACGTGACGTTCGGTCACTGGGCAGGGTGCGGGAGCCCCCGATTTTCCTCACCAAAGGGTGTTGCGAGGTTCTTGAAGGGTCCGGGTTTTTGAGGGAGTTGTTGAGGGTCCTGGAGCCCGTTTCGGAGATCCTCGGCCGATCCTCAGAAAACGATGGTTAGTTGACGGCACACTGCTGTACGTGACCGCTCCCACCGACCTGGCTGTCCCGTCTCGCGAGACCTTGCCTCCGTCTCACCTGACCTTCTCCGGTTCGCATTCCAAGGACAAGGTATGAACGTTCGCTGCCCCTTCATGGGGCTCTCAGCGTTCACGGAGGATGACGCAGAGTTCTTCTACGGCCGCGACGGCGACATCGCGCGCATGCACGAGGCCGTGAGCACAAGGCCGGTAACGGTAGTGGCGGGCTCTTCGGGCTGCGGAAAGTCGTCCCTCATAAGGGCAGGGGTGCTGCCCCGGCTGCGGGCTGAGGGCATGAGTATTTCCGAGCTGCGGCCCACGTCCGGGTTGTCAGCGGCCGCCGTGCTCGCCCGGGCGCTGACGGAGGTCCTGGAGCTGGGACTCGGTGACTCCGACCGCCTCACTGGGACCCTGGAGCTGCTTGAGCTCCTGAAGATCGACCGTATCGACTCTGTGGCAGACGAACTGCGGGCCAGGGTCCTCGTCTTTGGCGGGAGCGCCGGACACGTCCTCTTCGTCGACCAACTGGAGGAGTACGCGAGCTCCGAACCGGAGGCTGCGCGTGACCTGCTCGGGCTGCTCGCCGCCCTAGCTGGCGAAGACGGAACAGCCGCATTGCGGATTGTCGCCACCGCACGGCCCAGCTCCCTCAATGCGCTCGTCAGCGCCCGCACCGTAGGTCTCATCAGCGAGGGTGTGTACTTCCTCGCTCCGCTGGCCCGCGCTGACCTGGCGCGGGCGGTGACCGGACCCGTCGACGCGATGCCAGGACTGTCGTTCGAGCCGGGACTGCCGGATCGGATCCTCGCGGATGTGCGCGACGAGCCCGGGCGGATGGCCCTGGTCCAGATCATCCTGCGGGAGCTGTGGATGCACCGCACCCACTCGACGCTCACCCACGCCACCTACGCCGCCATGGGCGGTGCCGCGGGCCAGATCGTCGAGTATGTGGAACGCTCCTTGCCGTTGCTGTCACAGGCCCAACGGGACTGCGTCCCTCGGCTGTTCGTACAGCTGGCCCGGCCCGGCGACGGTGACACCTATTCCCGAAGGCCCGCTCGCGCCGCCGAACTCGCCCCAGAACTCCTCGATCTGGCACAGGAGCTGGCTGCCCGCAGGCTCGTGGTTCTCTCTCACACCCCAGGCGGTGCAGACGGCGAGGAGACAGTCGGTCTGCCGCACGAGGCTCTGATCCAACTGTGGCCACGCCTGAGGCAATGGCTTGTCGACTACCGGGACTTCCGCGTCTGGCAGGAGCAACTACGCGCCGACCTGCGCCGCTGGCAAACACAATTCCAGGATCCCGGTCGCTTGCTCAGAGGATCCGACCTGGCGGAGGCCCTGCACAGACTTGCTGAACATCCCGAGGACATCTCAGCCGACGAGCGCGGCTACATCCTGCTCAGCCGCCGGCGCGCCACCGGGAGCATCGGCAGGGCCGTACAGACTGCATCCGGAGTAATAGCAAAGGCGGCTGTGTCAATGAGGCAGGTCAAAGACTCGGGAAGCCGGCCGCACTGGCAGGTTCTGACAGTTGTCGGTCTGTGGGTCGCCGTCTTACTGACTGCCGCGTCGATCAGTGTGCATGAAGTGCTCAGTAGCTTCCGGCTGCACGGACAGCTGGGGCCCTCCGACACACCCGCGGTGGTCACGTCGATCGTCGCCCTGGGCACCGCCACCGGAACTTTGATCGGTGTCGTTCTGACCGCTTACGCCAAGTACGTGCAGGCCCGGGGGCAGGCCGAGGCAGATCTCATCCGAGCAAGGGCCGAGCTGATGCGTGCGGAAGCCGATGTCACCAGAGCCCGCGCAGGGCTCCCTCCGCACACCCCCTCCGCCAACGGCGATCCATCAGCTCTCGCGGCTCCCGCTTCAACTGCCGAGCCTGACGCTAGCCAGCCTCCAACATCGGTGGGGTCACCTGATGCGCCCTGAACGTGTCCGGGCTGGTACCCGCGCTACGGATCCCCTCGGCGCCTTCCCGCTCCACCCAACCGAGATCCGTATCGGCTACGCCCGGGTGTCCAGCAGCGGGCAAAAGCTGGACCGGCAGATCGACGCGCTCACCGAGGCGAAGTGCCGACGCATCTTCGCCGAGAAGGCCCTGTTCTCCCGAAGCTACGGCGAAGTGACAAGTAGCTCTCTGTAATCAGAGTGACGCTCGGTCGGGGACAGTGGAGCGGGGTCCGGGGACTTCACCGGCGTGGAGGGCGGCGAAGTCGGCGTGGGCGGCCTCGACGGCTTCCGGGTACGCCTCGCGCTTGGCGTGCTCGGCGAGCGCCCGGTAGATGCTGGCGACAGAGGGGTTCTGTCCCTTGCGCTTGCCGGTGGGGATGATCAGGTCGGGCTGGATCTGCTCGACGGACTCGCCGCCTGCGCGGCGACGGAGCACGGTGTGGAGCATGTCGTCGGTGATGACCGGGGGCCTGCCGCCGTGCTTGCCCTTGCGGGCCGCGGTGTCGAGCCCTTCGAGCGTGGACTCGCGGATGTTCTCCCGCTCGGTCTCCGCCATCGCGGCGAAGAACGCGAACAGCAGCTTCCCCGGGCCAGTCGGGTCGTAGATGCCGGGCAGGGGCCCGGCGAGCATCTCCAGGACCAGGCCGTGGACGGTGAGGTGGTCGGCGAGTGCGGTGAGTTCGGCG
The DNA here is from genome assembly GCF_055605965.1 of Streptomyces sp. NPDC037126. Classification (NCBI taxonomy): domain Bacteria; kingdom Bacillati; phylum Actinomycetota; class Actinomycetes; order Kitasatosporales; family Streptomycetaceae; genus Streptomyces; species Streptomyces sp. NPDC037126. The sequence continues at coordinate 23,573 of NZ_JBVJTD010000038.1, forward strand.
GCGTCGCGGCCGAGACGCTTCATCTCGTACACGGTGAAGATGACCCGGCAGTGCGGGGCGTGCGCCTTGACCTCCCGCGCGGTCCGCAGCGCCTCCTCGAACCTCGGCCGTACGCGGACCCGGGTGCTGATCTTCTCGCTGAAGATCTTGTCCCTGGGGATGCCGTGCTTGCTGAGCGCGTCGAGCTGGGAGTCGAGTTCCTGCCCGAGGGTCGAGCACCTCGCGTACCCGATGCGGATGTCCGCGCTCGGCAGGTCCGGGTCGATAGGCGCCGGCGGCGGGGTGCCGGGCCGCCACGGCCGGCCCGGGCCGCGGTCGGCCGGGGTCGGCACCCGCAGCGCCTTCTTCAGCCGGGGCACCATGGTGAAGCGGCGGGTGTGGTAGGCGGAGGCGACCGCGCCGCCGCGCGAGCGGCACGGTGAGCCGGGCTGCGCGTCGCACTTCGGACAGACGTGCTGTTCGACCTCGTCGGCGTCCGACCGATCGGTTGCGGAGGGCTGCTGAGGATCCGTCACGGGCCCGGATTCTCGCACAATGCAAGTCTCAGAAGGGGGTCCGTTCCGCTTTTGAGTGAGAACGTGTTCTGAGAACCAATCCGGGATTGACGGGGGTTCGGCGACTCATAATTGATCTTGCTCGCGCAAAGGATCGTTTGCGAGAGCCCACGGTCCGCGATCGCGTCCTGCGGCCCGAGGGTTTGGTTGCGGGAGGCGCCGCGGGTTCGAGCTCGGTGACGCCGGGGTTTGGAGCCCGCCGTGCGGAGGTGGAACGCCTCGGGTGGCTGCGGCCGGGTATGGCGTTGGGTTACTGGGCGGTGTAACCGCCGTCGACGGGGAGGGCGACGCCGACGACGAAGCTGGCGCCCGGGCTGCACAGCCACAGGACGGCCTGGGCCATCTCCTCGGCGGTGCCCAGACGGCCGATGGGCTGGGTGCCTTCGGCTTCGGCGCGGTCGAGTTCTCCCTTGGCGATCATGTCGCGGACCATGGGGGTGTCGATGGTGCCGGGGCAGATGGCGTTGATGCGGATGCCGCGCGGGGCGTATTCGAGGGCGGCGCTGGTGGTCAGGCCGATCACGCCGTGCTTGGAGGAGTGGTAGGAGGCCCGTCCGGGGATGCCGACCAGGCCTCCGAGGGAGGAGCAGTTGACGATGGCTCCGCTGCCATGTGCGCGCATGTGGCGCAGTTCATGCTTCATCGCGGCCCAGACGCCGCGCAGGTTGATGGCGTGGACCTTCTCGAACTGGTCGAGGGGTTCGTCGGCGGCGTCGGTCGGCGGGATCTGGATGCCGGCGTTGTTGTAGGCCATGTCGAGGCGGCCGAAGGTGTCGACCGTGCGGTCGACGGCGGCGGCGACCTGGTCCTCGTCGGAGACATCGCAGACCAGGGCGAGGGCCTTGTGACCTGCGTTGGTGAGGTTCTTCGCCACGTCGGTCACCGCGGCCTCGTCGACGTCGGCGAGGGCGACCGCAGCGCCGGAGGCGGCGAAGGCACGGGCGGTGGCCAGGCCCATGCCGGAGCTGGCGCCGGTGATGAAGGCGACCTGGCCGGTGAAGTTGTAGGTGGGGTTCATGAGTTACTCCTTGCGGGTCGTGCGGGGAGGTGGTGGTTCAGGAGTGCAGTGACGTCGCTTCAGCCCTGTCTTGCGGTGCTGGGGCCCCTGTGTCGACGGCCCCCCGGGCGACGACGCGGGTCGTGCCGCGTTTGGCGGAGGGGGCCAGGGCGGTCAGCGGCAGCAGGGTCAGGGCCGCGAAGAGCGCGCCGACGAGGGCAGGTCCGGTGACGCCGAGGGAGGAGGCGAGGGCTTGGCCGGCGAGCGCGGAGCCGGCGGCGATGCCGGTGTTGTAGGCGGACGTGGTCAGTGCCGAGGTCAGGGTGGGGGCGTCGCCGGCGAAGCGGACGGCGAGGGCGGTGACGACAGGGTTGATCGTGAACCCGGCCAGCGCCATGAGGAAGATCAGGGCGACGGCGGACGCCGGAGTCGTGGAGAGCGGGATGAGGGCGAGCAGGGCCAGCGCGGTCGCCGCGGCGGCCGGAATCGTCGTGGCCATCGGTCGGCGGTCGCCGAACCGGCCGCCGATCGCGGTGCCGCCCAGCGCGCCGGCGCCGAAGGCGACCAGGACCAGCGGCACGGCACTGGCCGGGATGCCGGCCCGCTCGGTCAGGAGGGGGGTGATGTACGTGTAGGTCGCGAGGACGCCGCCCATGATCAGGACGGCGGCGGCCAGCGCCAGCCACAGCCGGCCCTGCCGCAGCGCACGAATTTCGCGGCGCACGGAAATCCGGGCGTGCTGCTCCATGCGGGGGATGAACCGGCCGATCACCATGGCGCCGAGCGCGGCCAGGATGGCCAGCGCCCAGAACAGGGCGCGCCAGCCGGTGATGTGCCCGGCCAGCGAGCCGACGGGGACGCCGACGACGTTGGCGAGGGTCAGACCGCCCATCATCACGCTCACGGCCCGGGTTGCGTTCGCCGGCCCGGCGGCGGTGGTGGCGATGACGAAGCCGACGGCCCAGAACGCGCCGGTGGCCAGGGCGGTGACGAACCGGGCGGCCAGGACGACGGTGAAGGAACTGGTGAGGGCCGCGACGACGTGACCGGCCGCGAAGACCGCCAGAGCGAGAACGAGGGTCAGGCGCTGGGGCATGCGCAAGGTGGCCAGGGCCATGGCCGGTCCGCCGACGATCATGCCGACGGCGAAGGCGGTGATCAGCAGTCCGGCGTGGGAGACGCTGGTGCCGAGGTCGGGGGCGATGTCCGGGAGGATCCCGGCGATCACGAACTCGGTGGTGCCCATCAGGAAGGTGCCGGCGGCGAGCACCCACACGACGAAAGGCAGCTTGCCCGACGCGGAAGCGGCGGGGTGGGGCATGAGAAAAGCCTCTTTCCGTACTCGGGGGTGTGGTTCACGCGGCGGGCGCGAGGGTGATCCGCTCGGCCCGGGCCAGCTGTTCGGCGGGGATGTCGAGGTGGCCGAGAATCAGCAGGTCCGAGGAAGGGGCGGGGCCGTCGTGGTAGAAGAGGGCCAGGTTCCCCCAGGGCGCGTAGTAGGCGAGGTCTCCCGCCTTGGCCGCGGAGGGTGGGGGGCCCCGTCGGTGGTGAGCTTGCGCGGCGGGTAGCCGATGCGCTCGGTGCCGTGGAAGTCCTCCAGCTTCACGGTGAGCGGGAGCAAGCTCGCCAGGTCGCGGGCGGCGGGGCTGTCGTTCAAGGTGGCGTGAGTTTCATGGCCGTCGATGGTCAGGCGAATGCGCATGGAGTTGGCCCTGTCGGATGGCGCGGAGGTCTCGTGCGTCGACGCCGGCTGACGCGAAGAGGGAGAAGGCGCCGACGACGGGTGATCGCTGCAGGCCGTCACGGCCAGGACAAGCAGGGGGAGGCAGCTGCAGATACGCAGAAGGGCGCGAAGCACGGTCCTGCCTTCCTTGATGGGGCGAACGAGCCGCCCGCGTGTACCCGGGTCCGGGACGTGGCGGCATGGCGCGGGTTCAGCTGGTCGCCGGGGCGGCGGTGTATTCCTCGTCGGTGACGGGGGTCAGCCACTGCACGACGGCGTGGTCGGCGTCGCCCTCGTTGATGGCCAGGTGGACCATCAGCCGGTTCGGTGCGGCGCCGTGCCAGTGCTCCTCGTCGGCCTCGAACAGGACGCGGTCACCGGGCCGGATGACCTCCACCGGTCCGCCGCGGCGCTGGCACAGACCGACGCCCCCGGTGACGAAGACGGTCTGCCCGAGCGGGTGGCGGTGCCAGTGGGTGCGGGCGCCGGGCATGAAGTGCACCAGGGCGGCGGTGACCCGGGACGGCTCGGGCGCGGCGGCGACGGCGTCGATGTACACGTCACCGGTGAACCAGTCGGCCGGGCCCTTGACGGTGTCGATCGAGCTACGGGTGATCTGCACGAAAGCTCCTTGTACGGGTGGCGGGGGTAAAGGGCGTGAGTCAGGGCTTGAGGAGGGTCTTGATGGCGCGGCGCTCGTCCATCGCCTTGTAGCCCGCGGCGACCTGGTCCAGGGGCAGGGTGAGGTCGAACACCTTGCCCGGGTCGATCGCGCCGGTCAGGACCCGGTCGATGAGGTCGGGCAGGTAGCGACGTACGGGGGCGGGGCCGCCGCGCAGGCCGACGTGGGAGAAGAACAGCTCCTGCCCGTCGATCGCGACCTCATGGGGTACACCGACAAAGCCGACGTTGCCACCGGGCCGGGCCGAGTGCAGGGCCTGGCTCATGGCCTCGGCGGTGCCGACGCACTCCAGGACGGAGTCGGCGCCGATCCCGTCGGTCATCTCCTTGATCCTCGCGACACCCTCCTCACCGCGCTCGGTGACGATGTCGGTAGCGCCGAACTCCCGGGCGAGCTTCTGCCGTGTCTCGTGCCGCGACATGGCGATGATCCGCTCCGCGCCCATCTCCTTGGCCGCGATCACACCGCACAAGCCGACCGCCCCGTCGCCGACGACCACGGCGGTCGCACCGGGCTTCACCTCGGCGGCGTCGGCAGCCCACCAGCCGGTGCCCATGACGTCGGACACGGCCAGCAGACCGGGCCAGAACTCCTCGTCCGGCACCTCGTCGGTGGCGACCAGGGTTCCCTGGGCGTTGGGGATGCGGACGTATTCGGCCTGGCAGGTGGACATGAACTCGCGGTGCAGGCAGCTCGACTGGAAGCCGTTCTTGCAGTTCGCGCAGGTGTTGTCGGAGGTCGCGAAGGAGCCGACGACGAACTGGCCCGGCTTCACCGAGGTGACCGCGGAGCCGACCTCCTCCACGAAGCCGACGTACTCGTGGCCCATGGGGTGCGGGTCACCGATCGGCTCGGCACCGCGGTAGGGCCACAGGTCCGAGCCGCACACGCAGGTCACGGCCGTACGGATGACGGCGTCGGTCGACTTGAGGATCTTCGCGTCCTCTACGGTCTCAAACCGGACGTCGCCGGGGGCGTAGATCATTGCTCCGCGCATGGGAAAGGTTCCTTTGCTTGCCGAGGCGTGCGATCCCGGATGCCGGGGCCGTCGCCGAGTGCAGGGCCAGATGCAAGATCCAGTCGTGATGACCGGGCGGAAAGCACCACGTCATCCAGGTAACCCGCTTCCCGCACCCGTAGCGAGACACCATCAAGGGGTGTACTGCCAGTACATCCCTGTGGACACGGGCGGGACGTACCGTCGAAAGCGTGGACAACCAAGCAGAGGTCCGCGAGTTCCTCACCTCGCGGCGAGCGAAGATCACCCCCGAACAGGCCGGCCTGCCCTCCGGCACCCGCCGGCGCGTGCCGGGCCTGCGCCGCAGCGAGGTCGCCGCCCTGGCCGACGTGAGCGTGGAGTACTACGCCAAGCTGGAGCGCGGCAACCTCGCCGGCGTCTCCCCGGCCGTCCTCGAAGCCGTCGCCCGCGCCCCCCAGCTCGACGACGCCGAGCGCGCCCACCTGCTGAACCTCGCCCAGGCTGCCGACGGATCCGACACTCTCACCCGGCCCCGCCGCCGCACCGCACGTCCGTGGACAGCGCACCGCAGCCTGCAATGGGTCCTCGACGCCGTCACCGCCGGGCCCGCCTTCGTCCGCAACGGCCGCATGGATCTGCTGGCCGTCAACCGGCTCGCCCGCGCGTTCTACGCCGACGTCTACGCCACGGCCGCGAACCAGACGAACCTGGCCCGCTTCCAGTTCCTCGACCCCGCCTCGCGCCGCTTCTACCCGGACTGGGACCAGGCCGCCGACGTCGTCGTCGCCATCCTGCGCACTGAGGCCGGACGCAACCCCCACGACAAGGACCTTCACGACCTCGTCGGCGAGCTGTCCACCCGCAGCGACGACTTCCGCACCCGCTGGGGCGCCCACAACGTCCGCCACCACGGCACCGGCACCAAGCGCTTCCACCACCCGGCCGTCGGAGACCTCACCCTCGCCTACGAAGGACTGGAGATGGCCGCCGAACCCGGCCTCACCCTCACCATCTACACCGCCGAACCCGGCTCACCCTCCGATGAGGGCCTGCGACTGCTCGCCTCCTGGGCAGCCACTCAGGAGGCCGGCACTGCTGTGGGACAAGCCGCCGACTGACCGATGCCAAACGCACTGCCCACGGCCGACAGGAAGAACCCGGGCCGCCCGCGCCAGCCGCCGCAGCCGCCCCTGCGGACTTCAGCCCCAGCCGGCTCTGCCGCCCGCAGGCTGGGCCGTGGAGGCTCCCGGCGCCGTGCGGGGGGCAGGCACCATGGAGGCCGGGGCGGCAAGGTCGAGATGAGAGTTCATGTCCAGCTCGAACCGGCCGTAGGGGTTCACGTGTGTCCAGAACAGCGGGGACAGGGCCCGCCGGTCGGCGTCGGTGAGGCGCTTCTGCCACTTCTCCTCGCTCAGGATCTCCTGGAGGAGCAGGGTGTTGACGTGCACCAGCGCCGACTGGAGCAGGTGCAGCGCGAGCATCGAGACCTCCTGGGACTCCTTGTCGGAGCCGGTCAGGTCGCCGTCCTTGCCGTAGAACAGGTCGTGGTTGGCACTGTTCCAGTTCTCCACGACCTGGAGACCGTCGTTGATCTCGCGCCGCAGCTCGGCGTCGGCGAGGTAGTCGCAGATGAACGCCGTGCGCACCGCCCGCCCGAGTTCCTCGATCGCCCGGTAGGTGGGGTGCTTCGGGCCGCCGCGGGTGAAGCGCCGCAGGACCTGCTCGGCCTCGGCGGTGCCCAGGCGCAGGGCGGTGGTGTACTTCACGATCTGGTCGTACTGCTGGCGGATCAGGTTCCAGTCGATCGTCTTGGTCGACAGCACCGGCGACAGGTTCGGCCACTTCTCGTCCTCCCCTGCCGCCGGCCGGTACAGCCGTGCGGAGCCGACGTTCTTCAGCCGGGGCAGCAGGTTGAAGCCGAGCATGTGGGCGAAGGCGAAGCCGACGATGGAGGCGCCGTGCGTGTCGGTGTACTGCCGGTCGATCTCCACGTCCGTGCAGTGCCGCAGCACGCCCTCGATCATCGCGGCGACCTCGGAGGCCGAGCAGGACTTGAGCTGGCTGTAGACGCACAGCGACTTCTTCTCGACGTGCCAGTAGATCATCACGCCGGGCCCGCGGTACCGCTGGTGCCACTCGGTCATGAAGTTGCTGGACCAGGAGCCGAACTTCTTGCTGTCGCTCGCGCAGGCGGTGCCCTCTCCCCACCACGCCGCGTCGCGGGCGGCGAAGGTGGCGTTGACCAGTCGCACCAGCGCCGCGCGCAGGTTGGTCCGGTTGAACGAACAGGTGCCGCACCCGACGCAGGACGGCCTCGCTCTCGCCGTGCTTGCCGGTGACCGCGACCCGCTTGATGCCCATGTTCGTGCCCAGCGCGAACAGCACCAGCAGCAGCCGGCGCCGCAGCACCGCCTTCGGCACCGCCTCCCTGGTGGCCACCGAGATGAACTCGGAGGTGAAGCCGGTGGCGAACTCGGCCTCCTTGAGGATGTCGATCAGGTCGATGGTGCCCCAGCGGCGTTCGATCTCCGCCTTCGGTGCGACGAGGTTCTCCGGTTCCTCCTGCTTGCCCAGCGGCGAGACCTTGATCCACGGCTCGCCGTGCCGCTTGACGATGTCCACCCCACCCGTGGTGCCCAGCTCCAGTGCGGTGTCGAAGCGGGTCAGGGCCTCGCGGAGCTTCTTCTGCAGGGCCTCGATGAACTTCTCCGGGGCCTGCGGCTGGCGGATCGCGTCGTAGTGCACGTCGCGGTTGTCCTCGAAGTCCGGCGGGAGGTCGTCTTCCGGGTTCTGCCACCGGTTCGCGCCCGGCACCCAGATCTCCCGGCGCCGCAGCGCGTCCCGCAGCGAGACGAGCACGCACAGCTCGTACGGGATGCGCTCGACCCGGCCGCGCTCGTCCACGACCGCCTTGCGCCATTCCTCGCGCACCACGCCGGCGAGCGGGATCTTCTCCGCCTCGTCGAAGAACGCGCCCTCCTTGGCGATGGGCTGGTCCAGGTACCGCTTGAGCAGGTCGATGGCGTCCATCACCGGCCGGTAGGCGGTGTTGTTGCACTTCACGTCCAGCGCGTTCAGCAGCGGCGAGAGCATCCGCCGCCAGTGGTTGGAGTACGACGAGCGCAGCACCGTGCGCACCCGGGCCCGGTAGCGCGCCTCGTTCGCCGCGGCCTCCGCCGCCAGCGCCTTCAGCGTGGACTCCCCGGCCACCGGATAGATCACCTTGCGGACCGTGCCGCCCGGCTCCGCGACCGCCGCCTCCGCCAGCCGCAGCAGGATGCCCTCCTTGCCCCGGACCCGCTTGAGCTCCTTGTTGAACTCGCCCTCGACCTTCTTCTCCGCCCGCGTGTTGATCTTCTGCACGAGCTGGATGAACAGCTCCACCAGCGAGTCGGTGATCTCCGTCTCCCGCACGTGGCACAGCGCGGCCAGCAGCGTGTTCCGCACCGGCCCGGCCGCCGCCCGCAGGTCCGAGGGGTACTCCTTCGCAGCCCGCGCTCGCCAGGCCGCCACCAGCTTCCCCGTCACGTCCGCGAACAGCTCCGGCGGCAACTCCAGCGCCCGCACCCGCTGAAGCTTGTTCACCTCGGCCAGCAGGCTGTCCAGCCCCAACGCCCCGGGATCGGCCTTCAGCTCGGTGAAGAACGTGCCCCCGCCGCCCGCGCTCTCCTCGGTGCCAGCGTCCTCGGCGATCAGGTCGTCCAGCCGCGAGCGGGTTGCGGCCGACAGCCGGCCCACCGTGGCCGCGCAGAACCGTTCCTCGAAGGTGCTGACCGCCCTGCCCACCAGCCGGGCGATCTGGCCCGGGGCCAGCGGCTCCAGCCGGTCCTTGCGGCAGCGGGCCACCACCGCCTCCGCCAGCCGGTCCCGGGACAACTCCACCCCGCACAGCTCGACCGCCAGCCACTCGGCGAGCTGGGCCTGGTCCTCCTCGGTGCACTCACGGAAGCCGAACGCACCCCGGATCTCCACCCGGTGACGCTTGATCGCCCGCCCCGACCAGTCGTAGGCGGCCCACTCCTCCGCAGGCACCCTCACCTGCTGGGCAACGTACGAGACAGCCGGCGCCGGTATCTCCCCGGCGTCCTCCGGGAACCGGGCCTCCACCTCGAAGAACTTCAGCAACAGCGCGAACCCCAACCGGTTCGCCCCCGACTTGTTCCGCGGCCGCCACTGGTCCTCCTCCAGCAGCGTCCAGACCTCGATCAGGTCCTCCGGCTCCCACTCCTGCCGCACCCTGGGCTCCTTCCGGTCGTCACGACCGGACCAACCTCGCCGAGCACGGTCCCCGATGACCCCAGAAGATCAAAAAGGCTGACAAGCGCACCCCAGATCCGCTACAGAGAGCTACTTGTCACTTCGCCGTAGCTTCGGGAGAACAGGGCCTACCCGTCGGGCTTCTGCTCGTACGCGAGGCCGCCCGGCAGCACCCGCTCGGGCGGCAGCACGGACCAGGCCTCGGCAAGCATCGGCTTGACCGGCGGGGTGAGGGCCACAGCCCACATGTACGCCCTGCTCAGCAGGAGCGCACGCGGACAAGGGATGCGGCACACAGGCGACGAATGCATCCGTGAGGGCATGGGTGAAGCGAATGAGGAGTGGTTACTCCGATATGCGCTCCCACGGAACGGAGACCGCCCCATGGTGATCAAGAAGATGCACGACATGGGCGCCCGCAGCGAGCACGCCTACCTCGCCGGCCTGGGCTCGATCAGCCTGAGCCTCGCCTTCTGGCGTACGAGCCTGAAAGCCGAGCAGGCCGGCCCCCTCCCCGCGGGCCACACGGCACCGCTGCTGGCTGACGAACAGGCCACCCGCATCTGATGGCGAAACCATGTCACCACCGCCTTGACCACAACCGGTGGCGTCACAGGCTTACAAAATCCGTGCCGCACGGGCACGCATGCGGCTGTGGCCGAGAACACGTCGTATTGGCCGACCGTAGCCGTAGGAAGATCAGCTGGCGAGGGGATTCGTCACCCTCAGCCCGGGTCATCCGCTCAGCGATCTGTTCCTGTAACACACCTGATTTCGGTCCACTGCGCACAGATCAGGTCGAGATCACCGATTGCGATCCAGGAGAGGTAATCCACTTCACCACAGAGTGCGCTGACCGGCCCCAGCCGGTACGCCTGCAATCTGCTTGGAATGCCGCCAGGAAGACCGACTTGTTCATGGCCGACCTTCAAGTCGACGCTCCTTGGCGTCGGATCTCGCGGTTGCCGATTCTTGGCAAAAGTAGCCAGCCAGCGGTAAGCGAACGAAGGGTCGACATGCAAGGTTGTTGTGCCGACTCCTATTCCACGTCCATCGATATCATACTTAATGAAGAAAGTTTCGTATATTCCATTTTCCTCTTGACTGAGCGTCCCCGTGGGGTCCTGCCCGCGGAGGCCGAACATCACCCCGTCAAAATCTCTCGCAGCCATCCCGATTTCTTTCTCCATGGCCTGCCGACGGTTTGACGGGGTGATGTTCATTTTCCCTCACTCATCGAAGTGTGCGGTCAGTCCTTGTAGTAGTACGTTGTGTCCCACGGGGTCCCGGAGTGGCACTCCTCGCCGTCGATCAGGACGACGTAGCTTCCGCCTTCCACCTGTGCGGTAGCGTCTCCGGCGCCTCCCGAGTGCGTGAGGAAATGCATTTCATGATTCGGCCCGGTGGCCCACCCGCTGTCGCGGAGCTTACCGACACCGAACCTGTCCGTGACGTCTACGGTCCAACCGTAGCGAATGACGTCGTGGTCAACCTTGTAGCCGGTGTTGACCTCTCCCTCGTAGTTGCCGCCGGTTGCGTAGAAGTGGACGTACGATTCCCCACAGTCGCCGTGCACTACAGGAATCGACTGCGGGGCGACGTGTTCGTGCTTCGGCACGGAGGCCTGCTGACCGTCCGGTAACGTGACGATCTTGTAGCCGTGCTGTTCTGCTACTGCCGCGTCGAATCCGACTACCTTCATCGGTGTCGTGACAGTCACCTCGCGCCCTTTGTGCGCCGCAGGGGCGGCAGAAGCTGCATTTGCGCCAGTCAGCGCAATGGCAGCCGACAGCGTGGAGACCACGCCTATTACCCTTACCGAGTTTCGCATGATTCCCCCTGGATGGGATGTCTTCCCCGTGACTCATGTTGTCTCGGGCCGAAGTGGAAACTACGGGGCCTCATTCCTTCCCTGCAAGGGAAATTTTGCGACGTAAATGGGCCACGCGGATTCCACTTGCTACAGACCGTGATCATGAATAGCGGGCCACCAGCCCATGGTCTAATATCGATCTTGTTCGATAACGCACAGTGATAGGTGTGCTGTCTCGCGATAGGCGGGGTTGACTCAAACAGGGCCCGCTCTGGTGAAGTTGCCCGCGGCCGCACCGGCCTGCGCCCGTGAGCCGAGCGAGGCCGGCGACGAGCCCTCCTTGGCCAGGAATACAGAAACGACCAGGAACGTCGGGGAGCTACGCCCTTTTCACGGCTTGGGTCGACAGACTGGCCCCAGAGTCACCAATGGGTGTTGGTGTCGCCGACGCAGACGGCGATCCGACCGTGGGCGGCCTCAGGAGAGGGCCGTCGGCTTACGGGGTGGAGGGACAGCGCGGAGCAGCTCCCACTGAGGGCGTGAGCCGGATACCCAGACTCCGAGGGTGCGTCGGTCGACCACATGCAGGCGCTGCTGCTTGGCGAAGTTCACGGCGGGTGCGGTGACTCGTCCGTTGGTCACGATGACCGCTGCGTCGGGGGCCTGGACTTGGCGGGCCGCACGGGGCCATCCCCGCGGCCGCGGGGAGCAGGCATCACCCGGGTGGTCCCCGGGCGCGACGCCGGGACCATCCCCGCGGGCGCGGGGAGCAGACCGCCAAATTCCCGCGCTCGTCGGGGTCGGCGGGACCATCCACGCGGGCGCGGGGAGCAGCAGTACGGCCGCCAGGCCTCCGCCTTGGCGGGGGGACCATCCCCGCGGGCGTGGGGAGCAGCAGGCCGAGCACCTGTGGGCCCAGATGGCCGAGGGACCATCCCCGCGGGCGCGGGGATGGTCCCAACCGCCTTCGGGGTCCCGCCCGCCGCAAACAGTGCTCCCCGCAGGCGCAGGGATGGTCCCACCGTCCGATCCTCTGCGGCCCTCGTACCACGCTGCTCCCCGCACGCGCGGGGATGGTCCCTCGGTTCTCCCAGAACCCGAAGCACCGCCTCACTGCTCCCCGCACGCGCGGGGATGGTCCCCCGGACGCTCTTGCGGGCTTCCGCCTCCGGGACACCTTGGCCCACAAGTGTCTGGACCTCGCGCCGCCACTGCTGGTGCGCGGCCACCTTCATCCCGAGCGCGTGGTTGAACGCCCACCGCGCCGCACCCGCATGCCGGGTTAATGCCTCCGCCTGCACGGGGGTGGGATCCAACGCGAACTGGAACGCCTGGAGAACTTCCTGCCGCACTCGCCCACCCCCTAACTCACCCGGACTATGACTGGGTTGGATCGTAGAGAGCACGACTGACAATGCGACCGACCTGCGCATTCACGCCGTGCGCTGCACGACCGGCGCCTGCGCGACTGCTGTCTCGCAGGCGGCCCTCTGAGCGCGTTCGGCCCGGGCCCGCCAAAGCGCAGCCGCTTCGGTGACTGCGGCCTGGCGGCGGCGCTGTGCCCGGGTCGCCTCGATCGAGGCCGGTGCGTCGTCTGGAACAACGTCCGGCTGGGGGAACGCGCGGCGGCTCAGCTCCCGCATCGCGGCGGTCTGCCGCTCCACCGCTTTCGCGATGGCCGGGTCCATCGTCGACGGCCGGACGGCCTGGCGGTGCGCCTCGATGGCGCGGCGGTAGCCGTCCGGCGGGGTCCGTCGCTGCACCGGCGCGGCGGGCACGGTCGGCGGGGTCGGGTCGGCGGCCACCGTGGCGGGGCCGGCCTTCACGGGTGCGGGCGCCAGGACGTGCAGCGTGCGGACGTTCGCGCCGCGCATCTTCTCGTTGGCGGCCGCGACCAGCTTTGACGCGCTCCAGCGCAGCTTCGTGCCGTACGCGGGGGCGTCGGGGGCGACGTCCAGGCGGCCGGTGTCCGCGTCGAAGCCGATGGCCTGGACGTGCCCGGTGAGCTCGGGCGCGGCTGCGGCGAGGACGGCGTCGAACTGGGCGAGGACGCTGCCGCTGGCGGCCGGGCGACCATGCTGCGCTCGGTCATCATCATGCCGATCGCCGCACCGAGCCCGAGCGGCTCGCGGCCGTCACGGCGTACGACGGGGCCGTTGCGCCGCTTCGGCCTGTTCGTCTGGGTGCCGCCGTTCTTCTTCGCCGCCTCCCGGGCCGCGACCAGGGCCTGGCGCGCGAGGTCGACCCCGCTCAGCTCGGCATTCACACGATCACCGCCCCGGCAGCCTCGCCGTCCAGCGAACGCGCGGCGAGCTCCGGCAGTCGGTTCGCCCACGGTGCGGCCGCGGCCCGCTCGGTGCGGGCGGCGGCCTGCTCGCGCAGCTGCTCCAGCCGTACCGCGAGCAGGTGCTCGGCAGTGCGCTCACGGGCGTCCTCCGCCTCCTGTGTCGCGGCGGCGACTGCGTCCGCGCCGTTCGGGTTGTGCCGGTACCAGTGGCGGCCCTGCTCCACCTTGTACGCCCGCCGGGCCTCGGCCTCGGCCTCGTCGGTCCGGCCCAGCATCGCCAGGGCGTTGCGCCGGTACTCGGCGACCGCCTGCTGGGCGGTGTGCAGGGCACCGTACGCGAGCACGGCAGCGGAGGCCCCCGGTTCGGCTTCCTGGTCAGCCGGGTCCATGGCGCGCAGGTACTCAGCACGGACGGCCGCAATGTCGCGCTCCATCGTGGAGCGCACCTCAGCGGTGACGGCCGCGACGTCGCCCGAGTCGGTCAGGCCGGCCGACCAGGCGGCCGCCACCAGCCCGGCCTCCACGATCGCCGCCTCGGTCCGGCGCCGGTAGCCGCATGCCTCGCACAGCCCGGCCGACCGCTGGAGCCCGCACTCCTCACACGGCAGGGCCCGGCGCACCGCATCGGCGGCCGCCGCCTCCTGGCGCTCGCGCTCCGCCCGCTCCCGGGCAGCCGCATCGCGGCGGGCCTGCTCCACGCGGGCCCGCTCCTGACGCCACTCGAGGTCCTCCGCCTCGATGGCGACCCGCTCGCGCAGCCGCTCCTCGAGGAGTCGGCGGCGCTCGCTGCCACTCAGGCCGGGCAGCTCCCGGTCGATCTCAGCAGCGGTCTTCGCGCGGCGGGCGCGGCGAATGTGGATCACGTTGCCGCACATCTCGCAGTCAGCGCCGGTGTCCAGCCGGATCCCGTCGTCGCAGCGCCGGTCCGTGCACGCCTGGCGCTGCACCAGGCCCCGCCGGATCAGCCACCCGTACGGCTTGTCGACCAGGGCCTCGCCGCCGGTCTCCTTCAGCCGGTCGGTGAGCCGGTCGGCCAGCAGCCGCGGCCCGCAGCCCTGGTGCTCCAGCAGGCCCTCCAACCGCTTGATCTCCGCCTCCGCGGCCGCCTGGACCTGGTCCTGCTGCCAGCCGGAAAGCTGCGCCCAAAGCCCCGCAACCGGCCCCAGCGCCACCTGCAGAGCAGAACGAGCCGGAAGGCCCACCCTCCGCTGCTGCCGCGCCTTTTCCCAGCCCACAGCCTTCGGCCGGCCACCGGCACCAGCCCCGGTAGCACGCTGCCCACCCCGCTCATCGACCGGGGACTCCTTCGGCTTTTCCCCGCGAAGCGGGCCGTCCTCAGCCACCGGCGATGCCGAAGCGGCAGCGGCGTTCTCGCCGTCGGCGGCCTGGTCCTCGCGCACGCACGCGCGCTCCGGCCGACGGCCTTCACCCCCGCGGCCTTCGCCGGAAAAGCCACTAGAGAGCACGAGAGACCCACCGTGAGTAACCCCAGAAGCGTGGAGAGCGTGGTGCTGTGCAGTTGCGGCGAGGTCTGCCGATCCGGCCATCTCGCCCCGCCCGGCACCCTCGATCCCAGTCGCCACAAGGGACTCGCCGGTCTCGCCGGACTCAAGATCTCCGGATGCAGCACCGGCGAGGTCTGAAAACACGGACTTCGCGACCCGGCGGGCCTCCCGCACGGCCATGCCGTGGGCCTTGGCGACCGGCACCAGGCGCACCCGCGACTGCGCGTTCAGGCCCGAGCCGGTCTCCTTGCGCACCACCTCCGCGACGCCCCGCTCCTGGAGTCGCTTGAGAACCTTCGCCCCGGCCGCCGCCGTGCAGCCCAGCAGCCGCGCGACCGTCGCCGCCGGACGCCCCCGGGACGTGTCCACCGACCCGGGGCACAGCTGCAGCCAGCCCGCCGAACCCGTCGTCAGCACCATCAGCAGCAGCCCGAGGCGGTCCGTCGCAGCCCCCCGGCCCGTACGCCCGGCGAGCAGCCCGGCCGGGACCACCGGCTTGTCCTTCGGTGCCCACCCCGGACCGAACAGCACCTCGCACAGGCTCAGCAGCACCGCCAGCTCCGAACGGGACAGCGCCAGAGCGTGCCGCCGGTCGCCGGCCTGCTGCGCCCGGTACATCGGGATCACCCAGCACTCCAGGCCCGTCGCCCACCCGAGAGCGTTCGTCGCGACGTTCGAGCCCAGGAACCCGGCAGCGCGCAGCTCGGGCAGCACCGTGTGTGCGACCGTCGACTGCGACATCCCCAGCCACCGCCCGAGTTCCGCGGCCCAGATCGACGTCTCGAAGTCCTTGCGCGCATCCGCCTTCGCGGTCAGCACCACCGACGCCAGCCGTGTGCTGTCCGACGCATCGGCCAGCGCCGGAGACGTCACCAGCGCGCGCACCGCGGCGAGCAGCCGGGCCCGCATCGTCTTCGTCAGCTGGAGCGGGTTGCCCAGCTCCAGCGCCACCACGGAGCTGGCCTCGACCGGAACAGCTCGCAGGGCGCGACGCCGCGCACCCCGGTCCGGCACATTCGGCGCAGCAGCGGCCGACGCCGACACCGCACTCACCAACCCACCCGGAAAAACCTGAGGACATGATTCATCTCCGGCGACCCTGACTCAGGTCACCTGTGGATAGATTCCGACGAGTGACAGCGGACCCATGAACGACGTGCGAGCCAGCGGCGGCTCGGATGCTGGGGACGAAGAGACCGCCCACAGGGACACCAGATCGTGTGATGTCGGCCACACCGGGCGGACTTTGTGGCCGCTCCGGCGGATGGAACGGCACTACACGAAGCCGCCAAAGCTGGCGACCCCGAACGAGGTCATGCACAATGACTCCAGTCGTAGGGCTCCCGCCTCGCGGCACGACGAAGCCCCTCGTGGTGCTTCTGGTTTCTAGCCGAAACCTGATTTCGAACTGTTCGACCGGCTCCCAACCGGACGAACAATCCCTTCGAAGGGCCTCCCAAAGGCCCTTCGGTGGCAGATGGGCGCTGAGCCAAGGTGACTCCCAATCACCTGATGGCTGAGCGACCAGGGGCGGCATGAAGACCTGTACGGGCGCCGCCCCCGAAGACCTAGGTCATCCCGGCCCCCTCACCCGAGGGGCGAACCGGGGTGCGCGAAGACAGCACGAACACCCCGCCGACGGACCAGCAACCGGCATGGCTGCTGACCCCACGGCGGGGTGCGGTGTGTCGGGTGACGGGTACGGGTACCCTGATCACGTCGGCACGTCCTTTCTCGCGAAAAGGGTGCTCGGCAGGCTTCCGGACCCCTCCTACAAGGTCCGTCGGCCACGTGGCCCCTCCCGGCTTGTCCAAGGCCGGTCGACGGGGCCACTTTTCTTTTTGATCAACGCTGGGGATCACCCTACCGTTCCCGCCGAACTCTGCGCGGCCCCGGGGCACACGTGTCGCAAAGCGCGACGCCCCCTGACGTCCGCTCACAACCTCGTACCTCCCTGCTGGATTCGCCCTGCAAATTCTCAACTGCGCTGCTCACGCGGCACATGCTTGTGATCCGAACAGGAATCGGTCCGGAATTCCAGAGTCTTTGCACGAACACCCTCGCGGATCCCGCGCGGCGGGCAACCACCTGCTTGGAGAGCCCGCTCCACGGGACGGCGACCGGTGCGAGAACGGATCGACGTAGCCACCTGTCAGTCCGCACCTCCGTGTTGCCCATCAGGTCTCTCACGCCCCGAAGGTCAGCAGGGGCACGTCGTAGAGGCTGGGGTTCTTGGGGCGTGTCATCACCGGCGCGGTGACCTCGACTACGAGCATCTCGACAAGGAACTGGACGCGGGCACTGAGCAGATGGCTGGTGTGGCCGGTGGCGGACCGGGCCTTCTCCCCGAGTGACGTGTGGATGTGTGGCAGGACCGAGTCTGTCTCCGGGGCGTAGGCGAGCGTTCCGCACCCCATGGCTTCCACCCCGGTCAGATGAACCTTGCTCCAGACCGGTGCTTCGGGGTCCTCGAGCTTTTCGCACGCACCGACGATCTCAGCCTCTGCGAAGCCGGCGATGAACATCGGGATGTAGCCGTGCCGGACGTCGTTCTGGCGACAGAACTCGGCAAGGGTGGGGAAGAAGTCGTCTCCATGGTCGAAATTCACGGCGAAGGTGCGCCCAGTGGTCAGTTCGTAGCTGCGCAAGACGGGTCCTTGAGGCTGGTGGGGACGGTTACGAAAGGGCACTGAAGGCCTGGGCGACCTGGTCGGTGTCGGCTGCGGTCATCAGGAGCAGTTGCAGCAGGATGCGGGCCTTGACGGGGTCCAGCGTGCTGCCGGAGATCAGACCGCGTTCGAGCAGGTCGGATTCGGAGCCGGCGAAACCGTAGGTGTGCCGGAGCACGGGGCCTGATCCGGTGCGCGTGGCGAGGACGACGGGCATGCTTTTCGCTAGATCGTTGAGCGCGTCCACGCATGCCATCGGGACATGGCCGGCTCCGAAGGCCGCGACCACCAGGCCGTCGACGTGGTCGCACAGGGCGTGCAAGAGAGTTCCGTCGTCGCCGAGGCCGACGGTGTAGACCGCGGTGCGCGCGGCAGCGATGGCACTGCGGGGATCGAACGTCAGAGAGGGAGCGGGGCGTGCCGTGATCCGCACACGGTCCTCTGCGACGTAGCCGATCGGCCCGGGATACGAGGTGAAAGCTGTGGGACTTGTTGCGTGGGTCTTGCGGATCCAGCGGGCCGCGTGGATCTCCTCAGCGAACACCACCACACAACCCGTGCCGCGTGCTTCGGTGCTGGTCGCGACACGGAGGGCGGCCAGCACGTTCGCGGGACCGTCGGCCCCGGCCATGCTGGCATTGCGCATGGCGCCGGTCACCACGACCGGTGTGTCTCCAGTAGTGAGGAGGTCCAGCAAAAACGCGGTTTCCTCGATCGTGTCAGTTCCCTGGGTGATGACTACGCCGTCGATTCCGTCGGATGCGAGCGTCTCCACCAAGACGGCGAGCTCAAGCAGGTCGGCGAAGGACAGCGAGGCACCAGGGAGTCGGCGGAAGTCGTGAACCTCCACCGCGATGCCCGTTTCGGCAAGGTCCGGTACGGCTGCCACGAGGTCGTCGGCTGACAGCGTCGGCGTTGCCCCGCCGTCTGTCTGGGCGGTCATCGCGATGGTGCCGCCAAGAGAGATCACTGCGCCGCGTGGGGCGTTGTCGGCCATGGTCTGCTTCCCCTTCGTCGACAGTAGGTGTGGTTGCGGTCAGTGGTCGGCGCGGAGAGAACCCACGTACGCGCACGCGGCATCGATGCCAGCCGCTGAGACGAGCCGGCTGCGGGACTGGACCAGTCCGGACGAGCCGTACCGGGCGAGCTGGCCGCACCGCTCGATTAGCCAGGACCACGGCAGATCGAGATAGTGGGCGAGAGCACGAAGCCGTCCGGCAGGCGTGGGTGCAGCGGTGAACGAGTCCGCGTTGACGTCGCGCGCCGCGATCGTGAATTCCCTGACCACCGAGGACCGGGCCGTCACATCGACATGCCACATTCCGTCCCCGCGAACCCAGTTGGCGATCACCGCTTCCCTGTCGGGAGCAACTACGAAGCCTTCGACGGCTTCGTATGCGGGATCAGCTGTGAATTGGGCGTGGATCCCCAACGACTCCATCAGCGCCACGGCCAAGAACAGCAGGATCCGTTCGTAGCGAGGCGAGGAACGGACGACGTCCTCCGGGGTGCAGAACGCTCGGGTGCTCGTAGCGCCGAGCGCCCTGGTGGTCTCCCGCAGGTATGGGAACTTGTGATCGAAGATCAGCCATGCACTGGCCTCCTCCCCTCGCTGCTCCCGGGTCCAGAACGCGGGCAGCGCTGGCAGGTCAGGGAGTGCACGAAGGATGTGGCGGGCGCAGAAGTCACTGCCAAGCCACATGTGGGCCACGGTGTTCAGCCCGGGCGCGGCTTCCCGGCTGACCGCCGAAGCGGACAGCCGCTCGTAGGCCTTGAGATCGCTGCGTGTCTCGGCAAGAGCCTGGTCATCGGCCTGTAGGGCGTCGTCGTAGTTGCTTACGGCCCACAGGAGGCTGTAGGTGAGGTCATCCAGCTCGTAGGCGGTGGGAGCGGTGACTTCGTACGCACCGCCAGTCCTTGTGATCTTGGTACGGGCTGCGCGACCGTCGAGAGCGTAGAACCTTGAGACGTCACCGGTGTCGACCGCCCCGACCAGCAGACCGCGATGAGGTCGTGACAGGAACTCCTCCACGCGTTGCTGGTCAGGAATGGACACGATCACCCGGCTCCCCTCGATGCGGGCGGGGTGCACCTGCAGCGAGAGCTGGGAGCCGAGCATGGCACGCCCTCCGGGCAGGAGGGCGTGCCAGTCGACACCGAACTCGGGAGCCGGGCGGGACAGTCGAAGGCCGGACCAGTTCGCGGTCACGCTTCTGGCGAACCCGAATGGGTCATCTGCGACTGTCGCGGACACCGGCAGAGGGAAGCCGGTCATCGCCACTGCACCGATTCCCGCCCCGGCGCGCAGCAGCGCGCGTCGGTTGAGTGCCACGAGCACCACCGTTCCATCGTCTAGACGTCGAGGGACGAAGATCCCCGCATCGTCCGACGGTGCCGCCTCCGACAAGACCGTGGCCAGCTCCAACGGTGTATCGGATACATGGGATGCCACATCGGATACATGGCCCGGCCCGGAGACACTCCGGTTGATCTCGTGCCACAACTCGATTAGGAACCCGTCAGCGCCAAGCGCCTGGTCGATGAGTTCTATCGTGCCCAGGTCCTTCGGGGGGCGGTCGCCGTTCTCCCATCGCTGCACCGTGGAGTGGGAGACGTAGGTCTTGGTGGCCAACTCCCGCATGGACATACCGCGCGCGTCGCGCAGCTCCCGGATCGTGTAACCAAGACGGTGCTGGGGCGAATGATCCGGCGTCAGCACATTCGGCCGCTGCCCCATTTCGGGCCCCCTCCATGTATCCAAGTCCGTGTATCCGGCCGACGGATACACGGCAACCGTAGAAGTCACCACAGATCACGCCTACACCTGGAGTGACGGCTCCACCAGCCGCAATCCACAACTGCCTCTCCAAGAAGGCGAGATGACCCAACTTCGCCATGCCCACAACACGCCACACGGTCTGGCCGATGCGCATGGTCGGACCGTCGACTTCATGCGGACAGAGCTGGGCTCGACTCACGCCTGCCACTGCACGAGAGCTGCCACAGGCTCCCGACCGCGCGGCAAGCCTGGCGCCATCGTCATACGCGTTGCCACAGTTCTGGCCGCTGGTCTGGTCGCGTCGGTGCTGCTCATAGTCATCCGCGACATCGTCACCACCATGGCCAGCACCGGTGTCACGGGTCTGATAGTGCGAGCCCTGCTGACACCCACCAACCGACGAGAGCGGTGAGCATGGTGTCCCGCCAACCGCACCGAGCGCGCTTGGTGCGGTTCCGCTCAAATGCTGGGCTAACGGCTTCACGCGCCGAACTCGTATTCAAGAACGTACGCCGCCGAGTCCATGGTCATCTCGTTGATTTCCACGGCTCGTCCCTCAGCGTCGAACGCTGTGCGGGCCAGCTTGATGACGGTCCGGTCAGTTGGGATAGCCAGACGAACTGCCTCTTCGGCAGACGGCATACGTACGCGAATCTCTTCGCGGAAGCGCGCTGGAGCATGGCCGAGGTCGGCAAGACGGGCGTAAATGCCGCCCGGACCCGTGTCGGCCTGCGTGATAGGCGAGCCGGCCACCAGTGGCTGAGGGAGGTAGGACTCAGCGACCATGACCGGGCGTCCTTCCACGACGTACCGACGGCTACGCACGCAAACCGTCTCGCCGGGTGCCAGACCAAGTGCATCAGCGATGTGCTGAGGCGCGATTACGTCCTCCTGCACCGTGATTTTGTCGACATCTGGAGAGCGCTGGTCGTCTGCAGACCAGACCGTCTGCCCACTTCCCCACAGGCCACGGTCCAGCCGCTGGATGCCGCGGCGCCGAATGGGATGGAAGGAGATAACGCGAGCGCCAGCGCCCTTCTTGGTTTCGATGAGACCTTCGGTCTGCAAGATCTTCAGTGCCCTGCGGGCTGTGAGCGTGGCGACGTCGTACTGCGTGGCCAGCGTGTTTTCTCCTGGCAGCCGATCGCCGGGGTTGTACTCGCCCCGCTCAATCGCCGTTCTCAGAGTGTCAGCGATCTGCTGAGCCTTGGTGCGCTGTGCGCCCGTCTCGTCTGCCATGCGTCTCCCTACCTCGGTAGCGATCCTAGGGCGGCTTACTACCGACGCACCTCGAGGGACCCGCCAATCTGGCCTGGAATCGCCCACGGAGCCTACATCGATACCGCAGTTGTTGACATCGGTACCGAGGGTGGTTGTACTGAAAGCGCCACCTCGGTACCGAGGTGGCCGAGGCGCCGTCTCGTGACTGCTTCGCCCTGCCCAGCCGCCATCGGGACGCCTCCCGAGACCCTCCACCTCCGAGAGGAGCACCACCACATGAACCCGATCTCCGCCCCCGCCGCTGGCCTCTCCGAGCAGTTCGACAGCGAGACCCTCGCTCTGCTGGACGCCATTGAGGTGCCGCTACCCAAGTTCGGCGACGTGGACCTGGACGTCGTGTTTGGTACGCCGCTGGAGATGCACGAGTTCGTGACCCCGGGTGAGCTGGTCCGTTTCGACGCCGCGGCCGACCTGCGGGGCGGCCGCACCAAGGCGCAGGACGAGGTCGGACTCGAGTTCGCGGCCCGCAGGGACGCAGCCCGGGACATCGTCGCGGCCGACCCGTCAATCACCGAGCGCGTCCGCGAGCGCCTACTGGAGGCCCTGGAGCCGTCGATCGCCGCATGGATTCGAGAGGAGCTGATGGGCGCGGCCCGGTCGCTCGGCACGCAGTTGCTGCGCCCCCTCCCCACCTTGCCGCTGCCGGTCGCGGCCTGATCCCTCCCCGCCGGGTCCCTCACGGACCCGGCTTCCCCACCCGGAACCGCCCCCAGGGCGGCGCCGGATGAGGGAGCCGGACCCACGGTCCCCTACACCGCAGGAAGTCGTCCGCCCTTCGGGGCGGCCGGAGTAGTCCTCAGCTCGCTGAGGGCGCGAGAGCACCACCGCAGCAGATCGCCACCTCGGTGGCCGGAGTCCAAAGCCCTAGCCACCCCGGTGGCCGGAGCCCGAGGCACCTCTAACTCCTCCGCCCATGGTCTGCAGCGAGTACCACCCCGCAGCGCTGATGCGTTGTCTGTCCTTCAGGACGCCGGTTCGCCGTGCGGCCTGGAGGGCGGAGAGAGCACCTGCGATGCACTCCTGCCACTTCGTAGAAGGAGCCCTCATGCCTACGCGACCCCGTGACCTCACCGCTCAGAAGCGTCCGCGCCGAGCCCGGTCCCGCGCCATCAGCACCCTCCCCCCGCTGGTCGTCTCCACCCTCAAGCCGCACGAAGTCGACCTCGCCTACTCCACGATGGTCTGCCCCACCTGCCGCACCTGGGTGCCGATCAGCACGCCGCACAGCGCGCGACCCAAGCTGGTCCCCCACCACACGGAGAAGGCCGGCACCGAAGACCCGATCCGCTGCCCCGGCAGCCACCGCTTGGTCACCATCAACCTCACCGTCGACCAGTGGTTCCGGCGGCTGGAAGAGGGCCTCACCCAGACAGCTGGCCGCCGCTCCACCCGCGTGATCCGCAAGCCGAAGGCCGGTGCGGCCCCCGCCGTCATGCAGATCGTCGGCGGCACCGTCGACGACAAGACGGCCCGCAAGCTGGACGAAGCCCACGTCCGCGGCTGCTCCACCTGCTCCATCAAGGACGACAACGGGAACATCCTGCGCGCCGCCGACCTCACCTCCCGGTGCACGGACGGCCGCCGCCTCGCCCAGCTCGCCGCGCACACCAAGCGCCTCGCCCCCGCCCGCCGCAAAGCACAGATGGACCGCGAGGACTGGAACGACCGCCGCGCGTGGGGCCTGCGCCTGCTGCACGAGCAGCAGTGGCAGAACGTCTCGGAGTCGGTCGCCGACGCCGACCTCCGGCGCGTCCGCGACACCTTGGCCGCGCTGATCCAGACGCTCAACCCGCGCAAGGTTGACGCCCCGCAGCTCACCGACTGGGAGCGCGCCGACCTGATGAGCGCGATCACTCTCCTGGCGATGCAGGAAGAGCAGCTCACCCGGTAGGACTGCACGACGAACGACCGTGGCCCCGGCCATCCCGAGTGATCGGGGAGGCCGGGGCCGCGGCTGCTCGTACGAACAGCCTGAACAGCACGACAGCCCCGGCGACTTGGAACCCCCGGGGCTGTCCAGGACCTGACTTGGAGGACCTGATGCACAGCATGACACGAACCATCCCCGCCTCATCGAACGGCCTCTACGACGCCATGGAGGCCGAGGACAACCGCCGGGGCCCGAAGCCGGACGAGACCGAGGTCTTCCACCGGCTGGTCCGTCACCTGGTGGCCGACGGCGACGCGCGGGCCGCGCTGGCCGGCCGCCGCGCCCGCCGCACGCTCTTCGAGATGGAGACGGTCCGGTGAACGCCGTCCTCAGCCTGACCGACGCGGAGCGCGCTGAGCTCTCGCGCAAGAACGCTGAGCAGAACAAGCGGTCGGAGAACAACCGCCGTTGACTTCCCCGGCATGCCCGTCGGCCCCGCCCCTTCCCGTGCGGGGTCGGCGGAGAGCGCCGGAAGCTCACCCCCGCTCCGGCCGTCTGGCCGCAGACATGCGAACAGCCCCAGGGATTGCGCCCCTGGGGCTGTCTCGTACGGACCTTCTGGGAGGCCCTGATGAACCGCTCCATCGTACGTACGACCTACGCGCCCTCCGCCGACCTGCCGGTCAACACCGACTGGCGGGTCGCCTCGGCCTGCAAGGACGAAGACCCCGAGCTGTTCTTCCCGATCGGCAACACCGGGCCCGCCCTGCTCCAAGATCGAGGAAGCGAAGGCCGTGTGCCGTCGCTGCCCGGTCATGGAGCGCTGCCAGCAGTGGGCGCTGAAGAGCGGCCAGGAGCACGGCGTGTGGGGCGGCACCGATGAGGACGACCGGCACCGGATGAAGCGCCGCGCCGCCCGCAAGCGTGCCGACGCCTGACCGCCGGACGGGAGCGGCGGGCAACTTCTGACCCTCCCCGCAGCACTGCCACCTACCGGCCGCCCGTACCGCGGGCGGCCGGTCTTTCGCACGTCTCCAGCCCGGGAAAGCCTCGGGCTCCCTTCCCCCCGGGAGAGTTCATGGACTGCACCACCCCGACCGTCACCGGTATGGCCCGGCGGTTGCCGACATCGCTGTGCACGCACACGCCGAAGTGCCCGTTGGCCACCAGCTCGGACCGCGAGGCCGCCCGCGTCGTGGCCGGCCACCCGGAGCAGGGCTGGAGCCTGCTGTGCAACGGCGTCCTGCTCTTCGAGGACACCGGCGAGCTGCTCCCCGACGGCCAAGTCGTCGCCCCGCACCGGCTCCTCGCGGTCGTGGCCTGACGGTTGCCTGATCTGCCCGTACCGACCGCTGAAGCTGGCGGCCGGTACGGGCGGTGACTGGGAGCCGGACAGTCCGGACCGCGTGACCCGTTAAGGAGTTGCCGTGCGCGACAGCGCTCAGAGCACCATCCCCGCGATCAAGTTCGAGCGGGGCCAGTTCGTCCTGTACCGCGACCCGGAGAAGTTCTGGACCGGACAGACCGGCCACACCTTCGTCTGCCGCGTCGACCGGGTCTGCCTGGGCGACACCTACGACCTGACCCCGCTGCCCAACGGCCGCCCGATCTACTACGCGAACCCCGACTACATGCGACTGCTGCCGGCCGTCGACGCGATGCGCGACATCGACACTGCGCCGCTGAACACCGACGGCGCGGCCGACGACATGACCGCGGCCGCCCTCGCCTGGCTCACCCAGCAGCACGCGACCGCCAACCAGCGGCCGGAGCTGCCCGCCCAGCGCGACTGACCGAACCACCCGTGAACCGCCGCCCCGGCCGGGGCGGCATCGACCTGGAAGGAGGCGGCGTGGCCGCCACTCGAACCCGCAACAAGAGGCCCACCGCCCGCAAAAAGCCGGCGGCGCAGTCCCGTCCGGCTCCGCAGCCCACCGCCTCCACCACCCCCGACGCTCCCCCGGCCCCGGCCGGAACGATGGAGACGGAGATGGACTTCGAGGCGCTGGCCCGTGTCGCGGACGCCCGGGACCGGGCCGCCGACATCATCGACACCGCGCGCGAGCACGGAGCCGCCCTCCAGGCGGAAGCCGAGATGGCGGCCGCGCGCACCGTCTCCGACACGCACGAGCAGGTCACCGCGCTGATGACCGAGGCGCAGAGCCGCGCCGCGAGCATCACCGCTGACGCCGACCAGGAGGCCACCGCCCAGCGCGCGGCGGCGAAGAACGACCTGGAGGCGGCGCGCGACGAGGCCGACCGGCTCCTGGCCGACGCGCGCGACCGTGCGGAGACCCTCGTCAAGGAGGCCCGCGCGCAGGTCGCCGACCTGACCGAGCTGGCCGCCACCGACCGTGAGGCGACCGCCAAGGCGGTTGCCGAGCTGCGGCGCCTGGCGGAGGCCGATCTCACCGAGATCAGCGCCCTGGTCGACCAGCGCCGCACCGAGGCCGGGCAGATCCTCGCCCGCGCCCAGGAGCAGGCCGACGAACTGGTGGCCGCGGCGCAACGGGAGGTCGAGCAGGCCCGCGAGCGGTTCGCCCGGCTCGCGGCGACAGCGGCTGAGCAGTACGACGGCCGCCGCGCTGAGGCGGAAGCGCTGTACGCGGACGCGGTCAAGGCCGCCGACGACCGGCGCCGCGAGGCCGACCAGCACGTCGCCGCCGCGCACACCGAGGCGGAGCAGGCCCGCACCGAGCTGCGCGAGCAGCTGCGCAAGCTCACCGACCAGTTCGACGCGGAGGCCGCCATCCGGCGCAAGGCCCTCGCCGACGAGCTCGCCGGGCTCAAGGCCGCCTGCGACAAGCAGCGCGAGCGGCTGCGGGAGGAAGCCAAGACCGTCGCCGCGCAGTTGCGGGAGGCCGCGCAGAAGGAGGCCGACCGCATCACCACGGAAGCGCAGCGCAAGGCCAAGGGCATCACCGACCGGGCACAGGCTGACGAGGCCCGCGCCCGCCGGCTGCTCGATGAGGCCCGCGAGGCCAAGCGGGCCAACTCCCGCTGGCGCGGCTGGCACCAGAAGCTCAGCCGCAAGGCGTGGAAGACGGCTCCGTGGATCGCGCTCGCCGCCGGCGTCGGGCTCGCCGCTTCCGGTGAGTACGAGCTGGCCCGCATGGTCGGCATCCACCCGTACGTCGCCCCGCTGCTGCCGGTGTCCATCGACGTCTACTGCGTCACCGCGTTCCGCACCAAGAAGGACATCGGGGCGGCGCTCGCGCTGATGGCGTCGGCCAACGTCGTCTTCCACCTGTCGGAGCAGGCGCACCTCGTACCCGAAGGCGCCTCGGCTCCGTGGTGGCTGACGACGTTCGTCGTGCTGATCTTCGTAGCCGTCATCTGGCGCGTCCACTCGCTCATGCACGACGCCGGTACGGACGGACACGGTGGTACGGACACGGCAACCGGAACGGACGGACGTACAGGTACGGCCGCTCGTACGGACGGCGCGGCCGGTACGCAGCACGCCCGTACAAGCCCCTCCGGTACGGACTCGTACGGCGCGTCAGCCGATACGGTCCCCGCTCGTACGGCCCACGGCACCGCTCGTACGGAACCTGTACACGGCACCCTGCACCACCCCGCCCCGGCGGAAACGAATGCGGGCCTGAACAGCGCGTACAGCGGCCGTACAGGCGGCGTACAGGCTGCCTCGATCGGGGCGGCGCGTACTAGTACGGAGCACTCCGGCCGTACCAGCGCCGCCGTGTACGAGGGCGGAGGGCGTACCAGTACGGTCACCGCCCGTACGACCTCGGCTGACGGCGCTCCCGTCGCGCGTACCAGTACGACGGACGCCCGCACTCGTACAAGCGGAACGGCCATCGCCGGGCGTACCGGTACGGCCACGCCCGCCCGTACGGACGCCGAACTGCTCCCGCTCGTACAGGAGCTGCCACGTGAGACGGACGGCTTCGTCAACATCAGCCGCGTCCGTACCGAGCTGTCCGTCAACCAGCCCCGCGCGATCCGGCTGCTGAAGGAGGCCGGCCTGCTGCGTCCCGAGGACGCGGACAAGTACCTGACCTGATCAACCGTCCGGCACACACCAGTGAGGGCCAGCCCGCTCGAATCGGGCTGGCCCTCGCTGCGACTGCCGGAAGCAGTCGACAGCCCCACCAGTACACCAGGAGGGAATCCCCGCCGTGAACAGCAACAACGACCCGAACTACTCCCCACTGCGCGACGTCGCGCAGAGCCCGGAGGCAACCGCCCGGTACCTGGCCGACGTTCAGCGGGTCCTGCTGGACATCGGCAAGAACCT
>NZ_JBVJTD010000039.1:0-51187 GCF_055605965.1 Streptomyces sp. NPDC037126
CAGCCCTCCAGCTGCTGGAAGTCCTCGAGCGTGGGCTCCTGAGCCTGGAGCATGGTGCCCATCGCTCCGTCGGCCACCACCACACGGGTGGCGAGCGCGTCTCGGAGCGCGGACGCGCGGGTCCGGCTGTCGGCGGAAGGGGACGTTGGCGACGAGGCCATGAAGGGGCTCCCTGGGATGCGACGGCTGTCGGCTATGCGGTTTCCCCGGCGGTCGGGTTTGCCGCACGGCGTCAGACTAACCGGGAGTGGGCTTGGATGAGCACAGGCGTCCACGAGGCGGACGCGGGTGGCCCCGACGCCACGCACAGGCCACGTGTGATGTAACAGGTGTCGACCGACCATTAGCGGGAGGTCGGCATGGACCGGTAGTGTTCGACATTGCCGAACAGCGGTGGCGGGGCGTACGAAGTGGTACGACAGCGGTCGACAAAAAGTCGGCCGCATCCTTTGCGCGCGGGCAGTCGGAGGAGACGGAGGCAGGACGGGGATGGCACGGAACATCCAGTCGCTCGAACGTGCGGCCGCGATGCTGCGGCTGCTCGCGGGCGGCGAGCGGAGGCTCGGTCTGTCGGACATCGCCTCGTCGCTCGGCCTCGCCAAGGGCACCGCGCACGGCATCCTGCGCACCCTCCAGCAGGAGGGCTTCGTGGAGCAGGACGACGCCTCCGGGCGCTACCAGCTGGGCGCGGAGCTGCTACGCCTCGGCACCACGTACCTGGACGTGCACGAGCTGCGGGCGCGGGCCCTGGTGTGGACCGACGACCTGGCCAGGTCCAGCGGGGAGAGCGTGTACCTGGGCGTGCTGCACCAGCAGGGCGTGCTGATCGTGCACCACGTCTTCCGGCCGGACGACAGCCGGCAGGTGCTGGAGATCGGGGCCATGCAGCCGCTGCACTCCACCGCGCTGGGCAAGGTGCTCTCCGCCTACGACCCGGTCGCGCACAGCGAGGCCATGGAGGCCGACCGCAAGCCCTTCACGGATCGCACGGTGTGCGACACCGTCGACTTCGAGCACCTGCTGGACATCACGAGGGCGCGCGGGTACGCGGCCGACGTGGAGGAGACCTGGGAGGGCGTGGCGTCCGTCGCCGCGCCCATCCACGACCGGCGCCGGATGCCCGTGGGCGCGGTCGGCATCACCGGGGCGGTGGAACGGCTCTGCCGGGACGGCGAGCTGCGTCCCGAACTGATCGCGGCGGTGCGCGACTGCGCCCGCGCGGTCTCCCGCGACCTCGGCGGCGGACGATTCTGAGGCCCCGCCACGCATAGGCGGGGCGGTTCCGAGGCCCCGCCACACATGGGCGGGGCGGTTCCGAGGCCCCGCCCGCACGCACCCCGCACACCCCTGGACCGGTCCGCCCTTTCGGCGGGCCGGTCCTTGCCGTCCGCGCCGTCCGCGCCCTCGCGGCCCCGCCGGCGCGGGACCCGGTGGCCGCCGTGCGGTGAGCGCGCGCTCGGCGCCGGGAGCCGTTCGCCTGTCGGCGTGCGGGTGTCAGTCGTAATCTGATGATGACAAAAAGGGGCAAAAGCCCAGTTCGGGACGGCGCGTGCCCGAATCGACGCCCTGCACTTCCGGACCTGGAGATCGATAACCGACCACGATCAATAACGATCGTGCATTCGATAACAGAACCCTTGACGTGCCCGTAAGGCCGGAGCAAGACTCCCGTCCATCGGTCGGCATTGTCGAACACCTACCGGCAATACGCGCTAGAGTGTGACAACGCCAAGGGCCGGCATCGCTCTCACCCCCGAGGGCGCCAGAACCCCGGCGGGACCCGGGGTTCGGCTAACCCTGGACGAAGGACAAAGGAGTCGCGGGTGTCCAGCTCCGACATCTTCATCGGCGAGACCATCGGTACCGCCATACTCATCCTGCTCGGCGGCGGCGTCTGTGCCGCCGTCACGCTGAAGGCCTCCAAGGCCCGTAACGCCGGTTGGCTCGCCATCGCCTTCGGGTGGGGCTTCGCCGTCATGACGGCCGTGTACATCTCCGGACCCCTGTCCGGTGCCCATCTCAACCCGGCCGTCACCATCGCCCTCGCCATCAAGAACAACGACTGGAGCAACGTTCCGGTCTACCTCGCCGGGCAGCTGCTCGGCGCGATGATCGGCGCGACCCTCGTGTGGGTCACCTACTACGGCCAGTTCCACGCACACCTGACCGACAAGGAGATCGTCGGCGGTCCGGGTGCGCAGGCCACCTCGGCCAAGGCCGTCGAGGCCCAGGAGCAGGGTGCCGGCCCGGTCCTCGGCGTCTTCTCCACCGGCCCGGAGATCCGGAACGCGGTGCAGAACCTCGCCACGGAGATCATCGGCACGGTCGTGCTCATCCTCGCGGTCCTCACCCAGGGCCTGAACGACAAGGGCAACGGCCTCGGCATCCTCGGCGGTCTCATCACCGCGCTCGTGGTCGTGTCGATCGGTCTGTCCCTCGGCGGCCCGACGGGCTACGCGATCAACCCGGCCCGTGACCTGGGCCCGCGCATCGTGCACGCCCTGCTGCCGCTGCCCAACAAGGGCGGTTCGGACTGGAGCTACGCCTGGGTCCCGGTGGTCGGTCCGCTGATCGGCGGCGCCATCGGTGCAGGCATCTACAACGTCGCCTTCGCTTAGAAAAAGCTCGAAGCACGCGCCGTACGTAAAGCCCCATCACCACGGATCCCTCAGGAGCACACAGTGACCGACGCCCACACCGCAGGCCCGTTCATCGCGGCGATCGACCAGGGCACGACTTCTTCGCGCTGCATCGTCTTCGACCGTGACGGCCGCATCGTCGCCGTCGACCAGAAGGAGCACGAGCAGATCTTCCCCAAGCCGGGATGGGTCGAGCACAACGCGAACGAGATCTGGACCAACGTCCAGGAAGTCGTCGCCGGAGCCGTCGCGAAGGCCGGCATCACCCGTGACGACATCAAGGCCATCGGCATCACCAACCAGCGCGAGACCACCGTGCTGTGGGACAAGAACACCGGTGAGCCCGTCCACAACGCCATCGTCTGGCAGGACACCCGTACCGACGCGCTCTGCCGCGAACTGGGCCGCAACGTCGGCCAGGACCGGTTCCGCCGCGAGACCGGCCTGCCGCTGGCCTCCTACTTCGCCGGGCCCAAGGCCCGCTGGCTGCTCGACAACGTCGACGGCCTGAAGGAGCGCGCCGAGGCCGGGGACATCCTTTTCGGCACCATGGACAGCTGGGTCATCTGGAACCTGACCGGCGGTACCAACGGCGGCCGGCACGTCACCGACGTCACCAACGCGTCCCGCACCATGCTGATGAACCTGCACACCATGGAGTGGGACGAGAAGATCGCCGAGTCCATCGGCGTCCCGATGCAGATCCTGCCCGAGATCCGCTCCTCCGCCGAGATCTACGGCGAGATCAAGGGCGGCAAGCTCGGCGACCTGCTCGGCGGCATCCCGGTCGCCTCCGCGCTCGGCGACCAGCAGGCGGCCCTGTTCGGCCAGTGCTGCTACTCCGAGGGTGAGACCAAGTCCACCTACGGCACCGGCACCTTCATGGTGATGAACACCGGTGACAAGATCATCAACTCCTACGCCGGACTGCTGACCACCGTCGGCTACAAGATCGGCGACGAGCCGACGGTCTACGCCCTGGAGGGCTCGATCGCCGTCACCGGCTCCCTGGTCCAGTGGATGCGCGACCAGATGGGCCTGATCTCCACCGCCGCCGAGATCGAGACGCTCGCGCTCTCGGTCGAGGACAACGGCGGCGCCTACTTCGTGCCGGCGTTCTCCGGTCTGTTCGCCCCGCACTGGCGCTCCGACGCCCGCGGTGTGATCGCCGGCCTGACCCGGTACGTCACCAAGGCGCACCTGGCCCGCGCCGTCCTGGAGGCCACCGCCTGGCAGACGCGGGAGATCGCCGACGCCATGGTCAAGGACTCCGGCGACGAGCTGGTGGCCCTCAAGGTGGACGGCGGCATGACCGCCAACAACCTGCTGATGCAGACCCTCGCCGACGTCCTGGACGCACCCGTGGTGCGTCCGATGGTCGCCGAGACCACCTGCCTCGGCGCCGCCTACGCCGCCGGCCTGGCCGTCGGCTTCTGGTCCAGCACCGACGAGCTGCGCGCCAACTGGCGCCGGGCCGCCGAGTGGACCCCCCGCATGGACGCGGAGACCCGCGACCGTGAGTACAAGAACTGGCTCAAGGCCGTCGACCGGACCATGGGCTGGATCGAGGACGAGAGCTGAGCCGCGAAGCCGGCCCAGACAGTCTGACGAGGAGTAAGTACCCGACATGACCAGTCAGTCCACCCTGCAGTCCGTGCCTGCCCTGGGGACGCACCCGGCCTCCGGCTCCCTCCCGAGCCGGGCCGAGACCAGGGAGCAGCTCTCCAAGGCGTCGTACGACCTTCTTGTGATCGGCGGCGGCATCCTGGGCATCTCCACCGCCTGGCACGCCGCGCAGTCCGGGCTCAGGGTGGCCCTGGTCGACGCCGGCGACTTCGCCGGTGCCACCTCCTCCGCCTCCTCCAAGCTGCTCCACGGCGGTCTGCGCTACCTGCAGACCGGTGCGGTGAAGCTGGTGGCGGAGAACCACTTCGAGCGCCGTGCGGTCTCCCGCCAGGTGGCCCCCCACCTGGCGAACCCGCTCACCTTCTACCTCCCCGTGTACAAGGGCGGGCCGCACGGCGCGGCGAAGCTCGGTGCGGGCGTCTTCGCCTACTCGGCGCTCTCCGCGTTCGGCGACGGCGTGGGTCATCTGCTCTCCCCCGCCAAGGCGGCGCAGGACGTGCCCGAGCTGCGCACCGAGAACCTCAAGGCCGTGGCCGTGTACGGCGACGACCAGATGAACGACGCGCGGATGGCGCTGATGACGGTCCGCGCGGCCGTCGAGTCGGGCGCGGTCGTCCTCAACCACGCCGAGGTCACCGGCCTGCGCCTCACCCGGGGCCGGGTCACCGGCGCCGAGCTCAGGGACCGGGTCTCCGGCGACGAGTTCGGGGTCGACGCCCGCCTGGTGCTGAACGCCACCGGCCCGTGGGTCGACCACCTGCGCCGGATGGAGGACCCGAACGCGGCCCCGTCCATCCGTCTGTCGAAGGGCGCGCACCTGGTCCTGAAGCGGACGTCGCCGTGGAAGGCCGCCCTCGCGACCCCCATCGACAAGTACCGCATCACCTTCGCCCTCCCCTGGGAGGACATGCTCCTGCTCGGCACCACCGACGAGGAGTACGAGGGCGACCCGGCGGACGTCTCGGTCACCGAGAAGGACATAGCCCAGATCCTGGACGAGGCCGCGTTCTCCGTCCGGGACCAGCAGCTCGAGCGTGATCTGATCACCTACGCCTTCGCCGGTCTGCGGGTGCTGCCGGGCGGCCCCGGCGACACCGCGAAGGCCAAGCGCGAGACGGTGGTGACCGAGGGCAGGGCCGGCATGCTGTCGGTCGCGGGCGGCAAGTGGACGACGTTCCGCCACATCGGCCGGACGATCATGAAGAAGCTGGAGTCGCTGCCGGGCCACCCGCTGGGCGACGACTTCGAGCCGATCTCCTCCCTGCCGAAGAAGATTCCGCTGCCCGGTGTCGCCAACCCGCGCGCGGTCGCGCACCGCCTGCTGGTGGACCACCCGGCGCCCGGCCCGCGCATGTCGGCCGACACCGCGAAGCACCTGGCCACCCACTACGGCTCGCTGGCCTTCGACATCGCCCGCCTGGCGAACGACAACCCCGAGCTGGCCGAGCGCGTCCACCCCGACGCCCCGGAGATCTGGGCGCAGGTCGTCTGGGCCCGCGACCACGAATGGGCCGAGACGGCGGACGACGTGCTGCGCCGCCGTACCACCCTGACCATCCGGGGCCTGGCCACGGACGAGGTGCGCGCCGGGGTCCAGAACCTGCTCGACAAGAAGTAGGCCTCGGTGCGGCAGGTCCGACTCCCCCGTCCGGGACCGGCCGCGCCGTAGTGCCGGACCGCCGCACCGGGTCCGGCACAGCGAGAGGGGCGGCCCCACGCCGATGGGGCCGCCCCTTCCGCCTGTCCAGGGGGCGTTGTCGGTGCCGCGTGGTTCCATGGCCGCATGAACAGTGATCACGCCGATCCCGCCGAAGTCGCCGCGCTGTGGCGGGCGTTCGGGGTCGACGCCGGCGGCGCGTCGGCCCTCGGCCCAAAGGCGGTGCGGGCCTTCGAGGCGGCGCACGGGATCGTGCTGCCCGAGCCCTACCGCACGTTCGTGGCGGAGGTGACCGACGGCTCGCACCAGGGGCCGCCGGAGTACGGCATGGCCGGGTTGCTCGACGGCGCCGCCGGGAAGCGCCTCGCCGAGCCCTTCCCGCTCACCGAGGCGTGGCTGTGAGAGGAGGACGAGGGGCACCTATGGCTGATCACCGGCGAGGGCGCGGTGCCGTACGGCGCCCCGTTCGGCCACACCACCGCCGAGCCCGGTTTCGTCGGCTGGGTGCGGCACTGGGCGGACGGCAGGGAATGGTTCGACGCGCCCGCCGCACAGCGTCGAGGCCGCCGGGCACGCATGTCACCGGCCCCGCCCCGCAGTTGCCGGTGCGCGCGCCGGCTCGTTGTCGCTGGTCGCGCCGCCCCCGTACTCCTCGGGACGGTCACCTGCGCGAGTGCGGCGCCGGGGTGTTCCCCGGTGGGGAACGGGGCAGTGATCCGTTCACGCCCCCGCGCAAGGGGGCTGCGGACGCCCCCGCCGGACGCCGTAAGGTTGGTGAGTCAAGCGAGGGCACGTCGGAAGGAGGCACTGGGTGATCGAGCTGGAGGGGGTTCCCGAGCTGATCGACCCAGTCATGGTGGCCGCGTTCGAGGGCTGGAACGATGCCGGTGACGCCGCCTCCACGGCAGTCGCACATCTGGAACGCGAGTGGAAGGGCGAGGTGTTCGCGGCGCTGGACGCCGAGGACTACTACGACTTCCAGGTGAACCGGCCCACGGTGTTCATGGACGGCGGGGTGCGCAAGATCACTTGGCCGACGACCCGGCTGTCCGTGGTCCGCGTCGGCGGTGACAAGCCGCGCGACCTGGTACTGGTCCGGGGCATAGAACCGTCCATGCGCTGGCGCTCGTTCTGCAACGAGCTGCTCGGCTTCGCCCACGAGCTGGGTGTGGAGATGGTGGTCATCCTGGGCGCCCTGCTCGGGGACACCCCGCACACGCGTCCGGTGCCGGTCAGCGGGGTCACGTCCGACGCGGAGCTGGCCCAGCGGATGGACCTGGAGGAGACCAAGTACGAGGGCCCGACGGGCATCGTCGGCGTCCTGCAGGAGGCGTGCGCGCACGCGGGGGTGCCGGCGGTGTCGCTGTGGGCGGCCGTCCCGCACTACGTGTCCCAACCGCCCAACCCCAAGGCCACGCTGGCGCTGCTGAACCGTCTCGAGGACCTGCTGGACCTGCGCGTCCCGCAGGGCGAGCTGCCCGAGGACGCGCGCGCCTGGCAGGTGGGGGTGGACCAGCTGGCCGCCGAGGACAGCGAGGTCGCCGAGTACGTCCAGACGCTGGAGGAGGCCCGGGACACGGCCGAGCTGCCGGAGGCGTCCGGCGAGGCGATCGCCCGCGAGTTCGAGCGGTATCTGCGGCGCCGGGACGTCGGCCCTCCGGGCGGCAAGCAGAGGCCTCCGACGGCCGGCGGAGGCGGGCCCAAGGAGGACGACGAGGACGGTCCGGAGGACTGAGGCCGCACACGAGAGGGGGCGCTTCCCGGGCCGGGAAGCGCCCCCTCTCGTGTTGCCGGCGGGTCAGGGGGCTACAGGGCCACCCCGAGCAGCGCGTCCACCGCTCGCGTGATCACGCCCGGCGCGCCCGCGTCCGTCCCGCCGTGCTCCTCCTGCCCGGCCGCCCAGCGGTCCACCGCCGCGAGGGCGGCGGGGGCGTCCAGGTCGTTCGCCAGGGCCTCGCGGATCTCCTCCACGAGCGCGTCGGCGGACGGGCCGTCGGGCCGGGAGACGGCCGCGCGCCAGCGGCCGAGGCGGTCCACGGCGTCCTGGAGGACCTGGTCGGTCCACTCCCAGTCGGCGCGGTAGTGGTGGGCGAGCAGGGAGAGCCTGATCGCGGCCGGGTCGACGCCGTCGCGGCGCAGCTGCGAGACGAAGACCAGGTTGCCCTTGGACTTGGACATCTTCTCGCCGTTCAGGGCGACCATGCCGGCGTGCACGTAGGCCTTGGCCATGGGGAACTCGCCGGTGAGCACCTGGGCGTGCGAGGCGCCCATCTCGTGGTGCGGGAAGGCCAGGTCGGAGCCGCCGCCCTGGACGTCGAAGCCCATGCCGAGGTGGTCGAGGGCGATGGCCACGCACTCGATGTGCCAGCCGGGGCGTCCACGGCCGAGGGAGCCGCCGTCCCAGCTGGGCTCGCCCTCGCGGGCCGCCATCCACAGCATCGGGTCCAGCGGGTTCTTCTTGCCCGGGCGGTCCGGGTCGCCGCCGCGCTCGGCGGACAGCAGCCGCATGGCGGCCGCGTCGAGGTGCGAGACCTTGCCGAAGTTCGGGTCGGCCTCGACGGAGAAGTAGACGTCGCCCTCGAGCTCGTAGGCCGCGCCGAGGTCGCGCAGCCGCTCGACGAGGGGGACGATGCCGGGTATCGCCTCGACGGCGCCTATGTAGTGCCGCGGCGGGAGCATCCTGAGGGCGGTCATGTCCTCGCGGAAGAGGACGGTCTCCTTCTCGGCGAGGGCGACCCAGTCGACGCCGTCCCGGTCCGCGCGCTCCAGCAGCGGATCGTCGACGTCGGTGACGTTCTGGACGTAGTGGACCTGCCGCTTGGTGTCGAGCCACACGCGCTGAACCAGGTCGAACGCGTTGTAGGTCGCCGCGTGACCCATGTGGGTCGCGTCGTACGGCGTGATGCCGCAGACGTAGATACGGGCGACGGGACCGGGGTCGAGGGTGACGGTACCGCCGGTCGCGGTGTCGTGGATCCTCAGGTCGCGGCCCTGACCAGGCAGGGCGGGGACCTCGGAAGCGGGCCAGGCATGCATGTACATGAGCCTAACCGGCCGCGAGCTGCGTATACGAACGGGGCCGTGCCGGATGGCCGGTTAGGCGGTCTTGTGCGCCGGCGGCCGGTGTGCTCACACGGGCGGCCAGGGGATCGCCGGCCACTCGCCGCTCGGTTCCGGGTGCACCCCCGAGGCGAGCAGCGCGTCGACCCGCGCGCGCGTGGCGTCGATCTCCTCGCCGGTGAGCAGCCCGGCCAGCCGCTGGCGCAGTGCCCCGTCGAGGCCGTCCCGCAGGCCCTTGAGCACCTCGACGGCCTCGGCGGTGAGCGGCTCGCCGGCCCAGCCCCACAGCAGTGTGCGCAGCTTGTCGTCGACGTTGAAGGTGACGCCGTGGTCGATGCCGTAGAGCCGGCCGTCGGCGGTGGGCAGCAGATGGCCGCCCTTGCGGTCGGCGTTGTTGATCACCGCGTCGAGCACGGCGAGCCGGCGCAGCCGCTCGTCGTCGGCGTGCACCAGCAGCGCGGTGCGGCCCTCGCCGACCTCGGCGAGCCCGATCGCCTTCCAGCCCGGCTCCGGCTCCTCGCCGTCGACCAGGGCGAGCAGTTCCGCCTCGGCGACGACGTCCACCCACAGCTGGCACATGCCCTCGCCGTAGGGTCCGTCGCGCAGCACCGTCGGTGGGACGAGTCCCCAGCCGGTGGCCTCGGAGACCTCGTAGGCGGCCACCTCGCGGCCTGCCAGGGTGCCGTCGGGGAAGTCCCACAGCGGGCGTTCCCCGGCCACCGGCTTGTACACGCAGGTCGCTTCCCGGCCGTCGAGGGCGACGGTGCAGAAGAGGGCCGCGTTGGACGCCTCGCGGATCCGGCCGCGCACGGTCAGCTCACCCCGCGCGAGCAGCTCGGCGGGGTTCGGACCGGCCGTCACGCTCCGCGGCGGTATCCGTTCTGGCGCGGACATACGTGTCCTTCCGGATCGAGGGGGAGGCTGCACAGCGGACACGGCGGCCGCCCGGCGTTGACGACGTCGAGGGCGCGCTTGGCGAAGGCCCGGGCCTGCGTGCCGGTCAGCCGGACCCGCAGCATCGGGGGCCCGTTCTCCTCGTCCTGGAGGAGCCGCTCCTCGGCCTCGGCGAGGTCCTCCTCGGTGTCGGCGTCGAGTTCGACGAGGGCCTGCGCCTCGACGATCATGCGCTGTTCCTCGGCGTCCCAGGCCAGGGCCATGGTGCCGACCCGGAACTCCTCCTCGATGGGGGTGTCCAGGGGGTCGGCGTCGGAGATCTCGGTGGGCGCCACGGCGGGCACGGCGGCGCTGCCGCCGCTACGCCGTACGACCTCGTCGAGCAGTTCGTCCATGCGCTCGGCGAGCGCGGCGACCTGGGTCTTCTCCAGGACCACGCTGGTCACGCGGGGGCCTGCGGCGGCCTGGAGGAAGAACGTACGGCGTCCGGGCAGTCCGACCGTGCCGGCCACGAAGCGGTCCGGCGGGTCGTAGAGGAACACCTGACGGGACACGTCCTGTCTCCATTGGGTCGAGAGTTTCGGCGGTGCGGGCCATGCGGATGCGCGGCGGTGTGGACCGCTTCACCCTACTGCGGCCGACGATCACGGTGCGCCCGCACTACCCCCGACCGGTGCGTCGCCGTCGGCGGGCTCCTCGCGGGGTGCCAGCGAAGCGAAATCCCCGGTGTCGCCGAGGCGAACGAGAAACGGCCGGAGGCGGGTGTAACGGATCGCGGTGATGGAACACGGTTCCACGGAGATCCGCTGGAAAAGGTCGAGATGGAGTCCGAGGGCGTCGGCGACGAGGGATTTGATGATGTCACCGTGGGAGCACATGAGGTAGACGGCGTCGGAGCCGTGGTCGCGCTCCACGCGCCCGTTCCACTCGCGTACGGCCTCGGCGGCCCGGGTCTGCATGGCCCGCATGGACTCGCCGCCGGGGAAGGCGGCGGCCGACGGGTGGGCCTGTACGACCTCCATCAGCGGCTCGTCCTTCAGCTCGGCGAGCTTGCGGCCGGACCAGTCGCCGTAGTGGCACTCGCCGATCCGCTCGTCGGTGTGGACGCGCAGGTCGGGGCGGGCCTGGAGCAGGGGCCCCAGGGTCTCCTGGCAGCGCTGCAGCGGGCTGGTGACGACCTCGGAGAGCGGCAGCCCGGCGAGCCGCGCCGGCAGCGCGGCGGCCTGTGCGGCGCCGCGCTCGTCCAGGGCGACGCTCGGGGTCCAGCCGGCGAGCACACCCGAGGTGTTGGCGGTGGAACGTCCGTGCCTTACGAGGATCAGGGTGGGCATGCGGACCAGGGTAGGCGCATCGGGGAATGCGCCGCCTGCCTGGCGAAGGGAGAATGCGCTCCGTGATCGTGGACTGTGCCATCTACCGCCACGGGCACCGGACCGAGGGGCCGGAGGACCTGTCCGACGCGCTCGCCGAGGCCCGGGCGGAGGGCGGCTTCGTGTGGATCGGGCTGCACGAGCCGTCGGAACGGGAGTTCGATCTGGTGACCCGGGAGTTCGGGCTGCATCCGCTGGCGGTGGAGGACGCCCTCAAGGCCCATCAGCGGCCCAAGCTGGAGGTGTACGACGACTCGCTCTTCATGGTGCTGAAGCCGGTGGTGTACGAGGCCGAGAGCGACACGGTCTCGGCGGGCGAGGTCATGGTGTTCGTCGGCGACTCCTTCGTGGTGACCGTCCGGCACGGCGAGGGCTCTCCGCTCGCGGCCGTGCGGCGCCGGATGGAGAAGGAACCGGAGATGCTCGACAAGGGCCCCTCCGCGGTGCTGTACGCGATCGCGGACGCCACCGTCGACCACTATCTGGAGGTGGCGACGGAGCTGCAGACGGACCTGGAGGAGCTGGAGGCGGAGGTGTTCCTGCCGGACGGCGGCGGCTCGCGGACCACCGCGTCCCGGATCTACACGTTCAAGCGGCAGGTCCTGGAGTTCCGGCGGGCCACCGGGCCGCTGACGCTGCCGCTGACCCGGCTCGGGGGCACCGGTTCCGCGGTGGGTTCGGTGCCGTTCGTGCACGACAAGTCGCGG
This sequence comes from Streptomyces sp. NPDC037126, assembly GCF_055605965.1. Classification (NCBI taxonomy): domain Bacteria; kingdom Bacillati; phylum Actinomycetota; class Actinomycetes; order Kitasatosporales; family Streptomycetaceae; genus Streptomyces; species Streptomyces sp. NPDC037126. Next base: position 11,954 of record NZ_JBVJTD010000039.1, read on the forward strand.
CCCTTCTTCCGGGACGTGGGCGACCACCTGATGCGGGTGAACGAGTCGGTGGACGCCCTGGACCGGCTGGTGTCGGACATCCTGTCGGCCCATCTGGCGCAGATGAGCGTGCGGCAGAACGACGACATGCGGAAGATCTCCGCGTGGGCGGCGATGGCCGCGGTGCCCACGATGATCGCGGGCATCTACGGCATGAACTTCGACCACATGCCGGAGCTGCACTGGCTGTGGTCGTATCCGACCGTGATCGTGGTGATGGCCGTGCTGGAGGTGCTGCTCTACCACCTGTTCAAGCGGCGCGGATGGCTGTGAGACGGCGCCGTCGGGCGAACTCGGGGGCCGGTACGGCAGGCCCGCCGAGGGCGTCGCGGCACCCGTAGGGTGACCATCCGTGGCCGGCCGGCGACGCGTTCGTAGCCGTGGACGATGTGACCGCCGGCCGCGAGCAGCGCGAACCTGGTCGAGGATCTCCTGGAGCGGACTCTTGGCCGAAAGTATGCGCACCGCCTCTCCGCGGGTCGCCGCAGAGGACGGGTCAGATGCGGACGGAGGGTGCCGCAGCAGGGGTCGGCGCGGGGTGCGCCGAACGGATGACCGGCGCGGGCGCGAAAGAGGGACCCCGGGGGTCGTAACCGCGCGGCGCCTGGCGCGTTGTGTTCTGTGACGGCCGTGGCGGGGAAGACCCCCGAGCCCCCACCACGGCCGCAGAACTCCTCCCGGCTCAGGCGAGCCCGGCGCGCTCCAGGGCCTCGCTGCCGGCCCGCAGGGAGGCCAGCCGCTCCTCCAGCGTGAAGCCGGCGGGGGCCAGGCTGAGCGTGGTGACACCGGCGGCCGCGTAGGCCTTCATCCGGTCGGCGATGCGGTCGACGGAACCGAGCAGCGTGGTCTTGTCGATGAGGTCGTGCGGGATCGCGGCCGCGGCACCCTGCTTGTCCCCGGAGAGGTACTTCTGCTGGATGTCGGCGGCCTCCTTCTCGTAACCCATGCGCTGCGCGAGCTGGTTGTAGAAGTTCTGCTTGGCGCTGCCCATGCCGCCGACGTACAGCGCGGTGTAGGGGCGGAAGGTGTCCGCGAGCGCGGCCACGTCCCTGTCGGCGCCGACGGCGAGCGGCAGGGTCGGGCACACGTCGAAGCCGTCGAGGGTCAGACCCGCCTTCTCCCGACCCGCGCGCAGGTGCTTGAGGGTGGTCTCCTCCAGCTGGTCGGCGGCGGGGAAGATCAGCAGCGCGCCGTCGGCGATCTCGCCGGTCTGCTCCAGGTTCTTCGGCCCGATCGCGGCGATGTACAGCGGGATGTGCTCGCGCTCCGGGTGCACGGTCAGCTTGATCGGCTTGCCCGGGCCGCCCGGCAGCGGCAGCGTCCAGTGCTCGCCCCCGTACGTCAGCCGCTCGCGGGTCATCGCCTTGCGGACGATCTCCACGTACTCGCGCGTGCGCGACAGCGGCTTGTCGAACTTGACGCCGTACCAGCCCTCGGAGACCTGCGGCCCCGAGACGCCGAGGCCGAGCCGGAACCGGCCGCCGGAGAGCGAGTCCAGCGTGGCCGCGGTCATCGCGGTCATCGCGGGCTGGCGGGCCGGGATCTGGAAGATGGCAGACCCGACGTCGATGCGTTCGGTCTGCGCGGCGACCCAGCTGAGCACCGTGGCCGCGTCGGAGCCGTAGGCCTCGGCGGCCCAGCACACGGAGTAGCCCAGCCGGTCGGCCTCCTGTGCCACGGCCAGATTGTCCCCGTCCATCCCGGCACCCCAGTAGCCGAGGTTGATCCCGAGCTGCATGGCGCATTCCCCTTACCCGTGAGTAACGTCCCTGTGGCGCAGACCTTAGCGCGGGGGTGCGGGTGCGGGGCAGGTCATGGCCCGCGTTGCGGGGCGGATCACGCTCCCGTGCAGGCGGTACGAGTTGTCCACAGGCAACCCACCGCAGTGGTTCTGGCCAGTAATCTCGCGGTCATGGAGCAGAGGCATCTCGGCCGAACCGGCCTGCGCGTGTCCCGGATCGGGCTCGGCACCCTCACGTGGGGCCGGGACACCGACGAGCACGACGCCGCGGACATGCTGAAGGCGTTCTGGGAAGCCGGCGGGACGCTCGTCGACACCGCGGACGTGTACGGCGACGGCGAGGCGGAGTACCTGCTCGGACAGCTCATGGACGGGCTCGTCCCGCGCCGGGACCTGGTCATCTCCACCAAGGCGGGCAGCGTCCCCGACCCCGACCGCCGCTTCGACGGCTCCCGCGGCCATCTGCTCACCGCGCTCGACGCCTCCCTGGCCCGGCTGGGCACGGACCACGTCGACGTGTGGCACATCCACGCCTACGACCCGGGGACCCCGCTGGAGGAGACGCTCCAGGCCCTCGACATAGCGGTGAGCAGCGGCCGGGCCCGCTACGCCGGTGTCTCCAACTTCTGCGGCTGGCAGCTCGCCAAGGCGGCCACCTGGCAGCTCGCGGCGCCGGGCAGCCGCACCCGGCTGGCCAGCACGCAGATGGAGTACTCCCTGCTCCAGCGGGGCGTGGAACGCGAGGTGCTGCCCGCCGCGCTGGACCTGGGCGTCGGGCTGCTGCCCTCCTCCCCGCTGGGCCGGGGCGTGCTGACCGCGAAGTACCGGCACACCACTCCCGCGGACTCGCGCGGTGCCTCCGAGCACCTGGCGCCGTTCGTGGAGCCGTATCTGGACGACACGGCGACGCGGATCGTGGACGCGGTGACGACGGCGGCCGACGGGCTCGCGGTCACCCCGCTCCAGGTGGCGCTCGCCTGGGTCCGGGACCGACCCGGAGTGGCCGCGCCGATCGTGGGCGCACGCAACGCGCAGCAGCTCACGGCAGCGTTGTCAGTGGAGGCCCTTAGTCTTCCTGACGAGATCTGCCGGGCGCTCGACGATGTGTCGGCGCCCGTGCACCGCTATCCCGATCACGACTGGAGCACGCTGTGAGCACGGAGCCGGAGACCACGGAGGAAGCCGGGCCGGGGACACCGGACGGCCCCGAGGCCCCGGGACAGGACCCGGCGCCCGGGGAGAACGGTGCTGCCGGGGCGGGCGGCACGAGCGGGACCGGAGGGGACACGGCGCCGCCGGAGGACGCGGCCACACCCGAGGCGTCCGCGGCGGACGGCACGAGCGGCGGGGAGGCGGCGTCCGAAGACGGTGCCGCCGCCCCCGAGGGGTCCGAGGACGGTGCCGCCGCGACCCAGGCGTCCGAGGCCGAGGCCGAGCTGGCCGCGCAGCGGGTCGAGCGGGAGCGGATCGAGCGGCGCAAGGCCGAGCGGACGGGCCCGATCGCGAGCGGCGCCAAGCTCAGCGGCACCGCCGCCGACCTGCTCGCCGCGGTCCGCGCGGTGGAGAGCGGCGAGACACCGGCGGCCACGGTCTTCGCCGAGCCCGCCGCCCCGCGCCGCCCCGCCCCGGAGCCCGCGCCCCGCCCCCAGCCCGCGGCCGCTGCCGCCGTGGCGGGTGGCGCGCCCGCGCCGGGGACCGTCGACGCCGTGCGCCGCGTACTGGCCGAGGGCGGCGCGCCCGAGGCCCTCGCCCTCCAGGCGGCCGCGGCGCTCGGCGAGGGCGCCGGGACGGCGCTGCGGGAGGACCCCTGGCAGCTGCTCCGGGTCACCGGCGTACGGCCCGAGCAGGCGGACGGCTTCGCGCGGGCGCTGCTCGGCGCCGACTGCGCGCCGGACGACGAGCGGCGGGGCCGGGCGGTGACCGTCTGGCTGCTGGAGCAGGCGGCCCTCGCCGGGCACACCGCTCTCGACCTGCCCACGCTCACCGCGGCGCTGGCCCAGCGGGGTGTGCCGGACCCGGACGCGGCGGTGCAGGACGCCATCGCCGAGGGCGAGGCCCTGGTGTTCCAGGACGCCCTGGAGGAGCCGGGCGCCCCGGCCGCGCGGACGCAGGGCGACGAGCAGGACGCGGAGGGGGACGAGGAGCGCCCGGTCCGGGTCCTGGCCGGCCTGGAGCGGTACGCGCTCGCCGAGGAGAGCCTCGCCGACGGCCTGGCCCGGCTGGTCAACTCGCTGCACAAGGAGGACGAGGAGGCCTGGGGGCGGGCCGCCGCCGGGGTCTCGGGCGGCGCGGCCGAGCTGGTCCGCGCGGTCGCCGGGCACGGGCTGGTCCTGCACACCGGCGGCGAGGCGGCACGGACGGAGCCGGCCGCGCTGCTCGGTGCCGCACGCGACGCCGGCCTGCGGGCCTTCGCCGCCTGCCACACGCCCGACGGGCGCCGCCGGCTCACCGAGTCGGCCGGCGCGGAGCGGGCGGAGGCGGGTGTGGGGACCGTCGCCGGTCTGCTGTCCGGTGCCGAGGGGCCCGGCCGGGACGCGGACGGCGCCCTGGAACTGGACCTGCTGATCGTGCTGGACGCGCCCCAACTCGACGTGGAGAGCGCCGCGATGCTGGTGGAGTCGCTGCCCGACGGGGCACGGCTGGTGCTCAGCGGCGATCCGGCGGTGCTGTGGTCGGCCGGCCCCGGCCGGGTCTTCGCGGATCTGCTCGCGGCCCGCGCCTGCCCGCAGCTCGTCTCCCGGCTGCCCGACCCGGGTCCGATCGGCGAGCTGGTCTCCGGCATCGGGATCGGCGAGCTGAACCAGGTCGCGGCGCCGGGCAAGGAGGTCGTGATCGTCCCGGCGCGGGACGCGGGCGAGGCCGTGCACCGGACGGTGCAGCTGGTGGCGGACTCGGTGCCGCGGGCGATCGGTGTCCCGGCGGAGCAGACCGTGGTGATCACCCCGGGTCACGGCGGCGCGGCCGGCACCCGCGCGCTCAACGCCGCCCTGAAGGAACGCCTCAACCCCGGCCCCGGCCGCTTCGGCGGCTTCGACCCCGGCGACCGGATCGCCTACTCCCCCGCCCCGGGCCGCACGGTGCCGGGCACGGTGGTGAAGGCCGACACCGAGGGACTGCACCTGTCGTGCGCGGGTGCCCCGGTCGTCGTACCGCGGGAGCGGGTGGAGGGCTGTGTGCGGCACGGCTGGGCGCTGACCGCGCACCAGGCGGTGGGCGGGCGCTGGGCGGCGGCGGTCGTGGTGCTGCCCGGTGACGCCGCGCAGGCGCTCAGCAGACCGTGGGTGTACACGGCGTTCGGCCGGGGTGAGCGGCACCTGTCCGTGGTGCACGGCGTTGAGCAGGCCCTGCCGAGAGCGGTCGCCGAGATCCAGGCCAAGCCCCGTACGACCCGGCTGGGGAGCCTGCTGCGCACCCAGGTCCCGGCCGCGGGCTGATCCCGCTCTCCGGGCGGGGGTGGTGCCGCAGGGGCCTCAGGCCCGTGCGGCACCGTCGGCCGCCGTCATCTGTCGGCGCTCTCGACCTCGTCCTCGACGAACTCGAGGTCCTCCTCCTCGTCGCCGTCCTCGTCGTCCTCGTCGTCGAACACCGCGCTGACGTCGAACCGGCAGACCACCGACTGCGCGTCGATGTGCTCGAACGGGGAGTCCAGCCACTCCCCGGCCTCCGCGGGCTCCTCCGCGGCGGTGACCCAGAGCGTGGAGTCGCCCTCCGCCAGCCCGAACTCCTTGTGCCGGGAGGCGATCTCGTCCGGTTCGAACTCGCCGAAGAGGATGCCGAGCGCCCCGGGGAGGGTCCCGGCGGTGTCCTCGCCGGTGCCGGCGACGTCCTCGTACTCCGCCGCCTCGACCCGCTCGGCCTGCGCCAGCAGCCGCTGGGGTTCCGCCACCGTGTAGTCGCGGCGGATCAGCACGCTGATCGCGTTGGGTTCCTCGGGGCCCGCGTACGGCGGCAGCGCCTCCTCCGCACCGGGGATCTCGAAGGGCGTCACCTCGTCGTAGCGGTCGTAGAGCAGCTCGTCGTACGCCTCGGCGGCCGCGGCCAGCTGGTTGAACGCCTCGGATACGGCCGGGTCGTCGTCACCGGACCGGCGTTCGACCGCCGCGAGATGACGGTCGAGCGCGGTCTTGACCGCCTCGGCGGCGGCGCGTACCTCGGCAGCGGTGGGCTGCGCAGCATCAGACATAGTGCAGACGCTATCCGTACCGGGCACCAGCCCGCACAATAGATGCGATGCCGGAATACGAATTTGTCGACGTGTACGTCCCACGCGGGGTGTCCCGCAAGGACGCCACTCGCCTGCTGACGGACCATGCCGAGTACGGACACTGGGAGTTGGACCGACTGAGCCTGCTGCGCGACGGCAGCCGCAGGGTGCGGCTGCGCCGGCGGATCATCCGCCAGGTGCGTGCCACGTGGTGAGGCGGAACATCTGAACGGAGCGGGCCCCGCCGGCATGGCAGGGCCCGCTCCGTTTTCCCCGGCCCGTCACGGCCTCGCGGTCCGCGTCGTCAGGCCGCGGCCCGCGCCTTGCGGTAGAGCACCGCGCCCGCGATCAGCGCGCCCGCCCCGGCCGGCAGCGCGAGGCCCAGCGGCAGGTCGTTGCCGGTGTGCGCGAGCTGGGGTGCGCTCAGGGACGCCGCGGAGCCGCCGCCCGGCTGCGTGACCTGGGACGAGCCCTGCGGGGTGTGGCCGCCCGGGGTGGCCGGGCTTCCCGGGTGGTGCGACGTGCCGGGTTGGTGCGGGGTCCCCGGGTGTCCGGGCTGCCCCGGGTGACCCGGGTGACCCGGGTGACCAGGCTGCCCCGGGTGACCGGGCTGGCCTGGGTGACCGGGCTGGCCTGGGTGACCGGGCTGGCCTGGGTGACCCGGGTGACCCGTGTGCCCGGGGGGACAAGGGTGGCCGGGGTGTCCCGGGTGGCCGGGCGGGTTGCCGTGGCCGCCGCCCGGCGGACCGCTGTGGTGCCCGCCGCCGTTGGCGCAGGTGTCGCCCGTGGTGGCGTTGCCCAGGCCGATGACGTTGACGCTGTTGCCGCAGACGTTCACCGGCACGTCGATCGGCGCCTGGACGGTGTTGCCGGAGCCGACGCCCGGCGAACCGGCGGTGTGGCCGCCCGCGTGCGCGCCGCCGGAGCCGTGGCCGCCGTACGTCCCGCCGCCGTTGGCACAGGTGTTGCCCACCGCCGGGTTGAGCAACCCGACGACGTTCACGGTGTTTCCGCAGACGTTCACCGGCACGTGCACCGGTGCCTGTACGGTGTTGCCGGACAGTACTCCGGGCGAGCCGGCGGCGGCTCCGGACGCGCCCGCGTCCGCGTGTGCGTAGCCACTCGCGGCGGCGATCACTCCGGTCGCGGCCGCCATGGTCATCAGGCCCTTGCGGGTGCCCTGTCGCATGCTGAATTCCCCCCTGCCTTCGCTGAAACGGAAAAGACCGGTCGGCCTCGGAGCGCATTGCGCGCGCTCCGAGGCCGACGGCTCACGTGGGACGCCCCCCGGGGACGGCTCGTGGAAGACGCCTCCCTCGGGGAGTCGGCGTCAGTGGTTGATGCAGGTGTTGCCGAAGGCGGGGTTCAGGAGCCCGATCACGTTGATCGTGTTGCCGCACACGTTCACCGGGACGTGCACGGGCACCTGGATGACGTTGCCGGAGAGGACGCCCGGGGAGTGCACGGCGGCACCCTGGGCACCGGAATCGGCGACGGCCAGGCCCGCGCCCGCGAGAACCAGCCCACCGGTGGCAGCCGCAGCGGCGACGACCTTCTTGATCATTATTCCTCCTAGTTGGCAATGTGATCCCAAGGTGCGGGAATCACATGAGCTGTAACGAGGAGGGAGTAATGGAGCTACGAGCTTATGGTCGCATTCACTCTTCTCAGTCGATCTCGCACGCGCGCCCGATTACCCGGGGGCAGAGCGTCACGACGCGTCGATGAAGCGGTCGAGGACCCGCACGCCGAACTGCAGCCCGTCCACCGGCACCCGCTCGTCCACGCCGTGGAACATGCCGGCGAAGTCCAGCTCGGGCGGCAGCTTCAGCGGGGCGAAGCCGAAGCCGCGGATGCCGAGGTCGTCGAAGGACTTGGCGTCGGTCCCGCCGGAGAGCATGTAGGGGATCGCCTTGGCGGTGGGGTCCTCGGCGAGCAGCGAGGTCTGCATGGCCTCGACCAGCGCCCCGTCGAAGCCGGTCTCGACGGCCTTGTCGGCGTGCACGTCCGTGCGGCGGACGTTCGGCCCGAGCAGGCGGTCGAGGTCGCCGAGGAACTCCTCCTCGTAGCCCGGCAGGAAGCGGCCGTCGATGTGCGCGACCGCCTCGCCCGGGATGACGTTGACCTTGTAACCGGCGTTCAGCTGCGTCGGGTTGGCGGTGTTGCTCAGGGTCGCGCCGATCAGCTTGGCGATGCCGCCGAGCTTGGCGAGGGTGGACTCCATGTCCTCCGGGTCCAGCTCGGTGCCGAGCGCGTCGCCCAGTTCCTCGAGGAAGGCCCGGGTGGTCTTGGTGACCCGTACCGGGAACTTGTGCCGGCCGACGCGGGCGACGGCCTCGGACAGCTCGGTGATGGCGTTGTCGCGGTGGATCATCGAGCCGTGTCCGGCGGTGCCGGCCACGGTGAGCTTCATCCAGTGCATGCCCTTCTCGGCCGTCTGGATCAGGTAGAGCCGCCGCTGCTCGTTCACCGTGAAGGAGAAGCCGCCGACCTCGCTGATCGCCTCGGTGACGCCCTCGAACAGCTCGGGGTGGTTGTCGACCAGGTACCGGGCGCCGTAGGTGCCTCCCGCCTCCTCGTCGGCGAGGAAGGCGAGCACGATGTCCCGCGGGGGCCGGCGCCCGCTCCTGAGCCGGTCGCGCACGACCGCGAGGGTCATGGCGTCCATGTCCTTCATGTCGACGGCCCCGCGGCCCCACACGCACCCGCCGGCGACCTCGCCGGAGAACGGGTGGTGGGTCCAGTCGTGCGCGTTGGCCGGCACGACGTCCAGGTGGCCGTGGATCAGCAGCGCGGGCCGGGACGGGTTCTCGCCCTCGATGCGGGCCACCGTCGAGGCGCGGCCCGGGTGCGACTCGAAGATCCGGGGCTCCAGCCCGACCTCGGCGAGCTTCTCGGCGACCCACTCGGCGGCCTTGCGCTCGCCGGGCCCGGAGTGGTCGCCGTAGTTGCTGGTGTCGAACCGGATCAGCTCGCGGCAGAGGTCCACGACCTCGTCCTCGCCGGTGACGCCCCTGGCCGTGTCCGTCTCGCTCACGCTGATTCCTCCCACTGTCACTGCTGGTGGTCTCCCTCATCCTCTCCCCGGGCCTGCCCGGGCCCAAGACCGGACCCGGCCCGTCACGCACCGTTCACGCGCGGCCGGTCCGGGGACGGGGGTGATCAGCCACCCCCGAAAGCCTGGTAATGTTTCCTTCGTCGCCGCGAGGGAAACCCCCGCCAAGGGAAGATCTCGCACGACAGACACCTTGTCCGGGTGGCGGAATGGCAGACGCGCTAGCTTGAGGTGCTAGTGCCCTTTATCGGGCGTGGGGGTTCAAGTCCCCCCTCGGACACCAGTCAGCGAGGGCCCCTGCTCAGCAGGGGCCCTCGGTCGTTTTTGTACGTTCGCCCCCGCGCGCCGAACGGCCGCGAACTAGCCCTCCGTGTCCGCTCGCTGACCGTGTGTGGGGCATGTCTCTTCCGGGTGAAGGTCGGCAGGTCAGCGGCTCGCGGTCATGCCCATGCAGACACCCGGACGGCCCTCCCGGGCGGTCGTGAGCAGGGGCCGGGCCTAGCGTCGTACTAATATTTCCGGCTTGTCACTCAGCCGGACCCGACGTGAGGACCCGATGGCAGCCATAGACGAGAGCAGCGCTCTCGGCCTGCTCGACGAAGAGATCCGCGCGCAGTTCGGCGACCGGGCACGCTTCTCCGCGGGCCCGGCGGCCTCGGCGCGCACCCTGGTCGACGTCTTCGACGCCACCGTGCGGTCCCATCCGGACGAGCCGGCCCTGGACGACGGTACGGCGTCGCTCACCTACCGTGCGCTGGCCGCCGAGGTCGAGCGGCTGCGCTGCCGGCTCGCGGCCTCGGGGGTCGGGCTCGGCGACCGCGTCGGGGTGCGGGTGCCCTCGGGGACCAACGAGCTGTACGTCGCGATCCTCGCCGTACTCGCCGCCGGTGCCGCCTATGTCCCCGTCGACGCCGAGGACCCGGACGAGCGGGCCGAGCTGGTGTTCGGGGAGGCGGAGGTGCGGGCGGTCATCGGCGCCGGCCACGCCATCGCCGTGCAGAACGGGCCGTCGCGGGGCAGCTCCGGTTCGCCCGCCGCGCGGCCCGGTGCCGGGAACGACGCCTGGATCATCTTCACCTCCGGTTCCACCGGCAGACCCAAGGGCGTGGCCGTCACCCACCGCAGCGCCGCCGCCTTCGTGGACGCCGAGGCGGCCCTCTTCCTCACGGAGGAGCCCGTCGGGCCCGGCGACCGGGTCATGGCCGGGCTGTCCGTCGCCTTCGACGCGTCCTGCGAGGAGATGTGGCTGGCCTGGCGGTACGGCGCCTGTCTGGTTCCCGTGCCCCGCTCGCAGGTCAGGAGCGGCGCCGATCTCGGGCCCTGGCTGGTGGAGCAGGAGATCACGGTCGTGTCGACCGTGCCGACGCTGGCCGCGCTCTGGGAGCCCGAGGCGCTGGGCGACGTACGGCTGCTGATCTTCGGCGGTGAGGCCTGCCCGCCCGAGCTGGCGCAGCGGCTGGTCACCGAGGGGCGGGAGGTGTGGAACACCTACGGGCCGACCGAGGCGACGGTCGTGGCCTGCGCATCGCTGCTCACCGGCGAGGAACCCATCAGGATCGGGCTGCCGCTCGGCGGCTGGGAGCTGGCCGTCGTCGACGGCGCCGGGGAGCCGGTGGCCCTGGGCGGCAGCGGGGAACTGGTGATCGGCGGGGTCGGACTCGCACGGTACCTCGACGCCGAGAAGGACGCGGAGAAGTACGCGCCGCTCGTGTCGCTGGGCTGGGAGCGGGCCTACCGGAGCGGTGACCTGGTCAGGGCCGAGCCCGAGGGACTGATCTTCCTGGGCCGGGCGGACGAGCAGATCAAGCTCGGCGGACGCCGGATCGAGCTCGGCGAGGTGGACGCCGCGCTGCAGGCCCTGCCGGGCGTCGCCGGGGCCGCGGCCGCCGTGCGGACCGCCCGCGGCGGCAACCAGCTGCTCGTCGGATACGTGGTCACACAGGAAGGCTGGGACCAGGCGGCCGCCGTCCGGAAGCTGCGGGCCGAGCTGCCCGCCGCCCTGGTGCCGCTGCTCGCGCCCGTGGCCGACCTGCCGACCCGTACGTCGGGGAAGGTGGACCGGGCCGCCCTGCCCTGGCCGCTGGAGGGTGTGGAGGCCCCCAAGGCCGAGCTGTACGGCACCGAGGCCTGGCTCGCCGAGCAGTGGACCGAGGTGCTCGGCATCCCGGTGTCCGGCGCCTCCGACGACTTCTTCGCCATCGGCGGCGGCAGCCTGGCCGCCGCCCAGCTGACCACCCGGCTGCGCACCCGCTACCCGAGCGCCGCCGTCCTCGACATCTACCAGCACCCCACGCTGCGCAAGCTGGCCAGACGGCTGGAGGCCTCGGCGCAGGACGACGGCGGGAGCCGCACCATCGCGCCGGTCCCGGTGCGCGCCCGGCTGGTGCAGCTCCTGCTGCTGCTCCCGCTGGTGACGCTGCTGGGGCTGCGCTGGTCGTTGGTCCTGGCCGCCGTGGGCGATCTGCTGCCCGGCTACGGCTGGCTGCCGACCGCCCCCTGGTGGCTGCTGACGGCCGGTGCGCTGCTGTTCTTCACTCCTCCCGGGCGGATCGCGCTCGCGGCGGGCGGGGCCCGGCTGCTGCTGCGCGGGCTGCGGCCGGGGCGGTATCCGCGCGGCGGGAGCGTGCACCTGCGGCTGTGGACCGCCGAGCGGCTGGCCGAGTTCAGCGGGGCCACCTCGCTGACCGGCTCCTGGCTGGAACGCTATGCGCGGGCCCTCGGCGCCAAGGTCGGGCCGGAGGTGGACCTGCACTCGCTGCCGCCGGTCACCGGCATGCTCAAGCTGGGCCGGGGCGCGGCCGTCGAGTCCGAGGTCGACCTCTCCGGGTACTGGCTGGACGGCGACCGACTGGAGATCGGCCCGGTCAAGGTCGGCGCGCACGCCACCGTCGGCACCCGCAGCATGCTCTTCCCGGGCGCCCGGATCGGCAAGCGGGCCGAGGTGGCGCCGGGCTCCGCGGTCGCGGGGCAGGTGCCCACCGGTCAGCGCTGGGCCGGCGCGCCCGCGGTCAAGCTCGGCAAGGCCAAGCGCAACTGGCCCCGGGAGCGGCCGCAGCGGGGCACGTACTGGCGGCTGATGTACGGGGCCGCGGGCGTCGGGCTCGGCGCCCTGCCGCTGCTCGCGGGCGTGGCCGCGCTGCTGGTCGCCCGCGTCTTCGTGGCGCCCGGCGGCTCGCTCGGCCGGGCGCTGCGCGGCGCCGCGCTCGGGCTGGTCCCGGCCACGCTCGCCTACGGGCTGGCGTACGCGCTGCTGCTCCTCGTCGCCGTGCGGCTGCTCAGCCTCGGTTTGCGCGAGGGCACACATCCGACGCACAGCCGGGTCGGCTGGCAGGCGTGGACGGTGACGCAGCTGATGGACCGGTCCCGGGAGACGCTGTTCCCGCTGTACGCGGGGCTGGTCACGCCGGTGTGGCTGCGGCTGCTGGGGATGCGGATCGGGCGGGGCGCGGAGGTCTCGACCGTGCTGGCGCTGCCGAGCCTGACCACGGTCGGCGACGGCGCGTTCCTCGCCGACGACACGCTGACGGCGCCGTACGAGCTGGGCGGCGGCTGGGTGCGGATCGGGCGCGCGGAGATCGGGCGGCGGGCCTTCCTCGGGAACTCGGGGATGACCGCGCCGGGGCGCAGCGTGCCGGACGGCGGTCTGGTCGGCGTGCTGTCGGCGACCCCCAAGAAGGCCAAGAAGGGCACGTCGTACCTGGGGCTGCCGCCGGTGAAGCTGCCCCGCAGCGCCACCGGCGGGGACCAGAGCCGTACCTACGAGCCCGCGGCCCGGCTGCTGTGGGCGCGCGGTCTGGTGGAGCTGTGCCGCATCGTTCCGGTGCTGTGCTCGGCGGCGCTGGCCGTGCTGACCGTGGCGGCGCTGTGCGCGCTGGGGGCGTGGGCGCCGCTGCTGTCGGGGCTGGTGCTGGTCGCGGCCGGCGTTCTGGCCGGGGTCGTGTCGGTCGTGGCGAAGTGGCTGCTGGTGGGGCGGCACCGCGCCGGGGAGCATCCGCTGTGGAGTTCCTTCGTGTGGCGGGGCGAGCTGGCGGACACGTTCGTCGAGGTGCTGGCGGTGCCGTGGCTGGCCGGGGCCGTGCCGGGGACACCGGTGATGACGGCGTGGCTGCGCGGGCTCGGCGCCCGCATCGGCCACGGCGTGTGGGTGGAGAGCTACTGGCTGCCGGAGGCGGACCTGGTGACCCTGGAGGACGCCGCCACCGTCAACCGCGGCTGTGTTCTGCAGACACACCTCTTCCACGACCGGATCTTGCGGACGGATACTGTGGTCCTCCGTGAGGGTGCCACGCTGGGCCCTGGCGGGATCGTGCTGCCCGGCAGCACGGTCGGGGCCCGTACGACCCTGGGTCCCGCGTCGCTCGTCATGGCCGCGGAGTCCGTTCCGGACGACACCCGCTGGCTCGGCAATCCGATCGAGGCATGGCGTCCCTGAGCGCAGGCCACTCGGGGGCCCGGACGTCGGCGCACCGAGCAACGGTCCGAGCAAGGCGCAGGGAGCGAACGCGGAAGTGGCAGTTCAGCAGTCAGCGGGCCCGGATCCGTACTTCCCGGACAACGGCGATCCCCGGTACCGGGTGCACCGGTACGAACTCGCGCTGGACTACCGCCCGGGACCCAACCGGCTGTCCGGCACGGCCCGGATCAACGCCATCGCCGGCCCGGCGCCGCTGACCGAGTTCCGGCTCGACCTGGCCGACTTCCGGATCGGCCGGATCCGGGTGGACGGCCGGCAGCCGCACTACACGCACCGGGGCGGCAAGCTGCGGGTCAGGCCCGCGAAGCCGCTGCGCGCCGGGGCCGCCTTCACCGTCGAGGTGCACTGGTCGGGCAATCCCGGTCCGGTGCCGAGCCCTTGGGGCGGGCTCGGCTTCGAGGAGCTGGAGGACGGGGCGCTGGTGGCGAGCCAGCCGGTCGGGGCGCCGTCCTGGTACCCGTGCAACGACCGGCCGGCCGACAAGGCGTCCTACCAGATCTCGGTCACCGTGCCGTCCGCGTACGCGGTGGTCTCGGGCGGGCGCCTGCTGACCCGTACGACGAAGGCCTCGACGACCACCTGGGTGTACGAGCAGTCCGCGCCCACGTCCAGCTATCTGGTCGGTCTGGCGATCGGCCGGTTCCAGACGGTGCTGCTGGGCGACCCCGGTCCGGGCGGGGTGCCGCAGCACGGGCACATCCCGGCGCGGCTGCTGCCGGAGTTCTCCCGGGACTTCGCGCGCCAGCCCGCGATGATGGAGCTGTTCCAGGAGCTGTTCGGGCCGTACCCGTTCGACAGCTACGCGGTCGCGGTGACCGAGGAGGAGCTCGATGTGCCGGTCGAGGCGCAGGGGTTGTCGCTGTTCGGGTCCAACCACGTGGACGGCGTCCGGGGCTGGGAGCGGCTGGTGGCGCACGAGCTGGCGCACCAGTGGTTCGGCAACTGCGTGTCCATCGCGGACTGGCGGCACATCTGGCTGAACGAGGGGTTCGCCAAGTACGCGGAATGGCTGTGGTCCGAGCGTTCCGGCGGCCGCGGTTCCCAGCAGCTGGCCGCCGCCGCCCACCGGTCGCTGTCCTCGCAGCCGCAGGACCTGCGGCTGGCCGATCCGGGCCGCGGGTCGATGTTCGACGACCGGCTCTACGAGCGGGGCGGCCTGACCCTGCACGCGGTGCGCTGCGCGCTGGGCGACGAGGCGTTCTTCGCCATGCTGCGCGCCTGGGTGCGGCTGCACCGGCACGGGTCGGTGACGACGGCGGCGTTCGCCGCCCACGTGGCGCGGTACGCGGACGAGTCGCCCGCCGGGCTGTTCGACGCGTGGGTGCACGGGGCCGCGCTGCCGCCGCTGCCGGTGCTCCGGGACGCTGCGTAGGGGTTTTCCTAGACTTGAGGGGTGGTCCGGCCCAACGAGGAGGTCGAGGCGGTCCTGCGGGAGTACGCCGACCTCATCGCGATCACCGGAGGCGACGCCTTCAAGGCGCGCGCCTACGAGAAGGCGGCGCGCGCCATCGGCGGCCATCCGGCCGACGTCTCCCGGATGGACGCGGACGGCCTCCGGGAGATCCCCAACGTGGGCAGGTCGATCGCCGACAAGGTGGTCGAGTACCTACGCACGGGCAGCATGGCGGTGGTCGAGGAACGCCGGGCGAAGATCCCGGCCGGGGTGCGGGAGCTGATCTCGATCCCCACCCTGGGCCCGAAGAAGGCCCTGCGGCTCTACGAGGACCTGCACATCTCCTCGGTGCAGGAGCTGGCCGCCGCGATCGAGGCGGACGCGCTGGCCGGTCTCAAGGGCTTCGGCGAGAAGACGCAGGAGAACATCAGGCACGGCATCGAGCTGCTGCGGCGGGCGGGCGGCCGGGTGCCGCTGCCGCTCGCCCTGGACACCGCCGAGGAGATCGTCGCCGAGCTGTCGTCGGTGACCGGCTGCGGGCGGTGCGCCTACGCCGGGTCCCTGCGCCGGATGCGGGAGACCGTCGGGGATCTCGACGTGCTGGTCGCGGCGAAGCGGTCGGCCCCGTTCATGGAGGCGCTGTGCGGCCTGCCGGTCACCGCCGAGGTCGTGGCGCGGGGCACGAAGAAGACGTCGGTGCGCACCGCCAAGGGCCTCCAGGTCGATCTGCGGGTGCTGCCGCCGGACTCCTGGGGTGCGGGCCTGCAGTACTTCACCGGCTCGAAGGCGCACAACATCCGTACCCGGACCATCGCCGTGCACCGGGGGCTGAAGCTCTCCGAGTACGGCGTGTTCGACGCCGAGAGCGGGGATTCGGTCGCCTCCCGGACGGAGGAGGAGGTGTACGCGCGGCTCGGGCTGCCGTGGATCCCTCCGGCGCTGCGGGAGGACCGCGGGGAGATCGAGGCCGCGCTGCGCGGCGAGCTGCCCGCGGTGGTGACCGAGAGGGACATCCGGGGTGACCTGCACACGCACACCGACCTCACGGACGGCCTCGCGTCGCTGGAGGCGATGGTGGAGGCGGCCGCCGGTCGGGGCCACGCCTACTACGCGGTCACCGACCACGCGCCCGACCTGTACATGCAGCGCATGACCGAGGAGAAGGTCCTCGCCCAGCGGGAGCGGCTGCGGGAGCTGGACGGCACGCACCACCGGATGCGGCTGCTGCACGGGACGGAGCTGAACATCGGTCCCGACGGCGGGGTGGACTGGCCGGAGGAGTTCCTGGCCGGCTTCGACCTGTGCGTGGCCTCGCTGCACTCGCACTTCGACCTGGGCCGCGGGGCGATGACCCGGCGGCTGGTACGGGCCTGCGAGAACCCCCGGGTCAACATCATCGGGCACCCCACCACCCGGCTGATCGGGAAGCGGCCGGGCGTGGACGCCGACTGGGACGAGGTGTTCGCGGCCTGCGCGCGCACCGGTACCGCGCTGGAGGTCAACGCCCAGCCGGACCGGCTGGACCTGGGTGACGAGGACATCCTGCGGGCCAGGGCGCACGGGGTGCGGTTCGCCGTGAACAGCGACGCCCACTCCGTGCCGCACCTCGCGCAGCTGCGGTTCGGCGTCGGCACGGCGCAGCGCGGCTGGCTCACCCGGGACGACGTGATCAACACCTGGCCGCTGACCCGGCTGCGGCGGTTCCTGCGCAAGGGCCGGCGGTCCTGAGCACCCGCGGTCTCAGCGGGGCGCGCCGCTGCGCAGGGGCCGTACCGTGAGGGTTCCGTCGTCGCCGGGCTCGACGCGGGTGCCGAGGTGGCGGGCGTGCTGGTCCAGGACGGTGCACAGCCAGGCGGTGTCGCGGGCCGGGGCGTGCTCCAGGCGCATCCGGCGGGCCCGCAGGAGCACGATCCGCAGTCCGGTGAGGCGGCCGGTGCGGGCCTCGACCGTCACCAGGTACAGCGGTCGCAGGTCGTCGCGGTAGTGCTCGTGGCCGCCGATGCCCTCGTAGTCGTCGATGAGGTCCCCGCAGCCGTACAGGACGAGCCTGTCCCGGTAGATCTCCGGTGGGCGCGGGTGGTGCGAGGAGTGGCCGTGGACGATGTCGGCGCCCGCGTCGACGAGTGCGTGGGCGAAGCGGATCTCGTCGCGGGAGACGCCGTAACCCCAGTTGGGGCCCCAGTGGACGGAGGCGACGACGATGTCGCCGGGCCGTTCGGCCTGGCGCAGCCGGCCGGCGAAGTCCGCGGCTGCCGCGGCGGTCGGCGCGCCGGCCAGGGCCACGCCGGGCCGTTCGACGGTGGCGGCCCAGCCGGGCGGGATGCCGCTGGACGTCATGCCGAGGGCGAGGACGAGAACGCGGCCGCGGCCGCCGGGCCGCAGCGGGACGGCGGCGGCGCGGCGGGCCGCGGGCGCGTTCCGGCCCGCTCCGGCGGTGCGCAGCCCGGCCGCGGCGAGGCGGTCCAGGGTCTCCTGAAGGCCGGGCGGCCCGAAGTCGAGCACGTGGTTGTTGGCGAGGACGCAGACGTCGGGGCGGGCGGCGGCGAGGCAGGGCAGGTTGTCGGGGTGCATGCGGTAGTGGACGCCCTTGCCGGGCGCGAAGTCGCCGTCCCGGGTGACGGCGGTCTCCAGGTTGACCACCCGTGCGTCCGGCGCCGCGCGTTCCAGGACGGGCAGTGCCTCGCCCCAGGGCCAGGTGTCGTCCACGGGGCTGGGGATCGGCCCGTTCGCGGCCTCGGCCAGGGCGACGTAGTCGCGGGCGTCGTGGACGTAGTCCTCCCGCAGGGCCGGGTCGCCGGGGTGCGCGAGGATCTGGTCGACGCCCCTGCCGAGCATGACGTCGCCGGCGAGGAAGAGGGTGACGGTGTCCCCGGGCATGGCCGGTGGGTCAGACGTGGGCGGGTGCCATGTGGTCCGTGAACCAGTCGCGGGCCAGCTCGGTCACCCTTTCGAGCGCGCCGGGTTCCTCGAAGAGGTGGGTGGCGCGGGGGACGACGTCGAGCCGGTTCTCGCAGTTCAGTCGTGCCTGGGCGTCCCGGTTGAGGTCGAGGACCAGTGCGTCGGCGCCGCCGACGACGAGCAGGGTGGGTGCGGTGACCGCGGCGAGCCGTGGTCCGGCGAGGTCGGGGCGGCCGCCGCGGGAGACGACCGCGGCGGGCCGCGCAGCCGGTTCGGCGGCGGCCCACAGCGCGGCGGCCGCGCCGGTGCTGGCGCCGAAGTAGCCGATGGCGAGCCCTTCGGTGCCCGGTTCGTCGCGCAGCCAGCGGGTGGCGTCCAGCAGCCTTCCGGCCAGCAGCGCGATGTCGAAGACGTTGGCCCGGTCGCGCTCCTCCTCGTCGGTGAGCAGGTCGAACAGCAGGGTGGCGAGTCCGGCCCGGTGAAGTCCCTCGGCCACGTACCGGTTGCGCGGGCTGTGCCGGCTGCTGCCGCTGCCGTGGGCGAAGGCCACGACGCCGGTGGCGCCCTCGGGCACGGTGAGCCGGCCGCCCAGCCGCAGCTCGCCGGCCGGTACCGTGACCTCCCGGTCGGTGGCCCGGGAGCCGGAGGCGTGCCGGTGCCGGCTCGCGGCCTGCCGCAGGCAGACGGTGACCTCCTCGTCCTCGACCTGGGTGAAGTCGGCGTAGAACTGGCCGACGGCGACGAAGTCCCAGGGGGTGTCCAGGCAGACCAGTTCGTCGGCGTCGTCGCCGAGCCGCCGGGCGACGTCGTGCGGGGCCACAGGGACGGCGAGCACGACGCGGGCGGCGCCGCGGGCCCGGGCGACGCGGCAGGCGACCCGGGCGGTCGAGCCGGTGGCCACGCCGTCGTCGACCACCACGGCCGTGCGGCCGGCGACGGAGACGGGTGAGATCTCGCCCCGGTAGCGGGCGGCCCGGTCCCGGAGGACGCGGCGTTCGCGTTCCTCGACCCGGGCGACGTCCTCCGCGGTGGCCCCGGTGCCTCTCAGCACCTCCTGGTTGACGACGCGGACGCCGTCCTCGCCGATCGCCCCCATGCCCAGCTCCGGCTGGTAGGGCACGCCCAGCTTGCGCACCAGGCAGACGTCCAGGGGCGCGTCGAGCGCCTCGGCGACGACGGCGGCCACCGGCACACCGCCGCGCGGCAGCCCGAGGACCACGACGTCCTGGCCCCTGAGGTACTCCAGGCGGGCGCCGAGCCGCCGCCCCGCCTCCAGCCGGTCGCCGAACTGCACGGGGGGCTCCCCTCACTCCCGGCGCAGCCAGAGCGGTTCGGGGCTCTCCGTGTCGGTCGCTCCCAGCGCCTTCATGTCGCCGTTGGCCGCGCGCACCAGCAGGCGGCCCATGGCGATCAGGGCGCGGCCGGCGGCGAGTTCGTCGCCTATCTCGGGCACGTCGCGGTCGATGGGGCTGCGCCGGGCCTCGGCGCGGCTCTCCAGGACGTTGTCCCCGGTGTCCAGGACGATCCGGGCCGTGGTGTCCGGGTCGCGTTCGGACAGGTACAGGTTCAGCCGCCACTCCTTGACGGCCGGAGGACGGCTGGTCACGGGTCGGGTCATGGTCCGTCCCTCCTCCTTGTGCCGTGTCCCGGCAGGGCGAGCCGGGCCGGCACTTCCACTGTGCACCCCGCCGGGGGCGGGCGCCTCCCCTGGTGCGGGCACAATGAGGCGCATGACCACGCGCACCTGTCCCTGCGGACTCCCCCGGCCCTACGACGCCTGCTGCGGCCGTTTCCACAAGGGGTCCGCGGCCGCACCGACCGCCGAGCTGCTGATGCGCTCGCGGTACAGCGCGTTCGTCGGCGGGGACGCGGGGTACCTGCTGCGCACCTGGCATCCCCGGACCCGGCCGGAGCGGCTGGACCTCGATCCGCGGACGCGGTGGTCCGGTCTGGAGATCCTGGGCAGCACCGACGGGTCCGCGTTCCACGAGACGGGCACGGTGACCTTCCGGGCGTCCTACCGGGGCGGTTCGCTGCACGAGCGCAGCCGCTTCGAGCGGGTGGCCGGGGCGTGGGTGTACGTGGACGGCGACTTCCTGGACTAGGGCGCCAGGATGTCCAGTTCCTGCAGCGCGCCGACGGTGATCTCCCTGGTCAGTTCCTCGGCGCGGGGCGCGTCGCCCGCGCGGACGGCCTCCGCGACCTGTACGTGCAGGGTGACGGCGGCCGGGTCGGGGTCCTCGAACATGACCTCGTGATGGGTGCGCCCGGCCAGTACCTCGGCGACGACGTCGCCGAGGCGGGCGAACATCTCGTTGCCCGACGCGCCGAGGATGACGCGGTGGAAGGCGACGTCGTGGACCAGGTACTCCTGGAGTCGGTGGCCGCGTGAGTTGGCCACCATGCCGAGGGCGCACTCGGTGAGTTCGGCGTACTGCTCGGCGGTGGCGTGCCTCGCCGCCAGCCCGGCCGCGACCGGTTCGACCGCGGAGCGCAGCACGGTCAGCGAGCGCAGCTGGTGGGGGCGGTCGGCGCCGGCCAGCCGCCAGCGGATGACCTGTGGGTCGTAGACGTTCCACTCGGGCTTGGGGCGGACCGTCACGCCCACCCTGCGGCGGGACTCGACGAGGTGCATGGATTCGAGCACCCGCACCGCCTCGCGCATCACGGAGCGTGACACCTCGAAGTGCTGTGCGAGTTCGTCGGTGCGCAGAACGCTGCCCGGAGGGTACTCGCCCGCGGTGATCGCGGGGCCGAGGGTGTCCAGTACGCGGCCGTGCAGCCCCCGGCCCGGTGTGCTCATGCACTCAGCGTACGGCGTGGATCACGGACTCAAAAAGTCAGACTTATATGTCACACACTCTTGAATTCATCGTACTTATGGGTTTCAGTGTGGCGACGCCGAAGTGGCGTCGGATGTCGAGGAAGACAGCGAGGCAGTGATGCGAACCCCCCAGGTCGTCGTCGTGATGGGCGTCGCGGGGACGGGCAAGACCACGATCGGTCCCCTGCTCGCCGCGCGGCTGGGCGTCCCGTACGCCGAGGGCGACGACTTCCACCCGGAGGCCAACATCGCGAAGATGTCGGCCGGGATCCCGCTCGAGGACGCCGACAGATGGCCCTGGCTCGACGCCATCGGTCACTGGGCGCAGGGGCGGGCCGGGCTCGGCGGGGTGGTCAGCAGCTCGGCGCTGAAGCGGTCGTACCGCGACCGGCTCAGGGCCGTGGCTCCGGGAGTCGTGTTCGTGCATCTCACGGGCGACCGGAAGCTGATCGAGGACCGGATGGGGCAGCGGCAGGGGCACTTCATGCCGACCGCGCTGCTGGACTCCCAGTTCGCCACGCTGCAGCCTCTGGGGCCGGACGAGGCGGGTGTCGCCGTGGACGTCAGTGGCAGTCCCCAGGAGATCACCGAGCGCGCCGTCCGGGCGCTGGACGCGCTTCCTGCCGCATCCGCGTAAGCACCCCCGACAAAGTCCCCGTAACCGCAAGGGAACCCCCGTGACCAGACTCAGCGTCGAGATGCTGGCAGCGGACACACCTCCGCCGATCTCCTCCGCCGGGCACGCACAGCTGGGCATCGCCGTCCTGCTGGGCATCGCCGTGATCGTCCTGCTCATCACCAAGTTCAAGCTCCACGCCTTCCTGGCGCTGACCATCGGGTCACTGGCGCTCGGGGCGGCCGCCGGAGCCCCGCTCGACAAGGCGATCACCAGTTTCACCACCGGGCTCGGCAGCACCGTGGCCGGCGTCGGCGTCCTGATCGCGCTCGGGGCGATCCTGGGCAAGCTGCTCGCCGACTCGGGCGGCGCCGACCAGATCGTCGACACCATCCTGGCGAAGGCCGGGGGCCGTGCGATGCCCTGGGCGATGGTGCTGATCGCCTCCGTGATCGGCCTGCCGCTCTTCTTCGAGGTCGGCATCGTGCTGCTGATCCCGGTCGTGCTGATGGTCGCCAAGCGCGGCAACTACTCCCTGATGCGCATCGGCGTCCCGGCGCTCGCCGGCCTGTCCGTGATGCACGGCCTGATCCCGCCGCACCCCGGCCCGCTGGTCGCGATCGACGCGCTGCACGCCAACCTGGGCGTGACCCTCGCGCTCGGCCTGGTCGTCGCCATACCGACCGTGATCATCGGCGGTCCGCTGTTCTCCAAGGTCGCGGCCCGCTGGGTGGACGTCCCGGCGCCCGACCGCATGCTCCCGCAGCGCCCCTCGGAGGAGCTGGAGCGCCGTCCGGGCTTCGGCGCGACGCTCGCCACCATGCTGCTGCCGGTGGTGCTGATGCTGGCCAAGGCCCTGGTGGACATCGTCGTCGACGACGCCGCCAACACCACCCAGCGCGTCTTCGACATCGTCGGCTCCCCGCTGATCGCCCTCCTCGCCGCCGTGATCGTCGGCTTCTTCACGCTGGGCCGGCCCGCCGGGTTCAGCAAGGAGCGGCTGCAGCAGACCGTCGAGAAGGGCCTGATGCCCATCGCCGGCATCCTGCTGATCGTCGGCGCGGGCGGCGGCTTCAAGCAGACGCTGATCGACTGCGGGGTGGGCCAGATGATCCTGGACATCTCCAAGAACTGGTCGATCCCGGCGCTGCTGCTGGCCTGGCTGATCGCCGTGGTGATCCGGCTCGCGACCGGCTCGGCGACGGTGGCGACGGTCTCGGCGGCCGGTCTGGTCGCGCCGCTCGCGGCCGGCATGTCGACCACCCACACGGCCCTCCTGGTCCTCGCGATCGGCTCCGGCTCGCTGTTCTTCAGCTTCGTCAACGACGCCGGCTTCTGGCTGGTGAAGGAGTACTTCGGGCTGAGCGTCGGGCAGACCGTGAAGACCTGGTCGATCATGGAGACGATCCTCTCGGTGGTCGGCGGCGGCCTGGTCCTGCTGCTGTCCCTCGTGGTCTAGCGGCGGTACGACGATGACGGCTCACCCCCTCTTCGACATCAGCGGCCGTACGGCCCTGGTCACCGGGTCCGGCCGGGGCATCGGCCTCGCGCTGGCCCGGGGCCTGGCGGAGGCCGGCTGCACCGTGGTCCTCAACGGGCGTGACCCCGGCCGGCTCGCGAAGGCGGCGGCGGAACTGCCCGGGGACCGGATCCACACGGCCGTGTTCGACGTGACCGACGGGCCCGCCGTGGCCGCCGGGATCGCGGACGTCGAGGAGCGGGTGGGCCCGCTCGACATCCTGGTGAACAACGCGGGCATGCAACTGCGCGCCCCGCTGCTGGAGTTCACCGACGCCGACTGGCACCGGATGCTGGACACCAACCTCACCGGCGCGTTCCTCGTCGGCCGGGAGGCCGCCCGGCGGATGACCGCACGCGGCCACGGCAAGATCGTCAACATCTGCTCGCTGCAGAGCGAGGTCGTCCGCCCCGGCATCGCGCCGTACGCGGCGGCCAAGGGCGCGCTGAAGATGCTCACCAAGGGCATGTGCGCCGACTGGGGGCCGCACGGCGTCCAGGTCAACGGGCTGGGTCCCGGCTACATCGAGACCGAGCTGACCCGGCCCCTCGTCGAGGACGCGGAGTTCAGCGCCTGGGTGCGCGGGCGCACCCCGGCCGGCCGCTGGGGCCGCACCGAGGACCTGGTGGGCGGCCTGCTCTTCCTCGCCTCGCCCGCGGCGGACTTCGTCGGCGGGCAGGTGCTGTACGTCGACGGCGGCATGACGAGCGTCCTGTGAACGGGGCGGCGACCATGGCGGGTTGCGTGATCCACGGGGCCGGCGACCTCCGGGTGGCCCGGCTGCCCGTCCCCCGCCCCGGGCCCGGTGAGGCCCTGGTGGCCGTCCGCTACGGCGGGGTGTGCGGCTCCGACCTGCACTACTGGCGGCACGGCGGGGCCGGTGACTTCCGGCTCCGGGAGCCGATGGTGCCCGGGCACGAGGTGGTGGGCACGGTGGTGTCCCACGGCGCCGGAGCCGGCGGTCCCGCGCCGGGCACGGCCGTCGCCGTCCACCCCGCCACCCCGTGCGGGGTCTGCCCGGAGTGCGCCGACGGGCGGGCCAACGTGTGCCGGGACACCCGCTACCTGGGCAGCGCGGCCCGCTTCCCGCACGTCCAGGGCGGGTTCACCGCCCGGCTCGCCGTACCGGCCGGACAGCTGAGAGCGCTGCCGGACGGTCTCGGGCTGCGCCGGGCCGCCCTCGCCGAGCCCCTGTCCGTGGCCCTGCACGCGGTGCGGCGGGCCGGGGACGTGGCGGGCCGGCATGTGCTGGTGACCGGGGCCGGCCCGATCGGCTGCCTGGTGGTCGCGGCGGCGAAGGCGGCGGGCGCGGCGCGGGTGACGGCGACCGACCTGGTGCCGGAGGCGCTCGGGTACGCGGCCGTCGCCGGGGCGGACACCCTCGTGGGGGCCGACGATCCGGACGACACCGGGTGGCCCGCGGAGGTGGACGTGGCCGTCGAGGCGTCGGGGGCGGCGGCCGGACTCGGCACGTGCCTGCGGCTGGTGCGGCGCGGGGGCGTGGTCGTCCAGCTCGGGATGCTGCCGCCGGGACCGAGTCCGTTCGCCGGGAACCTGGTGGTGAGCCGGGAGATCGAGCTGCGAGGCGCGTTCCGCTTCGCCGCGGAGTTCGACGAGGCGCTCCGACTGCTGGCGGCCCGGGGCGAGTTCGACGGGCTGATCAGCGCGGTGGTGCCGGTGGCGCGGGCGCGGGCCGCGTTCGCGCTTGCCGCCGACCGGGCGCGGTCCTGCAAGGTGCTGCTGGACTTCGGGGGTTAGGGCCGCCACAGCGGGTGTTCCCGCTTCGCCCACTCCCTGCTGACCGATCCCGTGCGCAGCCCCCTCCTCGCCTCCGGGTCCCCGAGCGCCATGCCGATGTGGCCGGCCAGCACGACACCGATCGTCAGGGCCAGCCAGTCGTGGACGAAGGTCGCCGAGGTACGCCATTCGAGCGGGGTCAGATGGGTGAACCACATCATCAGGCCCGTGCCGAGCATGACCAGGGTCGCCCCGGCGATCCAGGCCGCGTAGACCTTCTGCCCCGCGTTGAACTTCCCGGCGGGCCGGGAGGAGCGGCGTTTGTCGCGGACCAGGGCCGCGTGCAGCCATACCCGGTCGTGCGCCCCGAACCGGTTGAGCACCCGCAGGTCGCCGCGGAAGGCGCGGGAGGCGAGGCCGAGCAGGACCGGCACGGGGAGGGCGATCCCGGCGCACTCGTGGATCCGTACGACCAGTTCGCGGCGGCCGACCAGGACGGCGAGCTGGGGGATGTACAGCACGGCCGCGGTCAGCACGCACACGCCCATCAGCGCGGCCGTGGTGCGGTGCACCCACCGTTCGGCCCGGCTGAAGCGGCGGATCCGGGCGCTCGGCGGGGCGGGGGCGTCAGCTCGTAGGCTCATCGGTGCGTCCGTTCGAGCGGCCGACCCAGGCGTCGACGTCGTAGCCGAGCTTCTCCCAGTAGCCGGGCGTCACCCGGTCGGTGACGGTGATCCCGGAGAGCCACTTGGCCGACTTGTAGAAGTACATGGGGGCGACGTACAGGCGGACGGGGCCGCCGTGGTCGTAGCCGATGTCCTTGTCCTGCATGCGCAGCGCCACCAGGATGTCCGGGCGGCGGGCCTGGTCGAGGGTGAGGCTCTCGCTGTACGTGCCGTCGAAGCAGGTGAAGCGGAGGGCCTTCGCGGAGGAGTGCACCCCGGCGAGGTCGAGCAGGTGCGAGAGGCGCACGCCCTGGAAGGGGGTGCCGGGCACCCGCCAGCCGGTGACGCACTGGACGTCCTTGACCAGCCGGGTCTGCGGCAGGGCGCGCAGGTCGGCGAGGCTGTAGGTGACCGGGTGGTCGACGAGGCCGTCGATGCTGAGGCGGTAGTTCGCGGCGTCCTTGTGCGGGACGGAGGCGGCGACGGAGTAGTAGCGGAAGCCGCCGCCGTTGGGCAGCAGGCCGGTCAGGCCCGTGGGGTCGTCGCCCGCGACGCTGCCGAGGAGGCCCTCCATGCCGCGCTGCAGCGTCGGCGCGGCGACGAGGCCGAGCGCGCCCAGACCGAGGGTGCCGAGGAAGACGCGGCGGCCGACCGGGGTGCCGTCGCGCTCCTCGGGATGTTCAGGGTTCACGCCTTCATTCGAACACTCGGGGCTCCGCGGGGCCAGGGAATCCGGTCACCGGTCAGAGTTCCGTAATGACTTCTCACGCGCGGTTCAGGAACGCGCGGGCGCGGGCCGCGCGGAAGGCGGCCCGGGGATCCCGGTGCGGGTACGCCCAGGGCACCCGGGTGGCATGGTCGCCGATGCGCTGGAACAGGGCGGCGGCCTCGGCCGGGCGCCCCGCGCAGGACAGGGCGAACGCGAGGTGGTTGAGGTCGATGTGGCGGCGGGGGTGGTCGTCGTGCTCCCACTCCAGCCACCAGTCGAAGCAGGCGCGCAGCAGCCGGCGGGCGCGCGGCCCGTACCAGTGCCCGGAGGCGGCGGGGTCGGCCGGGGCCAGACCGGTGGCGGCGAGGACCCGGTAGCGCTCGGCGTAGGCGACGACCGGCAGCACGGCCAGCGGGGAGTCGGCGGGGGCCTCGGCGGCGGCCAGCTCGGCGAGGTCGTACACCTCGTGCGACTCGGCCCGGCCGCCGGAGGGCCGTTCGGCCAGGCGGGCGACGACCAGGTGGTGGGCGTGGTGGTGCTCGGGGTGGCGGCGGCGCAGCTCGGCGAAGACGGCGAGCACCTCGCGTTCCGGGCCGCAGGTGCGGGCCAGCTGGAGCAGGCCGAGCCAGGGGGTCGGGTCGGCGGGGGCGAGCGCGGCGGCCGTGTCGCAGGCCTCGCGGGCCCGGTCGGGGTCCTCCTTGCCGCGCAGGGCGCGGTGGACCCGGGCGAGGGCCAGCAGGGTGGCGGCTTCGGCGGACGCGGGCTCGGCCTGGAGCCAGTCCCGTGCCCAGGCGACGGCGTACGGCTCCCGGGCGAGCACGGTCACCCGGTGGCCCCGGCGGTCCCAGTCCTCACCCGTGTGGAGCAGCAGGGAGCGTGCGGCCTGCCGGCGGCCCTGCACCAACGCGGTCCGGGCGGTGCGCAGTTCCGCGTCGTCGAGGGCGTCGTCGAAGGCGCCGGAGGCGTCCGGGGCGGTGTCGCCGGACGGGTCCGTGGGGGCCCGGCGAGTGCCGAGCAGGGGCGGGAGTGGAGGCACCGCGGGACTTCCTGTTTCTCGGGCTGCCATCGGCCGATCACTCACAGCAAACCCCCCGCCCAGGTTTGCGTCAAGCGGAACGCGGATGTTAATGGGTTCAACTACGGTTTCCGGAAGGGAACTTGTGGAACTCCGCGCAGGTGGGGCGGACGGGGGGCGGGGAGTCACCGGCCGGCCCGTGTGGCGTACGCCATGGCGTCCCGTGGCAGGCCCGCGCACGATGGCGGGTCAGCCACCCCGTTCCGGGTACTCTCCGGGTCATTGCCGTTCCGGAGCGCTACAGTCGGCGACTACGCGCCCGTGGTCCGGCCGGATGATCGAGGTACGCAGTGTCCGTTCTGGTTCTCCTCCTCTCCGTGAGCGCGGCCTGCTGTCTGGGTTTCGGTTTCGTGCTCCAGCAGAACGCCGCGCAGCAGGCACCCCTCAGCGACTTCCTGTCGTTCCGGCTGCTGCTGGACCTGATGCGGGTGCCGCGCTGGCTGGGCGGTCTGGGGCTCATGATCGCCGGCATGGTGCTGGGCGCGATCGCCCTCGGCAAGGGCGAGATCTCCCTGGTGGAGCCTTTGCTCGCCACCAACCTGCTGTTCGCGCTCGCACTGTCCAGGCACCAGACGAAACAGCCCCTCGGCCGCCAGGGCTGGGCGGGGCTGCTGCTGCTCGCGGGCGGGGTGAGCGCGTTCATCATGGCGGGCGAGCCGCGCGGCGGCAGCGCCGTCACCGATCCGTTGCGGCACTGGCTGATCATCGGCGCCATGGTGGGCGCGGCCCTGGTGCTCACGACGTACGCCAAACGGTCCCGGCTGAGCTGGGGCCCGGTGCTGCTGGCGCTGGCCGCCGGTCTGCTGTACGGGGTGCAGGACGCGCTGACCCGGGTGAGCGGCACCCGCTTCTCCGAGGGCGGCTTCGCGGAACTGTTCACGGGCTGGCAGCCGTACGGGGTCCTGGCGTGCGGGGTCACCGGGCTGATCCTGGTGCAGAGCGCGTTCGAGACGGCCCCGCTGCGCATGTCGCTGCCCGCGCTCACCGCCGCCGAACCGCTCGCCGGGATCCTGTGCGGGGTGGGCTTCCTCGGCGACCGGCTGCACACCGACACCGGGGCGCTGGCCTGGGAGGCGGCGGGGCTCGCGGCCGTGGTCGCGGGCATCGTGCTGCTCGGGCTGCACCCGGCGATGCCGTGCCGCGCGGCGGACGCGGAGCCGCCGGCCCGGGACCTCCAGCGGCGCTGAGGCCCCCGCTCGCGCCGCACCGGGCCCTGCTTGGATACCGGTATGAACCCTGCTGACGAGATCCTCGACATCGTCGACGAGCACGACCGGGTCGTCGGCCGCTCCCCGCGCGGCGAGGCGTACGCCCGCGGACTGCGCCACCGCTGCGTCTTCGTCCAGGCCCGGGACGCGGCCGGGCGGCTCTTCGTGCACCGGCGCACGGCCGGCAAGCTGGTGTTCCCCTCCCTGTACGACCTCTTCGTCGGCGGGGTCGTGGGCGCCGGCGAGTCCTACGACGAGGCGGCGCTGCGGGAGGCCGAGGAGGAGCTGGGGGTGAGCGGCCTGCCCCGGCCGACCTACCTCTTCAAGTTCCTCTACGACGACGGCGCCGGGAAGAGCTGGTGGTCCGCGGTGTACGAGGTGCGCTGCGAGCTGCCCGTGAGTCCCCAGGTGGAGGAGGTCCAGTGGTACGGCTTCCTGACCGAGGAGGAGGTCGGGCGGCGGCTCGGCGAGTGGGAGTGGGTGCCCGACGGCATGGCGGCGTACGAACGGCTGAGGGCGCACAAGGCCGGCCGGTGACGCCCCGGTAAGGTCGGCCGCGTGAGCGAATTCGTGCGGAACATCCGGCTGTGGTTCGCGCCGGAACAGGTGCGGGAAGAGGGCGGCACCCCCGACTACCGGTTCTCGCTCGCCAACGAGCGCACCTTCCTCGCCTGGCTGCGGACCGCGCTCGCGCTGATCGGCGGCGGATTCGCGGTGGACCAGTTCCTGCCGGACCTGCGCTGGGCGTGGCGGGTCGGCCTGGCGCTCGCGCTGCTCGGCGCGGGCGTGCTCTGCTCCCTTCGGGCGGTGAACCACTGGGTGCGCTGCGAGCGGGCGATGCGGCGCGGCGAGGACCTGCCCGCCTCCCGCTTCCCGGCGCTGCTCAGCCTGGTCGTGGCCGTGGTGGCCGTCGCGATGGTGGTGGTGGTCCTGGTCGGGTGGGAAGGGTGACGGCGGGAGCGGACGGGGCCGGCCGGGATCCGGGTCTGCAGCCCGAGCGGACACGGCTGGCCTGGCGGCGTACGACCCTGTCGGCCACCGTCGCCGCGGTGCTCGCCGTCAAGACGGCGCTGCACGGCGGGGCCTCGGCCACCGGGATCCTCGTGTGCGCGGTGTGCTGTGCGCTGTGGCTGGGGTTCCTGGCGGTGGCCCAGCACCGCATCCGCTCCCTCGCGGCGGGCCCCCGCCCGAGGGCCCTGGCGCCCCGGTACGCCACGGCGGCCGTGCTCTGCGCGGTGGCACTGGCGGTCTGCGCCGCCGTCCTGGTGTTCTAGGGGCCGTACTCCCCCGGGTTCAGGACTCGTCCTCCCACTCGACCGTGACCACGATCTTCCCGCGGGTGCGGCCCTCCTGGTTGAGGCGCTGGGCGTCCGCGGTCCGCTCCAGCGGGAACGTCTCCTGGACGTGCACGGACAGCACTCCCTGTTCGGCCAGTCCGGCCAGCCGGGTGAGATCCTCGGCGTCCGGGCGGACGAAGCAGTAGCGGCCGCCGTAGGCGACCACCTCGGGGTCGGCGATCGAGGCCAGCCGGCCCTCGGGCGCGAGCAGGTTGGCGGAGGTCTTCAGCGTGCCGCCGCCGACGGTGTCGAACACCGCGTCCACGCCCTCGGGGGCGAGCCCGCGCACCCGTTCGCCCAGGCCCTCGCCGTAGGCCACCGGTTCGCAGCCGAGGCCGCGGACGTGGTCGTGGTTGCGTGCGCTCGCGGTGCCGATGACCCGGGCGCCGAGGTGGGCGGCGAGCTGGACGGCGAGCGAACCGACCCCGCCGGCCGCCGCGTGCACCAGGACGGTCTC
Organism: Streptomyces sp. NPDC037126; assembly: GCF_055605965.1. Lineage (NCBI taxonomy): Bacteria > Bacillati > Actinomycetota > Actinomycetes > Kitasatosporales > Streptomycetaceae > Streptomyces > Streptomyces sp. NPDC037126. Next base: position 41,905 of record NZ_JBVJTD010000039.1, read on the forward strand.
GCCGCGTCTGACCCCCAGCGCCCCGACCAGCACCTGGTAGGCGGTGAGCCCGGCCAGCGGGAGCCCGGCGGCCTCCTCGAAGGACAGGTTGCGCGGCTTGCGGGCCAGCGTGCGCACCGGCGCGGCGACGTACTCGGCGCAGGTGCCCCGGGAGAGGAAGTCCTCGCGGACGTAGCCGATCACCTCGTCGCCGACGGAGAACTCCGTGACCGCGGCGCCGGGTTGTACGACGACACCGCTGACGTCCCAGCCGGGGATCACCGGGAAGACGGCGTCCAGGACCCCGTCGAGGTAGCCCTCCCGGCACTTCCAGTCCACCGGGTTGACGCCGGCCGCGCGCACCTTCACCAGCACCTGGTCGGGGCCGACCTTGGGGTCGCGCACCTCGCCGTACTCCAGCACCTCGGGACCGCCGTAGCGGCGGTAGCTGACGCCCTTCATGCCCTCGACCCTCCGGGGTACTCGTCCGCCACGCAACCAGGATGCCCAGATATGCACCGTTCGCGCGCGTAGCCTGTCCGTCGTCACACCCCCGTACCCCCCGAAGGTGAGCACCATGACCGTCCTTCACCAGGAACACGCCGAACACGGGACGCACCGCCACGGTCCGGAGTGCGGGCACGCGGCCGTGCCGCACGGCGACCACCTCGACTACGCGCACGACGGCCATCTGCACCGCGAGCACGAGGGCCACTGGGACGAGTGCGAGCCGGCCGGGCACACCACGCACGAGGGGCACGACCACGTACACCACGACGAGTGCGGGCACGCGCAGGTGCGGCACGGCGACCACGTCGACTACCTGCACGACGGCCACCGGCACGCCGAGCACGGGGACCACTGGGACGACCACTGAGGCACTGACGGCAGGCGGACGGCTCCCCGGACCACGCGTCCGGGGAGCCGTCCGCCTATCGTGGCTCCGGTCACGTTTCGCGCCGCGTCGGGCACACCCACTGGACTACATACCGACCGGTCGGCATCATGAGTCGCATCCTGTTCACCCGTTCGTAGGAGTGATGAATGAGCGCCGACCACCCGCCCGGACTCGACCTGGACCGGCTGCGCGCCCTGCTCGACCGCGAGCGCCCCGGTCTGGTGCACGGCCCCCTGAGCGGACGGCTGATCGAGGGCGGACGGTCGAACCTCACCTACGCGCTCACCGACGGCACCGCCAAGTGGGTCGTGCGCCGGCCGCCGCTCGGCCATGTGCTGGCCACCGCGCACGACATGAAGCGCGAGCACCGGGTGATCAGCGCGCTGCACCCGACGTCCGTGCCGGTCCCCCGCCCGCTGCTGCTGTGCGAGGACGAGGAGGTGCTGGGGGCGCCCTTCTACGTCATGGAGTTCGTCGAGGGCACCCCGTATCGCACCGCCGAGCAGCTCGCCCCGCTCGGCGCCGAGCGCACCCGCAGCGCGGTGCTCTCCCTGGTGGACACGCTGGTGGAACTGCACGCCGTGGACCCCGCCGAGGTGGGCCTCGCGGACTTCGGCCGCCCGGAGGGCTTCCTGGACCGGCAGTTGCGCCGCTGGAGCAAGCAGCTCGACGCCTCCCGCAATCGCGACCTGCCCGGCATCGAGGAGCTGCACGCGGCGCTCGGCCGCGCGCTGCCGGCCTCGCCCGCCGCGACCGTGGTGCACGGCGACTACCGCCTGGACAACGTCCTGATCGGGGATGACGACCGGATCAGGGCCATCCTCGACTGGGAGATGTCCACGCTCGGCGACCCGCTGACCGACCTCGGCCTGCTGGTGATGTACAGCCAGCCGCTCGGCGCGCCCCAGTCCCCCGTCTCCACCACCGCCGAGGCCCCGGGGCACCCCTCCCCGCAGGAGCTGATCGAGCGCTACGCCGAGCGCTCGGGGCGGGACGTGTCGGCGGTCTCCTGGTACACGGCGTTCGCCTGGTTCAAGCTGGCCGTGATCCTGGAGGGCATCCACTACCGGTACACGCTGGGCCAGACGGTCGGACGCGGCTTCGACCGCATCGGCGACCTCGTCCCCGTCTTCATCGACCACGGACTGACCACTCTCCAGGAAGGCTGACCGGTCATGGACTTCGCGTTCGACGCACGCACCGAGGAGCTGCGCGCCAGGCTCCTCGCCTTCATGGACGAGTACGTGTACCCGGCCGAGGCGGTCGCCGAGGAGCAGCGGGCCGCGCTCGCCTCCCCCTGGGACACCCCGGCCGTGGTCGAGGAGCTGAAGGCCGAGGCCCGCAGGCAGGGGCTGTGGAACCTCTTCCTGCCGGACACCGGGTACGGTGCCGGGCTGACGAACCTGCAGTACGCGCCGCTCGCCGAGATCACCGGCCGCTCCCCGCACCTCGCGCCCACCGCGACCAACTGCGCGGCGCCGGACACCGGCAACATGGAGGTGCTGGCCCAGTTCGGGAACGAGCAGCAGCGCAAGCAGTGGCTGGAGCCGCTGCTCGCGGGCGAGATCCGCTCGGCGTTCGCGATGACCGAGCCGGAGGTGGCCTCCTCGGACGCCACCAACATCACCACGCACATGCGGCGGGACGGCGACGAGTACGTCATCACCGGCCGCAAGTGGTACATCTCCGGGGCGATGAACCCGGACTGCGCGATCTTCATCGTGATGGGCAAGACGGACCCGGACGGCGCCGACATCCGCCGCCAGCAGTCCATGGTGCTGGTCCCGCGGGACACCCCGGGCGTGACCGTCAGGCGCGCGATGCAGGTGTTCGGGTACGAGGACCACTCGCACGGCGGCCACGCCGAGATCGTCTTCGACGAGGCGCGCGTGCCGGTCGCCAACCTCGTCGGCGAGGAGGGCGGCGGCTTCGCCATCGCCCAGGCCCGGCTCGGCCCCGGCCGGATCCACCACTGCATGCGGCTGATCGGCATGGCCGAGCGGGCGATCGAGCTGATGTGCCGCCGTGCGGTGTCCCGGACGGCGTTCGGCAAGGCGCTGGCCCAGCAGGGCGTGGTCCAGAACTGGATCGCCGACGCGCGGGTCACCGTGGAGCAGCTGCGGCTGCTGGTGCTGAAGACGGCCTGGCTGATGGACACCGTCGGCAACCGGGGCGCCCACACCGAGATCCAGGCCATCAAGATCGCCACCCCGCGCGCGGTGGTCGGCATCCTGGACCGGGCGATCCAGCTGCACGGCGCGGGCGGGGTGAGCCAGGACTTCCCGCTGGCCGAGCTGTACGCCGGCGCCCGCACCCTGATGCTCGCCGACGGCCCGGACGAGGTCCACCAGCGGTCGCTGGCGCGCCGGGAGCTGAAGAAGTACCTGTAGGGGCGCACGGGTGAGGGGGCGGTCCGCGCCGCGGGCCGCCCCCTCGTCCCTGCCCGGTTACGGGCGCAGCGCCCGCAGCAGCAGGTCGGCGAGGTGGTCGGCGACCTCCTGCGGGGTGAGGGGGCCGTCGGGGCGGTACCAGGTGGACAGGTGGTGGACCGAGCCGAAGTGGTAGTCCACGACCAGGTCGGCCGGGGTCGCCGTGGAGAAGACCCCCGCCTTCTGGCCCTCCTCGATGAGTGCGCGGAAGCGCTCGTGGTAGCGCCGGCGCTCGGCCCGCACCTGCTTGTTCTTCTCCGGGCTCAGGTGGTGCATGGAGCGGAAGAAGATCATCGCGTCGTCGAGGTTCTCGATGGTGGTCACCACGACGTCCGCCGCCGCGCCCCTGAGCCGTGCCTCCACGGGCGCGTCCATGCCCGCGTAGTGGTCGAGGCGCTCCTGCTGGACGCGCAGCATGCGCGCGTACACCTCGTGCAGGAGGTCGTCCTTGGAGCCGAAGTAGTGGTACAGCGCCCCCTTGGTGACGCCGGCCGCCTCCACGATCTCCTGCACGGAGGTGCGGTCGTACCCCTGCTCCGCGAAGAGCCGGGTGGCGGCGGCCAGGAGCCGCTGCGGAACAGGTGCTCCGTCTCCGTCCGTCGTCCTGGGCACTGCCGCCACCTGCCTTTCCGTTCTGCTGCTAGTCGTCTTGGGTGCGGGAACGCAGTTCCCGCCGGAGGATCTTCCCACTCGCGGTCTTGGGCAGGTCCGCCAGGATCGCCACCTGTCGCGGGTATTTGTAGGCGGCCAGTCTCTCCCTGCAGTACGCCTTGAGTTCATCCGGGTCCGCCCCGGCACCCGGACGGAGGCTGATGTACGCCTTGACGGTCTCGCCGCGATAGCCGTCGGGGACGCCGACGACGGCCGCCTCGCGCACCGCCGGATGGGTGTACAGGACGTCCTCGACCTCGCGCGGCCACACCTTGAAGCCGGAGGCGTTGATCATGTCCTTCTTGCGGTCGACGACGTAGAGCCAGCCCCGCTCGTCCATGAAACCGATGTCACCGGTGCGCAGCTCGCCGTCCGGGAAGGTCTCGTCCGTGGCCTCCGGACGGCGCCAGTAGCCGGGCACCACCTGGGGCCCGCGGACGACGATCTCGCCCTGCTCGCCGAAGGGCACCTCCGCGCCCTGGTCGTCGACGATCCGCACGACCGCCTCCGGTCCGGGCAGGCCGACCGCCAGCGTGCCGGAGGCCGGGTCGACCGGCGCCTCCAGGCCGGGCGGCACCGAGGCGCAGGGGGCGGTGCACTCGGTGAGGCCGTAGCCGTTGCGGATGTAGGGCCCGAAGCGCTCCCGGAACCGCTCCACCAGGGCCGGCGGCACGGGGGCGCCGCCGGAGGAGATGATCACGAAGGACGCGAAGTGCTCCCGCGTGACGTCGGGGTGGGCGGCCAGCGCCATGAACGCGGTGGAGGGGCCGACGGTGTAGTGCGGATGGTGCTCGGCGAACGCGTCGAGGACGGCACCCGGCTCGAAGCGGTAGCCGAGCACGAGGGTGCCCGCGCTGTTCAGGCAGGCGCCGAACTGGCAGACCATGCCGGTGATGTGGAACAGGGGCGCGAGCGCGAAGTAGACGGGCGCCTCGGGCAGGGCGAGCCCGGTCCGCTGCCGCTCGGCATTGTACATCACGTTGCGGTGGGTGTTGGTGGCGCCCTTGGGGGTGCCGCTGGTGCCCGAGGTGTAGCTGATCAGGGCGATGTCGTCGGGGCGCGGGTCGCGGCCCTCCGGTGCCTTCCCGCCCTGCCGGGCGACGGTCACCAGGTCGTCGGCGTCCGCGGCCGGCGGCAGCCGCTCGAAGCCCAGCACCCGGCTGTCGCCCCGGGTCTGGAAGTCCAGCTCGCACGCGGTGAGCACGATCCGCACCGGCGAGTCCGCGGCCGTGTCCCTGAGGTACGACTCCCAGGCCCGGTCGGAGCAGACCAGCGCGGTCACCTCGCCGTCCCGCAGGACGTGGGCGACCTCGGCCGACTTGTACATGGGGTTGACCGGCACCACGGTCGCGCCCGCCTTCCAGGCGCCGAGCACCGCGAGCACGAAGTGCGGGGAGTTCTGCAGCAGCACGGCGACCCGGTCGCCGCGGCGCAGCCCTCGCTCGGCGAGATGGGCGGCGACCGAGTCGCTCAGCTCGTCCACCTCGCGGTAGCCGAGGCGGGCGTCGAAGTAGGCGAGGAAGGTGCGGTCGGGGACCTCGGCGACCGCGCCGCGCAGGGCGTGCACCAGGGAGTCGGCGGGGTCGACGGGGGCGCGCTGGGCGTCGCTCAGGAGGGCCAGCCAGGGCCTGGCCGCGTAGCGGGACTCGGTCACCGGGCCGCCTCCCACTTGCGCTGGATGTGGTTCATCCCGGCCAGCCAGCGGTCGGGGGTGCCGGCCCGGGCCTGGTAGTACTCGCCGACCTCGGGGTGCGGCAGGATCAGGAAGCGGTCCTCCTCGATGCCCCGGAACAGCGCGTCGGCCACGTCCGCCGGCTCGATCGCGGTGGGCTGGAGCACCAGCTCGCCCGCGCTGCCGGTGGCGGCCAGCATGTCGGTGCGGACCCCCTGCGGGCAGATGGCGTGCACCTTCAGGCCGCGGTGACGGTACGTCAGGGACAGCCACTCGGCGAAGGCGTAGGCGCCGTGTTTGGTGACGCTGTAGGAGGGGGCGCCGATCATGGTGAGGAGTCCGGCCGCCGAGACGGTGGCGACGAACCGGCCGCTGCCCCGCTCCAGCCAGTGCGGCAGCAGCGCGTGGGCCGCGCGAACGTGCGCCATGACGTTGACGTCCCAGGACAGCGCCCAGGACCTCTCGTCGAGCGGCCCGCCCTCCCCGTCCTCGAAGGCGACCCCGGCGTTGGCGCAGTAGACGTCCACGGTGCCGCCGAGCGCGTCCCGGGCGTCGCCGATGACCGCGGAGGCGTCGCCGGGCACGGCGGTCCCGCCGATCTCCTCGGCCACCGCCTTGGCCTTCTCGGCGTCCAGGTCGTTCACCACCACCCGGGCGCCCGCGGCGGCGAACCGCCGGGCCAGCGCGGCCCCGATCCCACCGCCCGCCCCGGTGACGACCACTCCCGCATCCTGCACGGCTTCCACCATCGGACTCCTTCGACACGACTTCGCGCGGCGCGCGTCGGCTCTGGTCGGGCCAGACTAACCGGTCGGTATGTGTGAAGGAAGGGCGAGCGCACCAACCTAAGGGGCGCGGGAACCGTACGACCGGCCACGGTCCGCCCGCACCTTCCGAACCCACGGAGGCCATCCATGCACCTGTCCCGACGGAACCTTCTCGCCTCGGCCACCATGGCCGCCGTCCCCGTCACACCGGGGCACCGCGAGCAGCTGCACACCGGCTTCGAAAGGCTCGCGGCCGACGGCTACGCCCTGCTGGAGGGCCGGCGCGTCGGCGTCGTCACCAACCCCACCGGCGTCACCAGGGACGCCGAGCACATCGTCGACGTGATGCACCGTGACCCGCGCGTCAGGCTGACCGCGGTCTTCGGGCCCGAACACGGCTTCCGCGGCACCGCGCAGGCCGGCGGCTCCGAGGGCCGCTACGACGACCCGGCGACGGGGCTGCCCGTCTACGACACGTACCTGAAGAGCGGGCGGGCCCTCGCCGACGTCTTCACCGCCTCCGGCGTCGACACGGTCGTCTTCGACATCCAGGACGTGGGCGCCCGCTTCTACACGTACATCTGGACCCTGTACGACTGCATGGAGGCGGCCCGGCTCGCCGGCCGGCGCTTCGTCGTCCTGGACCGCCCGAACCCGGTGACCGGGCGCGCGGCCCAAGGCCCGGTGCTGCACAGGGAGTTCGCCACCTTCGTCGGCCGGCAGCCGATCGCGCAGGCGCACGGGATGACCGTCGCGGAACTGGCCCGGCTGTTCGACAAGGAGTTCCTGAGCACGCCGGTCCCGCTGGAGACCGTAGAGATGACGGGCTGGCGGCGCACGGACTTCTACGACGCCTCCGGGCTGCCCTGGGTGCCGCCGAGCCCCAACATGCCCACCCCGGACACGGCGCTGGTGTACTCCGGCACCTGCATGTTCGAGGGCACCAACCTCTCGGAGGGACGCGGCACGACCAGGCCCTTCGAACTCCTCGGCGCCGACGGCATCGACGGCCGGTGGGCGGCCGCCGTGAACGACCTCGGGCTGCCCGGTGTGCGGTTCCGGGAGGCGTACTTCGCCCCCACCTTCTCCAAGTTCCAGGGCACGACCGTGGGCGGCGTGCAGGTCCACGTCTCCGACCGGGCCGCGTACGACCCCGTCCGGACCGGGATCGCGCTGCTCGTGACCGCGCGGAAGGTGTGGGACGGCTTCGCCTGGCGACCGGACGACTGGATCGACAAGCTCACCGGTTCCACCCGGGTGCGCACGATGATCGACGCGGGCGCCGGCACCGACGAGGTGACCGGCGCCTGGCAGGAGGAGCTGGCCGCGTTCCGCCGGATCCGCCAGGAGTATCTCCTGTACGGATGAGCCGCGACGGCTGGTCAACCCCGCCCCGGAGCAGGACGATACGCCCGCAACGCATCGTTTCAGGGGGGACGAGGGAGCCTGGCATGGCGGATCCTGGGATGAGCGTGACTCCCTACTGGGAGCTGACCTTCGACGCGGACGGGGACGTGGACCCGCCCGAACGCGATCGCCTGGTGGCGCAGGTCGCGGAGCACGGTGTCCGTGACCTGATCGTCTTCTCGCACGGCTGGAACAACGACCGTTCGGGTGCGACCGCGCTGTACCGGAGTTTCTTCGCCCCGATCCCGGCGCTCGCGCCGGGGGCACGGATCGGGTACGTGGGGGTGATCTGGCCCTCCATGCGGTTCAGTGACGAGCCGGTCCCGGACTTCCCGCGGACCGTGGCGGCCACGGAGGCGGTGGCGGCGCCGGCCCCGGCGCTCGACAAGGACACCCGGCGCGCGCTGCTGGAGACCTTTCCGGGCCGGGCCACCGTCATCGACCAGCTGGCCCGGATGCTGGACGAACGGCCCGGCGGCACGGCGGGTCTCGGGGAGTTCGGGCGCCTGGTGCGGCTGCTCGTGGACGGGACCCCCCGGCCGGGGGCGGCCGACACCGACGAACAGGGCGAACCGGTGGTGTTCACCGGGGATCCGGCGGCCGCCTGCGAGGAGTTCGCCGGGGCGCTGGCCGCGCTGCGGGCACCGGACGGCACCGAGGGGTTCAGCCTGCCCGACCCGTGGGACGGCGCCAAGGAACTGCTGCGGCAGGCGGCGTACTACACGATGAAGGGGCGGGCCGGGACCGTCGGCGAGCACGGGCTCGGGCCGGCGGTCGGGCGGCTGGCGGGCGCGGCGCCCGGGGTGCGGGTGCATCTGGTCGGGCACAGCTTCGGCGGCCGGCTGGTGGCGTTCGCGCTGCGCGGGCTGCCCGACGGGGTGCGCGCGGTGAAGTCGGTGACGCTGCTCCAAGGCGCCTTCTCGCACTACGCGTTCGCGGAGCGGCTGCCGCAGGACCAGAACGCGGCGGGAGCGCTCAAGGACGGGCAGCGGCGGATCGACGGCCCGCTGGTGTGCTGCCACTCGCACTTCGACTCGGCGCTCGGCACGTTCTACCCGCTGGCCTCGCGGCTGTCGGGCGACGACCGGTCCTGTGCGGGCAGCGAGATCGCGGCCGTGCTGGGGCCCCGGTGGGGCGCCATGGGCCACGACGGGGTGCAGTCGGTGCCGGGCACGGTCGCGCTGGACCTCGCGGGTGCGCTGGCGGGCCGGCTGCCCGCGTCGGGGTGTGTGAACGTCGACGCGGCGGCGGTCGTCCGCCGGGGCGGCCCGCCGTCCGGGGCGCACAGTGACATCGTGCACCCCGAACTGGCGCGGGTGGTGCTGGCGGCGGGCCGTATCGCCTGACCCGCCGCCGGTCACCGGTGGCGCACCGGCACTCCGGGCGTCACCGGTGCGAGGTGTACTCCACGACCTGCTGGAAGGTCGGCCGGTTCTGCCAGCTGATCCTGCCGTGCTTGATGCCGCCCAGGGTGCGCTGG
>NZ_JBVJTD010000040.1:0-47047 GCF_055605965.1 Streptomyces sp. NPDC037126
CAGCCCTTCGGAACGGGCCCGGTCGACCAACATCGAGATCAACTGCTCGTCCGACACCGCCTCCGCGGCCGACTCGACGACCGGCTCCTCCACCGGCTCATGCTCGCTGATGGTCTCGCTCATTTCAGGCGTCTCCTTGATCATCGGATCCGCCGTCTATTGGACACCCCCACTGATCATTTCAGAATGACGTGGCGGAGCCGTCGAAGGCAGATAATGCTGCAGGCGAGTTCGAGTGGTCCCTGGTGGAGGTCGGCTCGTTGCTCATAGCGGACACGGAGTCGTTTGAACTGATGGAGCCAGGCGAAGGTCCGCTCGGAGCAATTGTCAAATCCTGTGGATGGCTTGATCAGCCCAGTACGTTGCGGCAGTGTTCCCAGGCAGGCTCGGACAGCAAAGGCCGCCAGCGGGTGAACAGTTCCAGCAGCGCGGGGCCGAAGCGGCCGCGCACCTCCGGGCTAACCGCGGCGATGTCCAGCTCGTTGGCTGCCGTTAGTTCGGCGAAGTCCCGGCGCTGGTGGGCGGTCGGCTGGGTCCGCTCGCCGGTGAAACGGTCGGTGAACTCGGCATCGTCCGCGGTGAGGGTGCGGTAGGAGGTCTTGCGGTCGCAGGACGCATAGGAGTACACCAGCGCTTCGGCCTCCTCGCCGATGGCCTGCATCAAATCGGCCCGCCGGTCCAGTGGCAGCAGCGTGGCGGGGAATCCGTCGGTGCCGTAGAAGGCGTGACACAGCCCGGCCGACACCAGTGCCGGACGGGCGCCCCAGGAGGCAAGAAGGGCGCTGACCCGCTGTAGATGGGCCAGCAGGTTGCCACCGGGATGGTCGATCGCCTCTGCTCCGGCCGTCCGCAACATCACCAGTGCCTGCTCGGTCACGGTGCTACCGCCTTCTGTGGCTTGACATCCTTGTCCCTGGGGATAGGAGCGGAGGCTATCGACGCTCCGTCGATCCTGCCAGGGCGACCGGGCAACTGCCGGTTGGTCCGCCTCACCTCCCAGCACGCCTGAACAGACGGGATGCTCATGGCCAGAATCACCTATGACGCCGCAACAGCTGCTTCGTTCAGGGCTGTTCGAGAAATCCCGCGCGACGGGCTGACGGCCTGGGAGGACGCCGTGCGCCGACACCTGAGTCCGTCCCCAGACATGACCATCGTGGACATCGGCGCGGGCACCGGAGCCTTCGCGACAGCCTTTTGCGACTGGTTCGCCGCGAGGGTCGTCGCGGTCGAGCCCTCCGAAGCGATGCGCGCCCTGATACCCAATCGCCCCGACGTCCAAGTTCGGGCAGGTCACGCCACGTCCTTGCCACTGCCGGACGCCAGCGCCGACGCGGCATGGCTGTCCACGGTGACCCATCACATCCCCGACCTTTCGGGAGCCGCGCAGGAGATCCGCCGCGTGCTGCGCCCAGGAGCACCGGTACTCATCCGCAACGCCTTCGCGGGCCGCTACGAGCGGCTTCGCATCGTGCGCTGGTTCCCCGAGACAACCAGGCTGCTCGACACTTATCCGTCCGTCGAAGAGACCTGCGAGGCCTTCGCCGACGCGGGCTTCGCCCCGGCCGCCCTGGAGCCGGTTCCGCAGACCGATATCGCGAGTCTGGACGAACTCCTGAAACGTGTCGATGCTCTCCGAGACGCCGACACGCTAATGCGCAGCCTTACCGAGGAGGAGTTCACTCGCGGCAAGGACCGGCTGCGCGGAACTGCGGGCGTGCACGACTCGGCCGCGGCGGCGGGCCTGGCGTCGTCTCTGGATCTGCTCGTGCTGCGTTGACCTCGGTCAGGCAGCCACGAGCTCGGCGCGTTCGACCAGCTGACCTCGTTCGAAGCGGGCTCCGGCGCGGACGAGCGGGACGAGGTGGGCTCCGTTGACGGCTCGCCAACGGGCCTGGGCGGACTCGACGAGTTTGAACACCATCGCGAGCCCGGCCGCGCGGGAGCCAGCGCCTTTGGTGACCTTGGTGCGGAGCCGGACAGTGGCGAAGGTGGACTCGATCGGGTTGGTACCAGGTATGAAAGTCGTGGGTGCCGCTGTCCGTGTCCTGGTGACCAGGCTACGGCCCGGTTGTACGGTGCGACCGTCAGGACAAGGGGTGCCCGGGGAATCAGCATGGGCAGGCCGATCTTGAACGATGGGCTGCGAGCCCGCCTTACTGATCATTTCAGAATGACGTGGCGGAGCCGTCGAAGGCAGATAATGCTGCAGGCGAGTTCGAGTAGTCCCTGGTGGAGGTCGGCTCGTTGCTCATAGCGGACACGGAGTCGTTTGAACTGATGGAGCCAGGCGAAGGTCCGCTCGACGACCCAGCGGGTGCGGCCGAGGCCGGATCCGTGGGCAACGCCGCGTCGGGCGATCAGGGATCGGATGCCGCGTTTCCGTATTAGGTGGTGGTACTTGTCGTAGTCGTAGCCCCGGTCGGCGAAGAGCCGTTTGGGTCGGTTGCGGGGACGTCCGCGCACTCCTCGGATGCGGGGTATCGCGTTCAGCAGGGGGATCAACTGTGTGCTGTGGTGCCGGTTCCCGCCGGTCAAGGAGACGGCCAGAGGCGTGCCGTGGCGGTCGACGATCACATGGTGTTTGGAGCCGGGGCAGCCGCGGTCGACGGGTGAAGGGCCGACGTGAGCCCCCCTTTGAGGGCCCTGATGTGGGAGCCGTCGATGGCCGCATCGTCCATGTCCAGCAGGCCGGTTACCCGCAGCTCGGCCAGCAGTGCCTCATGAAGGCGAGGCCAGACGCCAGCCTCGGTCCAGTCCCGCAGCCGACGCCAAGCGGTTACCCCCGAGCAGCCGACGCCCTGGACTGGGACGTCGCGCCAGGCCACTCCCTTGCGTAGTACGTACACGATGCCCGCCAGCGCAACCCGGTCCGGCACCGGCAGCCGTCCGGGATGACGGTGACGTCGGGGCGGCCGCTTTGGCAGCAGTGGAGCCATTCGCTCCCACAAGTCGTCGGAGACAAGATCGATAGACACCAGCCGGACCCTGCCCAGACGGACCTTCAACCACCAGCCGACACGCCGATCTCACCTCAAGTGCTCAACGGCCCTCTTCCGGCGCTGACCGCCGGTCGGTGAGGCGCTCCTGGTCGGCGGCGTTACCGGCACGAGCCTCGGTGCGGTGACCCCGTGCCAGGTAGTCCCGGACGATCAACTCGACAGCATCCTGAGGGCTCCTGGTGCCGGCCAGCAGCATGACCTCGATGGCCAAAACGCTGTCCAGGCTGATGGTGACCTTCGCCATGACACCTCCTGAAGGGTTCCCGAGGACCCCATCCAAGCGGCTAACGGTCGGCGATGGGTAGGTTGCCGCAACCGGGAAAGAGGGACGAAGCCGGAAACCCGGCCGGTCACGAACGGCTCATTCTGTAACGAGCTCTTAAACCCACAGCACACAAACCCCCGCGCAGGAAAACCTCCCCTCTCCCCCGGAAGGGTCCTCGACACATCCCCCTTTCCCACCCAGAGGCAAGCCGGAATTTCCCAAAATGCAAACCCGCGGGACGCCCCCACAAGAACGCCGCAAGCAAGAACGAACCGGAACACCCAAAACACCCTTCCGGCACACCTCCCACCGACCGACACCGCCGACCCGACAGGGAAACCACCACCGGCACCCCAGCAGGAGAACGATCACCGGCGACCGGACGAGGACCCGAGCACCAGCGACCGGACAGCAGGCCGAACACCAGCACATCCGCGACCGAACAGGAAGCCGGACACCGGCAACCGGACGAGAGACCGGACACCGGCGACGAGACGAGAGACCCAACAGCCGCAGCGCCCTGCAGCCACGAGGCCGGATACAGGACGGCACGGCCGCTGCGCCGAAACCCGCCCCCACCGCGGCACTGTCGGGGCCGGCCAGGGAACCGCCAGACCCCCCACCGGTCGACGAGCCCGTCACCCGGCCGGTCCTCCAGCCGGGGGACGCACAGCGACCCCCCAGCAAGCTGAAATGAATTCACGAAAGCTCGACCACCGAGAACCGAGAACCGAGAAAAAGAGGATTCCTCATGTCTAACGCTCGACGTCACATGGCCCGCATCGCCGGAATCTCCTGCATCGCCGCCCTCGCCGCAGGAACCATAAGCGTGGCCAGCGCCGAAGCCGCACCCATGCTGCAGCACCACGCCGCCGCATACTCCAACCACCACCAGAACAACATGTCACGCCACAGCGGCAACACCCAAGGCGGAACCCAGGGCAACGGCCGCGGCAACACCCAGGGCGGCACCCAGGGAGGCGGCCGCGGCAACACCCAGGGCGGCACCCAGGGAAGCGGCCGAGGCAACACCCAGGGCGGCACCCAGGGAGGCGGCAACGGGAACACGCAGGGAGGTACGCAGGGCGGCGGCAACGGGAACACGCAGGGAGGTACGCAGGGAGGCGGCAACGGGAACACGCAGGGTGGCACCCAGGGAGGCGGCAACGGGAACACGCAGGGCGGCACCCAGGGCGGCGGCAACGGCAACACCCAGGGCGGCACCCAGGGCGGCGGCAACGGCAACACCCAGGGCGGCACCCAGGGCTGACCACCCACAAGAAACACCGGCACCTCGCGGAGACAACCTCCGCGAGGCCTCCGGCATCCCCCCACCACACACACAACCCCTAACCCGACACCCCCAGCCGCCCCCCAGCCGACGGAGGCGGCTGAAGACCAGGAGACCAGACACACTCACACCCCCCAAACCCCACCCGAGGAAAGCAAAACAACCCCCAAGACCGACCAGGACACCCCCGAGCCACAACAACACCGACACAGCCCGAACCCGCAACACCACCCGCCCCCCACACACCAGACCCGCAAAAACACCACACACACCCAACAACCCGACACCGAAAGAACACGCACACCGCGCCCACACCCACTAGGCACCGAACACATCCCTCACCCCGGCGGCAGCCTCCTCACCCACCTCCAGCACGTACACACACGACCCGCAACCTGCAACGCCCGCCCCACCCTCCAACTCGCCGGCCTCTGCCACGCCCTCTACGGCACCGACAGCTTCCCGCAAGCCCTGCCCCCACTCGACCGACGCAACGACCTGGCACAGATCACCCGCGACGAAGCCGAGGTCATCGTCAACCTCTACGCCTCATGCGACCGCAAGGCCACCCACCCCGGCTCACAGCCAGCCCGACGCCGCCTTCCACAACAGATCCACCGGACACCCCAGCATCCCAACACCGCAACCGCGCCATGACTTCGCCGAACTGCCCACGGCCAACGAACCCGACATCGCCCACACAAACTCAGCCGTCCCCCGACAGCGGGGCCCCACACTCCTCACCCTGTTCACCCACCCCCAGAACCTGCCGAGCACCCGCGCCCAGCGCGAATGCCCCACCAAGCTCACCACACCCACCCGCCGGCCACCCCGCTGACCAAACAACACGCAGTCCGCCCCACCGGAACACACCCCCCAAACCGCAACCTCAACACATCCGCCCCCCTCACCCACCACCCAGAATCACGTCCCCACAAAGCCGACGTGCAGGCTCCGCCGGCTGCCAAACCCCCACAACCCTTCAACGGACCTCCGGCACAACCATCCCGAAAAGCCGTACACCGCGAACTCGGAGACGGGCAGCACCCGATCCACTGACAGAGACCATTACTCGCGGAGTTGCCCAAGTCCGCGAACAACACGACCTCAGCCACGTCCTCGCCGACCGGAAGCAGGCCGATGCCGTCGATCAGGATCAGATCGGCCCGGTAGATTGGGGGGACCGTGCTGGTGGTCGAGCCGTCGACCTTCGACTTGACGATCGCGGCAGCGAGGGTCTCCGGAGTGAACCAGGCGACCCGCAGGTCCTTCTCGATCGCGGCCTGGGCCAGACCCTCGGTGGAGTGCGACTTCCCGGTCCCGGACGGGCCGGCGATCAACAGGTTCTCCGCACGGCCGATCCACTCCAGGGTGATCAGGGAATTTTGCGTGGGTGCGGGGACGGTGGAGTCTTCGGCTCGCCAGGACGCGAGGGTCTTGCCGGTGGGGAAGTTCGCCGAGCGGCGCCGGAGGCGCCTGATTGCCGCGTCGCGGCCGGTGACTTCCTCGGAGATCAGCAGGCGCAGGACCTCGACGGGGTCCCACCGCTGGGCCCGGGCGGTCGCCAGGACGTCGGGTGCAGCCTTGCGCATGTAAGGCAGGCGCATCCGGCGCATCAGCTTGTCGAGCTCCTCGGGCAGGGCCGGAGCCTGGGGGGAACGTCACGGTCGGTAATTCCTTCGTGGGTCGCAGTGGGCGCCGCTAGGCTCGGCGGATGATCAATATGGCGGTGCGGGGTGACAGCGGGAACGTCGTGGCTCGTGCCAAAGCCGGTGTGGAGTGGACGGCCGGCTTCGCGGATCTGGACCCGGCGGAGTTCCCGATGATCTGGGCCCTGACGCCGTATGGGGATGCAGTTTTCAACCAGCGGCAGGTGCCGCTGCTGCTGGCGGAACTCGACCGGCTTCCTGCCGACTTGGGCGGTGACTGGGTCGGTCAGGCCCGCGAGCTGTGCCAGGTCGTGGAGCGCGGGCTGCACCTGTATCTGTGGTTCATCGGCGACTGACTCAGGTCAGTCTGCCCTCGACTTCCCCATCCGCCGTCTGCTGCTGGCCCAGGGCCTGCCAGGCGATGGTGCCGTTCTGGATCCACGGACGGTAGGTCCGCCGTTTGCCCGCCTTGCATGCGGTCTTCGCCGCGTTGACCGCCCGCCGGGTCGAGCGCGCGCTGCCCCGGAAGCCCATCTTCACCAGCTTGTCGTGGACCACGTCGGCGCGGATCGTCGCTTTCGACTGCTCGACCCACGCCTCGATCTTCTCCAAGAACGCGTCGATCACCTTCGGTCACGGCTCGCGCTCGAACAGGTTCCGTCCGCTGGCACGGGCCTCGGCATACCGCTTGACCGTCTTCGGGTCGTATCCCGTGAGGGCGGCCGCCGACCAGACCGTCTCGGTCAGGTCGTACGCCTCGAATATCTCCATGATCTCTCTGTCAGACTTTGTCACCGCCGGCCGGACTGCCATCCACCTGGATTTCTGGTGACCATCAGCCGGGACTCAACTGGCCGCACACCTGGACTCTGCCACGGCTGCCGACAGCAAGCCGAAGAGACCTCACGCAGCACAAAACCCCGCACCGCTCGGAAACCCCGCACTCACCAACTACCCGGCGCCCACCTCGCCCCACCAGGACACTCGACCCCCTGAGCCAGCAATCGCAAAACGACGGCGACGCCAGGCCATCTCCGACCTCGACGTGGGCTACGAACCCAGTTTCGGGGAGAGGCCGTCACCGGATGGTGAAGGCGCCGAAACCTGGCACGAGGCTGCGCAGTTGCATGGTCGGGTACAGACCGAGCTCGGCGCGGAGTCGCCGCGCATAGCGTTCGAAGTCCCGCATCGCCTCTGAGGGGTTTCCTTCGGCCAGGTGCGCTCGGATCAGGCATGACTGGCTGCTCTCACGCAGGGCGTCAGCGCGGATTGCCCCGTGGGCGGCGGCGACCGCATCGGCATACCTGCCGGCCGCGGTGAAGACTTCCGCGAGCCTTTCCAGTGCATGTATCCGCAGCTGCTGCCAATCCTCCGCCCGCAACATGGCCCAGTCGTCGTACCAGCCAGGCAGCAGGTCCAGCGAGAGCTCCTCGATTGCATCGGTCGACGCGCGCCAGGCCTCCTGGGCCGAACCCCGGAGGATCCGCTGGGCCAGCTGCTTGCCCTGGTGGAAATCGACGCTTACGTGACGCGCCAAGCGGACCTCACTCGGTCCGACGTCGAGCGCCGACCTGCCAAGCCGGTGAAGGCGGGACAGGGCAGATCTGAGGCTGGCGTGGGCTCGGCACTCGGGAGCGTCCGGCCACAGTGTTCCGGCTACCAGAGCCCGCGGCACAGCCGCCCTGCAGCACAGCGCGACGAACGCCAGCAATCGTTCCGAGCCGGACGGAAGCTGCACCGACTGGCCGTCGATCATCAAATCGAAGCCGCCCAGCACGACGAGGTGGTGCGCCGCCTCGGCCTCGACTCCGGACGAGCCCCGCGCACTGCCCGACCAGGTCACGGAAGAGCGCCCCCGCCCATCCCCCGTCAGCGCTACCGCTCGAGCAGCGCTGCAACCAATCCCGTCCTGTATCGCCATCGCCGTAACCGAACCCTTGGCGGTACACCTCAGTACGCTCCCATTTTGCGGCGTGCTCCGGGACCTGTCGAAAGATGCCGCGGACATCGGGCCCATCCCGTCGCGCCACGGGTGCCGGGAACGGCTTCGAGCGCATGCCGTCGCGTTGCCGTAACGCCACAGTCACGGCCACCACTCAGAGTGAGAGGAGTGGTGGGCGTATGTTCCACCTTCAACTTCGGCGCGGCTGGAGGAGCAGTGCCGAATATCAAAATGCGAGTGGCCAACGAGAGCACAGTCCTGTAGGACGACGCGGTTGCAGCCGTGGAACCGGCACTCCGGAAGCAGGTCACCGAGCACTGCGCGCCAGCCTGAGAATGGTGACCCAACTCTCGTATGTCGCGCGTACCGAGGTCTCCGAATCGTCCTGGTGGCCACCGGCATTGGACAACTCCGGCCAGGCCCGCGCCCGGGGCCTCCACAACCTCACCCCGAACTCATGCCGTTGGGCAAGGTGTTCGCGGGTACAGACCTACAGTTCGGCGAGGAGCGGACCGTGACTGCCAGCCATGAACTTCTTGAGACTCTCGCAGATCCCGAAATCAACCGCGGTGACCACATCGGCGTCGTCGACATCGCGACAAGTGGCACGGGATCGCACCCGTCGACCCCCGACGTGGTCTCCGACCGCGATGCCAACCGGCCGCCCGTTGGCAGCCGGCGCGACCGCCGTGCGACATCGCAATCCGGCTGGTGGCCGAACTGTGGGCGGTCATGATGTCGGACGCAAATCAACTCTCAGCCATGGAGCACCTCGTGGTGTTGATGCTGGAGAATCGCTCGTTCGACCACCTGCTCGGTTTTCTCTACACCGAACACGACAACGTCTCAGCCTCAGGTCAGCCCTACGAGGGCCTGACCGGCACGGAGTCCAACCCCGACAAGCAGGGACAGCCCGTCAAGGTCAGCCGCATCCAACCTACAGATCCGCATCCCTACTTCACGCCGGGCGTGAATCCGGGCGAGGGCTACCGGCCGACCAACGCACAGCTCTTCAGCTCACTCACACCTCCGTCACCACCAACGGCTACCATGAACGGTTTCGTCACGAACTTCGCCGACACATTGGTCTTGCGGGCCCAGCAGGTGGAGCACAATCCGCCTGGCCACCGGCCGACAATCATCCCGGGCACCACCGATGGCGACGTCATGCGCTGTCACACCCCCAGCAGTCTGCCCGTCCTGTCCAGCCTGGCCAGCGGCTACGCCGTATGCGACCACTGGTTCAGCCCGGCGCCCACCGAGACGATGCCGAACCGCGCGTTCGCCTGCGCCGGCACCAGCCAGGGGCACATGGACGACCACACCCACACCTTCACCTGCCCGAGCATCTTCGGCCTGCTCAGCCGACAACGCCTCGACTGGAGGGTATACGGGTACCGCAGTGATCCTCTGACCAGGGGAAACTTCCCAGACATCCACAACGCCACTGCCGATCACTTCGGCCTGTTCACCGACTTCCAAACCGCTGCCGGGACGGGAACACTGCCCGCCTTCACCTTCCTCGAACCCAGTTGGGATGCCACCGGCAACAGCGAGCACCCGGTCAACGACATGGCCAGCGGCGAACGGCTCATCCAGCAGGTGTACCGCACCCTGCACGACAGCCCAGCCTGGAACCACACGCTCTTGGTCATCACTTACGACGAACACGGCGGATGCTACGACCACGTTCCTCCTCCGGCCTCGGCCACGCCGCCCGGGGACGGCACCACAGGCGAGTTCGGCTTCGGCTTCGACCGGTTCGGCGTCCGCGTGCCGAGCGTGTTGGTGTCCCCTCTGATCGATCAGGGCATCGTGTTTCGCGTACCCGCCAACGGGACTCCGCTGGATCACACCAGCATTCTCAAGACCCTCGAAGAACGCTGGTCGCTGCCTGCCCTCACCCAACGGGACGCCGCCGCCACCGGCCTCGGAGACGTACTCACTCTCACCACCCCCCGTACCGACGACGTCCTCGCGAACGTGACCCCGCCCGCAGTGGCGGCAGTCAACCCGTCCGCCGGCGAGATCTCCCATCTCCAGCAGATCCACGCCGACCTCGTCGCACGCCACCTTGTCCCGGGCCCGCACGATCTGTACCGCGTCCTCCCCACTGATCAGACACCCGAGGCGTACGACGAGTTCATTCGCTCCCACACCGAATGACCGGCCCCGCGCCCCTCAGGCCCCGCAGCAAGCGGGATCGCCGGACGGATCAGCAGCGATGTTGATTCCGGCCGATGTTTCTGACCGTATCGGCACTCATTGACCGATCCACATTGGATGTCATTCACCATTGAGCGACATACGAAATGAGACATCCCAACTTGCGGTCGGAATCTGAGAATGCTGGTCCGGAAGCGGGTGAGGCGCAACCGGAATTGGTGCTGGACCCGATGTGTGGCGCTCGGCCGACGGGGGGTTGCACCGGAGTCGGCTGACTACACCGGGACCGGCGGTCGAAATGATTTTCCCGCCTGCAGCTCAACGCGTCGCGTAACCGCACGATGCCCCGTTTCGCCGGCCGCTGACGGAGGTTCACGATGCCACACGTCTCCTATCTGCTCCGTTCGCTATGCCGCATCATGTCCATCTTTGTGGCCGCCGTCGGGTGCGTACCTGACGACGGGTGACCGGATCGCCCTGTTCGGGCCGGTCGATGGCCTGCCGCCCCACGCCGTTCCGCAGCACATGGGCCAGCCGGCGGGAGACCTCGGGTGCGCTCGCGGCCTCGCTCAGCACCAGGCGCGCGTCGCTGTCGTGGAGCATCGACCGGAACCAGTCCGCGCGTCGTCTGTGATCGCCGTGCCCCCACTGCCGCAGTTCGACCTGGGCCTCGGCCTCCAGCCACTGGGGGACACGCTCGCGCAGCACACTCGCGAAGGTGACCGGCCCGGAGGCGAACAGGGCGGCTCGCTTCCCGTTGCGACGGTGACCAGCCGCACTCCCCCGTCCGGAGTACGACCCCATACCTGCCGAGCATCCTCGACTGCCCACCGAAGATCTGCTGGCACCGGCCGAAGCCTGACCGCACCGGTCTATCTCACGGGCTCTGGAGATGCGCCGAGCCACGAGAGCAGGGCGGCCCCAACGGCGGCTTCGCAGCACTACAGCGCCGCTGGACCCGCTGGTTGGTAACACGCTGGCGGCGTATTGGTGCGCACGGGTGAAAAGCGGTGGTGCGTCGTTCGTGTCAGGGCAGTCGACACTCCTGGTGTGCAAAGTTGACTGACTGTCGAACGCAGATCGGAACAGGGGTGATCATGCGGGGCGCAGTCCGGCGGGTCGTGTGCGTGGCTTCGATGGTGGCCGTGGCCGTGTGGGCGACGGCGGGATGCCAGGTGCAGAAGGACTCGGACAAGCTGTACGGCGATGTCCACACCGGGGACACTTCGAGCGTGGATGTTCCTACGGTGGAACTCGGATCCTCTGCCACCGGCCGGGTTCGCGTCACCAATACCGAGGACCATCCGGTGAGGGTCCGGAGCGTTCACACCATCGAAAGCACCGCCGGATCGATGCCCCACCGGGCCACGGCATCCCCACGGCCGCCTCAGCTCTCCGCCAACCTGGGGACGTGTGCCGGAAAGACGCTCAAGCCCTCAGAGACGTGTGAGATCGAGATCGTGTCCCGACCGACGGTCGCGGGGGTCAGCAAGGTCCTTCTCGTCATCGAGACGGATCCGCCCTCTGCCACCATTCGGGTGAGCCTGGTGGTGCATGCGTCGAAGGCGGGTGTCACCCCCAAAACACCGCCGAGCGTACCGGGGAATCCCACGTCCGGGTCGAAGAACCCCTCTGCCGGGAAGACGGGCTCTTCCACCGCTCCGGCGCCCGAGAGCGACACTTCCCCTCCCGTCTCACCGGATACCTCTCCCGGCTCCCCGGATACTTCACCTGGCACGCCGGACAAGTCTCCCGTCTCACCGGGTCCCACTGCACCAAGCCCTCATCCACCTACCGGGGCGACCGAACCCGGAGGTAGCGGGTCCGCTTCCTGACGGGCGTCAAGGCATCCGGTACTCGTTTCCGCGGACGTCGACACGAACGCTGTCGTTGTCAGGCAGCAGCACCACCGTGTTGAACCGCGTCCCGGACCGATCCCATGTGGGACCCACCAGGTAGTAACGGCCACTGCTTTTGGCCAGCAGCACGAACCATTCGTACTGGTACCGGTATGGCTCGTGGCCGGCTCCCAGATCCTTCCGCGTGACATCGGGCAGGTCGTATCCGATGGGCTGCCGCGCGTAGACGCGGACCCTGGGCAGACCGCGATAGCGATTGACCGCATCACGTCTGGCCTGTGTCACACCGGATTCGTCGGCATATCGCGCCATGCCGAAGAACAGCGTCATCACGAGAGTGGCGGTGAAGAGCGACCCGCCGACCAACCACAGCCTGTTGTCCGTCCGGCGGGCGTACGGGCGACGCTGCTGTCCTATGCGCAGATGAACCGCACAGATTCCCATGGTCGCGCCCAGCGCCACCACCAGCGTGGGGAGAAACTCCCGGACCGTACCGATCCACAGTCGGGCGACGACCTCGTCATTCCACCAAGGGGGCGCCACGAACACGACGGGGCCCAGCAGCGTCAGGGCGGTCCCCACACCCAGCAGCCCCCAGGTAACCCAGCACCGCAGCCTTCGGCCGCCCCTCACCAGCAGCCGCTCCAACAGCCCGAAGACGAGCAGCGCGGCGAACCCGCAGCAAGACAGGAGCCACAGGGGCAGAAAAATTGCCTTGTCACTTTTCACAACGTACGTCTGCGACGACAACTGAAGGTCGTTCGTCGGGACACCGAAGAAGGCGTAGTACGACGTGATGTAGGTATTGCCGAAGTAGTAGAGCAGAGCAAAGACGACCGTCCCGGGCCCCAGGGCATAGGCAGCCTTCTCGAGAAGGGACTTCTCGGACGGCTCCCGTGCAGCGGGTCGGCTGCGAACCGGAGACCGGGCCGGTGAACCGGCACGAGACATCCGCTTTCGTCGCCCACGTCGTTGCGCACACACGGTCCAAGGCTGTTCCGCCACGTCCAGAGCTGCATCCCTGGACAGGCCGATCGCGTGATCTATACCCGAGGACGGTCCACGTCGTGCTGATCGTCGCGGAGCCGGCCGCCAAGGCCGTACGGCCCGGCCAGGTCTCGGCCCGGACTTCCACCTCGGCGTGCGCCCCCGGCCCCCGGCCGATGTCCGCCTGGTAGGGGCGAGGTCGTCGACACCCGCGCCGAACGCCTCCCGTGCCGCCGCGCCGACGCGGAGGACACCGGACGTGGGACGCTCGTCGCGGCGAGCGCCTCGCCGCTCGCTCGGGTTGGCGCCCGCGTGCCTACGGGCCATGGAAGACGGTTCGGCGGACTACGCCGTGCCGTGGTGCCCGGCTGCCGCACGAACGAAGGCGCGGCAGGAAGAGACCGCGCACGGTCCTCCATGGCCGTCCCAGGGTAGTTTCCGGACCCCTTCACACCGACGGCCCAGGGAGCGAATCGGGCACATGCGGCCGGGCGAGAGCTGTGAAAGCGTCATGAGCACCCGGACCCATTCCCCGCTGCTCATGAAGGGCCAACGGTGATTACTGCGGCAATCGAAATGGGGGCGCGATCGGCGCTGTCCTGGGGGAAATTCAGCCTCGGTCAGTACCTGGGGCTGATCCTGATCGCGGCGGGGACGCTGGTCGGCGCCCGGCTGGGGCGCCGGTGGTCGCACCGCTCGACGATGCTGCTCGGAGCCGCGTCAGGGCTGCTGCTGGCTGTGGCCAGCGCCGACATCGTGCCGCACGCTCTGCACGAGGCACAGGAGCAGGGGCTGGCGAGCTGGATCGTACCGGGCACCGTCATCGCGGCCTTCGCCATCGCCACGGCGGGGCACACCCTGCGCAGACGGGGTGAGCGGGAGCGGCTCGGGGCGCAGGAACGGCCGTCGCCTCTTGCTGCACCGGCTGGTCGAGGGCATGACGGGAACTGCGCCAGTTGGGCATGTGGGACGGCAAGGGCATTCCGCCCGTCGTGGTGACACCTGCTCCGCTCGGTCCGCCGCCGCCCGGCACCGGGGAGGAGGCACGCGTCCTCGCGGCCGTGTCGACGCCACCGGCCGACTCACGTCCCCGTGTCGGCAGCGTCTCCCTGAGCCTGACCTGACCGGGGGCGCAGAGGACGGAACGGCTACCGCAGACCTGGCGGGACCTCCACGTAGCGAAGCTTCCTCGACCGACCGGAGACGGTGAACGACTTCACCCGGCTGCGGTTCGCCCAGCTGAGGTTGACGGCCCGTGCTGACCTGACAGGGGTGAACCAGCGGCCGAGCCTGGCAGGGACCGTGTGCGTGCGGTGGACCGCGGCAACGGACCGGCACCGGCGCCGGCCAGCTTCCTCTCGGCTTCCTCGCGGTGAAGCGGGACGGTTGATCCGGCACGCACGGGGTCGGCGGCGGACGGAAGGGTCCGCCGCCGACGTCCAGCTCTGTCGGAGGGGAGCGTCGAGCGGGGTGATGCGGGGCCGCGCGCGTCGGGCCCCCACGAAGCCTCGTTCCGCGTGCGCAACTCCACCTACCGGCGCAGAATGAGAAGCACGGGACTCTTGCGGCCTGCGTGAACACGCGGCCCCTCGCTCCGAGTCCCCTGCGCAGGGGACTTGTGACTCTCCTCGAACAACCCTCTCCTTTCTAGGAGGGCCCCATGCGCGCCGTCTGCGGCATCCTCCCGCCGTACATCCTCGAAAAGCTGGCCGAGGCGGACCATCCCGACGTCCGCGAGGCCGCCAGGGAGACGCTCTCCATCGCCGCCGACTTCCGGCAGAACCGGATCGACACACCGAGCCTGACGGCACCCGCCCCGCCCACACAGTTCGTCCTGACACGGACGATCTACGACACCAGCTACGGCATGACCCTGCCCGGCACCGAGGTCAGGGGAGAGGGTCAGGCCCCCACGCTGGACGGCACCGTCAACCGTGCCTACGAAAGCCTCGGCCTCACTTTCACGTTTTTCCAGAAGGTCTACGGGCGCCACTCCATCGATGACGCCAACCTGCCCCTGGACGCGACAGTCCACTATCGTCGACGGTTCGACAACGCGCTCTGGAACGGCAGTCAGATGGTCTTCGGGGACGGTGACGGTCTCGTGTTCAACGACTTCACCCTCGCCGTCGACATCCCCGGCCACGAACTCTTCCACGGGGTCACGCAATACACCGCCGGTCTCGTCTACCAGGACGAGGCCGGCGCTCTCAACGAGTCGGTCTCGGATGTCTTCGGCTCGCTCGTGAAGCAGTACGGGCGGCAGCAGACAGCCGATCAGGCCGACTGGCTGATCGGGGCCGGCGTGTTCACCCCCGCGGTGCGTGGCCAGGCCCTGCGGTCCATGAAGGACCCGGGTTCGGCGTTCGACGACCCGAAACTGGGCGGCAAGGACCCCCAGCCGCAGCACATGGCCGACTACCTCCACACCAGCGACGACAACGGCGGTGTGCACTTCAACTCGGGCATTCCCAACCACGCCTTCTACCTGGCCGCGATTGCCATGGGCGGCTTCGCCTGGGAGAAGGCTGGACGCATCTGGTACGAGACGATGACCTCCGGTCAGCTCCCCCAGGACTGCACCTTCCGTCAGTTCGCGGATGCCACGGAGAACACCGCCAAGCGGCTCTACAACTCAGGAAGCGAGCTGGCCGCGGTGGAGGAGGCGTGGCGGGCCGTCGGCGTGTGAGGTCCAGCGGCATGCGCATCCGGCTGATCAGAAGCGGTGGCCTGCTCGGCATGCCCCGCCAGGCCGTCGCGGACACCTCCGGCCGGTCCGACGGGGCAAAGCTGGAACGGCTTGCGCACCAGATCCTCGCCGAACCGGACGCCCGGCCCACAGCCGGGCCGGGCGTACCTGACGCCTACCACTACACACTGACCGTGGATGACCAGCCCCCGGTCGAGTTCACCGACCCGGGACTGACCGAGAGCCAGCTCCAGTTGGTCGAGCGAGTCCTCGGGGAGGGCTTCTGAGTCGCGCAGGGCTTCTCTCAAGGCCTTGGCATGTGGGTTTTGCCGGCACATATTCCTCCGAGGCAACGGTGTCAGATCCGGCAGATCCCTCGCTCGTAGTCGACGGTCGCCGAGGCCTGGGAGTACGTCCACTGCGGCTGGAGCAGGTCGCTGTCGAGCTGGCGGGCGGCGGCCGGGCTCTCCACGATGTATCCGAAGTCCTGGAGCCATGCCGGGTAGAGGTTCTTCGAGCCGACGTAGAACGCCGAGCCGTCGACCGCGATGAGCTTGTGGTGCTGGGCGTACGGGTGGCCGTCGGCCCACTTCTCGCTCGCCGAGTCGCGGAGCGAGGCGAGTTGGAGGTTGCCGCACAGGGCCGCCCGGGCGCTCTGCTCGTCCCCCGTGACTCGGGCGAGCCGACTGCGCAGCGCGTCGCTGATCTCAGAGAGAGACTTGATCTGCGAGTAGCCGCCGCTGCCGACGGTCCCACGGTTGGCGGGGTCGCTGACGACGATGCGTACCTTGACACCTTCGGCGAGCTTCGCGGCCAGGGCGTCGTAGACGCGGGTGTCGTAGCGGGGCAGCGGCGGACACGTGGCGTTGAGGTCCTGTTGCGAGATCTCGATGTGCTCGGTAGCGCTGGAGATCAGCGAACGCAGGGCCCTCTCTTCCGGGTTGACCGTGTCGTAGTCGCGGTCGCCGTTGGTGTTGTCGTGCAGGCCCACCACGCACCGGGTGTCAGCGGTGTCCGGCAACGAAGGACGCCAGGCGGACGCCGGGTCGGAGTCCTTGATGCCCACGCCGAGGCCGCCGACGGCGATGACCGGGACGTCACCGGTGGCGGGAACGGCTCGGGGGTTGGTGTCCCGTTCCATGCCGGCCTGGCAGTCCGCTCCGCCGGAGGTGGCGTACCAGACGCTCGCGACGTTGGTCCGGTTGCGGCAGGTCCAGTCCCACAGCTGGTCGAGGTAGCGGCCCGCCGTGCCGGCCGCGGGGCCCGACAGCGCCAGGTCGACGTCCGTCACCGGGTGCGGGGTGTCGAGGTAGTCGCCCTTCCAGTCGTTGATGCCGCCGGTGATCGCGGTCTCTCCGTCAACGACCAGGAGCTTGGAGTGGTTCCACGAGAAGGCTGTCTTCGACGTCGTCATGGAGGCGACGTCGATGGTGAGGGCGTCGGCCGCGGGGCCTAGCTTGGCGCGCAGGTCGTCCAGGTATTTCGAGGGGCGCACGTTGAGGTGGTACACGGGTGCGGCGCCGACGAGCACCCGGACCTTCAGGTGGTGTCCTGCGGCCACGGAGGACTTCAGGCCTGCGACGATCGCGTCCTGGAAGGCGCCGTCCGGAAAGGGGGCGAGGCTGGAGATGTCGACGGTGCGGGTGGCCCGGGCGATGTTCTCGGTCATCCTGGCGAGGAGTCTCCTGCTCCCGGCGCGATCATGGCACTCCGGGTCGCCCCAGCAGCCGGGCGTCGGCAACAGCCAGCCCGTGGGGTCGCCGGGCGGGGCGTCGAGCCGGTTCCCGGCCGTCCGCTCCCATACGGTGCCTTCGAGTCCGGGTGAGACCTCAAGGAGGCTGCGTTCCACGGCGTCGAGATGCGGGGTCGTCGATGGGGCGGCGATGGCGGGACCGGCGGGCAGTACGGCGAGGGCCAGAGCGGATATCAGCGCGGCCCGCACCGCGCGGTCTAAGCGGAGCGAAATGATCACGTGCAGAAGTTACCAGTGAGTATGACCGGACGGTGAACGTGACACAACGCCTCGGTGGACCCAGACCCGACACGCCCCACGCCCGCCACTCCGGAACCATCCAATTCGGCGAAGGCCATCCCACCGTCACCAGCGCCTGGGCGACAACGGCTGCAAGACCAAAGCCGTGGAACGAACCGCCCCCTCGCCATCGGCTAACGCCATCCCGTCACCCGCGGCTTGCACATCCAACCCCGGCGCCGGGCCGTCGAACGCACCCTGGGCTGAGTCATGTACCAAGGGACGGGCCGTAGTCGGAGCCAATGTCGTTGTGGAACCACCCTGAGTCGGCTTCGAAGTGGAACCACGTACGCTGCCGGGCCTGGTGCTCCACCTCCGGCGCGCTCGCGGGTGCCGGAGCGCCACTGAGGCCCGACATCGAGCGCCATGCCCACAGTCTTCCCTAGGCTCCGTGCACGCCCGAGCTGTGGATGCCTCCCCTCGAGGCGGTTTCGAAGAGCGGGTGCCGGACCTCTTCCATCGGGCGGCGCGCGATCTCGAAGCGATCCGTCGGGCCGATTCCGTCCGCGCAGGCCATGGGCAGGGGCGGCAGCAGGGCGGTACCTGCTCTGGCGTGATGGCCTGGTCCAGCAGAAGACCCAGGCACCGCAGCCGCCTGCCTGCGGAGCGGCGACAATGGTCTCGTACATGTAGACAGTAGCGACGTCGTGACGCGTGAACGGCTCGGATGAGCGTGGTGTGGGCGGATCCGTCCGGCACTTTGTGGACGGCTGGGCCGATGACCTGCTGCCGGAGTATCCGGCGGACGTGGCCGATGCAGACGCAGCGACGGTCGCCGACGCATTGGTCGCCTCATACGGAGGCCGACGCTCGGCCTCCGGTGTACGGAACATCACCTGATATCGCTGCTGCGTCATGTCCGTTCAGGTGGCTGTTGCGTGCCGTCGGCCTTCTGGGGGCTTTATGTCAGCGGGACGGCTCCGGGGCCGGGCAGGCGCCAACGGCTCCGCCGGCCAACTGGCCCAGCGTCGTGCCGACCGACACATCCGTCCGGCAGCCATCCTTCTCCGGGTCGGCCAGGACAGAGCCACCGGCACTCGGGGGCTGGCCGTTCACCGGGCGTGTGATGCGCACGCCCCTCGCGCTGAGGCAGAGGGCAGCTCGACCGCCGATGGCGGCGCAGCTCATGCCAGTATCCCGTCACCGGCACGCCACGCCGTTCAATGACGTCATACGCGCTCTGGGTCGTTCGCTTCCTCGGCAGCCGCAGTCCGGGTACGGCGGTGCCTCAGCAGGGCGCTTCCAGCCATCACCAGACCGATGGCGGCGGCCTTGGCGGCCTGGTAGTAGCCAGATGCCAGGTTCTCCGGGGTGCCCGGGAGCCGGAAGAAGACCCACGCTGCTACGAGCCCCCCGAGGACGATCAATAAGACAGAGCCCATCGTCCCCAGCTCTGCCCACCAGGGCCCGGGCCCATATTCCTGCTCGTCGGTCTGGTCAACGCCCTTGTCTGACACGGTCTGTTCTCCTGATTGATTGGTGGCCGTCGCGAGGGTAGACGTGGGCCCGGCATGGGTGGTTCACCGGTCGCACCACTTCGACAAGCATCACCAATGGCACCCATGGGGCCGGTAGGCATCGCAACCCTCGCCCTCCAGCAGATCGAAGACGACCCAGCGGCTCAGGTACCCGCTCCCTCAGGACGTCCGCGCCGTCGTCGGGATCGGACACCTCTGGCGGTGCGGACGCGTCCATCGCCTTGGCCATGGCCAACTCACTGATCGTTTCAGAATGAGGTTCGCAGGCGGCGGAGGCATATGAGGCCGCAGGCGGTTCGAGTAGGCGGTGATGAAGATCCGCGCGTCGCTCGTATCGGATCCGGAGTCGTTGACCTGATGCAGCCAGGCGAAAGCATGCTCGACTACCCAACGCACGTTGCGTCAGGCTCTGGGTGACGTCGTGTCGGTCCCGTCGGTGAGCGTGACCGCGGGCGGGGTGTCGTGGCGATCGACGATCAGGCGGTGCTTGGAGCCGGGGCGGGCGCGGTCGACAGGCGTAGCGGTAGTGGTAACAGCATGCGGTCGGCTGCTGCACCGTGTACGTCTTCTGCGGACCCGGACTCTCCGTAATCGCCCGCGCCCCGCCCGGCACACTCACGCCGGACCCTCCCGACGTCGCAGTGCCAGACGACGAGGAGGGCCCGAAGTGACCATGTGGACCGGCGAGCAGCCCGCCAACAGCAGACAGGCAAACAGGGCCGGCGGCTCGGCACGGTGGATGAAACGCATGACGTCCCCTCACCGGCAGGCATCGCTGAGCGGATGCCGCGGCTACGACTTCTACTGAGGCGTCGGCAGATCGTGCCCCGTATCGCTCGCCGCGGCGTCGAGACATCCAACGGCCTCGGTGAACACCACTGGGTCGTCGAGCGAACGATGTCCTGGCTGAACGGGTGCCGTCGCCTGCACCGCCGCTACGAACGCAAGGCCGTACATTTGCTCGCCTTTCGTCGGCATCGCCAACACCCTCATCTGCTACCGCCGCTGCCTCAACTCGGGTGACATCCCGGTGTCGGCTCCTTGATGATGAGCGGCGTGCCTGCTTCCGAGACGCCCAAAGCCGTCGTGGCCCGCCTCTTCCAGCAGATCCGGAACGAGACATGGCCTGCCCATCTCAACACTGCCGAGCGGGCAGGCATCGACCTCGTGATGCTCGATGCCGATATCGCCGGGTGCGTGACGACCTGGCTGAGCAACAACGGTTCCCTCGACGCATGGCGTCTCTCAATTCTCCGCCGGAGGCTCTCCGATCTGGAACAGATACTGCCTGAGCTCGACGAAGGTGACAACCTTCGTTTGTGGCAGCTCTGGCACCAGGTCGCTCAGCTCGTCTCCGCGACCGCTTCGTACTCCACCAACTGAGACGACGTCAAGTACGTGCTCTTCTGGCCTGCGGGTGCGGCCGGCGACCAGCAGGGTCAGGGTCACGCACGTGACAACGCACCAAGGGCCGTCGCCCGACCCGTCGTACCCCTTGCCCCTACTCCCGGTGGGACCGCGAGACCCCCATGTCCGTCGAAGTAGTCGACGGGGTGCGTCACTTCGTCGGCCACCGCTCTGTGATCACCGGCTCCGGTCGGAGCGTCCCCGGTACCGAAGCCGTGCTCGTCCTCGGTGCGTTCTGGTCAGCAGCGTGCCAGCACTGCCACGTCCCATCCGAACCCCACCATCAGCCGGCCATCCGAAGTGACGGCCACCGCAGATACCTCCGCTGGGAACACCAACTCCGGTCCAGACTGTCGGCCGACGGCCAGATCCCACACCCGCACCGTGCGATCGTTGCTGCCGGTACGGCGACAGGACGGCCCTCCACCACGCCCGTCGCGACCACCGACACGCGGTCCTCGTGGCCGGTGAGTGGTTCGCCGACGGCCCGGCCGGTGGCGAGGTCCCACACGCGCACCGTCCCCCGCAGCCGCCAACGCCTCCTCACGCCCGGCGGCATCGCCGAGCGCCGCCAGGACCTGCTCCGGATCACCGTTCACGAGCCACTCGGGATCCGTCAGCCACCCACCGACCGCCGCGGCCTCGCGGGCAGGTAAACCCCTTTGGAGATCACGAGACATGGCCAGCACCCTAGCCGCCCTGGTTGCGGCGATCGCTGTGCTTCCGAAGCATCACATCAGACATCGCACACTGGGGTGTTGAGGACTCACGGCGGCTTGGCTTCACCACGATGACAATGGGAGTGGCGCTGCCGGCAGCGCAGTTGGCTCACACGCCGCGGTGCTGGCCGTACCAGGACCCAGGACGGACTGAGCTGTTGAGTCCGGTCGGAGAAGCTGACGCGGTGTTCTGCCCATGACCTACGGACCCGCCCCCTCCCGGTCGGGAGGGGGCGGGTCCGTAGGTCAGTCGGTCAGCGGACGGCCACCGTGTCGTTCACGGCCCGCTCGCCCTCTGCGGAAGCGCTCCAGGCGGACACGATGTCGTCCCGATGATTACAGTCCGACCGGGTTGACGTAGGTGCCCGGGTGGGTGGCCCCGTCCTGCTTGAGGATCTGGCCGCCGAACGGCCACTTCAGGGTGAAGTGCTGCGTCTCGTTCGGCGGGGTCACCAGGAACTTCGCCGGAACGAACTTCTCGTTCTGCGGCGTGGACCCGGCCACCGGGAGCAGGTTGATGCTGAAGTCCGTCGTGGCCCCCGGCTCCAGGGTCAGCTTTTCGGGCTTCTTGGAGGAGCGCACCAGGGACCAGGTGCCGTCTGTCTTCTGAGCGCCGATCATGTCGACACCGGCGAAGCCGGACAGGGTGCAGGTCCGCTTGCTCTGGTTGGTGAACCAGATGTACGCCTGGGTCTGCTTGTCGAACTGCCCCATATCCGGCTTCGCGTCCTCCCCCGTCGCGAAGCCGGCCTTCAGGTCGGCGGTGTGGCAGCGGGTCGGCGAGGCCTTGGCGGGGGCGGCCGAGGCCGGGATGGCGGCAGCGGCGGTGCCGGCGACGACAACGGCCGCAAGGGCCACGGCGGTCAGCTTGCTGTTCATGAAGTTCGGGTTCCCCTCGATTACGGATCGGCGCGCGAGGTCACTGCGCGCCTACGTCACTGAAGACGCGAAATGTCTCGGAGGCGTTCGGTGTGCCGACGACCTTTTCCCCCGGTCAGGCTCCCGGACGCGGGGCCCGGGGAGCGCGCCGTGGAGCCGTGTTGCACTTCTTGGCCGACACGAGTCAAGCGCGCCCAGTGCCGAAGCGCGGGATCGATCGGGTGGGTCACCGCGCCAACCTTTCCGGCCAGGGGGCAAAGCGGATCCCCCGCTCGAGAGGCCGCGGCCTTGCGGCGCGGCGGGTCCGCGGCCGACGTGCCCCTGCCCCTGCCCCTGCCCCTGCCCAGGGGCTTGGCCACGCGTCACCATCCTCTCCTCGCGCGACTTTACCAACCCTTTACAACCTGTCGTGATCCTGTCTCGTCTCTCCGCTCGATCCATCACGCAGCCGGCCCGGCCACCCGCCGGGCCGGCCGACGAAAGAGAGCGATTCATGCGCCGAACAGTCCTCAGCGCCACGGCAGCCGCGTGCGTCGCCGTGCTGGCGAGCACGGTGCCCGCGTTCGCCCACGGTGGGAGCGCGTCCCCGACCGCCCGTCCCTCCGCCACCTCCGTCCCGTCGGCCCGGCCGAGCGCGCCGGCCAGCGCGGAGCCGAGCGCGGTCCCCACCCGGGCGCCGAGCCGGGCGGCCACCCCCGTGCCCTCCGTCGTGCCGAGCGAGGGACGCGGCCAGGTCGGCGTCGTACCGAGTGGTGCACCCAACACCGGCGTGGCCACCGGCTCCGACAGTTCCGGCTCGGACGGCGCGCTGATCGGCGGCAGCGCCGCCGGTGCCCTCGCACTGGGCGGCGCGGCGGTCTTCCTCGTGCGCCGCCGACGGGCGACCGGGGCATGACCCACCTCTCCAGGCGCGCGTTCGTCACCGTGGCACTGGCCTCGCTGCTCGTGAGCTGCGCCGGCCACAGCGGCGACGGGGCATCCTCCACCCGCCCGAGTGGGACGCAGGTGACCGCCCGGTCCTCCGCGGGCCCGACCAACGCATCGGCCCCGCTGAGCCGTTCGGTCCCGGCACGGCTGCGGATCCCCGAGATCGGCGTCGACACCCCGGTCATGCGACTCGGGCTGGCGCAGGACGGCAGCGTGCAGGTGCCCCCGATCACCGCGCACGACCAGGCGGGCTGGTACCAGAACTCCCCGACACCGGGCCAGACGGGCCCGTCGGTGATCCTCGGCCATGTCACGGTCGGCGCCTACGGGGACGGCGTCTTCCGCCACCTCGACCGGCTGCGCCGGGGCGACGGGATCACGGTGCGTCTGGAGAACGGCAGATCGGCCGGGTTCACCGTCACCTCCGTACGGACCGTCGCCAAGGCCGACTTTCCGACGAAGTCGGTCTACGGCGACGTCGACCGGCCGGAACTACGGCTCATCACCTGCGGCGGACCCCGTACCGGCAACGGCTATCTCGACAACGTGATCGTCTTCGCCGCGTTGAGCACCCCGAGCCGCTGACCGGTTGCCGCCCACCTCGATCCCGGGCCGATGGAACGTACGCCGTCGGTCCGGGGTCTTTCCCGCGGGTGCCCCGCGCCCAGGGGCGCAGAGAGTCCCCCATCCCTCCATGGAGAGTGTTGAAACGGTCCCGTGAGAAGGCGGCAGCAGAGCTGTTCGCCGCTCTCTACCCGCGCCTGGCCGGCTGGTGCCGCCGTCTGGTCGACGACGACGAGACCGCCCACGAGATCGCCTCGGAGGCGTTCACCCGCCTCTGGGCCCGCTGGACGACCGTGTCGGAGCCCCGGGGCTTCCTCTACGTCACGGCCGCCAACATCGTCCGGGACCACTGGCGCCGCCTGGAGCGCGAGCGCAAAGCCATGCGCCGCGCCACCGTGGAGGCGTCGGTCCGCCCGGCCACCGAGCAGCCCGACCCGTCTGTCCGCCTGCTCGTGCGGGGGCTCCCCGAACGACTGCGCATACCGACCCTGCTGCACTACTACGCTGACTTGCCGATCCGGGAGGTGGCCGTGCTGACCGGGCGCAAGGAAGGAACCGTCAAGGCCGACCTGCACGCGGCCCGCGAACTGCTCCGCGCCCACCTGAGGAGAAGCCTTGATCACATACAATGACGACGGTCCGGACTTCGAACCCGACGACCCCCTCGCCGTCATCATGCGGCCGCCCTCCGAGCACCTCGCCCCTCCCCCCGGCCGGTACGAGGCGATCCGCCGTGGCGCGGCCCGCCGCCGCCTCCTGCGCGCCGCGGTCGGGGCCGGCGCGACCTGCGCGGTCGCCGCCCTGCTCGCCGTACCGTTGCTGCGCACCGCCCACCACGACCCCGCCTCCCCGACGGTCCCCCTCGCTCCGCCGCCCGTGAGCGGCCCCACGGCCCTGCCGACCCCGACCGAGTCGACTCCCGCGAGTGTCACCCCTCGCCCCAGCGTCCGCCCCTCGACGGGTACGGCACCGGTTCCTACGCGCCCCTGGGCCACCACCGCCTCGCCCTCCGCTGTCCCCTCCACAACCCCGACAGAACGCCCGCCCACGGCCCCCACCTCACGCTCGCGCACAGCGGCGCCGTCGCTGGACCCAAGGCGCTCCGACGCCGCCGCGGCCTCTGGAACGAGGTGACATGTCGCGCATCAGCGCGGCCACGGCGGGGGGAAGGAAGCCATCCGGCCAGCCCTGCCCCCGGGGCGGCTGTGGTGCGGCGGGTAGGCCACCCCAGGCGGCCTCGACCGCGTTCCCCCGCGGGACGGGCGCACCGGATTAGCGATGAGGCGCTCGTCTTCGGCAGGATGTGCGCATGACCGAGATCCGCACACCCCGTCTCCTCCTCCGCAGCTGGCACGACGACGACCTCGTACCTATGGCGGACATCAACGCGGACCCCCGGGTCATGCGCTGGATCGACGACGGCTCCGTGCGCGACCTGGACCACACGGCCGAGGACATCGAGCGATGGGAGGAGGAGTGGGACGAGGAGGGCTTCGGGCTCTTCGCCGTCGAGCTGCTGGCCTCGGGCGAGCTGATCGGTTTCGCGGGACTGACCGTGCCCGAGTTCCTGCCGGAGGTGATGCCGGCCGTGGCGATCAGCTGGCGGATCGGTTCACAGTTCTGGGGCCAGGGATACGCGTCCGAAGCCGCGCACGCCACGCTGGAGTTCGCTCTCCAGGACCGCGGCCTGGACCGCGTCATCAGCGTCAACCGGGTGGGTGACAACGCCTCCGAGAACGTCATCCGCAAGCTCGGAATGGAGCCCGAGCGGGAGACGGCACACCCGGTGCACGGCTACCCGCTGCGCGTTCACGCCATCGACCTCACCGAGTTCCAGGCGTGAACCGGCCGACCCCTCGGCCACGAGCCCGTTGATCGCGAAGGGGCCCCGGCAGTGGGCGTATCAGGTGCACGCCCCACGTAACCTCTTCCTGTGTCCGCACCCCGCCTGCATCGCGTCGCCGTCCTTGTGCTCGAGGGTGCGAAACCGCTCGACGTCGGAATTCCCGCGCAGGTCTTCACGACCCGCGCGAGCATGCCGTACGAGGTGCGGGTGTGCGGGGCCACACCCGGTCTCGTGACCGGCGGCGACGGCCTCGCGTACTACGTCGCCCATGGCCTTGACGCGCTTGCCTGGGCCGACATCGTCTTCGTCCCCGGCTACCGGTTCCCGGACCGCGACGATCCGCCGCAGGCCGTCGTCGAGGCACTGATCGCCGCCCACGAACGCGGCGCGCGGCTCGCCGCCATCTCGACGGGCGCCTTCGCGCTCGCCGCCACGGGGCTGCTCGACGGCAGGCGCGCCACGACGCACTGGCACTACACGCGGGCACTCGTGGCCAGGCATCCGCTCGTCCAGGTCGACGAGAACGTGCTGTTCGTCGACGAGGGCAGCGTGCTCACCTCGGCCGGCGCCGCCTCCGGCATCGACCTGTGCCTGCACATCCTGCGCGGCGACCTCGGAGTGGCCGCGTCCAACCACGCGGCCCGGCGTCTGGTCGCCGCCCCCTACCGCAGCGGCGGCCAGGCCCAGTACGTGCCGCGCAGCGTTCCCGAGCCGCTCGGCGAGCGGTTCGCCGCCACCCGCGAGTGGGCGCTGCACCGGCTCGCCGAGCCCCTCACCCTGGACGTGCTGGCGCGGCAGGCGGGGGTCTCGCCGCGCACGTTCTCCCGGCGCTTCGTCGAGGAGACCGGCTACACGCCGATGCAGTGGGTGATGCGCGCCCGTATCGACCTGGCCCGCGAACTGCTCGAACGTTCGCAGCGCAGCGTCGAGCAGATCGCCGCCGACATCGGGCTCGGCACCGGCGCGAACCTGCGCCTGCACTTCCAGCGCATCCTCGGCACCACACCTAGCGAGTACCGGCGCACCTTCACCCGGGGCGAGTGACCGCTCGTACGGGGCTTGGCGGGATCCTTTTGAACCATGGCGATCCCGCCACTGTCGGTCGCGCCCGGCCGCAGGCGAGCCTGTGGTGAAACG
This sequence comes from Streptomyces sp. NPDC037126, assembly GCF_055605965.1. NCBI lineage: Bacteria > Bacillati > Actinomycetota > Actinomycetes > Kitasatosporales > Streptomycetaceae > Streptomyces > Streptomyces sp. NPDC037126. Next base: position 26,840 of record NZ_JBVJTD010000040.1, read on the forward strand.
GAAGGGACACCACTCATGACTCGCATCGCCATCAACGGATTCGGCCGCATCGGACGGAACGTGCTGCGCGCACTGCTGGAGCGCGACAGCACCCTCGAGATCGTCGCCGTGAACGACCTGACGGAGCCCGCCACTCTCGCGCGGCTGCTCGCCTACGACAGCACGGCCGGCCGGCTCGGGCGCCCGGTGACCGTCGACGGGAACGCCCTCGTCGTCGACGGCCGTCGGATCACGGTGCTGGCCGAGCGCGAGCCGGCGCTGCTGCCGTGGGCCGAACTCGGCGTCGACATCGTCCTGGAAGCCACGGGCCGTTTCACCTCGGCCGAGGCCGCCCGCGCCCACCTCGACGCGGGAACGAAGAAGGTGCTCGTCAGCGCGCCGTCGGACGGCGCCGACGTCACGCTCGCGTTCGGGGTCAACACCGACGCCTACGACCCGGCCCTCCACACGATCGTCTCGAACGCCTCCTGCACCACCAACGCGCTCGCGCCGCTGGCCGCGGTCCTCGATGAACTCGCCGGTATCGAACACGGGTTCATGACGACGGTGCACGCCTACACGCAGGAGCAGAACCTGCAGGACGGTCCGCACCGCGACGCCCGTCGCGCCCGGGCCGCCGGCGTCAACATCGTGCCGACGACGACCGGCGCCGCCAAGGCGATCGGCCTGGTGCTGCCGAACCTCGACGGCAGGCTGTCGGGCGACTCGATCCGCGTGCCGGTGCCGGTGGGCTCGATCGTAGAACTCAACACGACCGTCGCCCGCGACGTCACACGCGACGACGTGCTGGCGGCGTACCGCGCAGCAGCGGAGGGGCCGCTCGCCGGCATCCTCGAGTACTCGGAAGACCCGCTCGTGTCGTCCGACATCACGGGCAATCCCGCCTCGTCGATCTTCGACTCGGCCCTCACCCGCGTCGACGGCCGCCACGTCAAGGTAGTCGCGTGGTACGACAACGAGTGGGGCTTCTCGAACCGCGTGATCGACACGCTCGAGTTCCTCGCCCGCCGCTGACCGGGCGCCGGGGCGGTACCCCGCCACCGGCGTTTCCTTCGGGCGCTCTGGTCCGCCGTTCGCCAGCCGGAGCTCTCAGCCACCAGAGCGGGGCGAACCGGCTGACCGAGGATGTGGGCGCACCACGGCCGGTCAAGGCACTCTTCGGGCGTCGCCCCGCCCTGCCCCTTGTGCACCCTGTCCTCGAATCCGTCGGTGATCAGACGGACGCGCCCCTGGCCGGGCCGAATTGATGCTGGAATCCGTTGTCGGCAACTAGGGTTGGGGCGAAGGTCAACGGTTGAGCAACGGGGGTTGTGATGACTGGTCAGTGGGAAACGCTCGGCGAGGCAGGCGGCATCGAAGCGTACGTGCACCGTCCGGCGGGCGAGGTGCGGGGCGCGGTGGTGGTCTGCTCCGAGCTGTACGGGGTCAATGCCTATGTCCGTGGGACCTGCGCGGAGTTGGCGGCGGCCGGGTACGTCGCGCTGGCGCCGGACTACTACTGGCGCAATGCTCGCCGCACCGCACTCGGCTACTCCGCCGAAGAGCGCGACGACGGCCTGGTGCTCATGCGCGCGCTGGACCGGGACGAGTTGGTGGCCGACGCTTCCGCGGCGCTGACGGTGGCGCGTGCCGAAGCCGGGGAGCGGGGCGTGGCGTTCATCGGCCTGAGCATGGGCGGTCACATCGCGATTCGGGCGGCAACTGAGCTGAGCTTCGAGCTGGCCGCGGTCTTCTACCCCGGGTGGCTGCTGAACAGCGGTTTCCCTCTGGTCGGTCCCGTGCCCCCGCTGGAGACCAGCGAGCGGATCGCCGCGGGCGGAGCGTTCGTACTGGGCTTCCGCGGCGAACTCGACCACATCATCCCGGCCGCGGAGTGGGAGCAGGCAGAGGAGCGACTGACCAAGGCCCAGGTACCGCACGAACTGGTGACCTATCCCGATGCCCGGCACGGCTTCGCCTGCGCCGACCGCCCGGCCGACTATGACCCGCGGGCCGGCGCCGACGCCTGGCGGAAGGTCTACGAAGCCTTGGCATCACACCTGTAGTCCCGCGCCCTCCGGGGCGGGCCCGCCCGGCTGTGGCACCACCTTGGTGCCACAGCGGGACGGCCGACGCCTCGGCTTCCCTGACATCGGGGATCTTCACCGCCTTCCTCCGCCGCCGGATGGCCGATGTTGCTGAATCGGCAAGGAAGTTCGCTTTGCCGGTGGCACCTTCCGCAGTATCGAGATCGAGCCTGGGGAACGGGGCAAGGCAGCCGTCCTGGGGCACAGCAGACCGGCGGTACTGGAGGAGATGCATGTTGCAGCACGTCGCCGATGTCACTCACCGGTCCGTCCCTTCGCCAGGGGGCCGGATCCACCTCGTGGAGCAGGGAACCGGGCCGCTGGTGCTGCTCGTACACGGCTTCCCCGAATCCTGGTACTCGTGGCGTCACCAGTTGCCTGTGCTGGCTGCGGCGGGATACCGGGCGGTCGCCGTCGACGTCCGCGGCTACGGCCGCTCCTCCAGGCCGGCGGCGACACCGGCGTACCGGATGCTCGATCTGGTGGAGGACAACGTCGCGGTGGTGCACGCCCTGGGCCATTCGACGGCAGTGGTCGTCGGCCACGACTGGGGAGCGAACATCGCCGCGAGTTCCGCCCTGCTCAGGCCGGAGGTCTTCCGTGCGGTGGGAATGCTGAGCGTTCCCTACACCCCGCCCGGCGGGCCCCGCCCCAGTGACGTCTTCGCCCACATGGGCGGGGACGAGGAGTTCTACGTCTCGTACTTCCAGCGGCCCGGTCGCGCCGAGGCCGAGATCGAGCCGGACGTACGCGGCTGGCTCGCGGGGTTCTACGCGGCCCTGTCCGGCGACACCATGCCCCAACCCGGCACGCCCGACCCGCACTTCGTCAAGGAGAACGGCACGCTGCGCGACCGGTTCCCCGTCGGCCGGCTGCCCGCCTGGCTGAGCGAGGAAGACCTCGACGTCTACGCCGGGGAGTTCGAACGCACCGGCATGACCGGAGCGCTCAACCGCTACCGGAACATGGACCGCGACTGGGAGGACCTCGCACTCCTCCACGGCGCCCCCATCACCCAGCCGTCGGTGTTCGTCGGCGGCAGCCTGGACGCCTCCACGGTCTGGCTGGCCGACGCGATCAAGGCCTACCCGGTCACCCTCCCGGGCCTGGTCTCCTCCCACATCCTTGACGGCTGCGGCCACTGGATCCAGCAGGAACGCCCCGCCGAGGTCAACCGGATCCTGACCGAGTGGCTCGCCGCCCTGCCTACCTGAGGCATAGGCCGGTACGGGGCCGGGTGCCCGGCTTTCGTGTCCCTACGGGCGCACCATGAGGCCGTCCAAAGTCAGGTCGAGCAGACGCTCGGCCTGCTGTCGGTGTTCGGCGCCCGCCGAGGTGAGGGCGATGCCTTCGAGGGCGGCTCCGATGTCGCTGGGCCTGATGTCGGTACGGATCATCCCGGCCGCCACGCACGCGTCCATGAGTGTGGTGATGGCGGCCTGGATCATTTCCCGGCTGTGACCGTACGGGCTGCTTCCCGACGCGGCGATGGCGCGCAGGGCGTCGATCATGCCGTATTTCGCGGTGACGTAGTCCAGGAAGAGGCGGGTCCAAGCGCGCAGGGCATCGACGGGCGGCTCCTGCGCGAGCAGGGCGGGTGCCGCGTCGCAGAGCTGGGCCACCTCGTTGCGGTAGACCGCCTCGACCAGGGCGTCCCGGGTGGGGAAGTTCCGGTACAGGGTCGCGCTGCCCACGCCCGCCTCCTTGGCGATGCGTTCCAGGTGCACGTCCAGCCCCTCCGTCGTGAACACGCGCCCGGCGACAGTGAGGATCTTCTCCCTGTTGCGCCGCGCGTCGGCCCGCAACGGACGATGTGCTTCGTCGGTCATCAGTGCTCGCCATCCCTCGCAGCGGCGCGTGTCACCTTGCTAAACGGAGTCGCCCCCGCTTAGGCTCCCAATAAGTGGAGGCGTCCCCACTTTACTTCAGGTCAACGCGCAGACCTGCCCACCCCCTCGAAAGAAGGCTGGTCATGTCGAGAATCCAGGGCAAAGTCGTCGCGATCACAGGTGCCAGCAGCGGCATCGGCGAAGCGACCGCGACCTACCTCGCCGAGAGGGGTGCCCGACTCGTGCTCGGCGCCCGCAGGGAGGACCGGCTGAAGGCGGTCGTCGACGGCATCACGGCCAAGGGCGGCACCGCCACCGGCGTCCTCGTCGACGTCAGGCACCGCGAGGACCTCCAGCGCCTGACGGACACAGCCGTCGAGCGGTTCGGCCGACTCGACGTCCTCGTCTCCAACGCGGGCACGATGGCCGTCTCACCGTTCGACGACCTGCGCCAGGACGACTGGGACGCCATGGTCGCCACCCACATCACCGGCCTGCTCAACGGCATCGGGGCGGCACTGCCCGTCTTCCGCCGGCAGCGCTCCGGCCAGTTCGTCAACGTCGGTTCCACGGCGGCCCATGTCGTCAAATCCCCCCAGGCGGTCTACGCGGCCACCAAGACGGCGGTGAAGGTGCTCACCGAAGGCCTGCGCCAGGAATCAGGCCCCGACCTGCGCGTCACCCTCGTCTCGCCCGGCTTCACCCACACCGAAGGCGTCGGCAAGGGAGCCAGCCCCGAGGCGGCGGCCGCGATGATCCAGCAGCGCGACGAGATCGCCATGCCGCCGTCCGCCATCGCCTCCGCCATCGGCTACGCGATCGAGCAGCCGGACGGCGTCGATGTGAGCGAGATCGTCGTCCGGCCCACCGCACAAGCCTGACAATGCCGCGGGAGCCACCCGCATCCTCGTCCGCGACGACGGCAGGCGATCGCTGGACGACACACGCGTCCAAGATCCCGTCGCCTGCACCGGCGCTACGCACGCAACACCGGGTAAGCGCGGAGTAACAGCGGCAACAGGGCGACGGTCCGCCACTAGGCGCGGCAGAAGCCGTGGACGCCGACGCGAACCGTCGTGGTGCCGGACTCCTCCGGTGTCGGAAAGTACGGTGGTGTCCTGGTGCTCGGACCCCGGTCCGGGTGACGTAGCGGGTCGTCGGGTGATGGAGGCGGCATGGCCGGTCAGAAGGCGGCGAAGCTGCCGCGCACGGTGTACGAGAAGGAACTGCTGCGGCTGCAGACCGAGTTGGTGAAAGTGCAGGAGTGGGTGCGAACCGAGGGCGCCCGGCTGGTCGTGATCTTCGAGGGCCGGGACGCCGCCGGCAAGGGGGGCACCATCAAGCGGGTCGGCGAGCACCTGAACCCGCGAGTGGCGCGGATCGCGGCGCTGCCGAAGCCGACCGAGCGCGAGCGCACGCAGTGGTACTTCCAGCGGTACGTGGCGCATCTGCCGGCCGCCGGGGAGATCGTGCTGTTCGACCGATCTTGGTACAACCGGGCCGGCGTCGAGCACGTGATGGGCTTCTGCACGAAGGAGGAGTACCAGCTCTTCCTGCGGCAGTGTCCGATCTTCGAGCGGATGCTCGTGGAGGACGGGATTCTGCTGCGCAAGTACTGGTTCTCGGTGAGCGACACCGAGCAGCAGGAGCGGTTCCGGCGCCGCCTTGAGGACCCGCTGCGGCGTTGGAAGCTGTCTCCCATGGACCTGGAGTCGATCAGCCGCTGGGAGGCCTACTCGCGCGCCAAGGACGAGATGCTGGTCCACACCGACATCAGTGAGGCTCCCTGGTACGTCGTGGAGAGCGACGACAAGCGGCGGGCACGGCTGAACATGATCGCCCACCTGCTCGACTCGGTCCCCTACCACGATGTGCCCCCGCCGGTTCTGGAGCTGCCGCCTCGGCCGTCGTCGACCGGCTACGAGCGTCCCCCTCGTGACCTGCAGACCTACGTCCCCGATCACACGGCGAGCCTGTGAGCGAAGGACCGCCCGTCTGACGGCAAGGGTGGCGGGGCCCTGCAGACCGATTGGTAGGCCGATCGAGGGACCTCCTTGGCCGAGGAAACCCGATACGCGCCCCGCTTGGACCGCCTACTTCACCCGGCCGGGACGGGAGCGGTGCCGGGGGGGCCGGCCCGGTGTCCGGACTCGGATCACCGACCGGCGCCTGCTCCGAGCGGGGAGTGCGGCCATGGGAGCCGGTGCTCCCGCGATCTCAGGCGCCCACGGCCCCGTCGATACCCTCACGCAGGAAATCCGCATGGCCGTTGTGGCGGCCGTACTCCAGGAGCACGTGCACCATCACCATCCGCAGCGAGACCTCCTCGTCCCACCTCGGCTGAAATCCGGCCTGGTCCAGGGACTCAGCCTCCCGCTCGATGCGTCGCGAGTTCTCGACCTCGGCCTCCCAGGCCGCGAACGCCTCTTCCCGGGTCGACGCACTCGCGTCGTACGCCGCCTGGAAGTCGATCTTGTCGGACCAGACCATGGGCGCGTCGTTGTCCTCGAACACTCGGCGGAACCAAGCGCGCTCCACCTCTGCCATGTGCCGGACCAGACCGAGCAGCGACAGCGTGGACGGCGGCATCGACAGCTGCCGCAACTCCTCGTCGGTGAGCCCTTCGCACTTCATGGCAAGCGTGGCACGGTGGAAGTCCAGAAAGGCCCTCAGCGTGTCCCGCTCGGTTCCAAAACTGGGCGGCCCTGTGCGGTTGTCCGTGGTCATTGGCCCCTGCTCCCCATCTGTGCCTACATTCAGGGCCAGTATCCACTCCCGTCGGTCATCCCCCAACCGAGATCTCTCGACCGGACTTGACTGTCATCACGAGGGCGGACGGTCGTCGGTGACCGAATCCGGTTGCTGCTTCCTGGCCGACTGCGCATCCTGCTGGGATGCGCTTCTCCGTGAACATCCCGAACTTCGGTGACTTCGCCGACCCCCGAAACGTCGCGACCGTTGCGGCTGCCGCCGAACAGGCCGGCTGGGACGGGCTCTTCGTCTGGGACCACGTACTGCACCGGTATCACCAGGGGCGCCCTTTCGGAGACCCCTGGATGCTGCTGACCGCGGCCGCGCTGGCCACCTCCCGGATCCGACTGGGCACACTGCTCACGCCGGTCCCCCGTTACCGTCCACAGCAACTGGCCCGCCAGGTGGCCACCTTGGACCAACTCAGCGGCGGCCGGGCGATCTTCGCCGCCGGCCTGGGCGGTCCGGTCGAGGACGAATACCGCAGCTTCGGTGACACCGCCGAGCCACGCGTCCTCGCCGAACGACTGGACGAGGGACTGGAGTTGTTGGACCGCTTCTGGTCCGGTGAGCCGGTGAACCATCACGGTCGACACTACGAGGTACGGGACGTGACACTGCTGCCCGCCACCCCGCAGCGGCCACGTCCGCCGGTGTGGGTCGGCGGGTTCTGGCCGCGTCGTGCACCCATGCGGCGGGCCGCCCGGTGGGACGGCGCCGTGCCGCTGTTCGAGACGGCCCGGCACGGTCAGGTGCCGGACGTGGCGGAGGTGCGCGAGCTGGTCCGCTACGTGCGCAAGCACCGTACAGCCGAGGCCGGGCGCCCCTTCGAGTTGGTGCTCGGCGGTGTCACGCCCCCAGACGCGGTGCAGGCAAGGGACGTGATCGGTCCCCTGCACGACGCCGGAGCCACCTGGTGGGACGAGCGACAGGTCCAGACCGGCCCCGACCTGGACCGCCTTTCTCCGGTGCTCCGCCGCATCGAAGCGGGTCCGCCAACGATCTGATCGGCCGTCGCAGACGGCGCCGGAAGCGTTCACCCTCCCCCTGGTGGATCGCAATCACATGACGCCGGCCAGGTGGACAGACCCCATGGGTGCGGGCCGTCGCCGCCGGCCGTCCACCAGCGTCGAACGCCGCCCCGCACCCGGACGGGCACTCGCCAACACCCTCGTACCAGGCTGGAAGTCGCACGGACAGCGTCCCTCGGTTCGATCGATCCCGAGGCCGGGGACGGCCGCCATGGAGCGGGGCGGCCATGCGGTGCCGCGCAGCCGGCTCAGCGCGTCCTGCGCCAGTCGACGGCCCTGCCGATCAGGGACGCGACCGTGTTGATGGCCCAGATGATGCCGAGCGACACCGCGACGAAAGCGATGAGGGCCATTGCGACAACCGCGGTGATGTGCATGATGCCGTGGCCGTCCTGCACCGCCCGTAGCGCACTGGCCTCGGTCCCGGCGGCTCCAACGACCGGCACCGCGACAGCCGCGAGCAGGATCCGGCCGCGTCGTGAACGGTCACGGTCGTCGTCCTCCTCCTCGTATCGGTCGTACTCAGGTATCTGTGGACCCTCATCCCTGCCCCTCACGGGGTCATTGTGCATCCTGGGGGCTCGCCTCGGGTCGCTTGTGCGTGATCTTTCGGCTGTTGTCAGGCTTCGTCCGCGCGGTCCTCGTCCCCCACCGCCACCAGGCCCCACCCTCGCTCCGCCCAAGAGGTCTTCGCGGGATCGCGGACCGGCTCGGGCTGCATGTCTCGACGGTGTCCCGGGTTCTCAACGGCCCGTCAGGAGACCAGGGTCGTGCGGCGTCCGGCGAGACGGCCCGCCGGATCCGTGAGTTGGCCGACGAACTCGGCTACCGGCCCAACCCGCACGCCACGAGCCTCAGGACCCGGCGCAGCAACCTGGTCGGGGTGCTCTTCCCTCGCCTATCGGAGATCGTGGTGGCCACCATCTACGAGGGGGTGGAGGAGGCGACCATGCGCGGACTCTCCACCTTCGTCACCAACACCCACGACGATCCCGCCACCCAGCGCGAGCGGATCGGTATGGTCCTGGGCCGACGGGTGGACGGTCTCATCATTGGTGACGCGCATCTGGACGGGGCCGCGCTGAAGGATCCGGCCCTGGACGGCACGCCCTTCGTGCTCGTCAACCGCCGCACCGTCTTCGCTGCGGGCGAACCGGGTCGTCGTGGTGCCGGACGGGCAGCGCACGACGGGTGAGGCGCACGCGGCCGAGCAGGGCCCCGTGCGGGCCACGGGCGATCGGATCGCCCTGCACGCGCAGGCCGAGGCCATCGGGGCCTGGCGGGCGATGAAGCGGGCGCGCCCCGCCACCGGGTTGGACCGGCCGGCTACCTTCGGAACGTACGAGGTGTTGGAGCCCGTCGGCGAGGGCGGCTTCGGGCGGGTCTACCTGTGTCAGGATCCCGACGGGCTGATGGTCGCGGTCAAGACGCTGCACGCGCACCTCGCCGCGGCTCCGCCGGTCAAGCTGGGATTCGCCCATGAGGTGCGCGCCGCCCAGCGGGTCGACGGCCGGTTCACCGTGCCGGTGATCGCCGCGGACACCGAGGGTGCGACGCCGTGGATGGCGGTGCCGTACGTGGCCGCCCCCTCGCTGCAGGAACTCGTCGAGCGTTGCGGCCGGTTGGAACCGGACCTGGTACGCACGCTGGGCGCGGGCATCGCCGTCGCCCTGAGCGCCATCCACGCCCAGGGCATCGTGCACCTCGACCTCAAGCCGGCCAACGTGCTGCTGACCGAGGACGGCCCGCGCGTCATCGACTTCGGCATCGCCCAGATCGAGCGGCTCACCGAACCACGGCGCGGCTTCACCGGCACCTACCCGTACGCCTCTCCCGAGCAGTTGAGGGAGCAGCGCACTTTCACACCCGCCAGTGACGTGTTCTCCCTGGGCACCGTCCTCGCCCGCCTTGCTCTCGGGCGCAGTCCGTGGGGGCAGGACATACCGTCCGTGGTCGCCCACATCCGGGCCGGCAAGCCCGATCTCGCCCGGCTGCCCGAGGACTTCGCGGCACTGGTCCGATCGTGTCTCCACCCCGATCCCGGTCGGCGGCCAACGGCCGGAGAGGTGGCCGAGGCGCTGGTTCCCGGTGCCGGTGGGGCAGGATAGGCCCCCCGCCGCTGTCGGAGCAGGCACGGGCGCTCGTCGCCGAGCACGCCAACGCGCCTGCCACACACCACTACGCGACGCTCGCGTACACCCGGGCTCATGCCGCCGATGACGCCACGTGGGCCGTACCGCAGGCTGCCCGGACCGTCGAGGCCACAGTTACCGAGACCGCACCCGAGCCGGAGGCGCACAGTGATGCCGGCGCTGCCTCCACGGTGACACTCGACGTGGCGGCCGAGGAACTGACCGCCCGGGTCCTTCGGTGGGAGCGTGAGCAGGAGGGGGTGCCCATGGCGCAGACGCGTCGTGGATGCGGCACGTTCCTCGACGAGGCCCAGGCACGGCTGGGCGCGCGCCACCCCCTGACGCTGCACCTGCGGGTGTCCCACGCCATGCTCGGCTCCGACCCGGCCGGGCGGAGTGTCACACGCCGAGCAGGTGGTGAACGACGCCGCTGCCGAGCTCGGCGAGGAACACCCCACGGTACGGGATGCCCGCATGCTGCTGACGGTGCTCAAGTCGGCGTCCACAGGGTGAGGTTGGGCAGGCGAAGTATCTCTCCAGCGCTGTTCGTCCTCCCCCCTGCTATCGTGCGCCGATGTCATCGATCAAGCAGTTCCAGGTCACCTTCGACTGTGCTGAACCCGAGCGCGTCGCTCGCTTTTGGTGCGAGGTGTTGGGGTACGTCGTACCGCCGCCGCCGAAGGGGTACGCCACGTGGGACGATTTCGATCGCTCTCTGCCGCCTGAGCGACAGGGTTCCGCGTTCGCCTGCACTGATCCCACAGGCGTGGGCCCGCGGCTGTACTTCCAGCGTGTACCCGAGGGCAAGGTCGTCAAGAATCGGCTGCACCTTGACGTGCGAGTCGGCACCGGGCTCGTGGGTGAAGAGCGCCTCGCCACCCTTGAGGCCGAGTGCGCGCGGCTGATCGCACTCGGTGCGACATGCGTGCGTGTACTGCGAGCCGATGGTGTCAACGAGTCGTGCATCGTGATGCAGGACATCGAGGGCAACGAGTTCTGTCTCGACTGAGCATCCGGGCTCTGGCCACGCTCGCGGCGGCGCGCGAGACTGCTGCGCCGCCGAGTACCGTGTGTACATGCTCACTCGCGCGGAGCTCCGTCGGATGCGCTGGATGGACCGCCTGATGAGGGTCGTTCTCCCGGCGGTGGTCCGACGCATGGTCACCGGCGAGGTGGCGCAGCTCCGTTGGCTGCCTCACCGCTGGGTGGCCCTGGTGTCGGGAGACGTCGACTTGGACGCGGGTGTCGGCGCCCTTTGGCTCGAGTGGCGCCCCGGGTCCGCGAAGGCGGAGACGCATACCGCACTGATCGAACGCTGCGGCAAGAGGTGGCAGTACACGGGCGGTGGGAGCGCTTCGGGCGGTGAATTGCCCGCGCAGAGGCTCGCGGTGGGACGGCCGGGCCAGTGCGGCATGATCGAGCTCGGTGGAGGCGCCGGTTGCCTGAGCCATGCCGACCGCCCGCAGCATCGACATCCGCACCTCATCGAGACGAGCTCGTGGGTAGGGTCCAACGAATTACAGGTGGCAGCCGAAGTGGATCACCTCCTCCTCGGCGACCGACGGATCGAGGTTCCAAGACACGGCCGGCTCATCGTGGTCTGGAAGTCCCGGTTCACTGGTCACGGCGGGATACGACCACTCATCGTGGCAGTGGGGAGTGACGGCTCAGAACTCTCAAGGTTCGGCCCTCACGATGGTGTGGACAGCTACACCTGGGCGGAGTTGAAGGGGCAGGCGGGTTGTTAGCTGCGGGTGCGGTACCCCCGGAGAATGTCCGAGGATGGCTTGACCTGCCCGTGGACGTAGCCGAGGTGCTCGCGGACTCCTTGCGCGCCTGGGCTGGAGTGCTAGCTGACCAACCTGTTCGTCTCATCTGCGTTCCACCGGAACTGCAGGTCCTCGTTCTTCAGCAGCACGCCGGACTCGGCCATTCGATCGAGGACGTCGGTGAGCATCTCGCCGACAGGGTCGGCCGTCCAGAACATCCCTTTGGCGCGGCCGAAGCGCCAGTCCTCCGGAAATACTCCCAAGATCTTCCCGAGCCGGAAGCCCGCTATGTCGAAGTCGGTCCAGTCGGCCAGCTCATCCTGAAGTCTGCCTACCGCCACACGCCGCTCCCTACCCGGGCCCCGTCGCTCCGGGGACCGGACGATCGTAGCCGTCCTGTCGTCAGCCTTGGCGGCGGAGGTCCAGCATGTACAAGACCTTGTCGTAGCGGCGTTCGCCGACTGCGACGAAGTTGAGGAGACGGCCGTACTCGGTGAAGCCCAGCGACCGGTAGAGGTGGAGGGCATTGGCGTTGTCGCCTCGGGCGTCCAGAGTGAGGACCTCGATTCCCGCCTCGCGGGCGTCGGCGATCAGGGCGACGGTCAGCGCCCGACCGACGCCGCGACCATGGGCCGCGGCCTCCACCGCGATCTTCTCAAGGTCGGCGTGGGGCCGATGGGTCGGTCGGGCATAGCGGAGCCAGTACCCCAACCCGACAAGGCGACGGTCGAGGTAGGCGGCGCTCAGGGCCGCATCTCCGGCTCGTACCGCAGAGATGATGTGGCCGAGAAGTTCCGACACCTCGTCCCGCGAGGGTGGTTCGACCCAACCCAGTGCGGCGCCGCCACTGACCAGGTCCGCCAGGATCCGGTGGGCCGACTCCGCGAACTGGGCCGCCAGCTCGGGATCGGAAGTCACCTCCATGGCGCCAAGGATGGTGGGCTCGGTGGTCGTCACACCGCTGGTCGTGGCCGCATTCATGACCGGCAGCCTATCCAGCCCGAGGCTCGGCCGAGCCCCACGCCTCAGATGGGGTCTCAGCCGAGCCGTGACCGACTCGCGCTTCCAGGTCCTGGAGGAAAACGCCGCGGCCCTCCGGGTCAGTCGTCCTCAGCCCGGATCTGACCTGGCGTTTCACGCCTTGCGCTGCATGGACCTCCGGGCGGGGTTGCTCTGTTCGGCGGCCTTGGGGTCCTTTTCGTCCGCCTTGGCCCTGACACCGTCGGCGATGCGCTTGCCGATGGTTTCGTCGATGTTGGACCAGTATGCGAAGGCGCGTTCCAGAACAGGCTCGCTGACTCCGTTGAGGAGATGTCCGACGACATTGTCGACCAGACGGTCACGGGCGGCGTCGTCCATGACCTCGCGCACCATGGTGCCGGGCTGCCCCCAGTCGTCGTCCTCGGGGTGGGAGACATAGGCGGCGCGGGTGATCTCGCCGTCGGCCGTCCAGCTGGGCGGGGATCCGTAGCGCTCGGTGTCCGCCGCGGGGCCGCCCTTGGAGTTCGGGGCGTACACCGGGTCCGTCGTGTTCCGGTACGCCATCGCCCCGTCCTTGGAGTAGCTGTGGACGTCGACGACGGGTGCGTTCACGGGCAGCTGCTGGTAGTTGGCGCCGATGCGGTACCGGTGGGCGTCCGCGTAGGAGAACAGGCGGGCCAGCAGCATGCGGTCCGGGCTCGGTCCGATTCCGGGGACGAAATTGTTGGGCTGGAACGCCGCCTGCTCGATCTGTGCGTGGTTGTCGGTGGGGTTGCGGTCGAGCGTCATGCGGCCGACCTGGATGAGCGGGTAGTCGCCGTGCGGCCACACCTTCGTGAGGTCGAACGGGTTGAACCGGTAGCCCGCGGCTTCCTCGTACGGCATGACCTGGACGTACAGGGTCCAGCTGGGGTGGTCGCCGTCCCGGATGTGCTCGAAGAGGTCCCGGGTGTGGTAGTCGGTGTCGGCCGCGGCCATCTGGTCGGCCTCGTCCTGGGTGAAGTACTCGATGCCCTGGTCGGTCTTGAAGTGGTACTTCACCCAGAACCGCTCGCCGGCGGCGTTGATCCACATGTAGGTGTGGGAGGTGTAGCCGTTCATGTGGCGCCAGGTCCGCGGGATGCCGCGGTCACCCATCAGCCAGGTGACCTGGTGGGCGGACTCCGGGGAGAGGGTCCAGAAGTCCCACTGCATGTCGTGGTCGCGCAGGTTGTTGTCGGCGCGGCGCTTCTGGGACCGGATGAAGTGCTGGAACTTCATCGGGTCCTTCACGAAGAACACCGGAGTGTTGTTCCCGACCATGTCGTAGTTGCCTTCGCTGGTGTAGAACTTCACCGCGAAGCCGCGCGGGTCACGCCAGGTGTCCGGGCTACCGCGCTCTCCGGCTACGGTCGAGAAACGTACGACCAGGTCGGTGTGGGTGCCGGGCTGGAAGACCGCCGCTTTCGTGTACGCACTGACATCGTGCGTCACCTCGAAGTAGCCGAAGGCGCCGCTGCCCTTGGCGTGAGGCTGGCGCTCGGGAACCCGCTCCCGGTTGAACTGCGCCATCTGCTCGATCAGGTAGGCGTCCTGCAGCAGGATCGGACCACCGGGGCCCAAGGTCAACGAGTGTTCGTCGCTTTCCGCCGGGGCGCCGGAATCGGTCGTGGTCGTGGGTCGGATCTCCGTCATCACTCTGCCTTTCGCGGTGCGTCAGCAGCGACGTCGCACCCCTCGGGCGTGCCGACGTCAACTTGGTGCGGTGTGACTGCCGTCCTTCGAGCACTCCCGACCGACACCTTGTTTCCCACAGGTCGCGTCACCCAGAAGGGCCGAGGTAAACACCCCCACCGTGGTCCGCGACCGCCAGGCATGCCGGTATCGGCCATGAGCGAAGGGCAAGCCGCCGCGGCGTTGATCGGTCACGTTCACCGAGTTCGACGGCGCACCGTCGTAGGTGACCATGCGTTCGCTCGTCCGCAGTTCCGCGTGGCTGATGATCCGCCGGTCGGCCGGGTGCCCACCGCGTTGGGCCAAAAGCGCCGCCCCGTTGAGGACCCCTCCCCCGACTACGGACAGTTAAAGATCGCATCCGTGACGTAGGCGACGTGAGCGGTGGTCGCCTGGCACTCCCCGGCGCCGATCCGACGCGGGTGTTCGCGGCGGTGCCCCGCCTGCGGGCCGTCGGCGTCGCGGCCGTCGGTTCAGTGGCGTGGCCGGGACGGCCTGATCGTCGGTTCCTGGGCCAGCTTCTCCTTCTCGGCCTTCAGTTTGCGCCATACCGTGCCCAGGGCCTCTATGTCGCGCTCGTCGAGGAGGTCGGTGAAGACTGGTGCCAGTACCTCTCGGCGGGTGGCGTCGGCCTGCTCGAAGACACGGCGTCCCTCGTCGGTGAGCGAGACCTCGACCGACCGCGCATCGCGCTCCGACGGCGTGCGGGCCACCAGCCCCCGGGCCTGGAGGGCATCCACGACCCGGGAGACCTGGCTGCGACTGAGCATGGTGCTGTTACCGAGCACGGAGGCGGGCACGGGCTCGGGGCTGGACGCCAGCCACAACATGACCTCGAACCAGGAAACAGGGAGATCATGCGCCTTGATCAGGGCGCGGTCCACGCGTTCGGTCATCACCGTGCCCGCCCAGACCAGCCCGTAGAAGGCGTAGTCCGCGGCGGGCATCTCGGCCTGGGGCAGCTTCTTCGGCATGGATCGAGTATAGACGGGTTGCGTGCGCACACACATAAAGCTATGTTGTGTGTGCACGCACACAAACGGCTGTGAAAGGCTCCCCCATGTCCACCACCCCCCGCACCGTCCTCATCACCGGCACCTCCTCCGGTATCGGCCTCGCCGCCGCCGTTGCCGCCGCCCGGGCCGGCTGGCGTACGGTCGCCACCCTCCGCGACACCACCCGCGCCGGCGCACTGCGCAAGGCCGCCGCCGAAGCAGGCGTCGAGCTCGACGTCCGACAGCTCGACGTGACCGACGAGGCGTCCGTCACCGCCGCCATCGACAACGTGATCGCCGACTACGGCCGTCTGGACGCCGTCGTCAACAACGCGGGCGCGGGTCACCTTGGCACCCTGGAGAACGACTCCATGGCCGACATCCGCAACGTGATGGAGGTCAACTTCTTCGGCGTGCTGAACGTCTCCAAGGCCGCGCTGCCGCACCTTCGCGCCACCGGGGGCCGCCTGATCACCGTCACCAGCGTCGGCGGGGTCATCGGCCAGCCGTTCAACGAGGCCTACTGCGCGGCCAAGTTCGCCGTCGAGGGTTACATGGAGAGCCTCGCCCCGGTCGCGCGCACGCTGGGCGTGAGCGTGTCCGTCGTGGAACCCGGGGCCGTGGCCACCGAGTTCGTCAACAACATCGGCGTCGACCTCGATGCCGCCATCGACGCCGGGCAGTACACCGACGCCCTTCGCCACTACATCAACCGCACCGCCGAGCAGTTCCTCGACGGCAGCGCCCAGACCCCGGCCTCGGCGGCGGAGGCCGTCATGGAGGCACTCGACACCGACCGGCCCGCTTTCCGGATCCAGACCACCGACTGGGCCCGCACCTTCGTCGGCACCAAGCTGGCCGACGTCGACGGCTCCGCGGTGCAGGCCCTCACCTCGACCTGGGTCGCCTGACGACCACGTGGACCGGTGGACCAGCTGCCTGAACGCACTGCCGACGCTGCCGCCGCCCGCGAACGTGGCTGTTCAGTACCGGCGCAGCAGCGGCCAGAGCACGGGCCAGGGCCGGTCCGGACCCGCGCAGAGCACCACGGCCGCGTGCTGCTCCTGGTTCGCGGTGCCGTACCCGTTGTCGACGCGCGCCACCGTGTGGCAGGCGGTGAAGTGCTGCTCCAACTCGGGGTGGTCCGCAGGGTGGACGAGCAGCACCGGACCGGTGGCGGTGGACGGCGGCGGGCCCCAGGCGTACAGGCCCATGTGGCCGGAGTAGGGCGCGGGCAGGCCGAGAGCAGGACCGTATCGTGCGATGGCCCCGGCCTCGCCGTAGTTCGCGGTCAGCAGCACGGCGGTGGCCCGCTGGGCGGCGGAGATCTCCTCCCATCCGGTGGCGGTGGCGCGTACGAGCTGCGGCCACCCGACCTCCTCGCCGAGGTCGGGGTCGACGGCCATCGGCACGGCCAGCGCCGACGCGGGCAGCACCGGCAGGGCGGCCAGGGCGCTGGTGAGCAGGGCCGCGAGCAGTCCGGCTGTCAGCCGGGCGCGGTGTTCGCGGAGCCAGTGGGCGTAAGGCTCGCAGCCGGCGGCGGTGATCGCGTACAGCAGCGGAATCGGGTAGTACCCCTTGCCGCCGCCGGCCAGCACCAGCAGGCACAGCACCACCCAGGCCACCGCGACCGGTCGGGCCCAGCGCAGCTCAGGTCGGCGCGACAGGCGGCTCAGCCCGGTCAGCCACAGGGGTGCCAGCACAGGCGAGAACTGGAGCAGCTGCATCGGCAGGGCGAGCAGGCGCCCGCCGGTTCCGAGATCGGCGCTGATTCCGTGGGCCACCGTCAGCTCGGGCCAACCGCGCACGGCCTGCCACCACAGGGTCGGGATGGCGAAGGGCAGCGCGGCGAGGACTGCGGTCAGCGGGCCCAGGAGAGCCCGTGGACGCGGTACGAAGAGGCCGCGCGGTCCGGCCGTCAGCACACCCAACGCCAAGGCGGGCAAGAGGCCCAGCACCAGTAGCTTGTTCAGCAGCGCGATCCCGACCAGCGCTCCCAGCGGAGGCCACCAGCGGAATTCGCCCGTGCGCAGCAGTCGGAGCGTCAGCAGAACGATCGCCAGCCAGGCCGTCAGGTCGAAGGTCGCGGTGGAGAGCAGGTGGCCGATTCCGAGCGTGTAGCCCGAGCAGGCCGCGGCTCCCGCCGCGAGTATCTGCCCGCCGCGTCCGGCGCCCAGCTCTCGGGCGGTCAGCGCGGTGAGCGTGATCGTGACCGCGGTGAGCAACGCGGGCAGGATCCGCACGCCCGTCGGGGTGGAGCCGAAGAGCTCCGCGCCGAGCCTGGCCAGCAGCGGGGTGAGTGGAGGCTGGTCCGGGTAGCCCCAGGCAGGGTGGCGGCCCGCGAGCAGGAAGTAGAGCTCGTCGCGGTGGAAGCCGTAGCGGCCCGACAGCGCGACCAGCAGCGCCGCGGCCGCCGTCGCGATCCCCCCGACCGGCCCGGCTGCGAACGGCCGCAGGCCCGGCTGCGCATCCCCCCGCATGTGCATGTCGGCATTCTGACACCCCGGACGGGGCCGGAGAAGGCCCCGGAAGCCGATGGGGCGCTCCCTGCCGGTGAGCATCGGACTCCCACAAGTCGTCTTGAACGGCTGAAGGTCCGATGCGCGAGCGGCCCCAGGAATACGGCACTAATCTCCGCGAACGGCGGCATCCCAGCCGGTCTTCACCGGCTCTCACCGCATCGCCCGTGCCGTGCGGGTTGGTAGCTTGGCGCGTCTGCGTTCGGTGAACAAGAGGCGAGGAGGCGAGCGTTGGGCGTCGTACTGGTGGCACTCGGGGGGACGATCTCGGTACCGGGCGGTGCACGGGGAGCGCGACTGACCGGTGCCGAGATCACCGCAGCCGTACCGGGTCTGGAGGAACTGGCGCCCGTGGACGTCCGGGACGCGCAGGCCGTGCCGAGCGGAAGCCTCACCTTCGGGCAGATCCTCGACACCGTCGCCGTCGCCTCGCGGGCGGTGGCCGAGGGAGCGGACGGCGTCGTCGTCACTCAGGGCACCGACACCCTGGAGGAGACGGCGTTCCTGGTGGATCTGGTGTGGCCGCACGAGGAACCGATCGTGCTGACGGGGGCGATGCGGCAGCCGGCCATGGCGGGGGCGGACGGCCCGGCCAACGTGCTTGCCGCCGTTCGCGTCGCCATGGCGCCGGAAGCACGCGGGACCGGCGCTCTGGTGGTCCTCAACGACGAAGTGCACGCGGCGCGATGGGTGCGCAAGACACACAGCACTAGCCCCGCGACCTTCGCCTCACCGAGCGCCGGCCCGCTCGGCCATGTCGTCGAGGGCCGCGTACGGATGCTTCTCGCCGCGCCCCCGCGCGAGCCGCTGACGACCGGTCTCGACCAGGCCCGGCTGGAGTCGGTCCGCGTCGCCCTCCACGTGGTCACCTTGGACGACGACGGTGCCCAGTTGGACGGGTTGGAGACCACTCACGCGGGTCTGGTCGTCGCCGGATTCGGCGTCGGTCACGTGCCGGGGGTCCTCGCGCCCCGGCTCGGCGCGCTGGCCGAGCGGATGCCGGTGGTGCTGACCTCCCGCACCGGGGCAGGCTCAGTGCTTCGGCACACCTACAGCGCCCCCGGTTCGGAGTCGGACCTCCGGCAACGGGGGCTGATCGACGGCGGGCTCCTCGACCCCTACAAGGCGCGGGTCCTGCTCCGAGTACTGCTCGCCGCCGGGAGCGGACCCCGCGCCATCACGGACGCGTTCGCGCTGCGCGGCTGAGCCCCGCCCCTCCCCTCCCCCGCCGCCCGCCGCCCGCCGCCCGCCGCCCGCCGCCCGCCGCTCGCCGACACGCACGTGACTGCCGGGACCAACGCCGTTGCCAGAGCACACGGCTGCG
Organism: Streptomyces sp. NPDC037126; assembly: GCF_055605965.1. Lineage (NCBI taxonomy): Bacteria > Bacillati > Actinomycetota > Actinomycetes > Kitasatosporales > Streptomycetaceae > Streptomyces > Streptomyces sp. NPDC037126. The sequence goes on from NZ_JBVJTD010000040.1 coordinate 45,950, forward strand.
GCGCGCGGCAGGCGTAGGTGCGCTTGCCGCTGGCGCGGTGTGGACACCATCACGCCCCGAACGGGGCGGCTGTTGCGATGGATGGTCAGTCGAAGTCGGTGGGGCGACCGATGGCTTCCGTCGTGTCCACTTCCTGCAGTCGTGCGTGAAGACGCTCGCGGATCCGGTCCACGGCGTCGGCGCCCAACGGCAGTCGCAGCGGGGGCTTTTCCATCCGGGTGGCGGCGATGATGGCGCGGGCCGCGCGGACGGGGTCGCCCGGCTGAGTGCCGTGCATGGCGAGGAACTGCCGCTTGGCCGGGTCGAGGACGGATCGATAGTCGTCCATCGGATCGGCCCAGCGCACGGACCGCCCGGTGAAGTCGGTGCGAAAGGGGCCGGGTTCCACGATGAGGACGTGAATTCCGAGGTGGGCTACTTCGGCGGCCAGCCCCTCGGACAGACCTTCGAGGGCGAACTTGGTCCCCGCGCAAGCGGCTCCGCCCAGGGTGGCCGTGACGCCTCCGACAGAGGACATCTGCACGATGCAGCCCGAACGCTGGGCTCGCATGGCGGGCAGGGCGGCGCGCGTGACGTCGAGCGCTCCGAAGACGTTGGTGTCGAACTGTTCGCGCAGTTCGGTGTCGGAGAGTTCTTCGAGTGCTCCGCGCAGGGCGTAGCCCGCGTTGTTGACCAGGACGTCGATCCGGCCGAACTCCGCGAGCGCGGTGTCCACGGCGACGCGTACCGCGGTGGGGTCGGTGACGTCGAGGGCGAGCGCGCGGACGCGGTCGGACGCGAGGGCGGCCAGGTCGTCGAGGGTCTTGGGGTCGCGTGCGGTGGCGATGAGGCGGTCGCCGTCGGCAATGACCTCGTGGGCCAGTGCCCGGCCGAGTCCGGTGCTCGTCCCGGTGATGAACCACACCTTGGTGGTGGCTGTGGGGTCAGCGTGCATGTGGCGACATCACGACTCCTAGGTGGTGGGCTTGCCCGGCGCCCCGGAGTGAGCGAGCGCTCCCTGTGTTAGGGTCCGTCTTCAAAGATCACCGGGTGGTGGATCATGGTCAGGTGATACGTCGCCATGAACTCACCGATCAGGAGTGGGAGTTACTCGCTCCG
>NZ_JBVJTD010000041.1:0-46307 GCF_055605965.1 Streptomyces sp. NPDC037126
ACGAACGCGTTGCGGCAGCCGGGGGTGGTGTCGGAGTCGTAGGTGACGACCTTGATGCCGTTGCTCATCGCCTGCTTCAGCGCCGTGCACAGCGCGCCCGGGTCCTGCGCGGACACGGCGATCCCGTCGACTGCTGCTGGGTGAGCGTGTTGACGTAGGAGACCTGCCCGGAGGTGTCGGTGGCGCTGGACGGACCCACCTCCTTGTACTTCGAGCCCAGTTCGGCCAGCGCCTTCTCACCGCCCTTGTCGGAGGTGGTGAAGTAGGGGTTGTTGACCTGCTTGGGCAGGAAGCCCACGGTCAGGCCCTTCTTGGTCGCCGCGTTCGGATCGGCGCTGCCCGCGACGGTCTTGGGGCCGTCGGAGTCGGTCACGTCCTTCTTGCTGGTCCCGCTGCAGGCGGTCGCGGTCAGGACGGGGCACGAGACGGCGGTCAGAACCGCACAGGCACGACGGGATGACGACTTGTGCATGAGAGTGTTCCTTGCGGAGAAGGGTGGCAGGAGCGACAGGCGGCCTACGGCGTGGGTGTGTGCCAACCCGGCGTGGAGCGACGCATGACGGGCCCCGGATCCCGGCCATCACGAAGCAGGTTTTGAAAGGTTTCAGGAGAGTGGGGGGGAAGCTAGCTGCCGTCCGGTGGCGCGTCAAGGGTGTTCGCCGGGCCCGTGATCACCGCCGGCCCCTCGGCCTCGGGACATCGCATGGCGTCAGGTGCTCTGACCTGCCCGGTCATGCCGCAGCGTGCCTATCGGGAAGGCAAAATGCAATTCAACAACGAGCGTGCGGGCGTCCGCTCCGGACTCCACGCCGGGCGGGATCGCGACGGCGCGGTCGGGTGGGTTGCCCGGCGGGGCGACATCGGCGAACAGGTCCGCTGCGTCCCGCGCCCTGCCTGCCCTGTGCCATGAACAACTCCAGCTCAGGGCGTGCGGTCCGCCCGCCGAGCTGAGGCGGAGGGCGCCGCCGGCCCCGACCCCGGCCCGCCGTACGAGCCTGCGGGCCGGGGCCGCGCCGGTGGTCGGACCGACGGCAGGGCGCCGTTCACCAGCCGGGAAGCGGTCATGCGCAGATCGTCATCCGGCGTGAGCATTCGGGCGGCGCCTCTCCCGCCGGGAACCTCGGTGTGGAACGGGGCAGGATCCGGCCGGTCCCGCGAGGGTGGCGCGGCTGGAAGAGGAGGTCCAACCACCAGCGTCCACCTGCCCGTTCACGGCCGTGTCGGTGACGGATTCCCCGGAAGGCGCCGGCTTGGCGCAGGATCTCCCGGGAGACAGCCGGGGCCCGCCGCTGCTACTCGGTCCACACGGTGGACAGCACCCCGCCGCGGATGTCCGAACGTGCCTATTGAAGCGTGTGGGTGCCTTGCATAGCATCACGCCATCTTTGCCCGTGGTGAAACGTTTCAATCCCTGCACGGACACCTCTGCCGTTCCGCTTCCCGGTACCCGCACCCGTCCTAAGGACCACGATGACTCCTGACTGGCATCGAAGAAGCTTCCTGCGCACCTCCGCCGTCACGGCCGGCGCCGCCGTCGTGGCGGGTTCTGCCCTCGGGGCCGTGCCCGCGGCGGCGGCTCCCGGTCCGGGGGGCGACGGGCACGAGCGCCTTGAGGTAAGGCGCACGACGGTCGAGTACGCCGAGACCTTCCTGGGCACGAACGTGGCCAGGCCCCGGCTGGGCTGGGAGCTGTCGGCCGAAGGCCAGCGCGGGGCACGCCAGACGGCGTACCAGATCCGGGTGGCCCAGGACCCGGAGGACCTGGACCACCCGCGTCGACAGTACTGGGACTCCGGCCGGGTGGCCTCGGCCCGCTCCGTCGGAGTCGAGTACGCAGGCCCCGCCCTGAAGCCCCGAACCCGCTACTACTGGCAGGTCAGGGTCTGGGACGGCAAGGGGCGTCCTTCGCAATGGAGTTGCGTGCGCTGGTGGGAGACGGCACTGCCGGAGGACGGCTGGGCGGGCCACTGGATCGGCGCGGTGGGCGACGAGGCCGCCATCGACCTCGACGGCGCCGACTGGATCTGGTCGTCGGATGCGACGGTCTCCAGCGCGCCCAAGGGAACCCGGCAGTTCCGCGGGGCTCTGGACCTGCCGGCGAACACACAGGTGGCCAGGGCGGTCGTGGTGGTGACCGCGGACGACGACTTCACCCTTTATGTGAACGGCGAACAGGTCGCGTACCAGCCACAGGCATCCGAATCCTGGCGAACGGGGCACTTCGTAGACGTCACGGATCAGGTGGGCAAGGGCGGCCGGGTCGTCGTCGCCGCCACCGCGAACAACTACCTCTGGGGTGCCGGGCTCGTGGCGCGCCTCGTCGTGACGGCCACGGACGGCAAGAAGACCGAGCTGGTGACCGACGGGACGTGGAAGGTCACCAAGGACGCGCCGGAGGGCTGGTACACGCCAGGCTTCGACGACAAGGACTGGGAAGCGGCCACCGCGCTGGCCCCCTACGGCGAGGGCCCGTGGGGTCGCGGCGTGAACGTACCCTCCGGAGCGGAGACGCCGGCGCCCCTGCTGCGCCGGAGCTTCAAGGTGCGCAAGCGGGTCGCCAGCGCCCGCCTGTACATCAGCGGTCTCGCCTACTCGACGCCGAGATCAACGGCAAGCCCGTCGGCCACCAGGTGCTCGACCCCGGTTTCACCGACTACGACGACACCGTCCTGTACACCGTCCACGACGTCACCGACCACATCAAGGAGGGCGAGAACGCCATCGGCGTCACGCTGGGCCGCGGCTTCTTCGGCCTCATGACACCGAACGCGTGGAACTGGACGAACCCGCCGTGGCACGGTGAGCCGCGCATGATCGCCCAACTGGAGATCCGGTGCACCGACGGCAGCACCGTCAGGGTGGTCTCGGACGAATCGTGGCGCGTGACGGACGGGCCCACCCGCTCCAACTCGCTGTACGCCGGGGAGACCTATGACGCCAGGCTGGCTCCCAAGGGTTGGACCCGCCCCGGGTTCGACGACGACGGCTGGCGGAGCGCGCTGAAGGTGACGGCGCCCAAGGGCACGCTCACGGCGCAGCCGCACGAGCCGATCCGCGTCATCGAGACCGTGAAGCCGGTCGAGGTGAAGGACGTCGGTGACGGGATATACCGGGTCGACATGGGACGCACCATGGCGGGCTGGACCCGTCTCACCGTCCGCGCCGCCGCCGGCACCAAGGTGACGCTCGCCCACGGCGAGAAGCTGCGGGACGGCAGCGACCGGGTGGTGACGGACAGCGGCTTCACCCCGGGCCGCTTCCAGACGGACGAGTACGTGTGCGCCGGGACCGGTGGGGACGAGGTGTGGGAGCCCAGCTTCAGCTACAAGGGTTTCCGCTACGTCGAGGTCAGTGGCCTGGACGCGGCCCCGACGCCGGACCAGATGGTGGGCCGGCTGGTGCGCAGCGGGGTCGCGAAGGTCAGCGACTTCGCCTGTTCCGAGAAGCTCTACGAGCAGATGGACCAGGCGATGCGCCGTACGATCGGCAACAACCTGCACGGCATCCCCACGGACACGCCGACGTACGAGAAGAACGGCTGGACCGGCGACGCGCAGCTCGGTGTCCCGGCGATGATGTACTCGTTCGGCATGCAGCGCTTCTTCACCAAGTGGCTCGGCGACCTCAGGGACAGCCAGAAGCCCGAGGGCAAGATCTCGTCGATCGTGCCCAGCGGCGGCTGGGGCTACAACGAGTACAGCCCGGCACCGGAATGGACGACGGTCTACCCGTTCCTGCTGCGGGAGATGTACCGCGTCTATGGCGACGAGCGGATAGTGCGCGAGCACTGGAAGCCCGTGGTGAACTACCTCGACTGGGAGCTCGGCCGGGCGCAGGACGGCCTGGTGTCCGGTGTGATCGGTGACTACCTCGCTCCGGGCACCGGAGGCGAACTGCCGGGGGAGGACATCCGGCTCGTCGCGACCGCCTACCTCTACCGTGCTCTGACCGGCATCGCGGAGCTGGCGGACGTGATCGACGACGCGGTGGTCGGCGAACGGTACCGAAAGGCCGCGGCGGATACCATGACCGCGTTCAACAAGGCGTTCCTCACCCCGCAGGGGTACTACCGCGGAGCGGTCAGGGGGACGGATCCCGGATACCTGCAGACGAGCAACTGCGTTCCGCTCGCCTTCGGGCTCGTGCCCGCGGGCGCGCGGGCCACCGTGGCCGACTCCCTCCTCAAGGACATCGAGAACAGGGGGAACCACCTGAACACGGGCGCGCTCGGCACCAGCGTCCTGCTGCCCGCGCTCGCGGCCCAGGGACACGCGGACGTCGCCCACGCCATCGCCACCCAGACCACCTACCCCAGTTGGGGCTTCTGGTTCTCCAACGGGGCGGACACGATGTGGGAGTACTGGCAGAAGGAGTCCCGCTCCCGGAACCACCTCTTCAAGGGCACGGTGGTCCAGTGGCTCTACGAGAACGTGGCGGGACTGCGCCCCGGCGACGACGGCTACCGGACGTTCACCGTGCGCCCCGACAGCCGCGTGGGAGTCCACTGGGCCCGCACCTCGCTGCGCACCGTCCGCGGTGAGATCGACACCGCCTGGACGGAAGTCGACGGCACCGTCCGGCTGACCGTCGGGGTACCCGTCGGATCCACCGCCGAAGTGCACGTACCCGCCGCCGAGAACGCCGCCGTCTCCGCACCCGACGATGCGCAGAAGCTCCGCTACGAGGACGGGTACCAGATCTATCGCGTCAGCCAGGGCAGGTGGCACTTCTCCGCCAAGATCTGACCGGATACTGTTCCAGTGCGGCGAACGGCTGGGCCGGTCGGAGCCGCACTGGCCAGGGGCGGTGCCCTGGCCAGTGCGGCAGCGGCTTCAGGAACCCCTTCCCACGAGGGGGCACGGTCGTGGCTGGCCCGCGGATCGGCGGCGGTCAACCCGACCCGGGCGCGGGCCGTGGTCTCGCCCGGGCCGACTGGGGATGTGCGGTCCGCAGGCCGGAGGTGTGCGGGCCGCGGGGCCCTGAAGATCGCCCGCGGGTCACTCGGACAGCGGTTCGCCCCCGTGGAGCGACGTGCGCGCTGCCCTGACCGCGCCGTAGCCCTGATGCCCGAGCACCGGGCTCTTGCAAGGGAAGGGACAGGTGACGGTTCAGGGCCTGAGGGTTTGCCGCATGTCGAGGTAGCAGCGCAGCCGGACGCCGGACTGCCCGCCCTCCCGGGGCGTGCGTTCGACACTCGTGGTCACCCACATCGCCGCCAGGGCCGCGTGGAAGGCGAAGGCGGTGTCGTCGTCGGCGGCTGCGATGTCGAGCATCACCAGGCCCGGCTCCGACACATGAAGCTCGTGAAACGTGTCCATGACCGCCACGACGCCGCGGTGGCCACCGCGGGTTCGCTCGCAGCCGGGCCTTCACCCGCCTGGAGCACCACGGACCGGCCACCCACCCCAGCGCTGCCGATACCGCGCCCTCTGCCCGCGCGCAGGCCGGGAACGGGGAAGGCACGGCTCCAGACGTGCCCACCGCGCGCCCGGTGGTAACATCTGTTACCATCCTGGTATGGCGAAAACGCAGCTGGGTGCGCGAGTGGACGAAGACGTCGCGGAACTCGCGAAGAAACGCGCTGCCGACCTCGGACTGAGCATCGGCGACTACCTCGCTCGTCTCGTACAGGATGACGCCAGCGGCCTGCGTGCCCGCGCGGTCGACGCGGCCGCGCGCTTCCTGGCCGAACACCAGAGCGTCTTCGACGAGGCCGAGGACGCTCAGCGGACACCACGGGGAGCGCGCGCGGCCTGATGGATCTGAACATCGACGTGCCCTGGATCCTGCAGGTCGCCGAGGTGGCCGGGGCGAATGATCCGGCACCTGACGATTACGGCGTTCCCATCTCGGCGGTGGCCCGCCACCGGGCGGAACTGTTCGAGCAGGCTGTCTACGACGGTCCCTACGCCAAGGCCGCCGCCCTGGTGCACACGCTGGGCCGGTGCCGCTGGCTGGAGCGTTCCAACCTGGCCGTCGCCGCCGCATCCGGCGTCATGTACCTCGAGGCCGCCGGAATCACGGTCAAACCCGCCCGCGAGGACGCCATCGCCCTCAAGGACCTGCTCCTGGATCCGGCCTGCACGGCCGGGAAGATCGCCGTCCTGCTGCGGGCCTGGCCCGCCACGACCTGAAACGGCTCGGTGGCCCGCCCCGCACACGGGGACGAGCCTTCCGTGCACCGTGGCCGTCGCCGTGCGGCTCGGCTCCGTCGGCACCATGTCACGCGCCGGCGGCCCCCTGGACGCGCGGGTGCGTGCCCTCTTCGCTCGGGCTCTCCGACATGACAGACGCCACGATAGGCATTCGAGTGACCTTTCCCGACACAGGGGTCGCCCGGTGTCCGGCAGGGGCCGTACCCACATACCGTCAGTGGACCCGGGTCCATGTGAAAACACGCCGCCGAACCCGGACTTGCTGAACCCGAAGAGGTGGAGGGTGAAGCCTGCGAAGCGGATCCCGCGTGATGCCTGCCCGACAGCGGACCGAGACACACGGGCGCCTGCATGACGCGGACTCTCCTGGCTGCGCTCGCGCTTCTCGTCGTGCTGCTGGGCGGCTGCGGCACCGGCGGGACCGGTCCGCCCACCCTGAACTGGTACAGCTTCCCGGACGACTCGGGCGCCCTGGCGGGTGCCGCGGCCAACTGCACCCGGGCGTCGGGCGGCCGTTACCGCATCGCGTACCACAAGCTCCCGCGGACCTCCGACGGTCAGCGGCAGCAGCTGGTACGACGACTCGCCGCGCGCGACGCCACCGTCGACATCATGGGACTCGACGTCACCTGGCCGGCCGAGTTCGCCGCGGCCCGGTGGATCGTCCCGTGGACCGGTGAGATCCGCGAGCGCGCCGTCCGCGACACCCTCGCGGTGCCGCTGGACACGGCCACATGGAAGGGCCGGCTCTACGCCGTTCCGTACAACACCAACACCCAGTTGCTCTGGTACCGAAGCGACCTCGTGCCTCGGCCACCCCGGACCTGGGCCGAGATGCTGGGCATGGCCCGGGATCTGGCCCGCCGCGGCAAGCCGCACTACGTCGAGGTGCAGGGTGCCCAGTACGAAGGGCTGACAGTCTGGTTCAACACGCTCGTGGCGAGCGCGGGCGGCTCGATCCTCAATGCCACGGCGACGGCGCCCTCGCTCGGCCCGCCTGCCGTGCGAGCCGCGTCGGTCATGCGTGAACTGGCGGTGTCGCCCGCGGCGGACCCGTCGCTGCCGAACCAGATGGAGGACCAGAACCGGCTGGCCATGGAGGCCGGTGGTGCCGCATTCCAGCTGAACTACCCGTTCGTCTATCCGGCGATGAGGGCGGACAACCCCGCACTCTTCCCGCACCTGCGCTGGTCGTCCTACCCCGCGGTGGACCAAGGGCGGCCCGCACGACCGACCATCGGCGGCATCGACCTGGCCGTCGGAAGCTTTTCGCGCCATCGACAGCTCGCCTACGAAGCCGCCCTGTGCCTGCGCAACCGGCACAACCAGCTGACGGCCGCCTTGCAGGGCGGGCTGCCGCCGACCCTGCGCTCGCTGTACTCGGATCCCGCGCTGACGAAGGACTACCCCTTCGCGGCCGAGGTGCTGGCCTCGCTGGGACGTGCCAGTGTCAGGCCCAAGACCCCCGCCTACCAGAACGTGTCCATCGCGATCTCGCACACCCTCTCACCGCCTTCGCAGATCGATCCACGAGAAGACGTCCGGAGCCTCGGCAGCCAGATGGAGGACGCACTCCAGTCCAAGGGACTCATTCCGTGAACCCGACGCTTCCCACGGTCCCCGGCGCGCCCCCGTCCGCGCGGGGCCCGGCTGCGATCCGGTCCGGGAGCGGGCCGCAGGAGCGGCGGCTGGCCTGGCTGCTGTGCGCACCGGCGACCATCGTGATGCTGGCCGTCACGGTCTACCCCGTCGTGTACGCGGTCTACCTCTCACTCCAGCGCTACGACCTGCGCTTTCCGGACCAGGCTCACTTCGTCGGACTGAGCAACTACGGCGCCGTGCTGTCCTCGGCGTTCTGGTGGCAGGCCCTCTGGGTGACGCTCGTCATCACGGTCGTCTCGGTTTCCGTGGAACTCGCTCTCGGCTTCGCGCTGGCCCTGGTCATGCACCGCACGCTCTTCGGCCGCGGTGGCGTCCGCACGGCGGTGCTCGTTCCCTACGGCATCGTCACCGTCGTCGCGGCCTATTCCTGGCAGTACGCCTGGACGCCGGGGACCGGATACCTCGCGTCCCTGCTGCCGACCGGGGAAGCCCCGCTGACCGGGACATGGACCGCCATCGGCGTGATCGTCATCGCGGAAGTGTGGAAGACGACTCCGTTCATGGCGCTGCTTCTGCTCGCGGGGCTCACGCTGGTGCCCGAGGAAACGCTGGAGGCGGCCCAGGTGGACGGAGCGACCGCCTGGCAACGGCTGACCAGAGTCACCGTGCCGCTCATGAAACCCGCGATCCTGGTGGCGCTGCTGTTCCGGACCCTGGACGCGTTCCGCATCTTCGACAACATCTACGTCCTGACCGCGGGCGCCCATGGCACGGGTTCGGTGTCGATCCTGGGATACGACAACCTCTTCTCCGCTCTCAACCTCGGCATCGGATCGGCGATCTCGGTACTGATCTTCCTGTGCGTGGCGCTGATCGTCGTGGTGTTCGTCGCTGTCTTCGGCGTCGCCGCTCCCGACGCGCCGGACGGGGGGCGCCGATGACCGGCTCGGCCGGACGCCGCACGGCGGGCTGGGCGGTGGCCAACCTGATCGTGATCGCCTACGCGTTGTTCCCGGTGTGGTGGATCGTCGCGCTGTCGTTCAAGGACCCCAGCACCCTGACGGACGGAAGCTACATCCCCACCAAGTGGACGTTGGTGAACTACCGGGGCATCTTCGCGACGACGGATTTCACCCGCGCCTTCGTCAACTCCGTCGGCATCTCGCTCATCTCGACGGCGATCGCGGTGGCGCTGGGCACCTTGGCGGCCTACGCCGTGGCCCGGCTCCGGTTCCCGGGCAGACGCCTGCTCGTGGGGATGTCGCTGCTGATCGCCATGTTCCCCCCGATCTCCCTGGTGTCCCCGTTGTTCAACATCGAGCGGCTCCTGGGCATCTTCGACACCTGGCCGGGGCTGATCATCCCGTACACGACGTTCTCCCTCCCGCTCGCGCTGTACATCCTGTCGGCGTTCTTCCGCGAGATCCCATGGGATCTGGAGGACGCGGCCGCGGTGGACGGTGCCACGCCCGCGCAGACGTTCCGGCTGGTGATGGTGCCGCTGGCGGCACCAGGCGTGTTCACGACGGCGATCCTGGTCTTCATCTTCTGCTGGAACGACTTCCTCTTCGCGATCTCCCTGACCTCGACGAACGCGGCGCGCACCGTCCCGGCGGCGATCGCCTTCTTCACCGGAAGCAGCCAGTTCGCACAGCCGACGGGTTCGATCGCCGCCGCCGCGGTGGTGATCACCGTCCCGGTCATCGTCTTCGTGTTGTTGTTCCAGCGGCGCATCGTCGCAGGACTCACCTCCGGAGCGGTCAAGAACTAGGGCGGCGCAGGCGCCGGTGAGCGGGATCGCCGCCCACTCGGTCACGGTGCGTCGGGTCTCCCGGCCGTTTCGACCCGCACGCCGAGAACGGCCTCGATGCGGCCGACCTCTTCGGGATCCGCCTCCCAGTCCGTGATGAGAGACGTCACCATGCCGAGCGGGCAGATCCGGGCGAGTGTCGCCCTTCCCACCTTCGAGTGGTCCGCGACGACGACGGCCTTCGAACCGCTCTCCACGAACGCGCGGTTCGTGGCCGCCTCCAGGGGATCGTGTGTCGTGCAGCCGTACGCCGCGCTGATGCCGTCGACACCGAGGAACGCGATGTCCGTGTGATGCTCGGACAGGGCTCGTTCGGCGCCGGGACCGACCAGTTCGAATGTCTGGCTGCGCGCGTGACCCCCGGTCATGATCAGCCGGACGTGGGACTGGGGTGCCAGTTCGGCGGCGATGTTGATCGCGTTCGTCACGACGGTCACCGGGCCGCGAGCGGCGAGCAGCCGGGCGATCTCGAAGGTGGTCGTACCGCCGGTGAGACCGACGACGGCACCGTCGCCGACGAGCCGGACCGCGGCCTGCGCGATCGCGCGCTTCTGAGACCGCCGACTCTCCGCCTTACGCGGCAAAGGCAGTTCGAGCGTGCCGCCGACCGCCACTCCGCCGCCGTGCGTACGCCTCAGAAGACGCTGGTCGCTCAGGAACAGCAGGTCTCGCCTCACCGTGGCCGGGGACACGTTCAGCCACGTCGAGAGTTCCGTGACGCTGACGGTGCGTCGGCTGCTCAGGCGCTCAAGAATGCGCAGGTGCCGCTCGCTCCTTGTGCGAGGCCCCTGCGCCTCGTCGGTGCCGGTCTCCGTCATGAACGTCCTTCCCTTCTCCAGCGAACAGGGGCCGTCGTCTGCACAGCCGGGCCTTCGTGCCGAAAGCCGACCACGTGCGGCTCCGGCGGCGCTGAGTCGCTGCCGCGTCAGCAGCCGTCCTCCATGGTGCGTGATGCTGATCGGAATGAACAGTGAATGAGCGTTTCGTTGACGGGTCCCGCGTGGAGTTGTTTACTCCTTGCACGCTGAGGTTCGCGGACTTCAGCGCAGCGGTACGCCCAGCCGGTACGCCCCTCAGGCAAGTCCGGCCAAAGTCGCCAGGCGCCACGTTTTCCAGTGAGCCGACCGAGGCGGGGACGCACCCACGTCACATGGAGCACTTCCATGAACGTCTTTTCGAGCACAGGGCGTTGGGCGCCGCTCGTCGTGGCCGCAACCGCAGCCCGCGGCTCCGCGCGGGCTGCAGCCGTCACGCCGCAGCCGAACCCTCCGGACATCCACACCCGCGAGACCTGCTGACGCGTCAAGGGCGGGCGAGTCGTTTCCGCCCGTTCTCGGCGCACGTCCCGGCGGACCGCTGCGGCCGGCAAGGCCGTCGCCCCGGCCGGCGAGAACGCCGTCAGCCGCCCGACCGTCCTTCCTCGACTCCCGACCCGCATCCGCCCATCATGCCCTCGCCCTGCCAGGAGGTCCCATGCTCCCGCCCCAGCCCTGCACGAACACCCTCCCAAGCCGTCGGCGTGTGCTGGGCGGCGGGGGAGCGGTCGCCCTGACGGCACTGGGCGGTTCAGCGCTCACCGCCTGCGCAGGCCAGAACGGCGGCTCCGCCGACGGAGTCGTACAGATCGACATGTGGCACGGCCAGACGGACTCGGGACTGACCGCGATCAAGTACCTGATCGCGAAGTTCGAGAAGGAACACCCCACAATCCGCGTCGACCTCGGCGGTGGCGTCATTGCGGACAACATGCTGCAGAAGGTGACCGCCGGCCTGGCCGCCGGCTCCGTACCCGACATCGCCTACATATTCGGCTCCGACCTGGCCAGTGTCGCCCGCAGTCCCCAGCTGGCGGATCTCACGGAGTTCACCGCTTCCAGGCCGGTGCCGTGGAAGCAGTACTGGGCGGCCGCGCGCGACGCCGTGACGGTCAAGGGGAGAGTCCGGGCCACGCCGGCCCTGTTGGACTCCCTGGCCGTCGTATGCAACAAGAAGGTCTTCCGCGACGCGGGCGTGCCCCTGCCGAAGGCCGGTTGGACCTGGGACGACTTCGTCGAGACGGCCCGCACGCTCACCGACCCGGCGCACAACGTCTTCGGCACCGGCTGGCCGGGCGCCGGCGACGAGGACACCGTGTGGCGCATCTGGCCCATGGTCTGGGACCTGGGCGGTGACGTGATCACCGAGGACGGGCGGCGGGCCGGTTTCTCGGGCGAGCCCGGGCTACGGGCGCTGGAGACCATCCGGTCCCTGGTCGGGGACAAGAGCTGCTACGTCGATCCGAAGCCCGGCGGCGAGCAGATGTACCAGGTCTTCGCGGGGGGCCGGTTGGGCATGGTCGCCACCGGGCCCTGGCAACTGCCCGACATCCGGCAGGCCGGCATCGACTACGAGGTGGTGCCGCTGCCGAGCTTCAGCGGGAAGCCCGTCACCATCTCCGGCCCGGACACCTGGGCCGTCTTCGACAACGGTGCCGCCAAGCTCCAGGCGGCACGCACCCTGGTGGGCTGGCTCATGGACCCGGCCCAGGACGTCACCTGGGGGGTGCAGGCGGGCAGCCTGCCGCTCAGCCGCACCGCGGAGCGCCTGCCGCAGTGGACGCAGCACGCGAAGGAAGTACCCGGCCTGTCCGTGTTCACCGATGCTCTGGCTGGCGCGCGGGTACGCCCGGTGCACCCGGCGTACCCGAAGATCTCCAAGGCGGTCGGCGAGGCCGTCACGGCCGTACTGCTGCAACGCAGCAGCCCGTCCGCCGCCCTGCGGTCCTGCCTGAGCGAGGCCAACGCCGCTCTCGCCGAGACGAACGGGTGACGACGTCATGTCCCGGCCCGCTCCCATCACCCTCGCGCCGAACACCCACCGGCCCCGCCGGTCCGCACGGGGCCGCGAGTCGGCGACGGCCTGGGCGTTCGTATCGCCCTCGGCGGTCGTCATCCTGGGCCTGAGCGTCGTGCCCGTCGTCTGGTCCCTCCTCCTGTCGTTCCAGTCGTCCGACCTTCTCACCCCCAGTCACTGGGTGGGCCTGGACAACTACCACCGGCTCAGCCGCGACCCCGAGTTCACCGAAGCGGTCCGCAACACCCTGCTGTACACGGCGCTGTACGTTCCGCTCAGCATCGGGTTCGGTCTCGTGCTGGCGCTCGCGCTCAACCGCCGCATCCGCTTCACCGGGTTGTACCGCACCCTGATGTTCGTGCCGTTCGTCGTCTCGGCGACCTCGCAGGGCGTCCTGTTCTCCTTCATCCTCGACCCCGAGTTCGGCGCGGCCAACTCCCTGCTCACCAGGATCGGCGTCGGCGCTCAGGGTTTCCTCACCGATCCCGGCCAGGCACTCCTGGTACTGGTGGCGATCTCGGTGTGGAGCGGTACGGGGTTCTGCGTCGTGATCTACCTCGCCGCCCTCCAGGACGTTCCCCAGGAACTGATCGAGGCGGCCGCGCTCGACGGCGCCTCCGGCCGGCGCATCCTGCGGCACGTGACGCTGCCCGCCCTGGCTCCGGTCACCGTCTTCCTGCTCCTGTGGCAGACCATCAACGCCCTGCAGGTGTTCGACCTGGTCTACGTCACCACCAAGGGCGGTCCCCTGGGCTCGACCACCCTGATCGTCTACTTCGTATGGGAGCAGGCGTTCAAGAACTTCACCGCCGGATACGGTGCGGCGGCCGCCTACGTCCTGGCCCTCGCCCTCCTGCTGCTCGCAGTGGTGCCGACATCCGTGCGCCGCCTGCGCACCCTCCGGTCGAAAGGGGCCGGCGCATGACCGTCACTCAGGAACGCCGGCCGGCTGCGGGAGCGGGGAGCCGCAGGACACCGAGCGAGCTTCGCCGGGCGTCCCGTAGGCGTCTGCTTCCCTTCGACCCGTGGCACCTCGTCCTGGCTCCGCTCGCGCTGCTCTTCGCGGCGCCGCTGATGTGGCTGATGGTCAGCTCCGTCATGAGCAACGCGGAGATCAACCGGTTCCCCCCGGCGCTGTGGCCCTCGGGTGTGGATCTGGGCGGCTACCGCTTCGTACTCAGCAACGCGCTGTTTCCACAGTGGTTCACGAACTCCCTGATCGTCTCCGCCGTGGCCGTGGTGGCGAATCTGCTGTTCGGCACCCTCGGCGGCTACGCCTTCGCCCGGATGCGGTTCGCCGGCTCCCGGCTCCTGCTGCTCCTGCTGCTCGCCACCATGGCGATCCCCTTCCAGCTCACCATGATCCCGACCTTCCTGGTCATGAAGCAGCTGGGACTCATCGACACCCTCGGGGCGCTGATCGTGCCCTCACTGGTGACGCCGTTCTCCGTCTTCCTGCTCAGGCAGTTCTTCCTCTCCCTGCCCAGAGAGCTCGAGGAGGCGGCATGGATCGACGGCTGCGGCCGGCTGCGCATCGTCTTCCGGATCGTCCTTCCGCTCTCCCGGCCGGCCCTGAGCACCGTGGCCGTGCTGACGTTCCTCAGCACATGGAACGACCTGTCGTGGCCACTGATCGCGATCAACCACGACGCCGGCTACACGCTGCCCCTGGGCCTGACGACCTTTCAGGGACAGCACCACACGCAGTGGTCGGCCGTCATGGCGGGCAACGTCATCACCGTACTGCCCGTACTGATCGCCTTCCTCGCCGCGCAGAAGACCTTCATCCGGTCCATCACCACCAGCGGTCTGAAGGGCTGACCTTGCCCGGACCGCCGCCTCCACCGTCTTCGTACCCCCTGAACCCCATCTCCCAGGACACACCATGCCGCGCACCTTCGATCTGCTGGTCATCGGCGACGCCAACCCGGACGTCATCATCGGCCCCCTCAGTACCTCGCTCGTGTACGGACAGCGGGAACAACTGGTCGACCACGGCGCCATGACTCTGGGCGGCTCCGCCGCCATCACCGCGTGCGGCGCGGCCCGGCTCGGCCTCAGCGTCGCCTTCGCCGGCCGTGTCGGCGACGACGACGCGGGCCGCTACGTACGCGACCGCCTTGCCGCGCGAGGCGTCGACGTCAGCGCTCTCCACCTGGACAGCGCACTCTCCACACCGATGACCGTCAGCATCACGCGGGGCCGGGACCGCGCCATCGTCACGGCATCCGGAACCCTGAGCGCCGTGTCGGGATCCGACGTCCCCGAGCAGTTGCTGACCGGCGTCCGGCACGTGCACTCCGCCTCGTTCTTCCTCATGCCACGCCTGGCCCGCGAGCTGGCCGCCCTGTTCCGGACCGCACGGTCCGCGGGAGCCACCACGTCACTCGACACCAACGACGACCCGTCCGGACGCTGGGAATCGGCCGCTCTCGCCGAACTCCTCAAAGAGACCGACCTGTTGCTGCCGAACGCACAGGAGGCCCGCCGACTGGCCGGAGCCGGGGAGGACACCGGCCTCACCGAGGCCGCCCGGCTGCTGACCCGACTGGGGCCGGCGGTGGTGGTCAAGGACGGTGCCGCCGGCGCCCTGTACGACGACGGCACGAGACCGATCCGGGTGCCGGCGGCCGAGGTGGTGGTGCGCGACACCGTCGGCGCCGGTGACAGTTTCGACGCGGGGTTCATAGCCGCCCGCCTCCGCGACCGCACACCCCAGGAGGCACTCGCCGTAGCGGCGGCCTGCGGAGCCCTGTCCACGCGCGGCTCCGGCGGCACCGACGCACAGCCCACCTGGGCCGAAGCCCTCGCTTTCCCTTCCAGCACTGGAGTCGTTTCCTGATGACCGTCCCCAAAGTCGTTCTCCTCGGCGCCGGCAGCGTCGTCTTCACCCAGGGGCTGCTCGCTGACCTCTTCTCCTTCCCGGAACTCGGTTCGGCGCACATAGCCCTGCACGACATCGACCCCGAGAGGCTGGCCACCGCGGAGGCCGCCACCCGTCACATCGCCGCCCGCCGCCACGTCAGCCCCGAGGTGTCGGCCCACACCGACCGCCGCAAGGCGCTGGCCGACGCCGACTTCGTGCTCAACCTGGTCCAGATCGGCATGCGCGACGCGACGCGCACCGACTTCGAGATCCCGGCACGCTACGGCCTGTCCCAGACCATCGGCGACACGCTGGGCGTCGGCGGCATCTTCCGGGCTTTGCGCACCTTCCCCTTCCTGAAGGAGCTGGGTGAGGACATCAAGGCCGTCTGCCCGGACGCGTGGCTGCTCAACTACACCAATCCGATGGCCATGAACGTCCAGTACCTCTCCCAGGCGACCGGCCTGCGCCGCGTGGTGGGCCTGTGCCATTCGGTGCACTGGACCCTGCACGGCCTGTGCGAGCTGGTGGGAGCCCCCTTCGACGAGGTCACCTACACCGCGGCGGGAGTCAACCACCAGGCGTGGGTCCTGCGCTTCGAGCACAGGGGCGAGGACCTCTACCACCGGCTCGACGCCCTGATCGCCGACGACCCGCAGCTACGCCGGCGCACGCGCATCGACATGTACCGACGCCTCGGCTACTACCCGACCGAGACGAGCGAGCATTCGTCGGAGTACGTTCCCTGGTACCTGCACCGCCAGGAGGAGATCGAACGGCTGCGGCTGCCCATCGGCGCGTACCTGGAGATCAGCGACGAGAACCTCCGCGAGTACCGGGCGACCCGGGACGCGCTCGCCGCCGGCAGCGAGCTCGCTGTCGAGGGCACGATGGAGTACGCGCCTCAGATCATCCACAGCATCGTCACGGGCCGGCCGCGCACGGTGTACGGCAACGTACCCAACCGCGGGCTCATCGAGAACCTCCCGGCGGGCGGCACGGTGGAGGTGCCCTGCCTGGTGGACGGCTCGGGAATCCAGCCGACCCGGGTCGGCTCGCTGCCCGCCCAGCTCGCCGCCCTCAACCGCGCGTACCTCAGCGTGAACGAACTGGTCGTCCAGGCCGCGCTGCACGACGAGCCGCTGCATATCCGTCATGCCGCCATGTCCGACCCGGCCACAGCCGCGGCGCTGCCCGTCGAGCGGATCTGGGAGCTGTGCGACGACATGGTCCGGGCACACGCGCCGCTGCTGCAACCTTCGCTGCGCAGGCCGGTAAGCATCTGACGCCCCGGCTTCCTTTCGTCATTCCAGGAGTACCCATGTCCTATACATCTCAGGAAATCGCCTCCCAGCCCGTTGTCTGGCAGCAGGCCCTCGACAGCCTCGCCGCGCACGCCGGGGCGCTTCCCCGCCAGGGCGAGCGCGTCGCCGTCATCGGATGCGGCACTTCGCTGTTCATGGCCCAGGCGTATGCGGCGCTGCGCGAGGAGACAGGCCACGGTGTCACCGACGCGTACCCGGCCTCGGAGCCCAGGCTGGACCGCGGCTACGACCGTGTGCTGGCCCTGACCCGTTCGGGCACCACCACCGAAGTGATCACCGCGCTGCGGGAGACCACCGGCGCCGCCGTCACGGTCGTCACCGCGGTGGCCGGCTCACCCGTCACCGAGTACGCCGACCACGTCGTGTGCCTCGGCCACGCCGACGAACGGTCCGTGGTGCAGACCCGTTTCCCGACCACCCTGCTGCTGCTCCTGCGTGCTCATCTGGGGCTGTCCGTCCAGGCCGCCGTGTCGGACGTGCGCGTCGCGCTCGACCGCGCGCTCCCCGTGGAGCTGACCACCGCCGAGCAGATCACCTTCCTGGGAGCGGGCTGGGCGGCGGGCCTCGCCAACGAGGCCGCCCTCAAGGTACGCGAGACGGCGGGGTACTGGGCCGAGTCCTATTCGCCGATGGAGTACCGGCACGGGCCCATCGCGGTCGCCCGCCAGGGGCGCGCGGTGTGGAGTCTGACCCCGCTGAGCCCGTCCCTGGCCGCCCAGGTCCGCGCCACCGGAGCAGTGCTGCGCGAGCCTGCGCTGGACCCGCTCGCCGAGCTCGTTCTGGCACAGCGTGTGGCCGTCCGGCTCGCCGAGGGCGCTGGACGTGATCCGGACAGCCCCGAGCACCTCACCCGATCCGTCATCCTCAGCCCCGCCGGCTGAGCCGTCGCCAGGACATCGCGTGCCTCTCACCCCGACACACAAGCTGCTCACCTCCGCCCCGGCGGCCGTGGGCGCCTTCAACGCCGTCACTCTGGAACAGCTGCAGGCCATCCTCGACGGAGCCGGACAGGCCGGGCTGCCCGTCATCGTGCAGATCAGCCAGAACGCGGTGGACTACCACGGGGCGCTGGCCCCGCTGGCCGCTGCCGCGAAGGCCTCGATCGCAGCGACGGACGTCCCGGTGGCGCTCCATCTCGACCACGCCACCCGGACCGAGCTGATCGAGGAGGCCGTGGATCTGGGATTCACCTCGGTGATGTACGACGGCGCCCACTTGCCCTGGGACGACAACGTGACACAGACGGCGCAGACCGCCTTTCGGTGTCACCAGCGCGGTGTCTTCGTCGAGGCCGAGCTCGGCGAGGTCGGCGGCAAGAACGGCGCGCACACTCCCGGCGTGCGCACCAGCCCGCGGGAGGCGGCGCGTTTCGTGGCGGAGACGGGCGTCGACGCACTGGCCGTGGCCGTCGGCACCTCGCACCACATGACGCAGCGGACCGCCGCGATCGACCTGAATTTGGTGCGCGAGCTGCATGCCGCCGTGCCGGTGCCCCTGGTGCTGCACGGCTCCTCGGGCGCGGACGACACGACGCTCGTGGCGGCAGCGGCCGCCGGCATGCGCAAGATCAACGTGTCCACCTATCTCAACGTCGCCTTCACTGGAGCGGTACGGGCGCATCTGGCGGCCGAGAGCGACTGCGTTGACCCGCGCCGCTTTCTCGGGCCGGCCCGTGCCTCCATGGCCGACCGAGTAGCGCATCTGCTGAGGCTTCTCGCCTCGGCGGCGCGGCCTGCGCGGACGCCGACGCACACGGGCTGAGCCCGCCCACTGCCCGGCGGGGGCCGGGAAATCCGCGTGCAGCCGTTCAGTGCCTGCATGTGTTCAGGGCCTGCATGCGCACGGCAGGAACATGCCGGTGAATTGTCTGGACGGAGCAGGTTCAAGCATGGTGCTTAGATGGGATTCCGGAGGCTGCGCATGGCCGATGTGAACGCGAAGACAGGTAACACGCCCGGATACCGGACGGCAGCCGTCGCACGCCCTGACAACGCGTTGCCGGCCGGTCCCGATCCGTTTCACCGGGTGCCCGGCCGGCAGGAGTTCCCCTCTCCGCCGTTGTCACGGGCGGCGGTCCGACGAACCGACGGCTCCTGCGAAGCGCGGTGCGGGCCGCCGGCCGGGACTGTGCCGGCGTGGGAGCCGGCACAGTGATCCTCACCGTTACGCTCAACGCCGCACTGGACATCACCTACGAGGTCGAGCGGATCAACCTCACCACGGCCCACCGGGTGCGTGTCGCCGGGCAACGCGCCGGGGGCAAGGGGCTCAACGTGGCCGGAACCCTGGCCGCACTGGGGCACGAGGTGACCGTGACCGGTCTCGTCGGCGGTCGCGTCGGCGGGCAGATACGAGACGAGGTCGCCGTGTCGGGGCTGCGGGACGAATTCGTCTCCATCGGGGACGAGAGCCGCCGGACCGTGGCCGTCGTGGACCGGGGGATCGGGGACGCCACCACCTTCCTGGAGGCAGGGCCTTCGGTCACTCCTGCCGAGTGGGACCGGTTCCTGGCGCACTACCGGCTGCTGCTGCGGCACGCGCAGGCCGTGGTGCTCTCCGGCAGCGTGCCGCCGGGGGTGCCGCACGACGCCTACGGCACGCTCGTGGCCGAGGCCAAAGAGCTGGGTGTCCCGGCCGTTCTGGACGCCGACGGCCCGGCGCTCCTCGCGGGGCTGTCCGCCGGCCCCGAAATCATCAAACCGAACCAGCACGAACTGACCGAGGCGGCAGGGACCCCGGACCCCGTAGCGGCTGCCGGACTGCTGCGTGGGCGCGGCGCCGAGGCGGTGGTGGCGTCGTTGGGACCCGGCGGCCTGCTCGCTGTCACGCCGCACGCCGCATGGCGCGCCTGTCCACCCGAATCCCTGACCGGAAACCCCACCGGGGCCGGTGACGCCGTCGTCGCCGGCCTGGTGGCCGGGATGGTCCGTAATGACTCCTGGCCGACCCGGTTGGCAGACGCCGTGGCGCTCTCGGCAGCCACGGTCCTCGCCCCGCAGGCAGGTGTGTTCGACCACGCCGCCTACCAGCGTATGCGAAGCCGGGTGCGATTGGAGGAGACCTCGCTTCCCGAAGCACACAACAGCACTTCTACACCTGGCAGTTGACATCCTCGCAGTCCCAGCGACCGTCGCCGGCGCTGCGCGGTGGAATGCATCCGTGCCGCGCAGCCGCCGTCTCAGGGCCCGGGCCACCTGCGCAGCACTTGGCATCGCGACCGACGGCCGCGCTCATCTCGGCCCGGCCCGCACCCTGCACCGGGGGCTTTGATGAGCGACGGCTCGCTTGCGACCTCTCATCAGCCGAGGCCGACGTCGCCGCCGGATTGCGATTGCCGCGCGCGCCCCTGCACGTCCTTCGCACCGCAACACGGCGGGCGGGCACTTCACGACACACCGGTGGCCCGCGTGGGACCCTCCGAGCGTCTGAGAATGTCTGTCGACCGCCTCTTCGGTGCAACGGAGGTGCCGCGGCGGGAATCCCGCCGCGGCGAGGTGATCCTCGTGCGGATGCGCAGGCTGTCCCGTCCGTGAGAAGCGGCTACTCGTCCGACACGAGGGCACCGCACACGCCAAGCTCGCCCGCACGGCGCTGACGGCGTCGAAGGGCGGTGCCCGCCCGGCGAGTGCTCGGCCGTCCCCGACCCGAAGGGCCGGCGGATCCACGCCCTCGTCTCACCGGGGCCCGCGCACCGGCGACCCAGGCGAGCAGCAGTGCGTCAGGTCGGTAAACACCTCATCCTGAGGGAGTGTCACGGCGGTGTGCCGCACGAATGGTCATCCATGTGTGCCGGGGCCCGTCACGGCCCTCGACATCAGAGCAGCACATAACTCCGGGGCCGAATACGTGAGTTGATGATGGATCTTTGCAGACGCACCCCGGAACGTTCATCGCTGATCAATCTAAGATCAAGAGTGCAGAGAATGCTCATTTGAACTCTCTTGACTTGGCTTGTTCTCGCCGTTTAACTTCACGCCAAGTCGAAGTTCAGAACTTCGCATCAGAGGTACGCCCAGCCGGTGAGCGGTAGCGATCCGCACAAGTCCGGCCCGAGTCGCCAGGCCAATCTTTGAGGGGCCGAGGCGGGGACGTGCCCGCAAAGAAGGAGCTCGCCCAATGAGTCTTCTCAACAGAACCCGCTTCGGCGGACTTGCCGTGACTGCCCTCGCCACCACCGCGCTCTTGACTGCCACACCGTCGGCAAGTGCAGCGACAATCACTCTTCCGCCAGTCGCCGGACAGTTCGACTACCAGATCGGGAAGCCTTACACCCCGCCGTCCGGCGTGCAGGTGGTGAGCCGTGACTGGAAGGTGGATCCGGCGCCTGGGATGTACAACATCTGTTATGTCAACGCCTTCCAGACGCAGAAGGAGGGCGATCCGGACGGGCCGGCCGACTGGGACAAGAACCTTCTCCTGCAGGACGCCAACGGCCAGGTCATCATCGACAAGGACTGGCACGAGTCGCTGCTGGACATCACCACGGACGCCAAGCGTCAGGCGATCTTCAACCGGATCAAGGTCCAGATCGACACGTGCGCGAACAAGAAGTTCAAGGGCCTGGAACTCGACAACTACGACAGCTACACGCGCTCCAACAACGCCATTTCCGCTGAGGACGCACAGACCTATATGAGGATTCTGTCCGCGTACGGTCACCAGAAGGGTCTCGCTGTCGCTCAGAAGAACACCCTCGAGCTCGCTCCCAACCGCGTCGCCAACGGGCTGGACTTCGCGGTCGTCGAGGAGTGTGGCCAGCAGGCGGAACCCGAGTGCGGTGACTACATCAACGCCTTTGGAAACCATGTCATCCTCATTGAGTACACCACCGGCGGCATGGCGAACGCGTGCCAGTACGGTGACCAAGTGAGCGTTGTACTGCGCGACCTCGCGGTATCGGATCCGGCATCCGGAACGTACGTACGCGGAACCTGCGCCGACTATTCGTCCTCTGAGCCCGGGCCCGTCGACGAGGTGGACGAGTAGGGACAGCGGACCGTCAAACCGCTGGGAGTACGGTGCGGCAGGTAACTTGCCGGGGGCACCGCACTCCCAGCGGTAGGTGACGTTGCGGCGTCTGCTGTGGTCGCCGCCGGCCCGGAGCGCCGGCAGCCGGCTGAGCAGATCCGGCCGCACGGCTCCCGGGCCTCGGCGTGTGAGGGCCGTACGGGCTACTTCCCGTACGCTCCGAACGTCTTCGAGAACGCGAAGTCGCCCTGGTCGATGGAGCTGCAGTTGTTGTCGGGGCTGGACTTGGGGCCGCCCGGGCAGGCCTTGTCACGGTTCACCGACCACATCGAGATCCAGGCGATCCCCTTGGATTTCGCGAATGCCAGCAGCTGTGCGGCGTCGTCGACCGTGAAGGTTTCCGGCGTGACGTCGTTGACGCCGATCATCGGTGTCACGGCCAGGGCGTGCCAGGCAGCGGAGTCGCTGAGCCCGAGAGCGCTCTTGATCTGTCCCTGGGTGGAGGCGGCCGCCTGCTGGGCGTAGTCCCCCATGTCGCCGCTGTATTGCGTGCCGTAGTCCATCGTCATGATGTTCACGGTGTCGACGTGCGCGCCGTTGGCCTTGGCGTTGGCCAGGATGTTGACGCCGTCCTGGGTGAGGCCCTCCGGCATCACCGGAAGCGTGAAGGAGACGTTCAGGCCGGGATGCTTCGCCTGGAGTTGGGCGATGGCCTTGGCACGCAGCGTGTTCGCGGCCGTGTTGCCCAGTGTGGCCCCCTCGATGTCGAAGTCGACCTTGGTCAGCTTGTACGTGTCGATGACCTTGCCGTAGGCGCCGGCCAGCGCGTCCACGGAAGAACACGTGGTGGCCAGCTCCGCGTTGATGGCGCCGCCGAAGGAGGCCCGGACGTCGCCTCCCCCGGCCCGCACGGCGGCGATCCGCCTGGCCATGGTCGCGTCGGACAGATCGGTGACGGCACCCCACTTGGGAGTGCAGTTCCCGCCGTCGGTGATGAACGCGAGGTTGTAGTCTTTCACGCCGCTCGCCCGGGCCGTGCCGGCCATGTCGAATTCCGGGGTGAGGGTCAGGTCGACGTAGGGGGCGAACCCGGCCGAGCCGGTGGTGCGGGGGGAAGGCGTCGGATCAGGATCGGTACTCGGACTCGTCGACCCGGAGGGGGCGGGGGCCGGCTTTTGGCTTCCGGTGGGGGCGGGGGTCGGCGGCCGGCTGCCGGTGGGGTGCTCGCTCGGCTGCGGTGTGCTGGCACTGCCGGTGGAGCACGCACCGCCGTTGATGCGGCAGCCTGTCGGATCGCCGGCACCCTGGACGACGAAGCCGACCGTCACCGACGCGCCCGGGGCGAGGCCCTCGGTCGCCCAGGAGGCCGGCTTCACCGTGACGTGCGAACCGCGCACGGAGGAGGTGCCGTTCCACAGAGAGCTGAGCTTGGCGCCGGCGGGGAGATCGAACGTGAGCGTCCACTTCTTCTCGGTCCTGCCCGTGCTGTTGGTGACCACGTACTGCGCGGTGTAGCCCGTCGACCAGTCGTTCGTCTTCGTGTACACGGCGCCCACACCGGCCGCCTGCGCGCTGGCGGTGAAGACGAGCGCGCCGCCGCCGACCACTCCTGCGGCGACAAGGCCCGCTATCACCTTGTTCCTCGTACTGATCCTGCGCCGGTGCTCGCTCACGTTTGACCGCCTCTGTGTGCGAAGGAGTGGGGGAGGGAATGCCTGCAACGGCGTCGAGCCGCTGAGCAGCGCACACGCTAACGATCCGTGGGGTGTGCCGGAAAAGGGCTTCTGGGAAGCGTGAAAGGCAGGGCCGTTGCGTCCTGGGGCATCCTGCCGGGGGCCGCCGGCCGGTCCGACGCGCGGTGGCGTCCACCCGGCCGGACGCGCGGCGCACCACGTCTCTTGCCGGCCCGTGGGGCGACGCGCCCTTCGGCCCGACCCGCAGGGGACCACCCCTTCCCGCGTCCGGACGACGCGGGAAGGGGTGGCAGCGGCCGGGTGCGCCGGACCTGACGCTTCGCCTCCCGTCTCCCGGAAGGCCGCAGACACGCGTCCGCGCCGACGGGCGGGGCCACCGTCTCGTCGGCGCCGCGCGGGCACACTTCTCAGTGCGCGATCGTGCAGGACATGTGCGGCAGGGCCGACGGGGCGCCGCCCTGCACGGTCATCCCGAACGAAGTACTCGACGAAGCGGCCAGGGAGCCGTTGTACGAGGCGTTGGACGCGGCCACGGCGCGCCCCGACTGGACGAGTTCGGCGTTCCAGTGGGCCGTGGTCCGCAGGCCGCCGGGCCAAGTCCACCCGACCTTCCAGCCCTTGGACGCGGCAGCCCCGGTGCGCACCGTGACCTCGGCGTTGAACCCGCTGTTCCAGGACGTGGTGACCGCCATGCTCGCGCTGCACCCTGTCGCCGCGTTCGTCGCGGGGCCCGACGGCATGTGGCCGGAGGGCGTGGGGTCCGCGGAGGTGCCGGGTGACGAGGGGGTGCCGGACGGGGTGGGCGAAGCGGAGGGCGAGGCAGTGCCCGCGGGAGGCGCGGACGGTGAGCCGCCGCCGCTCGTCGTGTACGGCACGCCCGTGTAGGGAGCCGAGCACGGCGCACAGCCACCGGGCCGGCTGAAGGTGTACTCCCGGCCTCCGGCCAGTAGCTTGTCGTTCGCGTCGACGACCCGGATCCGGTAGTGGTCTCCGGCGGGGGTCTCCGGCCGGATCTCGTAGCGCTGGCCGTTGTCGGAGGTCATCGTGCCCTTTTTCCAGGCGCCGCCGTCGAAGTACTCCACTCCGTGGATGCCGTTGGGCAGATGCGTGATCAGAACGGGCGCGTAGTAGGTGTCGGCACCCTGGGCGAAACCGATCTTGATGTCGCCGGTGTAACCGGGTGCGGGGATGAACGACCAGTCCACCTCACGGTTGTTCCACTTACCGAGCGCGTCCAGATCGCCCACCTTCTTGCCGGCCAGCCTGAAGTCCGACAGGGCGGCGTGCGAGAGGTCCAGGTGGTACTTGCTGGACCGGCACCATTCGTTGCTGTCTCCGCAGCTGTCCGTGACAACGGCGTTCAGGGTCGCACCGTTGTACTCGTCGGCCTTCCACGCCCCGCCTTTGCAGATGCCGGCACCGGCGGCTCCTCCGTTGCTCACGGTGCAGAAGTCGCTGAGTCTGATCCGGACCCAGCGACCGCAGTTGAGGCCGTTGTCCCATACTCCCCGCACATCGCTGCGGGACGCGGGGACGGGACGCGGCAGGTCGGTGGCGAAGTCTCCGGGTGTGTTCCACACGTTGAGCGCCACGAAGTCCGTGCTCTCGATCTGCTTCGGCGGGACCCCGCAGCCCAAGCCGTCCTGCCCCTCCGCGTCGAAGTACGTCGCCACCCCCGAGTAGGACTCGGTCGCCTGCGCGGAGCCGGGCCCGAGGAGACTCGTGAACAGCAGGCCGAGTCCGGACGCGGCCGCCAGGCCCAAGGCGACTGCCTTTCCTCTGCTTCTGCGGTGCAAGGTCACTCCTATGGAAGAGTGGGGGGCGCCACGCGTGAACCGCCGGTCGTCGCATGCGTACGACGCGCCTGGCTCCGGTCCCTTGGACGGTTACCGGTCAGACTCTGCCCCACCACCGGAGCCGGCCGGGGCGTCCTGCCCGTTGGGCTGCCTGCTCGTGCCAGGGCATCGCGTCATGGGTCCACAGGCGGGCGGCCCTGGGCGGCGGAGGCGGGTGCCGCCCGGGCGGACCCCCAGGGGGGCGGGTGCTCGTGGCACCCGGTCAGGACGAGACGCAGGAGACCTTGTTGAGGACGACGTTGCTGGCCCAGTCGTCGCTGGTCGGTCCGTCGTAGACCATGCCGATGGTCAGTGAGCCTCCCGCGGCGACGGCGCGCTCGTAGTCGGCGGCCGTGATCGTGACCCGGCTGCCGTTGGTCGTACTGGTCCCGCCCCACGTGTCCCGGAGAGTGGTTCCCGCGGCGATGTCGAAGGACACCTGCCAGTCCGACAGAGCGACCTTCGACTGCACGATCAGGCTCACCGTCGCGCCGACATGCCAGTCGTCGACCACCTTGAGCCGGCTGGTGCACAGGGGGGCGGAGCCGCTCCGGCTCGTACGGGGCTTCGGCCCGGCGGGTGGCGCCTTCCGGGCCGATGCCGGGTGGTGGCCCTCCTTCTGTACGACGACGTTCGGGGACGGGGCGGTGGTGGGTCCCGCGCTCTCGGAGCGGGTGCGCACGGGTGGACCGGAAGGCGGCGACGGGGTGGTGCCCGCATGCGCCTCGGTCCGCCGGCCCGCCGGAGCGTGCGGTGCCGCCAACACCGTTACGGCCGCGACCAGCAGGCCGACGCCCACGACGGCGACCGCCGCGGCCGCGCCCAGGGCGGCCCGTCGCCGTGGCACACGCGGGATCGTCGACCGGGTGACAGGCCGCGGCGACACCGGCCGGCCGGCCGTGTGTGCGAACTCGCGCCGGACCGCGACGTAGGCGGCCCCCTTCCACCCCAGGGCGGCCGACGCGATCAGGTCACCCAGCGTCCCGTCGTGCGCGGCGTTCAGGCACGCCCAAAGGTCATCGCACTCGGCGCACCCGTCGAGGTGCTCCCGCAGTTCCGGGGGGAGCCGCGTGGCGCCCCGGCGGATACTTGCCGCCAGCATGCCTCCGTAGGAACGGCAGGTGCGCTGGCGCAGGGCATCCTCCATGTGCTGGGCTCGGCAGCGATCCACGAAGGCCGTGTGCACCTCCTCCAGGACACGAGCGGTGTACTCCGCCTCCCAGCCCAGCACCGTCGCCAGCAGGTGTGCGGGACGCGCCTCCACCCTGTGCCACCACAGCAGCTCCGCGTCGAGTGCGCTGAGGCCGTACAGGCCGCGCAGGTACAGGGGAGGCCGCTCGTCACGGGCGCCGAGGCCGTCGAGCCAGGTGACGTAGTCCGGGATCAGCAAAGAGGCCCGGTCGGGCAGCGTCCGCCATGCCGCGGCCGTGTCGTGCAGGCTCCGCAGCAGGCGGGGCACGGCGGGCAGTCGCGTGGCCGGTGCCCCCACCACGGACACCTCGAACGAATCCGCCCGCGCCATGGCCGACCGCACCAGTGCGCGGGCCGCCTCGTCGCTGACGGTGCACAGTGCGGCATACGAGAGGGCGATGTCGGCAGCGGCGTCGTCGAGGAGACGGCGGAATTCCATCGCAGAGGGCTCGGCGGCGAGCAACGACCGCCCGGGCCGCCATACGGGAAACGTCCGTTGGGGCAATGGACAACCTCCTCGACTCAACAGGCCGCCATACAGGGGGTCACGTCGCCGCCAGGCTGTTCCACGCCTGAAACGAAGGCGGAGCGAACGAAGTTCACCCTTTCACGTCGAGTGTCCCGGCACAACGAATCCGGCACGGGGCCTTTCCGACGGGCCTCTTCACAACTTCCCCTGCATGCTTAATCTTTCGGCGCTCTTACCGCATTCTCGGTACACGGTGTGCGGCATTTCGCGCAAAGGCACTTTCGGGCAGCCCCCGGCATCGGCCATCGGCCGCTTCCTCCTCGTCGCCGCCGCTTCCGGCCCGCGACCTGGCCGGCACCACAGCGGACCCGCCGGCCGCGCGGCGGCCGGGGACCCGGCCCGCCTCGTCGTCTCCGCGCCCGCCGCCAACATCGCCGTGCCGACCGGCCGCTCGAGTGGGGCTCCGTCGTCGGCGGCCCCGGGCGTTCCGTGTCCCCGACGGGCAGGAAAGGAACCCGATCGGCCTCCCGGACGCACCATTACTGGTTCGGAGGCACAGCGGACGATGAGGGCGCACTCTGCGACGGGACGGCCACATGATCACCGAATTCACGGACGAGCAGCTCACCGAAGTCGTATCGCTGCTGCAGGAGATCCGCGCGGAACTGACGGTGGACGTCCTCGCACCGCCGGACCGCGCCCTTCGGTCGGAAGAAACGGGTGAGGTGCTCGTCCGGGCCGTGGAGCGCGCGTGCGGGAAGTACGGGATCGGTGCCGCCGGATACATCTTCCGTCCGGCCCCCGGGATCGAGCTGGCCGGTGACACCGTGCTCGGGTACTTCACCTATCCCGTATGGCTGCTCCTCGACCACTTCCTGAGGGAGGGCCCGGGAGACGTCACGATGCTGCCCGACCTGGTCGAGAAGGCGTGGGACTCGTTCTCCACGACCATGACGCGCCGCCCGGCCTCCCAGGGGGTGCGCTTCGCCGCCGAGGCCGTCACCGACGACGATCACCACGGCGGCCACGCGGTCTCGCGGCGGCCGGACCCCGACGCCGTCAACGTCCCGGTCGTCCAGCAGATGAGTGACAAGATCTCCCAGGTCACGGAGTACTACGCCGGCATCCGGAACACCTTGGACCAGCTCTACGCGAGCGCGGTCGCCGAGGACGCCGCACCAGGGAACAACCCCACCGCCCGAGGTCCCGCCCTGGGCGCCTACCGGGACGCCGTCAAGAACACCTTGGGCATTCCGGCCGACCAGCTGGGGCCGAACGACATCCGGGCGGAAGTCGAGAGGCTTCTCAGTCCGTTGCAGCACCAGGTGGAGCTGGTGTTCGCGGACATCGAGGCCGATGGCGGCCCGCGGCTGAGAGCCGGTCGCCATCTGGCCGCGGTAGGAGCCCTGGCAGACCAACTGCGATGGGTCTCCGAAATGCTCAGCCGCTGTCTGCACGCCGCGCACCAGCTCCAGGCGTCCAACGGGCAGCGCGCCAAACTGCCCGGCATGACCGGATCCCTGCACGTCGGCGGGACTGTCGTGCCGGCCGTCTCGGCGAAGGGCGACACGGACCCGCACCCGGTCGTCGGTCACATCCTCGCCCAGATACCCCATCACCTGCGAGGCACGGGGCACGGCAAGTGCTCCGAGATGGTCGCCCTGTCCGCCTATCTCAGGCAGTGGGAAGCCGAGAACGCGCGGCTCCTGCACGACCACGGGCTGGCCGCGGGGACACCCGAGTACGCGGAGGGCGTCCTGCGGCTGGTGAGGAACCATCTCGAGCGCGGCGGCGCCGTCACCCATGCCACCTTCCTCTACAAGGGCTACTCCTTCTCGGTCCAGGCGTGCGCGACCTGCCGGTCGGTGCTCACCAAGCTGGCCGTGCACTGGGTCGTCCCCGAGGACGGACTGCCCTCGAACGAGGTGGCCGCGGCCTACCAGGACCCCGATCCGCAGGCAGCCCGGGAGCGGCTGTTGCGGCAGCGGCAGCGACGCGACGACGAGATGGACTACTGGGCGGGTCCCGGGCCGTACGACGTGGCCGATCATCCGATTCAGGCTCCGGGTCCGTCCGGCACGTCCCCCGGTACGGACTCGGGCCGCGGCGTGATCGGCTCCTGAGCCTCCGTTCACCGGACGAGGCCGACCGCCGGACGCTCGCCGCGCTCCCGGCGGCGGCCGAGGGACGTGCTGACACGGCTGGACCGCGGGCTCCTGCGGCGGCTCGTCTGTTCGCCGGGCGTGAGCAGTTGTCGCCGCGGGACGGTCGCGATCCGGGCCGCACGACGCACGCCTGGCTTCGTAGGCCTCCGGTTCCGCCCACCGCCGGCCTCCCGGGACGGCAATCCGACCGTCAGCGCGTCCGGGATGCCGTACCTCGCGCCGACGCGACGCCGCGCACCGCCGAGGCCTGCCGGACACCCTTGCCGCCCGGTGCCGCACGTATGTCCGGCCGGCCTCGCACCGGCAGGTGGACACTCGGCCGAAGCGGAGGTCCGGGGCCGCGTCCCCCCACGGCATCCGGCGGCGGCCGCGCCAACGCCCGGCAGCGGTCGCGGAACGCGGGGCGGTGAGCGGTCCCCGGACAGCCCGTGCACCGCGACCCGCCGCGTCGCTCACGGCCTGCGCGGGACGAAGGCCCGGTCCGCGGCGGGCCCGGACCGGCCTCGCGGGCGTGCGCCGGCCCGTCGCGGCCCCCGTGCCGGCCGGCGCGTCGAGTTCTCCGTGACCGGCCCGTCGTGGCCGGACCGGGGAGGGCAGCCACCGTGAACGCTCACGCCCGGTGAGCATTGCCGGTGGCCGCGAGCGGGCCGATGGCCCTTGGCCGTGGTGGACACGGCGCTCGCCACCGCCGTCACGGTCGTCCGCCATCCGCCTTCCGCCGCGCCCGAGGACAGGTCACCGACGGGGTGCCCGTCCGCATCCGGGTGGAACAGGTGCTGCTCGTCCGCGGTGGCGATGATGCGCTGTCGGGAGGACTGGCGTAGAAGGCCACACCTGGGGCCATGTCCACCGCGACGGCGACACGCGGGTCCACTCCCTCGATGCGGTGGACCACCGTCGTCCTCCTCCGCAGCTGCGGTTCGGCCAGAGGGCCTCCGGTGCGGCCGAGGAAGCACCTGTACTCGGCGCTCCCGAGCCGCGCACCGACCTTGAAGCCGGTCGGGCCGAAGGACAGGTACGTGCGGCCGCGGTACGCGAACGCGGACCTGTCGCAGTAACCCCCGTACGTAGTGGCTTCCTTGGCCGGGCGCTGGCCCGAGCAGGAGACGAGGGTCGCGGCAAGGCCTGCGACGAGAACGATGACGAGGACACCGCGGCCGCGCGGCAGTGCGGTCGGCATGGAGGAACTCTCCTTCGGACGTGTCCGCATCGGACAGGGAGGGCGCAGCAGACCTCGAGGATGTACAACCCGTTGCCCGTTGTCCCTGACTGATCGGCGTCCCCGACCGGTTCACCATCCGTCGACGGGCTCAGGCGTGGTCCCCTCGTGATGGCGGTGGCCTGGGCCTTCGTCCGCACGGCCGCCTGGGACGGGGAACGCACCCATGTCCCGCACACCGATCAAGTCCCGTGATCACTGAGTCGCACCGCTCGCTCAAGTCCGTTGCAGATCCACAGGCTTGCGAGGAGACCAGGACGACACCCGCGTCGTGCGACGGGTGGGCCAGGTCCGGGCGCACGTGCTCGTGTGCCGTCCGGCGCGTCGTAGGGCCCCCGATCGACTGATCGAGGGCCCTGGCCGGTCTGCCGTGAACGGGACAGCCGGTGCTGCGTCAGCCGTGCAGAATGCGCCCCGCCTTGTCGGTACGGTCCTTACTCACCAGAAAGAGGTGTTCCGGCGGACCGTACTGGGCTGTCGGGGCCCCCGTGGCACCACGGTGGAGGCCCCCGCGGTCCTGACCGGTACGCGCCCCGGCGTCGTGTTCCTCCCCTTCCACTACGGCTACTTCGACCAGGCCGCCCCCCCCAACGGCACACACGGGCCGCCAACCGCGCCGTCGCCGACCGCCAGGCCGCCGACCACGGCACCCACCACCCCTGCCTCACCCTCGCCCAGCAGTGCGACACCCACGCGGCACGCGTCCGCGAGATGTCCGACCACTACGCCAAGAAGTCCCTGACTGCCTTGTGGTACGCCTCGCGCGTCCTTTCGCCGAACCGAACGATTCTGCTGGGCACGCCTGCCGGCATGACCCTTTGGACCGGGGCGGATCCCACCCGTGACTTCCTGGTGCGGGGTTGCTTTTCGCTCGTGCAGGGCGGGGCTGCCGGGGCAATTCACGGACGGTTGTTTCAGTGCGTTGCGGCGGTCAGTCCGGCGCGGTGGATCCGGGTGTGCTCGGCGACGCGCCGGCCGAGGTGGCGGGCGGTGTTCAGGTCTGCGTCGTGGACCTCGGGTGTGTCGTTGAAGCTTTGTGCGCCGGCGCCGAGGTAGAAGCCGAGGCGGTTGTCGTCCTGGGGGCTGGATGTGGTGGTGTTCCAGCCCGGCAGGAGGTTCAGGCTCACCCAGAGCATTCCGTGCTGGGCCGCCAGGAGTGACAGGTACTGCAGGGTGTGCAGCTTGTCGCCGCTCATGGAGCCGGAGTTGGTGAATCCCGCCGCGAGCTTGTCGCTCCAGGCGCGGGTCATCCACCGCTTGCTGGTGGCCTCGGCGAAGGCGTGGAACGCCCCGGACGCGGTGCCCATGTAGGTGGGGGTGCCGAAGATGATGCCGTCCGCGGCGTCCATCAGTTCCCAGTCGGCGTCGCTGAGGGAGGCGACGTCCACGCGGTGGACCTGCGTCCCGGCGACGGAGCGTGCGCCGTCCGCGACGGCCGTGGCGATCTGCGCGGTGTGGCCGTAGCCGGAATGCGACGCGATGACGATCGAGGTGTCGGACATGGGGTGTTCCTCTCCTGCCGCGATGGCGGCGTGTTCGGTGGTGGTGCCGGCGGGCGACGAGCGGCCTGCTGCGACGGTCGGCCGTACTGCTCCACGAGTGAGGGCCGGTGGCCTCGGTCGGGGTGCGGCGATGCCCAGCCCCCGCGGGCCGGGCGCCGCCCACCCTCAGGCATATATCGCCGTTCCGCTCGAAACGGTAGCACTGATTTAGCGGCGATATGCAAAATCGGATATCGTTGTTCCATGGACGAGGGACGACGCGCCGCGCGGCGCCAGGTACTGCAGGTGGCAGCCAAGCTCCTGGAGGAGGGCGGCAGCGAAGCGGTCTCCACGCGCGCGGTCGCCGCGGCCGCGGGCATCACGGCCCCCGCGCTCTACCGGATGTTCGACGACAAGGACGGACTCCTGGCCGAGCTGGCCGCCTACGGGTTCGAGATGTACCTGGCCGAGAAACGGGAGGCACTGGCGCTGACCCCCGACGACCCGGTGGCCGACCTCTACCGCGGCTGGGACCTGCACGTCGACTTCGGACTGCGGCACCCCGCCTTCTACATGCTCATGTACGGCACTGTGCAGCCCGGGCGGCGGCCCCCCGCCGCGGACGAGGCGCACGCCCTGCTGGTGAGACTGCTGCGCCGCGCGGCCGAGGCCGGGCGTCTTCGGGTTCCTGTGGAACCGGCGACGCGCGTCATTCACGCGGCAACGACGGGTGCCACGCTGGCACTGATCGGCGAAGCGCCCTCAAAGCGGGACCTGACCACTTCGGCACGGCTGCGGGACACCGTCATCGCCTCCATCACCACGGACGAGCTCGTCTCGTCCGGGTCGGACCTGGCCTCGCGCGCACTCGCCCTCGACGCAGCACTGGAAACCGCGCTCACCACCGGACCCCCTGCCGCGGACGCCGGGGTGCCCCTGAGAGCCACGGAGACGGCTCTGCTGCGCGAATGGCTGCAGCATCTGGCAGGCTGAACCGGCCGCGTGCGGACCGGGGCCGGGCTTGGGTATCTGGCCGCCGGTACGGCCCAGGACGCCACCGGTGGCCAGACTGTCCAGCTTCGCGACTGAACGCGCCACACGGCCGGCGTCGCTGACTGCGCCAGCAGCCTGCGAAGCCCTCTCGCTCGGCCGGCTCGAAGCGGACTTCTGACACGGCCATCGTCGTTTCCCGGGCCAGGGCCCCAACAAGGCGGCGCTCCGGAGGCGGCTCCGTGAGCGGTTCAGGGCCGGCCCTGCCGCCGGCGCGGCTACCTACGTCGCGCCGGATCGACAGAAGGACAACCGGAGGACTGCGTCAGGCCGTTCACCGAGATGGTCTTCCCGTGCACACCGTCCGCTGCTGCAGCGCTGCCCATACCTTGACCGTATGACAGCCCGCCGCACCCTGGGCATCGGCCCCGAGGACTCGAATGGCATCCGTGCCGCCCAGGCCGACCTTCTGGGCGCACTGCCCGGCGCCCTTTACCTTGATTGGCCAGACGGGCAGCCATCTCCTGGAGCGGGCAGGCGGTCTTGTTCGTTGGCCTGCCCCGCGCACATCGCGTGACAGGGTCGGGGCCTGTGCCGTGGCAGGGTGAAGCAGGTCAGGTGATGGTCCAGTCGCGCAGCTGACGGGCGATCCCTGCGACGCCGAGCGCTCCGGAGGCTGCATCATGCACCAGCGCGACGGCCGCCTTGGGCGGGTAGTCGGGTTCGCGCGCGTTGAGGATCAGATAGGCCTCGGTCGCGTGCCAGGCGAAGGCCGAGTTGGAGTGTTCCAGGCACGGCAGTTTCGCCAGGGTCTGCAGCAGCGCGCCGGCCTTGAGGTACAGGGATCCGTAGATGTCGCGGTCCATCGCCCGCGCGTTGACGCGTGCGACGGCGGCGTAGAGCGGTCCGTAGTCGTCGACCTGTGGATCGCCGTCGAGCAGTTCGGCGGCATGCAGCAGGAAGGCCACGTCGAGCGGGTGGAGCGGTTCAGGCTGGGTCACGCGGCGTGACCTCGCTCCTCTTGCTCGACTTCGCGCCGAATTTTCTGCTCGGCCGCGCGCTGCTCGGCGTCGGGATCCAGGGGGCTGGGCTCGGCCGCGAAAGCTGCACTGCTGCGGGCCATGGATGCTTTGAAGCCGTCCAGGAACCGCTGCTCCACGGCGGTCGCGCGGTCATAGGCGGCGGAGAGGATGTACTCCTGCATGCTGACCCCCGCCTGCTTGGCCGCCGCCGCGATCGCGGCCCGCTGCGCAGGGTCGGGAAATCGCAGGCTCATCGCTTTGGGATCCGACATGGTATCCACGGTACCAGCGATACCAGGGCCCGTCATGGGAAGAGCGCTGCGGAACCGCAGGCGCTGCGGTTCCGCAGGCAGGCAGAGGACACCGGCAGCCCTGGAGGCGCGTGAGGTGTCGTGATCAACGGGTGGTCCGGGCGGAGGTATGCGCTCGGTCGCCGCCTCGCACGCCGCGGTCGGGTGCGGTCTTTCCCCCGTGGCGGGTGTGCCGTCGGCCAGCCCGTAGCGCAGGTACACGGTGCCCTTGGGGCTGGCGACGGGGGGTGCGAGGAGGGTGACGTTGGTGGGCACCGCGCCCCCGTCGAACACCTTCTTGCCGACGCCGAGCGTGATCGGGTGCAGCCAGAGGTCCAGACGGTCGAAGAGCTTCTCGCGCAGCAGGGTCTGCACGAAGTCCAGGCTTCCGACGACCTTCACGTGCTCGTGCCGGTCGCGGAGATCGCGCACCGCGTCGACCAGGTCCGGACCCAGCCGTGTGGAGCCGGCCCAGGAGAGGTGGGGCGTGCCGCGCGAGGCCACGTACTTCGGGACGCTGTTGAAGAGCGTGGCGATCTCGCCGTCCCCGCCGCCCTTCTGGTGGGGCCAGTACGCGGCGAAGATGTCGTACGTCCGCCGGCCGAGCAGGAGGGCGTCGGTGCCTTCGTACGCTGCGACGACCTGCGCGCCGGCGACGTCGTCGAGCATGGGCGCCTGCCAGCCGCCGAACGGAAACCCCCTCGGGTCCTCGTCGGGGCCGCCCGGCGCCTGCGCGACGAGGTCGAGGGTCGCGAACAGCTCGATGTGGATGAGGCCCATGGTCTGCTCCCGATGAGTCGTTTCTCTCCGTCGAGGGACAGACCCCCGGGTGTCGGCGAACTCATCGCCGCCCCGGACGCCGCGCCTCCTGGCCTCCTGCCTCTTGGACGAACGGCGGGCGCGGCGGCCAGGGAGCCCATGCCTCCCGGCGGGTCGGTCGACCACCGCGCTCCTGCAGCGCCGCTCGCGGCGCGTGTCACTGAGGGGGCGGGTCCGGCCGGAACTTGAGCAGGCAAGCAACCTTAGGTCGGCTTTAGCGGGGCTTGCGACGCTCGTTCGGTAGCGCCGTCCTCCACGACCGGCCTGCTTGTCCCCAGCCGGTCCGACCGACACCGAAGAGGAGAAACCGCCTCATGACCGCTCGCCTCAGCTCAGCCCAGCCCTACGTCCTAGGGCTCTTCCGCATCGTCGTCGGCCTGCTCTTCACCGTGCACGGTGCCACCTCCCTCTTCGGCGTCCTGGGCGGCGCCATGGGCAAGGGCGGCACCATTGACGCCGGCACCTGGCCGGGCTGGTACGCGGCCGTGATCCAGCTGGTCGCGGGTGGTCTCGTGCTCGTCGGCCTCGGCACCCGCGGGGCCGCGCTGCTCGCGTCGGGCTCCATGGCGTTCGCGTACTTCGACATCCACCAGAAGGCCGCCCTGTGGCCCATCCAGAACGGTGGCGAGCCCTCGGTCATGTTCTGCTGGGCGTTCTTCCTGCTGGTCTTCACCGGCTCTGGCGCCTTCGGCCTCGACCGTCTCCTCGTCCGGCGCACCGCGGCGGAGCAGCGCAAGCCCGTCGCCGAGCGGGCCCCGGTAGCGGCCTGACCCCGCGGGCGCCCCCTCCTGGAGGTGCGGGAGGGGGCGCCCGCGCGTCACGGCACGAGCCGCCCGGACACTGGTGCCACACCCCTGCGTACGAACGGCCGTTGCCGACCGGCCACGTTCCGGAAGCGCCGGCGCGCCCCACCCCGCCGGCCTCGCGAGGCCCAGAAACTCCCACGCGCCCCGCTCCCGAGGTGCCGATGGCTCAGGGCTCGTCGTCCGGCGGCAGGCTGGGCACGTCGGCGCGGAAGAGGCTGACCAGCAGGCCGTACGGCTCGCCACGCGCGGGGTCCGTCGGCGGGGCTCCGCGGCCATCGTGCGCAGCCGGGCCTCCAGTGCGTGCGCCTCGGCCTCGGTGAGCCAGAGATGACGCAGCACGGTGTGGGAGGCCTGTCCGGGCCGGCTGGGCAGCATCTCGCCGGGCGCGGCATCGCCCGGGGCTTGGCCGACGGCGGCCGGCTGCTCGCCTGCGACGTGAGCGAAGCCATAGGCCCGAGGGTGTACTGGAAGTCAGCAGGATCCGCGCAGCGAGAGATCCGAAGCGTGTGCGTGATCAACGATGACGTGTGCGCACGCCGCGTATCACCCCCATGAGAGGCCGGGGCGCGGCCCGTGACCCGGCGGTCGCCCCTGGCGGGCGGGGTCTGATCCGGCGCCGCGCACGTCATGGCTGTGCCCGCGACACGCTGCACGGGACTCCAGGCGACCGGCGACCCTGGACCGGTTGAGCCACTTCTGCGGCTCGCGCATCAACCGTGAGCCCTACGGCACCACCACCCTCTGGTCATCGCTCGGAAGGCAGCGAACATGACCGAAGCCGCCCATCCACCCGAGGATCTCCTGCGGGCCGTTCGAGAGGCCGGCATCAGAGACGAGCGCCTGCTCCAGGCTGTGCGGGCGACGCCCCGGGCGGCATTCGTCCCCGTTGGTCATCAAGCGCACGCCTACCATGACGTGCCCCTTCCGATCGGGCACGGACAGGTGACCACGCAGCCCTCGCTCTCGGCGATGATGATCGAGGGCCTTGATCTGATCGGGGACGAGCACGTCCTTGAGATCGGCACCGGTCTCGGCTTCCAGACCGCGCTACTCGCCCGGTTGGCCGCCGATGTGGTGACCATCGAGATGTGGCCGGAGATCGGCCGGCAGGCACGGCGCAATCTCGCCCGACAGGGCATTCGCAATGTCGAGCCGCACATCGGGGACGGCAGCGGCGGCGTTCCGGACCGTGCTCCGTACGACGCAATCATCGTGTCCGCCGCGTTTCCGGAGGTTCCCGCACCCCTCGCAGAGCAACTGTGCTTCGGCGGCCACCTCGTACAGCCCATCGGGCCGGGAGGCCGGGAGCAGGTCGTGTCCTTCCTGCGCACCGCGTCGGGACTGGAGCGCCGGCGGATACTTACGCCCGCGCATTTCGTCCGCCTGCAAGGACGGTACGGCTTTTCCTCCTGAACCCTGAGGACCGCGCCGCACCATGATCACCGCTGCTAACACGGCTGCGGAGCGATAGACGACCGCAAGTGTGTCGTAACGGGTTGCCAGGCCCCGCCACTGTTTGAGCAGGTTGAAGGACCGTTCCACGACGTTCCTGCGCTTGTAGGTCTCGGCGTCCAGAGTGCGGGGGCGTCCGCCGCCGCGGCCCCTTCTCCTGTGGTTGGCCTGCTGGTCGAGGCGTTCGGGGATCACAGCGCGTACGCCGCGGGCCGCGAGGTCTGCGCGGATCTGCTTGGAGGAGTAAGCCTTATCTCCGAGCAGTGTGTCCGGTGTGGTTCGGGGCCTGCCACGGCCCAGTCGCGGGACCCGGATGTCGTCCAGCACGAGGGGCAGGACCTGCCCGCTAGGGCCTGTCCCGGGTCGTGATCAAGACACGGAACGCCCCTTAGGAGCTGGGGCCATCGCTCCGTTCCACGAAGTCCTGGATCAAGACGGTGGGGTCGCTGGCGGGGGCGAACCGGTGCAAGCGCGAGGCTTCGTAGCCAGCCTCTCCAGCGACGCCCAGATCACGACGCATCGCCTCTCTCATGGCGTCTATCAGGGGCCAGAGAGCATGTTGCGCTTCAGCGGCTGATCGCAGGGTCTCGTCTGGCCGCGGATTCCCCTGTTCCAGGCGTTTGACCTGTCCGTGTACCCGGGTCAGCGTCTCGTTCACCTCGTGAGCCGGAGCAATCACAGCGGCGGGGGCGATCATCAGCGCCTCGGACCAGCGGTTGCGGTAGGCGTCCTTGGTTTCTTCCAGCGCCCGAATGTCCTCTTCCGCGGGTGCACGGTCTCGCATGACGTACAGGTGACGACTGAGGGCCGTGGCGAACTGTCGTGCATCCCGGTGCAGTTCCGAGTAGCAGCTCCGTCGCAGTTCACGGCTCTCGCGGGCCTCCTGGATAGCTTGGGTCATCTCCAACTCGCGCCTCTTTGCCCGGTCGGCGCCCCGCTGGGTGAGCAACGCACCCCCGAGCGTCCCCGCTACACCAGTCACCGCGATCAGTACCGACCCAACGTCCATTGGATCACCGTAGACCGCCACCGCCGCGTCGCGAAGCTCGCCCTCACCCCGGCCGGGCAGCGCGTGGTGCACCAGGTGACCCAGCGCCGCCAGGAGGAGATCACCCGGATCGTGGAGGCCATGCCCGCCGAGCGCCGCAGTGCGATGGTCGAGGCACTGCAGGCGTTCGCCGACGCCGCGGGCGAACCGCAGGTCGACCCTGGGGCCTACGGCGGGCTGCTGCTGCCCGGCTGGGACTGACTCACTCTCCGCCCTGGTCCCCGCGTCCGGGGTGGGCGCCTGGGCGTGGGCCAGCACGGCCGCCAAGCCGGCCAGCATTCCGTACAGCGGCGCGCCGGGCCGGGCGAAGCGCGGGCTCAAGCCGGACGCGTCGGGTCCGGCCAGAACGCGGGCACGGCAGGCGGTCCCTGATCCGGACCGGGTTCGCTCGACCTGCGCGGGTCGATTCCCGCACGGTCATTCTGGATTGCGTGCGTCGAAGAGGGTGGTCAGTCGGTGATTGCCTGGCGCCGCCCTCGACCCCAAACAGCGGATCCTTGAACAAACCGGCCGTCGGCAGCACGTCGCTCTGCACCCGGCACGCGCCCGGGCCACCCCTTCCGCCGCCGCGAGGCTGGAGCGCGCCGGGCCCCAACCAGGGTGGACTCTCGCTGTAGGCCGAGGTGTCCTGCTCGAGCGCGGACTTCCCATGGTCGACGCGCGGGTGAGGCTACCGACCTCGCTGAGAAGGGCGCCACGGACGAGGAGCTCGTGGACGCCGGCCGCTGGGCCAAGGGATCGTCTATCCATCGCAGGCTCTACGTGCGCCCGGCGCAGGCCGGGATGCGTTCACGAAGGTGCCCTTGCGAGTCCCCCTATGGCGCCTTCGTCGACGCGGCGATCAGCTTCTTCCTCCTCGCCGGCGCCCTGTACTTCCTGGTCGTGCTCCCGATCAACAAGCTCCACGAACGCCTCGCCCCGCACCAAGACGTCCAGGCCCCCAAACGGGACTGCCCCGAATGCCTCAGCCCCGTACCCGCCCAGGCCCGACGCTGCGCCTCCTGCACCGTCGCCCTGTCCGCCGTACCGGCACAGGCCATGGGGACGGCCCAGCGCGCTGGGTGACCCGACCTCCATGGGCCGGCCATGGCTGCCGGGCACATCTGTGGTGACGGGAGTTACCAGCGGCGTCCGATGCCGAACCGGCTGCATGGCTTCACGGCCGGCACCGAGCCCGACTACCACGGCCTGGGCCGGTCCCGGGGGACGGGGGCAGGCCGAGGGCCAGGAGGCGGAGGTCGTCGGGGCGCAGGGAGTCGCCGCGTTCGGCGAGGGCGTCCGGGTCACGACCGGCGCGACGGTGAGGCGGGTGTCGGTGCGGGCCCGCACCCAGACGGCGCGCAGGTCGACGCTCAGCCCGGCGGCCGCTTCGTCGAGGGCCTGGCCGTGCCGCAGGGCGGTGATGAACCGGTCGCGCCAGGCGGCCGGGAAGCGGGGCGGGGCGGTCAGGCCCGCACCCTACAGGCGGCGCGCCGAGCTGCGCTCCGGCCGCAGGTGGCGCAGGTCAGACGGTGATGGCGAAGACCCAGAGGTGAAGGTCGGGGCGGGGCAGGATGACGTAGTGGACGATGGCGGCGCGCGTCGTGATGACGCGCACCGTCTCGTCCATCTCCTACTTGTCGGCCTGTGGCCACGAGTAGGGGTCTTCGCAGGCCCGCAGGATCGCGCCGTGGAGTTCGTCCCTGTCGGGGACGGGCAGGTTTTTGATCGTTTCACCGACGTTGGCGGCGAACCGGGCGGGGACTGCCGTCACCCGAACACCTCATCTATGGTCATGGCGCCGGCCTCGGACCGGCCGGTGCCCAGCCACCGCTTGTAGGCGACGGCGGCGTGCGCGCGGGCGCGGGCCTGCCGCATGTCTTCGGGGCCTCGGCTGCCTCTTCATCGGCGGCGAGGACGTCAGCGACGTAGTCCTGCACGGACATTCCTGCGCGCTGCGCGCGGGCGCGGACCGATGCGGCCGGCTCCTCCGGGACGCGTGCGTTGAGTTGTGTGAGGGCAAGGCCGCGCAATGGCCGGCACCCAGACCGCCCGCGGCACACGCCCAGCGGTATCCCCCCGGGGCCCCGTCACCCATGACGCCGTCCGCCACGGTCTACGGCACCCGGCCCGACGTCTCCGACCCGTCGTCCGAAAGACGCAAGGACCCGGCAGCGAAAGTCGGCTCGCGCAGCCGACAGGCGCCTGCCCGGAGGGTGCCCTTCACACGCAGGCACGGGCAGGCACGGGCCCCGGGCTTCGGGGTACAAGCTGGAGGGTGCGCGGCGGCCGGCCGGGCAGGACGAGGCGCCGCGCCCACCCCAAACGGCTGACCCGGCAGACGAGGACGTTCCGCGTGCTGTCGCTGACGCTCGTCGGCGTCATCGCGGTCAGCAACCTCGTGGCGTTGGTCATCCTGATTCATGAGCTGCTCTACGCCGGGGTGAAGGACGGCCGGTCCCTGCTGGTGGCCGCGCTGCAGGTGTGGCTGACCAACATCATCGTCTTCGGGCTGGCCTACTGGGAGCTGGACCGGGGCGGCCCGGTCAGCCGTACCCAGGCGCCGCGCTCCGCCCTGCCGCTGGCGGACTTCCGTTTCTCCCAGGACGAGAACGACGACGCCGTCCAGGAAGTCGCCGACGGTGCCAGCGCCACCTCGGACTGGGTTCCCACGCTGATGGACTACCTGTACGTGTCCACCACCAACTCCACCGCCTTCAGCCCGACCGACACCATGCCGCTGTCGACCCGCGCCAAGGCCATGATGAGCATCCAGAGCGTCTGCGCCCTGCTGACCTCGCTCCTGGTGATCGCGCGAGCCGTCAGCATCCTGCACTGAGCCGCCACCCACCGCTGCCCATCCCTAGCCCATGGCGTGCATGCACCGCACCTTCGGCGTACCCCGTCGGCCTCAGGGCGCCGTCACCCAGGCTGGCAAGCTCTACACCGCCGCGCTGGCGGTGGTGGGTGTCGCGGTCTTCGTCGCGGTCCTCGGACTGATCGGGACGGCACTGGTGGAAGGACGGTTCGGGCCCGCGGGAAGAAAACGGCGGATGCGGCATCGCATCGGCGCGCTGTGCGACCATTTCATCGTCTGCGCCAACGGGCGGGTCGGCCAGGCCGTGGCCCGCGAGTTCGAGGCCGGGGGCGTCCCCTTCGTCGTCATCGAGAACAACGCCGCCCTGGAAGAGCAACGCCGCCTCCGAGCAGGTGCTGAACCGCGCGGGCATGGACCACGCCCGCGGCCTGGTCTGCGCGGTCGACTCGGAAGTCGAGAACGTCTACATCACCTGATCGCCCACTCGCTCAACCCCTCGCTCGCCATCGTCTCGCGCGCCTCGGAGGCCGCGTCGGCCGAACGCCTCACCCACGCCGACGCCAGCAGCGTGGTCTCTCCCTACATCACCAGCGGCCGGGGGATGGCTCTGCTGGCGGTCCGCCCGCACGTGGTGGTGGAGTTCACCCGGGCCGGCAGCTCCGACGTACGGATCCCGCCTCGTGGGCCCGGCCCCTGCGCCAGGTCTGCGGGGGAGCGCTGTCCCTGCTGATCCGCCGCGCCGACGGCTCCTTGGAACCCGACCCCGATCCCAAGACCGCCGTGCAGGCCGGCGACACCGTGATCGTGTTCGGTGACGCCGGCGCCCTGCGCCCCATCGAGGACGAATAGGGAAGCCGCGAGGAGGAGTCCCCGTAGCCGGGGGAGCGGGGGAGAGCTGGTAACTCGCCACCGTCTTCCGGCTCGTCGCGCGGGCGCCTGGTCGCGCGGACGGGTTCCGTGATTGCGCGCCGGATCGAGCGGCGTTGAGCGGCGGTTGTGGCCCCCCAGATGCCGTCGTCCT
Organism: Streptomyces sp. NPDC037126; assembly: GCF_055605965.1. Classification (NCBI taxonomy): domain Bacteria; kingdom Bacillati; phylum Actinomycetota; class Actinomycetes; order Kitasatosporales; family Streptomycetaceae; genus Streptomyces; species Streptomyces sp. NPDC037126. The sequence continues at coordinate 41,858 of NZ_JBVJTD010000041.1, forward strand.
CCCCGTGGTCGAGTGCCCAGGTGCGGCAGTCGATGATCACAGGGCAGCGGCGGCATATGGCTCGGGCCAGGGAAGCCTCCGCATCGGGGGCCAGGAGATCCGAGAGAGGAAAGAAGATGTCGGGGTCCTCTCCGACGCAGGCCGCGCGATCGCGCCAGTCATGCCTTGCCGGATCTCCGCTGGATGTGCAGGACACTACAAACCCCTTCCCGGCTGTCCGCGGGCACGGCGGATCATCGCTGCGGCGCGCACAGCGCCGCAGTTCCGGCAGAGGTTTGGAGAATATTAAACCGGTTGCGAACGGTTTCGCCATGGTTGGGTGCCCTGAGGGCTCGGCTGAGCCCGCGCGTCCAACGCCCAGAGGTTCGGCGCCCGTACCGGGCGCGGCAGCAGGCAAGCCCGGCCTGTGGTGACGCCTTCCCAGCCGCCGGGGCAGGGGCTGGGTCAACCGGTGGGCTGAGCTGCCGCGTTCCCGAACGCTTCGCTGATCCCGCCTTCAGCCTGCCCCGAGGAGGAGGCGTCGACGAGACTGTAGGGCGGTAGCGGGCCGTTGACGTGCAGTTCGAGATGCGGGTGCCGGGGACGGAATTCGACGACCGTCGACAGGAACTGCTCCTGCGCATCACGGTTCACCAGGAAGGAGACATTAGCCAGCCACCCGATGCCCTGCGGTCCGGTGCTGACCGCCTTGGCCTGCGACGCCATTGCCTGGTGCAGCAACTCGGCGTCACTCGCCTCGCGTGCCTGGACGGCGGTGGCGATCATCTCCCCACGCTGGAGCTTCTGCCTCCAGGAAGTGTTCTGTGCGCTCGTCGAGCACCGTGGTCACCGTGTCGTCGTCCGCCGAGACGCTGTACGCATCCCTCATTCCTCTCTCCCGCGCGAGGCCCGCTCGCCTTGCCGCTCCCGGCCCTCGCCGCGTGCCTGGTTGAAGGCGTCGGAGACGGTCTCGGCTGCACCGGAGAGTGCGCCCTTGGCCTTGGACTCGGACAGCTGTTCACCGCCGCCGGACTGGGTGAGCTTTCCGGTGAGATCAGTGAGCCCGGCCGGCTTGTGGGGCCCGGCTTCCAGATCGAGGCGGTTGCAGGCCTCGGCGAAGCGGAGGTAGGTGTCGACGCTGGCGACCACGACCCGGACGTCGATCTTGAGTATTTCGATCCCCACCAGGGAGACCCGCACGAACGCGTCGATCACCAGTCCGCGGTCGAGGACGAGTTCCAAGACGTCGTACAGGCCGCTGGAGCCGCCTCCGCCGCCCTGCTGCGTGGTCATGGTCATCGCGACCATCCCCTTGCCTACGTCGGTGGCCCCGTCGGCGCACACTGCCTCGGCAGCAAGACCGCCCGCCTCGCCGCCTCTGACCGAGGCGCGGGCTTTCGCCTGCGAGTAGCCCCCACCACCCGGGGCGAAACACCGGTACGGAGCGAGCACTGCGGACCTGTAGTCGGGGCGATGCCACTCGGTTCGCTTCACGGAACGAAGCCCCGGCGCGTACCACGCGACCAGAGCCCAGGCGGTGTCAGGAGTGCTTTCTCGGCGACGCCGCGCTGGGGTGCGCGGATGCTTCCGCAACCTGCCTGAGCCCCTGGATCCTGGGAGCATCCCAGACTTTGGCGGGGTGCTCGTGTACGTGGCCCTCGCGGTGGTGGAAGTGGGAGGGCAGGAACCTGTCGCCGGCACCCGAGCGAGAGGACGGAACGCCGCCGGGTTTCGCCCCGTCGAGCCGGGAGCGCCCGCGGTGGGGGTCTTGTACTCCGTCACCGTCTCCCCAGACACCTCTGTTCCGATGCGGGGCTGCGCTTGCCGATCGGGCTGCGTTTGCTGTGCTGGCCGCGGCTGGGTCAGACATGCGACGGAGGCACCGGTGAGAGCGGCCGGCCATTCCACCACCCCGGTCACGCTCAGTACTCCGGCTCCGGCATTAGACCGCCATCCGGCGGCCGGGGAGAGAACTCAGGGTCCGATCCATCCCCGCCTCGGCGCCGACGTTCGCGTCGGCATCCGCCCCACCATCACGGTCGCCACGACCGCCTCCGGCTGTCCTCGCCGTCCCCCCAGACGCCGGTCGCCGACTGGCTCGCGCCGCTCCCTGTGGAGGCCTCGCACGGGCATCGGGCCGCACCAGGCTGACGCCGCGATGGCCAAGCTCAACAGCCTCTAACGGGGTCCGACCGATGGTCGGCCGCAGCTGGTTGACCTTGGCATGCCGGTTTTCACCGACCACGCACCCGGCAGGGACCGGGAGGGCCCCGATAACCGGCCCTGATCCTGTCAATGAGCGAGTTCTGCTTCGCGAAGGCTGCGGAACACCGCCGGGGTCGTCCATCCGCGCAACGTGGCGTGAATCGCCGAGCGGAATGCGGACTCGGCCGTCGCGGCGTCGAAGGCCCCAGCCAGTTCAAGAGTCACCAGTCCGTGGAGGGCGGCCCAGATCGACAGGGCGATCGCCGTTGCCTCGCCGACGAGGACGGACGCTGTCACGGCACGATCGATCGCCGCGAGGAGCGGACGGATCGGGTCACTGGTACCGACCTCCCCCGACGGGTTGAAGGACTGCACACCACCGAACAGCACCGTGTACAGGTGGCTGTGTCCTCGCCCCCAGCGACGGTAGGCGAAGGCCAGGGCGTAGAGGTCGGCGAGAGGGTCTGCGGAGGTCTGCACCGCCGACAGGTCCTGGAACAGGCCGGCGACGGCTCTGTCTCGCACCGCACCGATCAGCCCGTCTTTACCGCCGAACAAGGAGTACACCGCCGTCGTGGACGCCTCGGCGGCAGCGGCCACTGCGCGGACCGTGAGCGACTCCCGCGGACGGGTGGCGAGCATCTCGGTCGCGCACTCCACAAGCCGCTCTTTGACGGCCTCGTCGTTTGTTCTGGGCCTACCCACGGCCGGCAGCCTACCTCATTTGATAACGTCGTTTTGAAACGATGTTCTGAAACAGTCGGAGGTCTGCTGTGCCCACGTCCGCCATACGTCTCGCCCGCTTACTGCTGACCCTGGCCGGCATCGCGACGCTGGTCGTCGTCTTTCTCGCACTGATCGCCCTCACGGACGGGGCCGGTTCGGGGCTCGCCGCGTGGTTGACGACCCTCGGGGCCGGGACTGTTCTCGCGCTGTGGCGGGGCCGGCGCCGCCCCTGGCCGGCGCGGCTCGTGCCGTTTCTGCCGGTGGTCGTCGCGGCGGCGTTGACAGCGACGGTCTGCATCCCGACCGTGTCGAAAACCCGGCAATACCCGCCAGCCTTATCCTTCGTGGCCACGCAGCACTGGAACCTGGCCACCGGCAGCCGGGTCGCGGTGTACCACTACCCGCCCGCGAACTCCGGCACCCGGCACCCCATCCCGCTCGTGTACCTCAACGGCGGACCGGTCCGCGGCATCTCGGTGCTCGACCACCGGTTCCTGCAACTCCTGGCACGCCAGGGCTATGACGTCTACGCCTACGAGCAGGCCGGCGGCGGACGAAGCGACCTGCTCTCCATGGACCACTACACGATCTCCAGGTCGGTCCGTGACCTCGCCGCCTTCGTCGACCGCCTGAACAAGGGCAAGGTCGACATCCTCGGATTCTCCTCAGGCGGGGCCGTGCTCACCCGAGCCCTGGCCGACCCGAGCGTCGCTGCCCGCCTGCACCGGGCGATCATCGCCGAGCCCGGCCCCATGGACGGCCCCACCGCACACATCACCGGGCACAAGGGCCGAGAATCCGCGCGCGGCCTCGCGCCGGCCATGACCGGACCGCGATCGACGCACGTCCCCCGGTACGCCGTGGCATTCGGCCTCATGCGACTCGGACTCCTCACCCCCGACACCGGACTGATCGGACAGGCCGAAGGCGTCAACGCCTTCACCGCCGCGGACCTCGGCAGCGACACCGCATCCGCCTACTGCGCTCGCGACGCGCACCGCATCCCCGCCGAAGACACCGCACAGAACTTCTCCTTCAGCCCCGCAGCCAGCCTCCGCATCCAGCAGACGGTCAAGGACTCGCCCTCCATCGCCCCGCAACTGAGGCGCTCCCGGATCCCCGCGATGCTGATGATCGCCGAGTGCTCCTCCCAGGTCCGTCAATGGGAGACCACCGTCCTTGCCAACGACCCCGCCATCCAGCGCACGCAGTACATGCCCGGAGTCGGACACCACATGTGGAACGGCCTCGACGGCAACAACGGCCGGGCCGCCGCCGTCATCACTGCGTTCCTTCAGGGCAAGCAGGCCCCCCTGCCGAACTACCCGACCCGCGACGAGATCCCTGCCTTCTCGCGCGACCACAAATGAAGACGCTGCAGCCCGTCAACGGCTGTGGTTGGCGAACCCTCGAAGCCGTCCGGGCCCTGCGTCAGCCAAGGACGACCTCTTAGTGGGCGGTTCGTGAGCCTTTGACTGCATCTGGTGTCGCCTGATCGTGTGGCTGCGGGGCGGACTCTGCCGGTCCGCGGTTGGTGGTC